>NZ_JBHSDQ010000005.1:0-291814 GCF_042652025.1 Arthrobacter sedimenti | reverse complement strand
ATGGAAAACGTCAAGGCCACCGCCACCGACGCCGCCCAAAACGTCAAAACCGAAGGCCAACAAGCCGCCACCGACGTCAAAGACCGCGCCACCGACGCCAAAGACAACGTCCAAAACACCTAACCCGCGTGGCTGGGCAGGACAACACAACGAAGCCGGACCGCATCTGAGGGCCGGCTTCGTTGCTGCCCGGCGGCTAAACCGGGCCCGTCAAACCCCGGCTAGCGTTTGCCTTTCTTCCGGGATCCCCGCCCGCGGCCTTTGTCCGGATTGGGCGCATAGCGCTGCGCCACTTTGGGCGCCTTCTTCGCGCCGGTGCCCCGGCGGTCCGGCTTGGGCTCCTTTTTCACCTTGGCCGGCTGGGCAGAGGGCTGCCGCGAACTCTGGGCAGTGCGTCCGCGGACGATGCCGATGAATTCCTCCAGCACTTCGTCCGTGGCCTCGGTAGGCCAGGCGAGTGCAATTTCTGTTCCCTCTGCCCCCGTCAGGCGGCGCGCCACAGTGTCCTTGACGTTGAAATGGCGGGCTACCGCCATGGGGAGGATCACCAGGCCGGCGCCAGCGGCAACCACCTGGAGTGCGGCCTCCGGTCCGCCCAGTGCGGCGGCATCCAGGAACGATTCCTCCGCGAGGTCGGCAAGCGGCACTTCATCGAACACCGAAATCTCATGGCCCTTCGGGGCCACCACCACCGGCTGCTCCTCGTACAGCGGGATCACGCTGAGGCCCTCCCGCTCGATGGGAAGGCGGACAAAGCCCATGTCCGCGCTGCCGTCCTGTAGCGGCCCAAGCTGGGCACCGCCGTCGACCATAAATGCTTGAAGGGGAATGTGCGGCATCCGCTCTTCCCACCGGCGGATCCATTTGCCCGGCGTTACCCCGGCCACGTAGGCGATGCGCAGCACCCGCGGGGCCGCCTCTTCCGGGGCAGCGGGGGCGTCGGGCGTGGGGGTATCGTCGGCTGGCACGTCTTCACAGTACCCGCCGCCCGGATACCCTTGAAGCATGACCTCTGCAAACTCCCAGTCCATGAAGCCGGCCACTGTTGCCAAGAAACTTGGCATCTACCTCCCGGCCACGCCGCAGGAGTTCCAGGATTCAACCATCACCCGCGACGAGTTCGCCGAACTCCAGGCCAACCCGCCGGAATGGCTGGCCGAATTGCGCCGCAACGGCCCGCACCCCCGCCCCGTGGTGGCCCAGAAGTTGAACGTGTCCATCAGCGGCTTGGCGCGCGGCGGCGTGGAGGAAGCATTGACGACGGCGGAAATCACCGCGCTGCTGCAGGCCCCGCCACAGTGGCTGGTCACCGAACGCGCTACGCACGCTGCCGTCCGCGCCGAAGCCCAGCGGGTCAAGGAAGAGGCCGCCAAAAAGCAGGCGAAGAAGGACCGCGCCCAGGCCGAGTAGGCCGCAGTCGCGCCTCAGAAGCTTGTTCGCCCGTCAGGACCTTGAACGTCCGGATGCGCGGACAGGCTTCTAATGCATCCCGGCCCGTCAGTCCTGGTGGATCTGGACGTAGTTGCCGCAGCCGTCGTCGAACACGGCGCTGGTCCCGAACGGATCGGTGGTGGGCGGGGTCTTGAAGCTGACGCCGGCAGCCATGAGCCGGTCGTACTCCGCCTGCACGTCCGGGACCCCGAACACGATGGCCGGCAGTCCTGCCTCGCGCACGGCGTTCATGTAGTTGGCGCCGATGGGGTTGTCGCTGGGCTCCAGCAGCAGCCCCACGGAACTGTCATCCGCCCCCGGGTCCTTGATGATGTAGAGGTTGTACTCCGGCATGGCCATGAGCGTGTCGAAGCCCAGCGTCCCGGTGTAGAAGGCGTGGGCGGCCGCGGGGTCCTGGACATGGATGCTGCACATTTTGAGTCGCATGGACCCACGGTACCTGTCAGGCCCTGTCCCTTTGCAGTACCTGTTTTCCCTTTTCACCTGCCATTGACGCTGCGCGCCGTACACGGTGCAATGGAAGGACCAGCCCGGGCTTTCCGGCCGGGGCCGGTCTTATGGGGAATGCCGGGCGCCGGAGGTGCAGGATGTCAGTCGCGGAATCGTTGATGCAGGGACTGTTTCATGGTGCGTGGGCGGTACTGCTGTGTGGTCCGGTGCTGGTTACCGGCGTGGCCGCCACCGTTTTTGTCGTTCGGCGCCGGGTCCTGGCCCCCAAGGACCGCGCACCGGAGGGGACGGACCAGCTGTTCTGGGACCTGTTCCTGGGTTCCTGCGTGGCCCTTCCCGCGCTGATCATTCCGGCGCTGGTATCGCCGTGGGCGGGTTTGGTGCTGGCAGGGGCGGCCGCCGCATCGGGTATTGCGGCCTACCGCGGCACTCCAAAGTTCCTGGCGCGGCGTGCAGCACGCAGGGAGGAACGGGAGCGGGTTGCAGCCCACCAGGAAGCCCGGCTGCAGCATGAGGAGATCATGCTGCGGTGGCGGCGCTACGAGCTGGATCCGGCGTGCAGCATCGACTATCCGGCGTTGACCGATGTGCGGCTGCCGGAAACCTCCGCGCTGATCAAGTCCATGCGGGCTGCGGACCAGCTGCGGACGGCCGCGCACAAGGGTTATCCCGATGCCGTGGGAAGCCTGGCCGCGTCCCTGGCAGCGGCGGAGCGGGCCGCGGGCATTCCTGCAGCCCTGCCCGCAGAGCAGCCTGGCCGAGGTTAGCTGCTGTGTCGCCGCTGTTGGATCGGCCCCGAGGCCCGGCGATAGCATCCAAAGATGAAGCCTGAGGAACTGCCTGCCCATGACGAGTACGGCCGGCTGCTGGAGGACCGTGGAGTCTGGCGGCAGGCCACCACCCTGGAGGCCGCCGGGGAATTGACCGCCCGATGGCTGGAGGGTGGGAGTTCGTACCAGCCGGGGCATTTCGCCCCCGGTTTCGACCCTGAAACCGTCGCACTGGCCGCAGTGTTGGCGGAGCTGAACCGGAACGGGCTGTTCACCAAGGAGTCCCAGCCGGGCATCCTCGCTGACGGCGCTGCGCAACGGGAGTACGTCACGGGTTTTTGCAGCGCCGGCACCGCCGGCGAACTGCTGGCCCTTTCCACGCACACCGAACTGGTCACCGTGGCCCACGCGCCTGGCGAAGCAAGCAGCGCCGCCATTCCCGTAACCCTTGCGGGCACGGAGGTCACCACGGTGCTCGGTTCCAGCGAGAATCCTGTAGACGAGGCGCAGATCAGGGATTGGGCTGACGAGACCAACGATGCCCTGGCCCTGCTGCTCGCGGACTCCTGGTATCTGGAGATCCTGGATCCGGTGTGGGGACGCAACGGCGTCCTGCTGCCGGCGGTCCTGCAGGCATTGAAAGGGGCGGGGCCGCCCTAGCCGCCCCGCCCCTTCAAAATCCGGTACTACAGCTCCACGGTGCCGCTTTCGCCAACACTCATCCGGCTGTTGGTGACCTTGGCCTTCACCCACTGGAGCACAGTGGCGGCCGTGCCGCCGGGGCTGGTCCAGTATTCAGCGGAATCCGAGTCGACGCGCAGGAGGCACACCTCGGGGGTGTCCGGACCGTCCGGGAACCAGGCTTCGACCGCCTGGTTCCACAGTTCGTGGATTTTGGCCCGGTCCGTGACCACTTCGCCGATTCCGGCCACTGAGACCCACTCAGTGTTCTTGCCAAAGGCAACGTTGACCCGCGAGTCAGCCCGGACATGCGCAACCTGGGACGTGCCGAGGCCAGTGAAGAACCACATGTCGCCGTCGTCCTTTACCTCCTGGACGGCCAGCGGCCGGCTGACGAGGGCGCCTTCTTCGTTGATGGTGGTGACCATTCCGATCCTGGAATCGTTGATGATCTCCGTAACCTTGCTGATGCTCTGGGCGTCAGTCATGCCTCACCTCGTTCGTCTGAAGTCGGGGACGCTCCCCGCCGCCAGCCTATTAGTAAGCATGCTTATTTACCAGCTGGCGGCCACCGGGACCTTCGCCACCTCTGCGATCCGCGCAGCAGTAATGCGGCCCATTCGGATGGCGCCGTCCACGTGCTGGTATCCCTCGGCCGCAAGGTCGGAGGAGGACCAGTAGATCGGGCCGACAGGTGCGTGCTGGTCCTTGCCGTAGCGGTGCAGGCCGCCCAGGTCATAGCTGGAGGCGTAGGCGCCGCGGGTCCATTCCTCCGAGCCCCAGTCGGACTCGTAGTAGACCTCGGGGGTGAGGGCCTCGTCGCCAAGGTATCCTGCGATGGATTCCAGGATGGCCTTGCGGCGCTCTTCGGGGGACAGCTCGAACATGGCGTCGGCCTTCTCATCCGAGACGAAGCCCACCAGGGTGCCGCGCGGATCGCCATGGTTGGTGTTGTCGTAGACCTCCTGGACCAGCGCATCGGCACCGAAGCAGGTGCCGGAGAGGCCCTTGTCCCGCCAGAAGGGGGTGCTGTACACGGCGTGGACCTTGATGACCAGGCCCAGCGACTGGTGCTGGTGCATCTGGTGCTGGCGGCGCGGCAGCGGCGGGTTGAAGGAGACGCGGGAGTAGAGGTTGGGCGGCACCGCCATGATGACGAAGCGGGCGTTCACGGTGGCGCGGTCCGAGACAACGGTCACGCGGTGCCCGCCGTCCGCGTCCGGCTCCCAGTTGACGGTACGCACCGGAGAACCAAGGACGACGTCGTCACCCAGCTCCTGCGCCTGCAGCAACGACACCTGCTGCATCCCGCCCACCACGCGGCGGTCCAGGATGAAGTCCTCATCCGTCAGGTGGGTGAAGGAGCCGGCCGAGGCCGCCATCAGGACCGCCTGCAGCGCGGAGAAGGCGTGCGCCGGCTTGGTGAGCATGCCGCCGGCGATGAAGAGTCCGATGTTCTTGCAGGCTTCCTCGTTGGCAGAGTTCTGCCGGAGCCAGTGGTGGAAGGAAACGGTATCCAGCTCGCGTGCCTTGGGATGGGCCCACGGTTCGGTGGGGCCGATCTCGGCGGCCAGTCCGTCAAGGAGGGCCACCAGACGGTCCATTTCGACGGCGGTGTCCGGGTCCACCGGGAAGGTGTCGCCCGTGTAACGCACAGGGGCGCCGTCTGCGCCGATGTAGATGGACTCCCCTTCGCGGTAGCGCGGGTAAGTCTCGAGGTTCAGTTCTGCCAGCAGTTCCAGGAGGGCAGTCTGGTCCGGCGAGACCCATTGGCCGCCGATTTCGAGCATGGCGCCGTCCACGGCGTCGGTCCAGGTCCGGCCACCAACGCGGTCGCGGGCCTCGAGCACGGCTACGGTGAGGCCGGCTTTCTTCAGTTCACGGGCGGCGGTGAGTCCGGACGGCCCGGCTCCAACGACCACGACGTCGCGGTTCAGGTTCAGCATGATGTCCTCTCTGCGGCCCTTGGTGACGGGGACCACTAAATGAATGCCATTCATTTATTAGAACTATAGCTGCTGCCTGCTTTGAGCGGAAGTACCGGATGGAATAATGCAGGGGACACCGACGAAAGGGCAGGAATGCCGGCAGTATCAGCCGCACAGGGACGCACCACCAACAACGGCGGTGTGCAGCGGAGGCGGGCCGGTCGACCGTCCGCGGCAGTGCTGGACAAGTCCGGAATCACGGCAGCTGCGCTGGGGCTGGTGAGCCGCAAGGGGTACGACGGGTTGACCATGGCAGCCCTGGCCAAGGAACTCGACGTGGCACCGTCCGCCCTCTACAACCACGTGGCGTCAAAGCAGGATGTCCTGCTCCTGGTGGAGGACCACCTGATGTCGCTCGTCGACGTTTCCGGTTTTGGCCGCGGCAGCTGGGAGGACGCCGTCCGCGCCTGGGCCTGGAGCTATCGGGACGTCTTTGCCGAGCACACTCCGCTTATCCCCGTCATCGCCGTCCTGCCGGTCACCGACGCCCCGCAGACCCTGGCAATGTACGAGACCGTAAGTAAAGGGTTTTCCGACGCCGGTTTTCCACAGGAGCGCATTGTGCCGGCAATCGTGGCGCTTGAGTCCTTTATCTTCGGATCCGCGTACGACGTCACCGCGCCGGAGGACATCTTCGACTCCGGCAGCATGGCTGGATCCACCCCGTATTTCACCGCAGCCGTGCGCAGTTCTTCTGCAGGACCGGATGCACCTGCGAATGCTTCCGGCGGCCAGGGCGGCCCGGAACGCGGCCGCCCGGCGGATACGGCCTTCCAGCTAGGGCTGGACGCCCTGATTGCCGGACTGGGAACCCTGCGGAAGGGCTAGCGCCCTAGTCCTCGGCGGCGGCGAGCTGGCCGCAGGCGCCGTCGATTTCCTTGCCGCGGGTGTCCCGAAGGGTGCAGGGCACGCCGGTGGCGCGGAGCCGCTCGATGAATTCCTGTTCCACCGCCTTGTCCGAGGCGGTCCAAATGGAGCCCGGAGTTGGGTTGAGCGGGATCGGATTGACGTGCACCCAGCCGCGTCCGCGCTGGTTGAGCTTCTTGCCCAGAAGGTCGGCACGCCAGGGGTGGTCGTTCATGTCCTTGATCAGTGCGTACTCGATGCTGACCCGGCGACCCGTCTTGCGGTAGTAGTCGTAAGCGGCGTCGAGCGCCTCGTCCACCTTCCAGCGGTTGTTGACCGGGATCAGTTCGTCGCGGAGCTCGTCATCGGGAGCATGCAATGACAGTGCGAACGTGACGGGAAGGTCCTCGTCCGCCAGCTTCCGGATCGCCGGAACCAGGCCCACGGTGGATACGGTGATGTTCCGGGCGGACATGCCCAAACCCTCGGGCGCCGGATCCACAAAGCGGTGCAGGGCGGCCATGACACGCTTGTAGTTGGCCAGGGGCTCCCCCATGCCCATGAAGACGATGTTGGTGACCCGCTCGTCGTCGTGCTCCTTCGGGCCCAGCTCGCCGGCAGCGATGGCCCGGTTGGCGGCGACCACCTGGTCAACGATTTCTGCGGTGGACATGTTGCGCGTCAGTCCGGCCTGGCCCGTGGCACAGAAGGGGCAGTTCATGCCGCAGCCGGCCTGTGAGGAGACGCAGAGGGTGATGCGGCCGGGGTAGCGCATCAGGACGGACTCCACCAGGGCACCGTCGAACAGACGCCAGAGGAACTTGATGGTGTCCCCCTTGTCAGTGCGTTGCCGGCGGACCTCCGTGAGCAGCGGCGGGAACATCTGGGAGGCAAGCTCCTCGCGGCCTGCCTTGGGCAGGTCGCTCATCCGCTCCGGGTCCACCGTCCAGTGCTGGAAGTAGTGCGTGGAGAGTTGCTTTGCGCGGAATGCCGGCAGGCCAAGTTCCTTCAGCTTCTCGCCGCGCTCGGCCAGGCTCATGTCCGCCAGGTGCACTGGCGGCTGCTTCACGCGCGGGGACGCGAATTGGAGCAGGGGCCGGCCTTCGACCGTACGTGCCTGCTCCCAGCCCTCGGCGGTGGGGCGGACCTGCGGCCGGGCAGTGCCGGCGGCTGCCTTGGAGGCGCGGACAGGAGTTTCAGGGGAAGGATTGGGGGAAGTCATCCCCTCTATCATCCCACGAGGGCAAAATCCGGGGGGAATCGCCCAAAGGCGCTGAAATTGGATCTGCAAGGACTTGCTTGTAATACAAGTTGCAAACTTATATCCTAGGAGTGTGGGCGAAGGGGCCCACCTGTCTTCCAGGAGAATCAATGAGTTCCGTCGATCTGATCCGGCACGTCAAGCTATCCACTGCCCGTCTTCCCCTCGCCCTTCCCATCAGCGACGCGAAAGTCTTCACCGGACGGCAGAAGCCCATGACCGAGGTGGTGTTCCTGTTCGCGGAGATCACCACCGAGCTGGGGCACTCCGGCGTCGGATTCAGCTATTCAAAGCGTGCCGGCGGCCCTGCCCAATATGCCCATGCCAGGGAAGTCGCCGAAGGCCTCATCGGCGAGGACCCCAACGACATCGCCCGGATTTACACCAAACTCCTGTGGGCAGGGGCCTCCGTGGGGCGGTCCGGCGTCGCCACCCAGGCTCTCGCCGCCGTCGACATCGCTTTATACGACTTGAAAGCCAAGCGTGCCGGGCTGCCGCTGGCGAAGTTCCTGGGCTCCTACCGCGACTCGGTGCGGACGTACAACACCTCCGGCGGCTTCCTGAACGCCAGCCTTGACGAAGTGAAGGCGCGCGCCACCCAGTCCCTCGAGGAGGGCATCGGCGGCATCAAGATCAAGGTGGGCCTGCCGGACAGCAAGGAGGACCTGCGCCGCGTCGCCGGAATCCGCGACCACATCGGCCCGGACGTTCCGCTCATGGTGGACGCCAACCAGCAGTGGGACCGCGCCGCGGCCCTGCGCTTGGGCCGCCGCCTCGAGGAATTCGACCTGGTGTGGATCGAAGAGCCCCTTGATGCCTACGACTTCGAGGGCCATGCCCACCTGGCACAGGTACTGGACACCCCCATCGCCACCGGCGAGATGCTCGCCTCCGTGGCTGAACATAAAGGCCTCATTGCCGCCAACGGCTGCGACATCATCCAGCCCGACGCCCCGCGCGTCGGCGGTATCACCCAGTTCCTTCGCCTGGCCGCCCTGGCCGACGAGCGGGGACTGGACCTTGCCCCGCACTTCGCCATGGAAATCCACCTCCACCTCGCCGCCGCCTACCCCCACGAACCCTGGGTGGAGCACTTCGACTGGCTGGACCCGCTGTTCAACGAGCGCCTGGAAACCAAGGACGGCCGCATGATCGTCCCGGACCGCCCCGGCCTCGGCATAACCCTGAGCGACCAGGCCCGCGCCTGGACCACCGAAAGCGTGGAGTTCGACGCGTAACCCCGAAGCCGTAATCTTTAGCCATGACCCGGAACCTCACCGCGGACCTTGCCGCTGACCTCCGCAACCGCATCGTCGACGGCGTGATCCAGCCGGGTGAAAAGCTGCCCAGCGAAAACACGCTGATCAGCGATTTCGGTGTCAGCCGGACCGTGGTCCGCGCCGCCCTTACCCGGCTGCAGGCCGAGGGGCTGGTGGAAACCGAGCGCGGGCGCGGCAGTTTCGCGCTCACTCCCCCGGCGGACAGGCCCTCGGAGGGTGTGGGGATCCGGCCCGTGGCCACTATGGAGGACAGGCTGCACCTGCTGGCCTTCCGCATGGGAGTTGAGACCGAAGCCGCGGCACTGGCAGCCCGGAACCGCACCGACCGGCAGTTACGGGCTCTGGGCACCGCACTGGACACCTTTACGGAGAGTTCCGGGCACCCGGCGCGCGCCATGAAGGCTGACTTTGAATTCCACCGTGCGGTTGCCGCCGCCTCGGGCAACCCCTATTACTCCGATTGCCTGGCGGCCCTGGGGCAGACCATGATCGCCATGCCGCGCACCCGCCTGATGACCGGCGCTGAGCACTACGCCCGGGACCACTTCGACCAGGTGGTGCTGGAGCACCGGTCCATCCGGGATGCCATTGCCGATGGTGACGACGCCGCAGCGGCAGCCGCCATGCGCACCCACCTGGCCAACTCACGACGCCGGTTCAAGGCTTCGGCGCGCCCGTCCGCCTAGGCGCCGTCCCGCCGTCGTAATCCGAGCGTCCAGGTGCTCAGGCACCGGCCACCGGACGAAGCACCAGCGAACGCGGGGGTGCGAAGTCCGGACGGTGGTGCAACCCCTGGAACGTCGGTTGCATGATGGGAATGCAAAAGAGCCCCGGTCAAAAGACCGGGGCTCTTTAACCTGCGTGCGCGAGGGGGGATTTGAACCCCCACGCCCTTTCGGACACTGGCACCTGAAGCCAGCGCGTCTGCCGTTCCGCCACTCGCGCGCAACTTCTTCCACGTGACCGAACCGGTTTCCCGTTTCGCGTCTCGTAAAAGCAGCGAGATCAAGCATAACGGACAGTTGCCGCAAATTACCAATTGGCCCCCATCCGCCCTTGTCCAGTCCGCGCCGGCCGGTGGAAAAACAGGCAGGAAACCAGCCAGGGGCGGGTACTGGAAGCCGTGGAAAGACAGTGCCGCGGCGGCCGGCAAGGCCCCGGAAACCGAACTTTCGCCGGCGCCCGGCCGTTGCGGATTAAGGTCATTCACAGGGGTGGCAAGTAGTATCGGATGTAGGAGTGGGCACTGCCGGCGGGTGAACCGCGCTGCGGCTGACTGCCCTGCAGGTGCTGGTCAGCAGCAACTAGTGCCCCGGAGCCGGGGGGAAAGGAGAAGAACCATGGGTCTGCTGGACAAAGTTGAACGTGGCATCGAAAAGGCCGTCCGCGGCGTCTTCTCCACCGGTTCCAAGGCGCAGGTGGAACCCGTGGAGATTGCCAGCAGGCTCCGCCGCGAAGTGGACCACAAAGCCCTTACCGTGGCGGCCGGACGCACGCTGGTCCCCAACGTCTTCGATGTGCAGCTCAGCGACGACGACTTCGCCCGGGCACAGGAATGGGGCACGCCGCTGGCCGAAGAACTCTGCGATGTGGTCATCAACCACGTCCGCAGCCAGGGCTACATCCTCCAGGGCCCCGTGCGGATCTCCTTCCGCCGGGACACCGAGCTCCGTGCCGGTGCTTTCGAAATTGCTTCCAGCACTGAAAAGTCCCAAGGCGCGGGCGCCGCCCAGCCAAGGCCCAGCGTTCCGGCGGCCCCGAACCGGCAGCCGGTCAGGCTTCAGCCGGTCCTGGACATCGACGGCCAACGCTATTCACTGAATGCCCCGTCGATCGTTCTGGGGCGGTCGTCCGAGGCGGACATCCACATTGAAGACACGGGAGTGTCCCGGCGCCACCTTGAAATCCGCACGGCCAACGGCGTGACCAGTGCCGTGGACCTGGGATCCACCAATGGCAGCTATGTCAACGGCCAAAAGGTCTCGGGAAGCACTGAACTCACAGACGGCTCCACCATCACGATGGGACGGACAAAGATCATTTTCCGCCTGCTTTCTGCCAACCCGGGTGGCCGCGCATGAGCGACCTCACCATCACCGCGCTGCGGTTCGGCTTCCTGCTGCTCCTCTGGGTACTCATCTTCAGCATCGTTTCCGCCATGCGGCGCGACCTCATGGTGGGACGCAAGGCTGCAGCCGGTGCGCCCACCGCCCGGCAGGTCCGGCGGAACCCGGAACTGGCAGAGGCGCCGCCCCAGCCGGTGAAGCAGCAGGCGCGGCAGCTGGTGGTCATCGAAGGCCCGCTCAAGGGCCGGACCCTGCCGCTGGCCGCCAGCCCCATACTGCTGGGGCGAGCCCAGGAAGCCACCCTGGTTCTAGAGGACGACTACGCCTCGGGCCGGCATGCCCGGCTCTTCCCACAGGGCAGCCGCTGGTTCATCGAGGACCTGGGTTCCACCAACGGCACCTACCTGGGAGATCAGCAACTTACCCGCGCCCTGCCGGTCGAGCCAGGTGTACCCGTGAGAATCGGCAAGACGGTCATTGAATTGAGGCCGTAACCGTGGCCGTGCCTGAAAATCCCGCAACCGGCTCCAGTCCGGCTCAGCGGCCCCTTATCATGCGCTTCGCGGCGCGGTCCGACGTTGGCCGGATCCGCGCCAAGAACGACGATTCCGCCTATGCCGGCCGCCATCTCGCCGTCGTCGCTGACGGCATGGGCGGGCACGCCGGCGGTGACGTCGCTTCCGCAGCGACCGTCCTGGACATGATCCACCTGGACAGCCCGGACCAGGGTGATGATGCGGGCACCGTCCTTGCCGACGAGATCCAGACCGCCAATTCGCTGCTCTCTGAACTGGTGCACATGAACCCCAAGCTCGCGGGCATGGGCACCACTGTCACCGCGCTCCTGCTGGCTGATAACAAACTGCACTTCGCGCACATCGGTGATTCCCGCGCGTACCGGTTGCGCGACGGTGAATTCAAGCAGGTCAGTGTGGACCATACGTTTGTCCAGCGGCTCATCGACGAAGGCCGGCTCCGCCCGGAGGAAGCGGAAACGCACCCGCACAAGAACGTCCTCATGCGCGTCCTGGGCGATGTCGATGCCAGTCCCGAACTGGATCTGGACACCCTCGACGCCAAACCCGGGGACCGTTGGCTGCTCTGCTCAGACGGGCTGAACTACGTGGCCGGGCACGCCGTGGAGCGGACCGTCCGGGAAACCCACAACCTGCACGAGTGCGCCGAAACCCTGGTTGAGCTGACCCTTGAAGCCGGCTCCCCGGACAACGTCACCGTGGTCATGGTGGACATCGTGGAGGAAACGCCCGACGACGTCAGCACCGCCGCCGTCGACATCGTCCCGCCGGTGGAGGGCAGCAAGCCCGCTGCCGCGGCGGCCGGCATACCCGCCGACATGGCTGCATCCGCCGGTCCCGCCGACGGCACGCAACCCGGTGCCAAAACCGGCCCGGACCGCGAAGACGCCAAGCAAGGTGTTGCACCCGGGAAGGAACCGGCCGACGGCGGTGCCAAGGACGGCAGCGCCGAAGACGGGGATGCCGAAAGTGGGGACACCGACTCCCCGGAGCCCGGCAGCACGGACCCGCACCTCGGTGAACACCTGTCTGCCGAAGTACTGCGCGAAGAACTTGCCTCACGCCCGCACGAACTGGTGGGCGCGGCAGCGGCTGCGGCGGAGTCCGGATCCATCCCCACCATTGCCGGCCGGACCGTGGCCCGGCGGGCTGCCACGCTCCTTACCCACAAGGCAGAACCCGCCGCCGACCCCGAGGACACCCTGGTCCCGCTGCGTCCCCGCCGGTGGGTGGCCTGGTCCGTTGCAGCCGCGGTGCTGCTTGTGGTGGCCGTCGGGCTCTGGCTCGGCTACGCCTGGACCCAGACCCGCTACTACGTGGGTGAGTTCGATTCCCGGGTGGCGATCTACAACGGCGTTTCCCAGAGGCTGGGGCCCATCCAGTTGTCCTCCCTGGAAGCCGTGACCGATATCCGGATGGATTCCCTTCCCCCGTTCTCGCAGCAGCGGGTCCGCCAGACGGTTCCGGCCAACGACCTCTACGACGCGCAGCGGATCGTCAAGAACCTGGAGCTCACGGGAACCACCTCGCCGGAGGAGGAGTGCCCCAAGCCTTCGGGCTCTGCCACTGCCCCCGTTCCATCCGGCAGCCCCGCTCCGCCTTCCAGCGCACCACCCGCCGGCGCGGCAGCTCCGCCGCCCGCACCGGGCGCGTCCGCCCCTGCCTCCGGGCCGTCGGCCGCTTCCCCAACACCAACTCCCACCATCACCTGCGAGGCGGCGAAATGAGCCAGGTAAGCAGCATGCCCAAGCCTCGCCGCAACGTTGAACTCGCGTTGCTGCTGCTGGCCCTTGCCGTGGGCATCGGGGCCAACATGCTGGTGGGCGTGGACCAGGAGAAGGCTTTCGACTCGGACTTCTGGTTCCAGTCCAGCCTGCTGGCCGTTGCGGCACTGGTATTCCACGGGGTTCTGCGCTTCCGCGCCAAATATGCCGATCCGGTAATACTTCCCCTGGTGGTTGCCCTCAACGGGCTTGGACTGGCCATGATCCACCGCCTGGATCCGCCGGGTTCCGATACCGGCAACAACCAGCTCCGCTGGACGCTGATTGCCATGGCGGTGGCCATCGCCGTCATCTGGTTCCTGAAAGACCACCGCGTACTGCGCAGGTTCACGTTCACCTCACTGGCAGCCAGTGCCGTCCTCCTGGTTCTTCCCCTGATTCCGGGCATCAGCGCGGGTGAAATCCTCGGTGCCCGCGTGTGGATCCGTTTGGGTCCCATGACCTTCCAGCCCGGTGAAATCGCCAAGATCACACTCGCCATATTCTTCGCAGGCTATTTGTCCTCCAACCGGGACCTGATCCTGCTGGCGGGCCGGAAAATCGGTCCGCTGCAGTTCCCGCGCTTTAAGGACCTCGGACCCATGGTGGCCGCCTGGCTGGTCAGCATCGGAGTGCTGGTCTTCCAAAGCGACCTCGGGTCCTCCGTACTGTTCTTCGGCCTGTTCATCGTCATGATCTACGTGGCCACCAGCCGGATCAGCTGGGTTGTCATCGGCCTGGCCCTCCTCCTGGGCGGCGGCTTTATCGCTTCGCAAGTCTTCTCGCACGTGGGCCTGCGCATCGACGGCTGGCTGAATGCCTTCACCGACGAGGTCTACGGCCGCCAGTACGGCGGCAGCTTCCAGATCGTTGAGGGGCTGTTCGGCATGGCCAACGGCGGGCTGGTCGGAACGGGCCTGGGGCAGGGCCGTCCGGACCTGGTTCCCTTCGCCAACAGCGACATGATCATTGCTTCCCTGGGCGAGGAACTTGGCCTGATTGGCCTCTTCGCCGTGGTCCTGATGTATTTGCTCCTGTTCACCCGCGGGTTCCGCGCTGCCCTGGGCACGCGCGATGCCTTTGGGAAGCTGCTGGCGTGCGGCCTGTCCTTCGCCGTGGCGCTCCAGTGCTTCGTGGTGATCGGCGGCGTCACCAGGCTCATCCCGCTGACCGGCCTCACCACACCGTTCCTGGCCGCCGGCGGTTCATCCCTGCTGGCCAACTGGATCATTGTGGGACTGCTCCTGATGATCTCGCATACCGCGCGCGGCCCAGTGGACACCACACCGCTGCCGCCGTCAGCGGGGGCGGAATCCGTAGGCATTGACACTCCAACCGAGGCGGTGAAGCACGCATGAACCAGGCAATACGGCACTCATGGGTAGCGGCCATCGCCATGTTCGCCCTCATCTTCGGGGCCATCAGCTATGTCCAGGTGATTGGTGCGGACGCCCTGAAGGACAACCCCTGGAACAAGCGCGCCATCCTGCAGACGTACTGCAATGACCGCGGTTCCATCATTGTGGGCGGTACCCCGGTGGCGGAATCGGTGGAGAGCAACTCGGAGACGTGCAAATTCCAGCGCACCTACCCGCAGCCGGAGCTGTATGCCGGCCTGACGGGATACTTCTCCCAGAACTACGGAGCCACAGGACTGGAGCAGTCCATGGGCGCCGAGCTGGCGGGTAACTCGGACCAGCTTTTCCTGGACCGGGTGGGCCAGCTCTTCCTGGGCAACCAGCCCAAGGGTGCCTCCGTGGAACTCACCATCGACCCCCAGATCCAGCAGCTGGCCTACAACCTGATCCCGGATGGCCAGCGCGGCTCGATCGTGGTCACCAACCCCAAGACCGGCGCCATCCTGGCCATGGCTTCCAAGCCGTCCTACAACCCGAACCTGGTGGCCATCCAGGATCCAAAGGCTGAAAGCGCCAATATCAATGAGCTGGTCAAGGTCCCTGGCGTCAACCTGAACCAAAACGTCAGCGGCCCCACCGGTGAGCTGCTCGCCCCGGGGTCGGTATTCAAGCTCGTGGATACGGCGGCCGCCCTGGCCTCAGGGAAGTACAACAAGGACAGCGTCCTGCCCAACCCCGCGGAAATGCCCTTCGACGGCATCCAATACAAACTGCCCAACTACGCCGGCGGCAACTGCTACACCAGGGACACCGCCAGCTTCGCCTTCGCACTGCAGCAGTCCTGCAACACGCCGTTCGCCAGCATCGCCCTGGATCTGGGCCGCGACGCCATTGCCGCCCAGGCCAAGAAGTTCGGGTTCGGCGAGGACGTGGGGGATCTGCTGAAGCTGGGCCATGCAACAGGTAACGGATTCCCTGACAACCTGGACAAGCCCGGACTGGCCCAGTCCGCCATCGGCCAGAAGGATGTCCGGGTCACGCCGCTGCAGGTCAACATGATGACCAACGCCATCGCAAACGGCGGCGTCCAGATGGCGCCCAGCCTGGTCAAGACCCTGCGGTCCCCGGACCTGCGCGTCATTGACGAGCCCCAGCCGGCCCAGCTCAGGACGTCCACCACCCCGGAGATCTCCAAACAGATCACCGAGTGGATGACCAGCGTGGTTACTGACGGTATCGCCAAGGGTGCCGCCGTCCCCGGCGTACAGGTCGCGGGCAAGACCGGCACCGCCGAACTCGGAAATGGAACCAACAATTCGTGGTTCACCGGATTCGCCCCTGCTGACAACCCCAAGGTCAGCGTCACGATCGTCATGGAAGGCGTAGACATCTACGCGGGAGCAAAGCTGACCAGTCCTAACGCGAAGAAGATTTTTGAGGCGGTGTTGAATAAGTGAGGCCTACAACGGGAATCACCCTCGGCGGCAGATTCCAGCTGACCACGCGGATCGCGATTGGCGGCATGGGCGAAGTCTGGAAAGCCAAGGACCTGGTCCTTGGCCGCATCGTCGCCATCAAGGTGCTCAAGGAGGAATACACGGGAGATCCCGGATTCCTGCAGCGGTTCCGTGCCGAGGCCCGCCACACCGCGCTCCTTAACCACGTGGGAATCGCCAACGTCTTCGATTACGGCGAAGAAGAAGGCTCCGCTTACCTGGTCATGGAACTGGTCCCGGGCCAGCCGTTGAGCAGCATCATCGAGCACGAGCAGGTGCTGTCGCCGGACCGTACGCTCTCGATCATTGCGCAGACCGCCCGCGCTTTGGCCGTGGCACACGCCCAGGGCCTGGTCCACCGGGACGTCAAGCCCGGAAACCTCCTGATCACGCCCGACGGACGGGTCAAGGTCACCGACTTCGGCATCGCCCGCCTTGCCGACCAGGTGCCGCTCACCCAGACCGGGCAGGTCATGGGAACGGCGCAGTACCTGGCCCCTGAACAGGCAACCGGACAGACCGCCACCGGATCCTCGGACATCTACTCCCTCGGAGTCATCGGGTACGAGTGCCTCAGCGGCCATCGTCCCTTCTCCGGCGAATCGCAGATCGCCATTGCGCTGGCCCAGGTCAACGACGCTCCGCCGCCGCTTTCGGACAGCCTGCCTGCTCCGGTCCGGGCGCTCCTGATGTCCATGCTGGCCAAGGATCCCAAGGACCGGCCTGCCAATGCCATCAAGCTGGCCGAGGCAGCGGAGGCAATCCGCAACGGCGATATCAGCGCGGCGCGCGCCGCCGTGCCCGGCATGCTTCTCTTCGACGCAGACACCGGCCCCATCACGGCGCCGGTGGACACCGCCACCGCCCCCACCGGCGTCATTGGCAGCCAGCGGGATTCCCCCACCGCCACCTCCGCCCTCCCGGTGCTGGGCGCCGGCGCGGCGGGCGCCGCCGCTGCAATGGCGGCAGGCGCCCACGGCGCATCCGCCTCTGAGGGCGACGCGCCCCAGGGGCCGCTTGCCCGCGCCAATGCGCTGGCTGCCCAGCGCAACTGGGACCAGCAGGACGAGGATACATACGGCGGGGAAACGTACGACGACGAACCCACTGATGAGCCCCGGCGCAAGGGACGCAGCCCCTGGACTTGGCCCTTGGTCGCCTTGATCCTTCTGCTCCTGTTTGCGCTGGTGGGTTTCCTCCTTAGCCAGATGGGACTCTTCTCGCCGTCCAGCAACCCCAGCTCCAGCGCGACCGCCAGCAGCAGCGCACCGCCGTCGTCCCCTACGCCCACGCGGACCACGCAGTCGGCGACGCCCACGCAGACGCGCAGCACCCCCACCCCAACACCCACCCCGGAGCCCACCCAGGCGACGGTCAACGTTATTCCTGAGGCTTACCTTGGCAAGCCCTACCGGCAAGTGCAGGCAGCCCTCGCCGGACTGGGTCTGCAGGTGACGGTCCTGCCGCAGGAAAGCAGCTCGGCAGCCCCCGGTACCGTCCTGGAACTGAACCCCACGGGTGTCATCCCCAAGGGATCACCCATCACCGTCCTCTACGCAACGGCTCCGGCGCCCGCACCCACCAGTGCGGCCCCGACCCCTACGCCCACAACGTCCTCCCAGGCCGGTCCCACGCCCCTCTCACCGCTTGCAACCTGCGCGGCGGGCCAGACGCCCGGCACACCCCCTACCTGCACGCCCTAAACGTCAGGAACACCAGTGAATGAGTCACCACGCACACCGTTGCACCGGGAGGACAGCCTGCCGGTTGATAACCGGCGTGTCCTGAGCGGCCGCTACGAGCTGGGGAACCTCATTGGCCGTGGCGGCATGGCGGACGTCTACAAGGGAACAGACACCCGGCTGGGCAGGACTGTTGCCGTCAAGCTGCTCAGGCCGGACATGGCCAGGGATCCGCAGTTCCAGGCGCGGTTCAAGCGCGAGGCCCAGGCTGTGGCCGCCCTGAACCACCCGTCCATCGTTGCCATCTTCGATACCGGCGAGCACATGGTGCATGACGGCTCGGCCGAGGACGTGCGGGTGCCCTACATCGTGATGGAGTACGTTGAGGGCAAGACGCTGCGTGAATTGATCCGCGCCAATGACGTCACCATCGACCAGGCCATCGACTACACACTGGGCGTCCTGGGGGCCCTCGAGTACAGCCACAAGGCCGGAATCGTGCACCGGGACATCAAGCCTGCCAACGTGATGTACTGCCCGGGCACCAACTCGGTGAAGGTGATGGACTTTGGCATTGCCCGTGCCATCGCCGATTCCTCGGCCACCATGACCCAGACCCAGGCGGTGGTGGGAACAGCCCAGTACCTTTCTCCGGAGCAGGCCCGGGGTGAGACCGTGGATGCGCGCAGCGACCTTTATTCGGCTGCCTGCCTGCTCTACGAAATGCTTACCTCCCGCCCACCGTTCGTCGGCGACAGCCCGGTGTCCGTTGCCTACCAGCACGTCCGCGAAATTGCGGAGCCGGCCAGCAGCCTCAATTCCCAGGTGTCGCCGGCGCTGGACACGGTCCTGGCCAAGGCCCTGCAGAAGAACCGGGCCGACAGGTTCCAGGATGCCGCCGCTTTCCGCCGCGCCCTGCGGGCTGCCAAGGCCGGGGTCCCCGTCCCGGCCGTGCCGGCGTCGGAGGCGCCCACCGATCCCAACGACCACGTTCCCGAAGCAGCGCCGCCCACGGAGGCATTCGCTGCCGGCGGCGCGGGTTTCCTTGATGACGCGCCCACGGGGCGGCTGGCTGCCACCAACCTGTTCCATGGCGACGGCGGCCCGGCGGTTCCGCTGGAACTTGCGGATGGGCACGGGACTCATGAGTACGACGGCCGCGGGTACAGTGCGGCCGCTGCCCTGCCGCTCGGCCTCCCTCCGGAACGTGAGCGGAGCACCCGGCAGAACGCCCGCCGTCGTGCGTGGATTGCCACCTTGGTGATTTTCACCCTGCTGGTCCTCGCCGGCGGCGGCCTCTGGCTTTACCAAACCGTCAACCGCCCGGCCCCTGCTCCGGCGAAGGTGCAGATCCCATCGGTGGCGTCCTTGACGGAAACTGCTGCCCTGCAGGAGCTGTACAACGCCGGGCTTCGGCCCAAGATCGCGCGGGCGGCAAACGACACGGTGCCGAAGGGGACCGCGGTCGGGACCGATCCTGCGGCCGGCGGTTCACTCGACCCGGGCGCAGAGATCATCCTCAATGTCTCCGACGGGCCCAGCTCGGTGAAGATCCCGGACAGTCTGCCCGGGAAGACTGAGGCCGCTGCACGGGACATCCTGCGCCAGGTGGGGCTGGTCGGCGCCCCCTCCACCACAACCGCCAACAGCGCCACCGTGCCTGCAGGAATCGTGATCACTTCCAACCCCGCGCCAGGACAAAACGTCGGCGTCGGCACCAGCGTGGAGCTCATCGTTTCCACCGGCAAGGTGGTGGTCCCGGAACTTCGCGCCCTTACCCGCGAAGAGGCCGAAGCAGCCCTGAAGCAGCTGGGCCTGGTGCCCTCGGTGATCGAGATGGAAAACTCGCAGGTGGAGCCGGGCAAGGTGACGGACCAGAGCGATCCGGCCAACACCGCCGTCGACCAGGGTAAGACCATTACCATCGTGGTGGCCAAGGCGCCGCCACCGCCGCCGCCGCCAACGGAAACCCCCTCGCCCACGCCCTCGGCGACGCCCACCCCCAAGCCCACCAAAAAGGGCTGAGGCTTCCGGGCTGGGGAAAGTTGCGGTTAGCGCTGGATCAGCGGGCTGAGCTTCGCGGCCCGCGCAGCCGCACCCTTCATGCCCAGCGACTCCAGCCAGTTGCCGAGCATCTGGTACCCGCCCTCGGTGAGTACCGATTCAGGGTGGAACTGCACGCCGCACAGCGGTGCCGTCCGGTGCTGGAGTCCCATGACCACACCTGACGCGGTTTGCGCCGTAACTTCAAGGACGTCCGGAATGGATTCCCGGACCGCTGCCAGCGAGTGGTACCGGGTGGCCGTAACGGGAGAGGGGAGCCCGGCGAAAACGCTGGTGCCGATGTGCTCCACCAGGGACGTCTTGCCGTGCATGAGCTCAGGGGCATGGGTGACTTTGCCGCCGAAGGCCTCCGCCAACGCCTGGTGTCCCAGGCACACGCCAAACATGGGGACGCTGTTCTCACCGCACCACTTGATCAGCTCAATGCAGACTCCAGCCTCGGCGGGGTTGCCGGGACCGGGCGAAATGAGGACGCCGTCACGGGTGCCGGCAAGTTCGATCGCCTCTGCCAGGGTGACATCGTCGTTGCGGACCACTGTGGTCTCGGCGCCGAGTTCCTGGAGGTAGCCCACCAGGGTGTAGACGAAGCTGTCGTAGTTATCCACTACAAGGATTTTGGTTGTGGTCATGGCTGGTCTGTGGAACCAATCGTTGAGTCGGTGAATTGGGTGAAGTGGGACATCCAGGGGAAAAGGAACTGGACCATCAGGACCAGCGCAATAAAGATCAGTGCCAGCGAAATGATGATCCTGACCCAGAGCGGTCCCGGGAGGTGGCAGAAAATCCAGGCGTACACGGTCAGCTCCTTCCCGTGGCTGCCGCAACCTGCGCCGCGATTTCTGCCGGCGGCCCGGCTGACGCCGGGCGCCAACTGTCCAGCAGGGCGTAGGCGATGATGCGTTCTTCCGCGCCGAAGCGGGGGTTGCAGCTGGTCATGGTGAGGTAGCTTTCGGTGGGTGCTGCGCCGGGCTGGGTTGGTACCGGTTCCAGCACGTCCGTGCGGGAGGGCATCACGATCTGGTTGTTCCGGAAGACGTAGACGTAATAGCCGTCCTTGGTCTGGACGTAGATCTTGTCGCCCGGCACCAACGTGTGGATGTTGTCCAGCACGGCCCCGTGAGTCTGGCGGTGGCCGGCGACGGCAAAGTTGCCCACGGCCCCGGGCATCGCCGTGTTGCTGTAGTGCCCAAGGCCCAGGGTGTCCAGGACGTCCTGGCTGGTTCCCTGGACGATGGGGCGAGTGTAGGTGGGACCGAACCGTGGGATGTACATGATGCCGATGGTGCCGGCATGGCCGGGCGCGGTTCCCACCACTGGCTTGCCGAAATCTTCCGATGCGGCCGGCGGGGCGGAAGGAGCGGTGGTTGCGGGAGCGGGGGCCGCGGTGCCAAGGTCCTTGGCGAACTCCTTGATGACCTGGGTCTGCTTGGCATCGGACTCCACGTTGGTCCACCACAGCTGCCATGCCACAAAGAGGAGGAGGATGACGCCGGCGGTAATCAGCAGCTCGCCAAGCACCTGGATGGTGCCGCGCAGCAGGGCACGACGGGGGGCGGGCGCAGTGGCGGGCCCCGCCTTCTCCTGCAATACCACGCGTTCCCCTCCGGGCGTTTACCCTGGCAGTGCCCCGGCCAGGCCCGCACGGGCTGCCCATCAACTGCGGCTAGAATTGGCTGCTAGTAAGAATCCAGATTTGACCAAGATCGCGCAGACCGCTGGCAATTTCCTTCTTGCAGGATACCAAGCCTGGACCGCCGAGCTTGCCCAGCCCGTCAAGGAGAGCCAGTGCCCGAGTCAAAGCCTCGTAAGAAGACCGCCAGCACCGCCCAGCCGGCTTCCCCCCAGGCTTACAAGCCCAATCCCGTCTGGTTCAAGCCGGTCATGTTTGGCCTGATGATTATCGGCCTCCTGTGGATCATCACTTTTTACATCAGCGAGGGGCGGTTTCCGGTACAGGCCTGGCAGTCCTGGAACATCGTGGCCGGTTTTGGCATCGCCATCGTGGGGTTCCTGATGACCACCCGCTGGCGTTCCTAGCGGCACGCGGCCTGGATCAGGAGGGACTGCACTGGCTGCCGGGTCCGCCGGGGTGATCGTCGGCGAGGATGGCCTCGCCCGGCCTGCCTGGGCTGCGACAGATCCGCTCATGCGGAATTATTACGACCAGGAATGGGGGCTGCCCGTCACGGACGAGCAGGGCCTCTACGAACGGATCTGCCTTGAGGGCTTTCAGGCAGGGCTTTCCTGGGCCACCATCCTCCGGAAGCGCCCGGCTTTCCGCGCCGCCTTCGCCGGCTTCGATCCCGAGGAAGTGGCCGTGTTCACCGCCGCAGACGTGGAACGGCTGCTGCAGGACCCCGGGATCATCAGGAACCGGTTGAAGATTGTCGCCGCGGTCAAAAATGCCCAGGCCACCCTCGAGCTTCGGAACGACGGCGGACTGGTGGACTTTGTGTGGAGCTTCCGCCCGGCCAGCACGCCCAGGCCACAGGCAATCACCGATATCCCCACCCAGTCGGCAGAGTCCCTTGCCTTGTCCAAGGCGCTCCGCAAGCGTGGCTTCTCCTTTGTAGGACCCACCACCATGTATGCGCTGATGGAGGCCGTGGGAATGGTGGACACCCACCTCCTGGGCAGCCATCGCCGGGGATCCTCGGGCATCTGGCCTGGGTAAGCACCCTGCAGGTTATCCCCAGCTGTTGGGAAGGTTATCCACAGTGTGGAAAAGCAATGCCGGCATTGCCGGGGAAGGCCGTCGCAGCTACTGGCAGCAGGGATACGGCCTTCTCCGGCACCTCACTTTGCTGTTATTAACAGTGTGGAATACCTGTGGATAAACAGTATCCCGGGCTGCCTGGATGTTATCCCCCATGAGGGCGACTGCTACGAGCGCTCACGCCTGACTGGATGATGGCTGGTGATGGAGACCCGGTTGAAGGCGTTCATTGTCACGGCAACCCAGCTCACGGCAGAAAATTCTTCAGCCGTAAGGCATTGCCGCGCGACTGCCTCCGCCTGCTCCCTGGCACGTTCGTCCGGGAGCTCCGTGATACTTTCCACGAGCCCCAGTGCCGCCCGTTCCTTGTCCGTGAACAAGGAGGTTTCGCGCCATGCGGGCAGTACCGCCAGCCGCTGGGAAGTCTCTCCCGCCTCTCCGGCCCTCCGCACGTGCAGGTCCAGGCAGTAGGCGCAGCCGTTGATCTGGGATATGCGGACATTGAGCAGCTCCAGCAGGTTCCGCCCTATTCCCGCCTCTTCTGCCGCTTCCTGCACCTTGAGGCCCAGTCCGCTGATGGCCTTCCAGAGGGCTGGATGCTGTTTGTCCAGGTACAGATGCTCGGTGACGCTCACAGGTGTCCTTTTCGCTGAACGGCTGGCAGGCAACCATCATAGGCAGGATGCGGACCTGCCGCTGTCGTATCGCCGCTTATCCACTTACCAACACCGCAATACCCACAAGTTATCCACAGATGTGGGAAACCTGGTGGAAATCAATGCCACCAGGGGCTTTAGTCCCTACTCCCGCGGGTTGGTCTGGCTCGGGAACTACAGCGCTGTGACTTATTAACACTGTGTATATCGCTGTCGATAACCGTGCGCCGGGATCAGTAGTAGGTGCTTTGAAAGCGGCAGCAGGCCATCTTTTCCACATGAAGGCTGGCAAGTCGCTGCTTATCCACTTACGCACAGCGATATCCCCACAGGTTATCCACAGGTGTGGAGAAACGTGTCCACTCCGAAGCGGGCTTCCCGGTACGGGCCGTCAATGATGGGGCGGCCGCTTGAACTACACGCTTGTAAGTTATTAACACTGTGGATAAGGGCTGTGGAAAAGGAAGCGCCCCCGTACCGGCCGGTACGGGGGCGCAATGAACAACAGGGGCTCGGGGGGTCTAGAGGGACACCCGCACCCACGTCACGGCGATCAGCAGCGCAAATACGCCGGCAAGGCCCATTGCCTGGATCAGGCCCCGGCGGCGCCCCCGCGGAGCGTAGGCGAGGACGGCGGCACAGAGGCCCCCGGTGATAAGGCCGCCCAGGTGGGCTTGCCAGGCGATGTGGGGGATCAGGAAACCGATGACGCCGTTGATGGCGATCAGCACCCACAGCTGGCGGGTATCTCCGCCGCGCTGCCGCTGGACCAGGAGCATGGCACCGAAAAGGCCGAAGATGGCACCGGATGCGCCCACCAGCCCAACCAGGCCCTGTCCGGGCACCAGCAGGGGGTTCAGCAGCAGGTAGCCCACAGAACCACCGAACGCGGAGATGAGGTACAGCGCCAGGAAGCGCAGGCGGCCCAGGATCGGTTCCAGGGCCTGCCCGAAGATCCAGAGCGTGTACATGTTCAGGAGGATGTGCAGGAGCGAGTCCGGCGAGTGGAGGAAAGCAGACGTAATCATCCGCCAGGGCTCGAAGGCGCCGAACTGCGGGGCGGCAAAGTAGTTGTTGTAGGCGAACTGCTTGTACACCCAGTCGCCCGGAATGAGCATCTGCAGTGCGTAGACAACGACGCACGCAGCGATGATCCCGAACGTCACCAGTGGCTTGCCAGTAGCAACGGCGCCGCCATAGACGGTCCGTACCTCCGGCGTCGCGCGTTGTGTTTCGTTGACGCAGTCAACGCATTGGAATCCGACGGCGGCCGCCCGCTGGCAGTCGGGGCATGCCGGGCGCCCGCAGCGCTGGCAGCGCACGTAGGACGGCCGGTCCGGGTGCCGGGGGCAGACCGGAACCTGGGCGGACGGCTCAGCCGACGGAATTCCGTAACTCATGGTGGAGCGTTACAGCTGTTCGATGTCGATGCTGTTGATGGTCACGTCTTCCACAGGACGGTCGCCCATGCCCGTGCGCACGCCCTCGATGGCGTCGACGACCTTCTTGGATTCCTCGTCAGCCACCTCGCCGAAGATGGTGTGCTTGCCCTGGAGCCAGTCCGTGGGAATGGTGGTAATGAAGAACTGTGAACCGTTGGTGCCCTTGCCCATCTGGATGCCGGCGTTGGCCATGGCGAGCTTGTAGGGCTGGTTGAAGCTCAGTTCCGGGTGGATTTCGTCGTCAAAGCGGTAGCCGGGGCCGCCGGTTCCACGGCCCAGCGGATCGCCGGCCTGGATCATGAAGTCCTTGATGATGCGGTGGAAGATGGTTCCGTTGTACAACGGGGTGCCGGTCTTGTCCTCGCCGGTTTCCGGGTGGGTCCAGGCCTGCTCGCCGGTGGCAAGGCCCACGAAGTTTTTGACCGTCTTGGGCGCGTGGTTGCCGAAGAGGTTAACCACGATGTCGCCGAGGCTGGTGTGGATGGTTGCTTTTGCAGTTGCGATGGCAGTCATAGGCCCTATTCTCCCATGCCGGTTTGGGGCAGCCCCGGCTGCGGAGGCAGTTCCGCGCTGGGTGAAATCCCCCCAAAATCCGCAAAGTGAATAGCCCGTGAAGATCTGGGCACGTAGGCTAGCGACAGAACCGTCACATTAATCGGGAGGTAGTTGTGAAGAAGTCGGATCGTATTGCCCGTGACCTTGAGCAGTCGGTCACCAGCGCGGTGGTGAACGCCAAGGATTGGGCGGCCCCCCGGGTGGAAGCTGCAGTGGACTGGGCTGTTCCCCGCCTCCAGCAGGGCCTGGATACCGCATCTCCCAAGATCCAGGAAGGCCTGAAGTCGGCCGCCCACAACCTGGCAGACGGTGTTGCCACTGTGACGCCCCGGATCCAGGACGGACTGGCCCAGTTGGCCCCCAAGATCAACGACGCTGTCGAGGGCGCGTCACCCAGGCTGCATGAAGCCCTGGACAAGGCCACACCGGTAGTCCTGAATGCGCGTGACCGCGTCGTGGTGGAATACCTGCCCAAGCTCTCGGACCAGATCGGCGTGGCGTCCGGTGCAGTACACCGCACCCTGGAAAACACGCCGGCACGGGTGGACGCCGTGGCACAGAAGCTGGGCGACGTGGGACTCATCCACGCCATCCAGGAGCAGGCCCAGGCAACCGGAACCCAGCTCAAGGCCGCTGCAGCCGGTGCCAGCCGCGCAGTGGATGTCCAGTTGGCCCAGCCGGCGAAGCCGAAGAAGCGTGGCTGGCTGGTCTTCGGCGTGGTGGCCGCCGCCGTGGCCGCCGGCGTTGCAGCCTGGAAGGCATCCAAGCCGGTGGAAGACCCGTGGAAGACTCCCTCACCGGTCACGCCCACTCCCGCCCCCGTCCCTGCCACCACCGTCAGCGACGTCAAGGAGACCACCGCAGATGCCGCCGATAAGGCTGCCGCTGCCACCGGCTCCGCCGCCGAAGCCGCGGCGGACAAGGCAGGCGACGCGGCGGACACCGTCAAGGAAAAGTCTGCCGACGCCGCTGACAAGGCCCGGCACGTAGCCGACGACACCGAAGGCGGCGCCAAGACGGTTGCCGATGAGGACAAGGGCAGCAGCCAAGCCTAGTTTTTCCCGCAGCACAAAAGCTGCAACTCAAGAGGAGCTCCGTTTCACCGCGGAGCTCCTTTTTTGTGCCTGCCGACCGGTTTTCGTGCCTGCCGATCGGTCCCCGGCAGGAAAGGCCCTGATGCTAGATTTGAGGGGATGTCAGCCAATCGATCCTCTGGGGATGCCGTGAACGACGCAGCCATACAGCTCCGCGTGTCCATCGTTATCCCGGCGTACAACGAGGAGAGCGTGATCAGGCAGTGCCTCATCGCCGCCATCTACCAGTCAGTTCCTGCCCACGAGATCATTGTGGTGGACAACCTTTCGAAGGACCGGACCGCTGACATCGTCCGCCAAATGCAGCTGGAATATCCGGAAAGCCCCATCATCCTTCTGAGCCAGGACCGGGAGCAGGGGCTTATCCCTACCCGGAACTTCGGGCTCGACTGCGCCACTGGAGACATCCTGGGACGCATTGACGCAGATTCCATCGTGGAACCGGACTGGGTGGAGCAGGTCCAGAAGGCGTTCGGCGATCCGTCTGTACAGGCCGCCACCGGCCCGGTGGTGTATTACGACATGCCAATGCGCCGCTTCGGGCTCAAGGCGGACGACAAAATGCGCCAGCTCATGCTGAAGCTCGCCAAGCACCAATATCATTTCCTCTTCGGCTCCAACATGGCCCTCCGTGCCAGTGCCTGGGAGACCATCCGCGCGGAGGCCTGCCGGGACGAGAAGGACGAAATGCACGAGGACATCGATCTGTCCCTGCACTTGGCCGACCACGAGCTTCCGGTGCGCTATTGGCCGCAGATGGTGTCCGGGATGTCCGCTCGCCGGCTGGAGGACTCACCGCGCGACTACCGCTACTACGTCACCAGGTTTGACCGGACCTACAAGGCCCACAACGTCAAGAAGATGGCGCTGAAGGCTCCCATGGTGGTCTTCTTCTCGGTGTATTTCCCGGCCAAGCTCCTCAGGGCCATCCACACGGTCAACACCGCGCAGCCGATGCGCCGCGGCGGACAGTAGAGAACTTAGTCAGTCCCCAGCTCGGCGAGGCGCTCCGACGGCGGCTCCTCCTGGGGTGCCGCTCCGCGCCTGCCGGCCCTGCCACTCCTTTGTCCCAGGACCACGACGGCGAGTCCCACCAGGATCAGGGCAAGCCCCGCATACGTGCCCGCAGGCAGGGTCTCGTGCAGGAACACGGCCGCCAGCAGGGCTGCTCCGGGGATTTCCAGCAGGATGATCATGGAGACGATCAGCGGGCTCATGGTGGCCAGCAGGTGATTGAAGGCCGTGTGCCCCACCAATTGCGCGCAGACGGTGATGGCAGCGATGCCGAGCCATCCGGCCGGTTCGAAGCCGGCCAGGGGCTGGCCTCCGATCAGGGCCAGCACGGCCACCAGCGCCGCGCACATGCCGTAGCAAAGCGTGGTGTAGGTTCCGGTGGTCATGCTCTGCCGCGCCTTGCCCCCGGCCAGGGTGTAGAGACCTGCCAAGGCACCGCCGGCCATCGCCAACAGGTCTCCCATGAGGGCTTGCTGGGAGGATCCCAGATCGAAGCCCGTGATGGCCACGACGCCGCCGAAGGCGATGCCAAGTCCCACCAGGACCTGCCAGCGGTGGCGGGTGCCGCGCATCAGCTGAAAGACCGCGATCCACGCCGACTGCAGGCATACCAGGGCGGTGGCCGCTGCCACGGAGGTCAGCTGGAGGGAGGTGATGAAGCAGGCAAAGTGCAGGGCAAGGGCGACTGCGGCCAGCGCTGACCAGCGGAACTCACGGCCGGTGATGCTGCCGAACTGGCGGGGCTGCCGGACCAGGGTGGGCGTGGCCATGACGGCTGCACCGATGGCGTTGCGCCAGAAGGCGATGGCCAGGGCGCTGACGCTGGTGGCACCGAGGGTGGCCGCGATCAAGGGGCCTGACGACGCAACACCCAGGACGCCCAGGGCCGCGAAGAGGAAGTTCACTGCAGCCCCCTGATACTGGTTTCCCGGCGATGATGGAAAGCAAAAGTCCCGGCCTGCGCTTTACGCTGACCGGGACTTTCCTATGGTGGAGGCACGGGGACTCGAACCCCGAACCCCCTGCTTGCAAAGCAGGTGCGCTACCAATTGCGCCATGCCCCCATAAGAAGCAACCCGTCCATCATACCCTAGAACCAGGGAGCGTCTGACCGCTCCCGGCGCGGGTGTCCGGGCTAATCAACCGTATCGGTCGACTTGCTCCAAACTGTTTTCCGGGCTTCGGACTCCTGTGCTTTGCGGTAGACCAGGACGCCTGCGATTGCCGCTGCCAATACAAGCAACTTCTTCACATGCTCCCCGTTCCGGCCAGGTACCGGATGAACCGGACCAAACCTCGATTTGAAACCTGCACAGGTTCCGTGGGCGTACCAGGACTTGAACCTGGGACCTCTTCGTTATCAGCGAAGCGCTCTAACCACCTGAGCTATACGCCCCGATCCCTCATCGGGCCGAGACATGACTTTACAGCACACCCCGGCCCGATCTCAAATCGGGCCTTTCCGCCGGTCTGGAGCCGGCGGAAATGGCTTCCTAATCGTCTGTGAGGGTTACTCCGATACCGCCCACCAGGGTGGCGGAAATGTTGTAGAGGACGGCGGAAAGCATGGACAGCGCCGTCAGCAGCACAACGTTGACTACGGCGATGATGGTGGCGAATGAGGCCACCTGTCCCAGCGAGGCAACCTTCTTCAGTTCAAAACCGCCGCTTTCAGAGCCGGCGAGCGTGCCGAGGAGGCTGTCCACCTGGTCGAAGATTCCGGTCAGGTCCAAGACCGTCCACAGGACGATGGCGGCCACCACGGTGACGATGCCCAGTGCCACGGACAGCAGGAACGCCATTTTCAGGACGGACCAGGGGTCTACCTTGCTGACCAGC
Organism: Arthrobacter sedimenti; assembly: GCF_042652025.1. NCBI lineage: Bacteria > Bacillati > Actinomycetota > Actinomycetes > Micrococcales > Micrococcaceae > Arthrobacter > Arthrobacter sedimenti. The sequence goes on along the minus strand of NZ_JBHSDQ010000005.1, from coordinate 262,805 downwards.
AGGCGCGCACGGCGGACTTTCGCCTTGGGAGCGGGCTTGACCAGGCCGGGCGTCCCCTGCCCGGAGGATCCCTGTGCAGGGCGTTGTCCTGCCGGTGCCGGGCGTTGTCCTTGCTGTCCCTGGAAGGGACGCTGGCCGGGCTGCACGGGGCGGTCGCCCTGCTGCGGGCGCTGGCCGGGGGCGGCGGGCCGCTGGCCTGGCGCGCCGGCAGGGGCTGCCGGGCGTTGCTGCGGACGTACGGGGGCGTTCACGCGGGGTGCCGCTGAAGGCCGGTTCCCGTCGGGAACAGTACTGTTCGGCTTGGGAAATGAGTCGGAATTACTCACTCGTTACCTCCGTGTTGTCTTCGTTCGGCTCAGCGTCGCCCGAGGCGTCCTCTGACTCTACGGCCGGTGATTCTTCTGCCATTGCGGGCGCGGCGGATTCCCCAGCGGTACCGCCATCTTCAGCCAACGTTACGTCATCGCCGCCGGATTCCTCCTCCTCGAGGCCGCGTTCACTGTTGCGTGCCACCTCGATGATCCGGTCATTCTTGTCTGGCTTGGCGAAGATGACGCCCATGGTGTCACGGCCCTTGGCAGGAACACCGGCAACGGAGGACCGGACAACCTTGCCGCCCTCCATGACCACCAGGACTTCATCTTCCTCGTGGACGATGAGTGCACCGACCAGGTGGCCGCGCTCCTCCTGGTACTTGCCTACCTTGATGCCCAGGCCACCGCGCCCCTGCAGGCGGTATTCCTCCACCGCCGTGCGCTTGGCATAGCCGCCCTCCGTCACGATGAACACGAACGAACCGTCGGTGACCACGTCCGCGGCCAGCAGTTCGTCGTCCTCGCGGAACTTCATGCCGGTCACGCCGGATGTGGCGCGTCCCATGGGACGCAGCGCATCGTCGGTTGCCGTGAAGCGGATCGACTGGCCCTTGCGGGACACCAGGAAGAGGTCGTCGGTTTCCGAGACGAGCTGCGCGGAGACCAATTCATCGCCGTCACGCAGGTTGATGGCGATGACGCCGGCCGAGCGGTTGGTGTCGTAGTCCTCCAGCCGGGTCTTCTTCACCAGGCCCCTCTTGGTGGCCAGGACCAGGTACGGCGACTGCTGGTAGTCCTTCAGGTCCAGGACCTGGGCGATGTGTTCGTCGGGCTGGAATGCCATCAGGTTGGCAACGTGCTGGCCCTTGGCATCCCTGCCCGCTTCCATCAGCTCGTACGCCTTGGCACGGTAGACGCGGCCCAGGTTGGTGAAGAACAACAGCCAGTGGTGGGTGGTGGTGACGAAGAAGTGTTCCACAACGTCGTCGCCGCGCAGCTGGGCACCCTTGATGCCCTTGCCACCGCGCTGCTGTGACCGGTAGTTGTCACTGCGGGTGCGCTTGACGTAGCCGCCGCGGGTGATCGTAACCACCATCTCCTCTTCGGGGATGAGGTCCTCCATGGACATGTCGCCGTCGTAACCCATGAGGATCTTGGTGCGGCGGTCGTCGCCGTGCTTGTCCACGATTTCGCCCAGCTCGGTGCTGATGATCCCGCGCTGGCGCTCTTCGGAGCCAAGGATTTCCTTGTACTCGGTGATCAGGGCTTCGAGTTCAGCGTGCTTTTCCTGGATCCGCTGGCGTTCCAGAGCTGCCAGGCGGCGCAGCTGCATGTCGAGGATGGCGCGCGCCTGGAGCTCGTCGATGTCCAGCAGTTCCATCAGCCCGTCGCGTGCGGCCTCGGTGGTGCTGGAGGCGCGGATAAGGGCAATGACCTCGTCCAGCATGTCCAGTGCCTTCAGGAGGGCCCGCAGGATGTGGGCTTCTTCCTCCGCCTTGCGCAGCCGGTACCTGGTACGGCGGGCGATGACGTCCATCTGGTGCGTCACCCAGTGGCGGATGAACGCGTCAAGGCTCAGGGTGCGCGGCACGCCGTCCACGATGGCGAGCATGTTGGCCGAGAAGTTGCTCTGCAGCTCGGTGTGCTTGTAGAGGTTGTTCAGCACCACCTTGGGCACGGCGTCGCGCTTGAGCACGATGACCAGCCGCTGGCCGGTGCGGCCGGAGGTTTCGTCCCTAAGGTCGGCGATGCCCTGGATCTTGCCGTCCTTGACCAGTTCGGCGATCTTGATGGCCAGGTTGTCCGGGTTGGCCTGGTACGGCAGTTCAGTGACCACCAGGCAGGTGCGTCCCTGCAGCTCCTCCACGGCAACAACGGCGCGCATGGTGACGGAACCGCGGCCGGTCCGGTAGGCGTCCTCGATGCCCTTGTGTCCCAGGATGGTGGCACCGGTGGGGAAATCGGGCCCCTTGACCCGTACCAGCAGCTCCTCGAGAAGCTCCTCGCGGCTGGCCTCAGGGTTGGCAAGGTACCACTGCACACCGTCGGCCACTTCCCGGAGGTTGTGCGGCGGGATGTTGGTGGCCATGCCGACGGCGATGCCTGAGGAACCGTTCACCAGCAGGTTGGGGAACCTGGCCGGCAGGATGGTGGGTTCCTGGTTTTTGCCGTCATAGTTGTCCTGGAAATCGACCGTTTCCTCGTCGATGTCCCGGACCATCTCCATGGCCAGCGGGGCCATCTTGGTTTCGGTGTACCGGGGAGCGGCGGCACCGTCGTTGCCCGGCGAGCCGAAATTGCCCTGTCCCAGCGCCAGCGGGTAGCGCATGGTCCAGTCCTGGATCAGGCGCACCAGGGCGTCGTAGATCGCGGTGTCACCATGGGGGTGGTACTGGCCCATGACTTCGCCCACCACACGGGCACACTTGTTGAAGGAACGGTCGGGGCGGTAGCCGCCGTCGAACATCGCGTAGAGCACGCGGCGGTGCACGGGCTTGAGGCCGTCCCGGACATCAGGGAGGGCACGCCCCACAATGACTGCCATGGCGTAGTCAAGGTAAGAACGCTGCATTTCCGTCTGCAGGTCCACCTGCTCCACGCGGTCGATCAGCACGTCACCTTCAAGAACGGTGTCCGGAGTTCCGGCCTCGGGGGCGGGATTCTCGGGGGTTTCGTCGCTCATTCTTTATTTTCCGTTTCAGGTATATGTCTGGTTCCGAATACTTTGGAGCGGGTCCTTAGATGTCCAGGAACCTGACGTCCTTGGCGTTCTGCTGGATGAAGTTACGGCGTGATTCCACGTCTTCGCCCATGAGGACGGAGAAGATCTGGTCGGCCGCAAGGGCGTCGTCCATGGTGACCTGCAGCAGGGTGCGGTGATCCGGGTCCATGGTGGTATCCCACAGTTCGGTGTAGTCCATCTCGCCCAGGCCCTTGTAGCGCTGGATGCCGTTGTCCTTGGGGATGCGGCGTCCTGCTGCCTGCCCTGCCACCAGCTTGGCGTCGCGTTCGCGGTCGCTGTAGACATAGTCGTGCGGGGCGTTGGACCACTTGATCCGGTACAGCGGGGGCTGCGCCAGGTACACGTAACCGTTCTCGATCAGCGGCCGCATGTAACGGAACAGCAGGGTCATCAGCAGGGTTGTGATGTGCTGGCCATCCACGTCGGCGTCTGCCATGAGGACGATCTTGTGGTACCGCAGCTTGGCGAGGTCGAAGTCCTCGCCGATGCCGGTGCCGAAGGCGGTGATCATGGACTGGACCTCCGCATTGCCCAGGGCCTTGTCCAGGCGGGCCCGCTCCACGTTCAGGATCTTGCCACGCAGCGGCAGGATGGCCTGCGTTTCAGGGTTGCGGCCGCGCTTGGCGGAACCGCCGGCGGAGTCACCCTCCACGATGTAGACCTCGCACTTTTCCGGGTCTTTCGAGGAGCAGTCGGAAAGCTTGCCGGGCATGCCGAACGATTCCAGCGGGCTCTTGCGCCGGGCGTTGTCGCGTGCCTTCCGGGCCGCCATTCGAGCCTGTGCGGCGGAAATGGCCTTGCGGATCACATCGCGGGCGGGGCCGGGGTTGCGTTCCAGCCAGTCGCCCAGTCCGTCGGTGACGACGCGCTGGACGAAGCCCTTGACCTCGGAGTTGCCCAACTTGGTCTTGGTCTGGCCCTCGAACTGGGGTTCGGCCAGTTTGACGGAGATGACGGCAGTCAGGCCCTCGCGGATGTCATCGCCCGTGAGGTTGTCGTCCTTCTCCTTGATGATGCCCTTTTCCCGGGCATACCGGTTGATGAGGGACGTCATGGCAGCGCGGAAACCCTCTTCGTGGGTGCCGCCCTCGTGGGTGTTGATGGTGTTGGCGTAGGTGTGCACGCTCTCGGAGTAGGCGTTGGTCCACTGCATGGCCATTTCCAACGCGATGCGGCGTTCCTTGTCCTCGGTTTCGAAGGCGATGACGTCCTCGTGGACCACTTCGACTTTCTTGCCCGAGTTCAGGTGCTTCACATAGTCCAGCAGGCCTTCGTCGTACTGGTACACCACGGTGCGGTGTTCTGCGCTGACCTCGCCCTCGGTGCTGAGGTCGTCGAGGTCCAGGTCGCCGTCAGCATCGCTGGACGGGGCGTCACGCTCGTCCGTAAGCGTGATGCGCAGGCCCTTGTTAAGGAAAGCCATCTGCTGGAAGCGGGCACGGAGCGTTTCGAAATCGAATTCGGTGGTTTCGAAGATCGCCGGATCCGGGTAGAACGTCTGGCTGGTACCGGTGGCATCCGTTTCTTCGCCCTTGACCAGGCTGCCCTGGGGCTTGCCGCCGTCGGCGAAGGACATCCGCCATACGTGCCCCTGGCGCCGCACTTCGGTATCCACCCGGCTGGACAGGGCGTTGACCACGGAGATGCCCACACCGTGGAGGCCGCCGGACACGGCGTACCCGCCGCCGCCGAACTTGCCGCCGGCGTGCAGGATGGTCATGACCACCTCGACGGTGGGCTTGTGCTCAGTCGGGTGCATGTCGACGGGAATGCCGCGGCCGTCGTCGACCACTTTGACGCCGCCATCTGCCTGCAGGACTACCTCGATGTGGCTGCAGTAGCCAGCCAGCGCCTCATCCACGGAGTTGTCCACCACTTCGTAGACCAGGTGATGGAGGCCGCGGGGACCCGTGGAGCCGATGTACATGCCGGGACGCTTGCGAACAGCCTCGAGGCCTTCAAGGACAGTGATGTCACTGGCGCCGTATTCGCGTGGAGTAGCCGCCGCAGGTGGAGTATCAGGGGTGCGGCCATCCTCGACTGCTGTATCTGCTGCCAGAATATCTGTATTGTCGTTAGCCACAGGCGCTGCGACTCCTCTGTTCTCGATGATGGCCGGCCGGTTTCTCTCCCCAGGGGAAAATCCACCCGCCAACAGGCACAAACTTATGGCGCCGGTGACTTGCTGACGTTTGGTGGTCCACGCTCCACACACGGGAAGTGCGCGGAGAACGGACTGAAGTCAACGTCTCATCCGCGCCCAGTTATCTGAGTCAATTCTACCGCGAACAAGGTGATATCCCCGCATTCCAGGGCCTTCGCCGGCAGCGAATATGGCCATGCGAGGCTCTAGGCCCCGCCCAGGGCGGCCCCGCGGTACGCCCTCCGGGTGGCTATACACGCTACAGTCCTGACAGCGCCCTACACGGCCCCGGACGCAGTTTCAAGAGTTGGCGTCCTGACTATCCGTACGTGTCCCGGGGCCCACGGCCGTTGACGCTGCGCCCGCCCTTGCGCCAGCTCGGTGCCGACGGGCCAAGCACCTGGATGCTGGTGACCACGCCGTCGCCCAGTTCGCGGCGGAATTTCTCAAGCAGGCTGCTGCTCAGAAGCCGAAGCTGGGTTGCCCAAGCGGTGGAATCACACCGCACGTGGAGGGTGGTGTCCGTGAAGCTTTCGGGTGTGCAGTGTGCGGAAATTTCCGGCCCGACCAAGGTGGCCCACTCTGCCATGACTGATCCGACGGCCACAGGTGAGGTCCAGCCCCGTTCCGCAACCAGCCGGCCGACCACCTTTCCCAGGCCCAGCGGATCGCGGCCGGTGGCATGGAACTGGCTGAAACCCCGAGTGTCGCGGATGCCCCCCTTGGCCTTCGGGGAACCCGGCCGCGCCACTTTCCGCCGGACTTCGCCCCTGGCGGCCGCGGCTTCGCGCATGCGGTTCAGCGCGGCCTGCGGGGCGTCGATGTTGTCAGGTTCGCGGCCGGGCTGGAGCCCGCCGCCCTGGTCACTGCTCATCGATACCTCCCGGGATGACTTTCACCCGCCGCCCGGACAGCTCTTCCGGAATATCGGCGTCGACGGCGGCGGTCACCAGGACCTGTTCCGCGCCGGAGACTATTGCGGCCAGTTTACGCCGACGCTGGACGTCCAGTTCGGCAAAGACATCGTCAAGGATGAGGATGGGCGCGGAACCGCCGGTTCGGGCATCGTCCAGCATGACGTAGTAAGAGGCGAGCCGAAGGGACAGGCACATAGACCAGGTTTCCCCATGCGAGGCATATCCCTTGGCAGGTGCCTGGCCAAGCATCAGCTCGAGTTCGTCCCGGTGCGGACCCACCAGGGAGATGCCCCGTTCCAGTTCCTTCTTCCGGGATTCCGCGAACGCCTGGACGTACCGTTCCGTGAGCTGTTCGACGGAGAGAAGCCGCAGGTCATCCTGTTCACCTGGAGAACCTCCGTCCGCGGTGCGCTGGGCACCGGCGGCCGGGACGCCGTCGTCGTCCATCTGGTTCTGGAGGGTTGAACGGTAGGTGGCATCAGCGGGCTTGGACGCGTCCGTCAGTTCCGCATAGGCCCGGGCGAGGTGCGGGCGGAGCCGTTCCACCAGTTCCAGCCGTGCATGCAGCAATTCCGCTCCGGCCCGGGCCATGTGCTGGTCCCACACGTCCAGGGTCGACTCATGTGCGGCGGTGAACCGTCCGGCGCGGGCCGATTTGAGCAGGGCGTTGCGCTGTTTCAGGACCCGGTCGTAGTCGCTGCGGGTGGCGGCGTGGTGCGGAACCAGGCTGGCCAGCAGCTCGTCGAGGAACCGCCGCCGGTTGGACGGATCGCCCTTGACCAAGGCCAGGTCCTCCGGGGCAAAGAGGACGGTATGGCAGATGCCCAGCAGGTCGCGGGCGCGGACGGGGTTGCTGCGGTTGATGCGTCCCCTGTTGGCGCGGCCGGCATTGATTTCCAACTCGAGGACCGTGGTCTGGGTGCCGCGGACCAGCCGGGCGCGCACCAGTGCCCGTTCCGTGCCGAACCTCAGCAGCGGCCCATCGGAACTGACGCGGTGGGAGCTGAGCGTGGCCAGATACCCGATGGCTTCCATGAGGTTGGTCTTGCCGATGCCGTTGGATCCCACCAGGACGGTGACGCCGGGGCCCAGGGCAAGGTCAACCTGGGCGTAACTGCGGAAGTCGGTCAGTGAAAGGTGTTCCAGATACACGCGGTTTTTGGCAATTCTGGGAACGCTGCAGGTTCCCGGTGGGTGCTACTTGGCGGGACGGGTTGCGTGGCCGCCGAACTGGTGGCGCAGCGCGGAAACCATCTTCATGGCAGGTGAGGTGTCCTCCCGGGATGCGAAGCGGGCGAACAGCGCGGCGGTGATGGCGGGGGCGGGCACGGCGTTGGCAATGGCTTCTTCCACCGTCCACCGGCCTTCGCCGGAGTCCTCCACGTAATCGTCGATTGAGGCCAGGCCCGGGTCCTCGTCAAGGGCCTTGACCATGAGGTCAAGGAGCCAGGAACGGACCACCGTTCCCTTTTGCCAGGCCCGGAACGTGCCGGGCAGGTCGGTAACGATGTCCTTGGCCGCAAGCAGTTCATAGCCCTCGGCGTACGCCTGCATCAGGCCGTATTCGATCCCGTTGTGGACCATCTTGGCGTAATGGCCGGCGCCGATGCCACCCACGTGGACAAAGCTGTCCGCCCTTTCGCCCTCCGGGCGCAGAGCATCAAAGACCGGGAGGGCGCGTTCGATGTCGGCTGCGTCCCCGCCGGCCATCAGGCCGTAGCCGTTCTGCAGGCCCCACACTCCGCCGGATACGCCGCAGTCGGCGAAGTGGATCCCCTTGGCGGCGAGCAGTTCGCCGTGCTTTTGGTCTTCGGTGAACCGGGAGTTGCCACCATCGATGACCAGGTCCCCCGGCTGCAGCTTGTCGCTGAGTTCGGTGACCACGGCATCCGTGATGGGTCCAGCCGGGACCATGACCCAGATGATCCTGGGTGCCGGTACGGCGGCGATGAGGTCGTCTACGGTGGCAGCATCGGTGACATCCGGGTTCCGGTCGTAGCCGGTGACCTCCACACCTCCCTTGCGCAGGCGTTCACGCATGTTGAATCCCATTTTGCCGAGGCCGATCAGTCCAATGTGCATGGTGGAACTCTTTTCTGCGCTAAGTGGCGGTGGCTGGGAGCCGACGGGTGGGCCCCCGCCGCCCGGGTTCCCTGGCCGAGCTTGCGAGGCAAGGGGGCGGCGGGGACTAGTTGGGAAGGCGGACCGGCATCACCAGGTAGCGGTAGTCATCCTGGTCTTCGCCGTCGGCATCGGCCTGCGCCGTGATCATCGCGGGCTTGGGTGCCGTGGTGAAGGAGAACCGGACGAACTTGGTATCAATGACGCTGAGGCCCTCAGTGAGGTAGTGCGGGTTGAAGGCGACGGTGATGTCGTCACCGGACAGCTGGGCTTCGAGCTCCTCCGATGCCTGGGCGTCCTCACCGGTGCCGGCGTCAAGGTTCAACAGGCCGGCAGTGAAGGCGAGCCGGACCGGGGTGTTGCGCTCGGCCACGAGCGATACACGGCGAACGGCCTCCACCAGTTCCTGGGTCTGGACCGTGGCGTGGATGGGTGTGGACTCGGGGAACAGCGACCGGATCTTCGGGTAATCGCCGTCCACCAGCAGGGACGTGGTGGTGCGCCCACCGCTTTCAAACCCAATGAGCCGGCTGTCGTCATTGGACAGTGCCAGGTTGATGTCTCCGCTGTTGCCAAGGGTCTTGGCCACTTCGTTGAGGGTCTTGGCCTTGACCAGGGCGCTGGTGGAGATGCCCGGCGTGACAGGTTTCCAGGGCACTTCGCGCATGGCCAGCCGGTAGCGGTCGGTGGCAAGAAGGGTGATCAGGTCATCCTCGATCTCCATCCGCACACCGGTGAGGATGGGCAGGGTGTCGTCCTTGCTGGCCGCGATGATGACCTGGGAGACGGCCTGGGCGAAGGCATCGCCCGGGACAGTTCCACTGATGGCGGGCAGGGCAGGCAACGGAGGATATTCGGCTTCCGGCATGGTGGCCAGGTGGAAGCTGCTACGGCGGCAGGTAAGCGTGACTTTGTTGCCGTCGGTTTCAACGTCCACAGGAGCGGAAGGCAGGCTGCGGCAGATATCGGCGAGCAATCGGCCGGAGACCAGGATGGTGCCTTCGTCCCTGATGTCTGCGGTGATCTCCAGGCGTGCCGACGTCTCGTAGTCAAAGCTGGAGAGGCTGACGGTTCCTGCTTCGGCCTTCAGGAGCAAGCCGGAGAGGACGGGCACTGGTGGCCGCGGAGACAAGGACCGGGCTGTCCAGGTAACGGCTTCTGCCAGGACGTCCCGATCGACTCTGAACTTCACGGAGGGGTGCCGCCTTTCATTGCTGCTGCCATGTAAACCCGGGAATTTCGCGGGGAAACTCCGGAAGAAGTTGGGCGCACCACGGCTGGTGCATGGTCCGTGGAGATGGAAACCACACAAAAACCCAGGGATGGGAGCGCTGCTGACAGCTTAGCCGGAAGATCGGGGATTAACCCATCCCCCTGGAGTCCAACCCGGCCCTTCAGGGGCCGGCAGGCCCCCTTGGCGGACCTGCGCATCGATCTTGTTGTTTGAGGGACTTCGATTTTTTGGGATTCGTAGTGTTAATAACTGCTGTGGAAACTGTGGATAACCTGCTCCTGCCCCGCAGTTCCGCAGTTAAGCCCTGTTCATCGAGTGTGCGTTACCTGGGTTTTAAACAGGGTGTGGATGGGGACAACGCAAAAGCGCGTTTTTAACGATCCACAGACGGCTTAAGGGTTTTAAGCCCATTAACCGCGCTTGTCCCCTTAAGTATCCACAGGCTTATCCACATGCCCCTGTTAATAAGGTATAGAGTGCGGACCACGGTGTGGATTCAGGAGTCGCGCTGCTGCTGTTTGATGCGGTTGGTCAGCTCGGTGACCTGGTTGTAAATCACACGGCGCTCGGCCATCAGCTCGCGGATCTTGCGGTCTGCGTGGATGACAGTGGTGTGGTCGCGGCCGCCAAGCTCCTGGCCGATCTTGGGAAGCGACATGTCGGTGAGCTCCCGGCAGAGGTACATGGCGATCTGCCGTGCAGTGACCAGGGTCCGGGTGCGGGACTTGCTGCAAAGTTCTTCCATGCTGAGCTTGAAGTAGTCCGCGGTCTGCTGCAGGATCTGGGCGGAGGTTATCTCCTGTGCGCCGTCGTCGGTGATCAGGTCCTTGAGCACCATTTCTGCAAGGGCCACGTCCACCGGTTGGCGGTTCAGGCTGGCGAACGCCGTGACGCGAATCAGTGCGCCCTCGAGTTCGCGGATGTTGCTGGAAATCTTGGAAGCGATGTACTCCAGGGCATCGTCCGGGGCGGAGAGGCCCTCGCTCAAGGCCTTCTTGCGGAGGATGGCGATACGGGTTTCAAGTTCCGGCGGTTGGATGTCGGTGAGCAGGCCCCATTCGAAGCGGGATTTCATGCGGTCTTCGAACCCCGCCAGCAACTTGGGCGGCTGGTCCGAGGTGATAACCACCTGCTTGTTGTTGTTGTGCAGCGAATTGAACGTGTGGAAGAACTCCTCCAGGGTCCGGTCCTTGCCGGCCAGGAACTGGATGTCATCGATCAGCAGCACGTCCACGTTGCGGTAAGTGGTTTTGAAGCTGGCACCCTCATCGTCGCGGATGGAGTTGATGAAGTCGTTGGTGAATTCCTCCGAGTTGACGTAGCGGACACGGATGCCGCTGTACAACCGCCGGGCGTAGTGGCCGATGGCGTGAAGCAGGTGGGTCTTGCCCAGTCCGGAGTCGCCGTAGATGAACAGCGGGTTGTAGGCCTTGGCCGGTGCTTCAGCGACCGCGACGGCGGCGGCGTGGGCAAAGCGGTTGGAGGAACCGATCACGAAGGTATCGAAGACGTACTTGGGGTTCAGCCGGCCGAATTCATGCGACGTGCTGGGCAGCATGGGCTGCGGCTTCTGCTCGATCAGCTGGTCGGGTGCGTAAGCGGGTTCGACGACGGGCTCGGGCTCTTCGTGGATGGGAACCAAGTCTGTGTCGACGTCGATGGCGCAGCGGATGTCTTCGGAGAAGACGTTGTGCAGCGCGTCGTCAAGTGCGTCTTTGACCTGGGTCTGCAGTACTTCACGGGTGAGTTCGTTGGGAACAGCCACCAGGAGGGTGGAACCGATGAGGCCCTGCGCCTGGGCCAGGATGACAAAGCCCCGCTGTCGTGGGGAAACACGGTGGTCCTGTTCCAGCAGGCTGACAACCCGGCGCCAGGAACTTCCGACAGTATTGGCGTGGTTGGCTTCGTCTACTGTCATCAATCGGTTCCCTCAAAACTTGCTATGGATGCATTGTCTGCAGCCCAAGTCCGGAACCAGGGTCCTGGCCCAACTTCATCCACAGGGTTATGCACAACCCGTGGATAATCGGCTACTGGGACACTCTAGGGGATGAAAAGCCTAGAAGATAGCTGGCTATCCGGCTGTGGATAATTACACTGTTGTGGTTCTCCGAATGGCCTTGTGAGCCACTTCATCCACAGGCTGTTGGGGATACTTAGGCACAGCTGGGGACAGCCGGAGAAGGACCTCCCGGTTTGACTCCGGGCCGCGGATTGCCCTAACGTTGTGAAGTCCTTTGTGTCCGCTTTTTGGCCCCATTTGAACTATCCAGTCGCAGTGCGCCTGGCCAGTCGGGGGAAGCGTGCATATACAAAACTTAGCGTCGGCCAGTTCTTCCCCATACTGATCGGGTGGACGCACCTTTGATCCACTGGAGTAACTAACGTGAGCAAGCGGACTTTTCAGCCGAATAACCGCCGTCGAGCCAAGAAGCACGGCTTCCGCCTTCGTATGCGTACCCGTGCCGGCCGTGCCATCCTGGCAGCCCGTCGTGGCAAGGGCCGCACCGAACTGTCGGCCTAAATAACTGGCTCGTCGGTAGACATCCCTTTGCGAGTTTAAGGTGCTGGCCGCCCGCAACCGCCTGAGGACTTCAACCGATTTTTCAACAACTGTACGTTCCGGTGTCCGCAATGGGCGCCGGAACGTAGTGTTATATGCGGTAGCCATTGCTGCCGACGAACCCAGCCGGATCGGGTTCATTGTTTCCAAGAGTGTAGGGAACGCTGTGGTCAGGAACCTCGTTAAGAGGAGACTGAGGGAAGCAGCTGCTGCATCGCTGCGCGAGCACGGTACGGGACTCGCCATCGTGGTGCGGGCGCTTCCTGCGTCTGCCACCGCCAGCTGGGACCAGCTGCTGTCGGACTACAACGCTGCACTGGGATCTGCGCTGAACCGGCTGGCCGGCCGCCCTTCACGGGCTGCCGCCAAAGGTTCGGCCGGTACAACACAGGAGGGGACAACGCGTGCCTAACGCCACTGCCGTCGTCGCCCATTCCCGCCACCTGTTGGCCGCCGTCGGGAGGTTCCTCTGGGACCTGCCCCGGAACATCCTCATCCTTCTGCTGATGGCCTACCGCAAGGTGGTTTCTCCCTTGTACGGCCCGGTCTGCCGATTCTTCCCTTCATGCTCGGCGTATGCCCTTGAAGCGGTCACCGTCCATGGCGCCGTCAAGGGAAGTTGGCTGGCAGCCCGGCGCCTTGGCCACTGCCACCCATGGAATGCCGGCGGCGTGGACCACGTCCCCGCCGGCCGCCGGGAATGGCCCGAAGGCCGGACCCCCACAATTGTTGTGCTGAACAATCCGGACATTTACCGGGTTGATCGGACTGATGAACAAGGCCGCAGTGCGGCCTGACGAATAGGGATAAGTATGGACATCTTTGGAACAATAATCGCCCCGTTCAAGTGGCTGGTTTCGTTCATCATGGTGGCGTTCCACGACGGGCTCAGCGCCATTGGCATGCCCGCGGAGAACGGCTGGACCTGGACTTTGGCCATCATCGGGCTGGTGCTGGTGATCCGTGCCGCCCTCATCCCCGTGTTCGTCAAGCAGATCAAGGCGCAGCGCGGCATGCAGCTGCTGCAGCCCGACCTGAAGAAGCTGCAGGAAAAGTACAAGGGCAAGACCGACCAGCTCTCCCGCCAGGCCATGGCCCAGGAACAGATGGCCATGTACAAGAAGCACGGGACCAACCCGTTCTCCGCCTGCCTTCCCATGCTGATCCAGATGCCGTTCTTCTTTGCACTCTTCCAGGTGCTGTCGGGCATCTCGCAGGCCAAAGACCAGGGCGCCGGCATCGGTGCCATGAGCCACGAACAGGTTGTCGAGTTCGATGCGTCCAGCATTTTTGGGGCTCCGCTGTCCGCTTCCCTGCTGCACGGCGGGGGTGGTGGCGGCCAGGTTGCCGTGGTGGTGCTGTCGATCGTGATGATCCTGGCCATGACGGCCTCGCAGTTCATCACCCAGAAGCAGATCATGGCCAAGAACATGTCCGAAGAAGCCATGGCCAGCCCGTTCATGCGCCAGCAGAAGATGATGCTTTACATCCTGCCCATCGTCTTCGGTGTGGGCGGCATTAACTTCCCCATCGGTGTCCTGATCTACTGGACCACCACCAACCTTTGGACCATGGGCCAGCAGTTCTTTGTCATCCGCCGCATGCCGACGCCGGGATCCCCCGCAGCCAAGGCCCTCGCCGAACGCCGTGCCGCCAAGGGCCTGCCGGCACTTTCTGTGCTGACCGGCAAGCGGGACGAAGCAGCCGACGCCGCCGCGGCCGCCGCAGTTGAGATCAAGGGACAGCGTGTCCAGCCCCAGCGCAAGAACAGGAAGAAGAAGTAATGTCTGCCGAGAGCGCCGAGCACGCCTTTTCTGAAGAGATCGAAGATCAGGACGTTTCCGTGAACCAGGATGCTTCCGCCGCCAAGGTTTCCGCCGCCAGCCGCCTCGAGGAAGAGGGGGACGTCGCTGCCGACTACCTGGAGGAACTGCTGGATATCGCCGATATCGACGGTGATATCGACATTGAGGTCCGCAACGGCCGCACCTACATCTCCATCGTCGCCGAGGAGGAAGCCGAAGGTCTCGAAGGCCTGGTTGGCGAAGACGGCGAGGTCCTTGAAGCGCTCCAGGAGCTGACTCGGCTGGCAGTCCTGTCGGCCACGGAAAACCGTTCCCGGCTTGTCCTGGACATCAATGGCTACCGGCAGGAGCGCACGGGCCACCTGCAGAAGATTGCCGAAGACGCCGCGGCGTCCGTCAAGGAAACCGGCAAGTCGGTGGCACTTGAACCGATGAGTGCCTACGAACGCAAGATTGTTCATGATGCTGTGGCCGACCTCGGCTTGGTCAGTGAGTCCGAGGGCGAAGGCGCCGGACGCCACATTGTTGTTTCCGCGGACTAGAGAATGCTGACCCGATAACCATGGTTGACATCACGGCAGCAGAACTGCGCGCTGCTGAGAAAATCTTCGGCGACCGGCTGGACCTTGCCAAGCGCTACGTGGAGCACTTGGCCACCTCCGGAACTGAGCGGGGCCTTATCGGGCCACGGGAGGTGCCCAGGTTGTGGAGCCGGCATGTCCTCAATTGTGCAGTCATCGAAAGCGAGATTCCCCCGGGAAGCCATGTTGCCGACGTCGGAAGCGGCGCCGGACTGCCTGGCCTGTGCCTTGCCATTGCGCGCCCGGACCTTGAGCTGACGCTCATCGAGCCGCTGGAGCGTCGCGTGATCTGGCTCCAGGAAGTGGTGGATGACCTTGGCCTGGACAACGTCACAGTCATGCGTACGCGCGCCGAGTTGGCCGTAGGGCAGGTGGAGGCTGACGTGGTAACCGCCCGCGCCGTTTCGGCCCTGACCAACCTGGCCGGCCTCACCATCCCGCTCCTTGGCGGCCACGGTGAAGTGGTGGCCATCAAGGGACGCAGTGCGGGGGAAGAAATCGAGAAGGCGGCCAAGACCATCCGTAAGCTGGGTGGCGTTGAGACCTCGGTACTGACCGTAGGTGACAACCTCCTCGAGGAGCCCACTACGGTGGTCCGCATTGTGGTGAACAAGTCCCAAAAGAAGTCCTGACCCGGGCCCGCTGACGGCTGTCAGCAGGCAGGAGCAGTTAGGCTAGACAACGGCAGCAAAATTGGCTGAACGAGAGTGAGTGTGCCCCAGTGACCAGTAGTGAAGCCTCCGCACAACGGATCCCGCCGTTTGTGTCCCTGGGGTCGGCACGTTCTGTCGCTGGGTCCGGACTTGCCGGTATCGGCATGGCTCCCGCCCGGGGTGGAAACCACCCGAAAGCAGGTGTCTCCGCTGCGTCGGGCAATGCAGTTTCACGTGAAACAACCACTAACGGTCGATCAAACGTCATCGACGCGATCGACGACTCCAGCCCCATTGCACGGGAGCTTGCCCATGAAACGAAGCGCCGTGAGCGTCTGATGGGACGTCAGCTCCCTCGCCCCGAAAAGACCCGTATATTCACGGTGTCCAACCAGAAGGGTGGAGTAGGCAAGACCACCACCACGGTCAACATCGCCGCGGCTTTGGCAGCGGCCGGACTCAATGTGCTGGTCATCGATATCGATCCCCAGGGAAATGCCTCCACCGCCTTGGGCATCGAGCATCATGCAGACGTTGACAGCATCTATGACGTCCTGATCAATGACGTCCCTCTTGCCGACGTCGTAGCCCCGTGCCCGGATATCGGAAAGCTCATCTGCGCGCCGGCAACGATCCACCTTGCAGGGGCCGAGATTGAGCTGGTGTCCCTTGTGGCGCGCGAGCAGCGGCTGCGCCGGGCCATCGATGTCTACGCGAAGGAACGCGAGAAGAACGGCGAGGACCGGCTGGACTATGTGTTCATCGACTGCCCACCCAGCTTGGGCCTGCTGACCGTCAACGCTTTCTGCGCAGCCAGTGAGGTGCTGATCCCCATTCAGTGCGAGTACTACGCACTGGAGGGCCTGAGCCAGCTGCTCAAGAACATCGAGATGATCCAAAAGCACCTTAACGCGGACCTCGTTGTGTCGACCATCCTGCTCACCATGTACGACGGCCGCACCAACCTCGCTGCCCAGGTCGCTGCGGAGGTACGCCAGCACTTCCCCGAACAGGTCCTCTCGGCCGTGGTTCCACGGTCCGTCCGCATCTCCGAAGCCCCCAGCTACCAGCAGACGGTCATGACTTACGATCCGTCCTCAAGTGGTGCCCTGTCCTACTTGGAAGCCGCCGCTGAAATAGCGGAACGCTAGAATCTTCAATACCGCAACGCACGGAGCAAGGGTCAGCCCGGCTCTACCACTGGAGGGATTTACCCATGAGCGAGAAGCGACGGGGCCTAGGCCGCGGTCTTGGCGCGCTGATTCCAAGTTCCGCCGCAACCAATGGTTCCGGCAACGGTGGGGCGGTATCGCGGCCTGTTGATCTGTTCTTCCCGGAAGGACGCAGGAAGGCAGAACCCTCAGGGCAGCCTGCAGCGGCAGCAGTCACCGGAATGCAGAGCAAGGAGGCGGCAACTCCCGCCACCCCGTCTTCTTCAGCTAAAGCAGCTGCCTCCAATGCCGCTGCCGATAAGAGCAGCGATGATAAGAAGCCAGCCTCGGCGGCTGCTCCCGCTTCGGCAAAGAGGGCTCCTGCCAGGAAGTCCCCCGCAGCGGGATCCAAGGCTGCCGCCGCCGAACCACCTGCCGCAGTGGAAGATTCGGAAGCCCCAAAGCCGGTGGATATTTCACGCCCCGAAGAGCCTGCTCAGGCCGGTGTGGCTGCCGACTCCGGCGTCGGGCTGGTGGAAGTTCCCGGTGCACGTTTCGCCGAGATTCCGGTGTCAGATATCCACCCGAACCGGAAGCAGCCGCGCAATGTCTTCGATGAAGACGACATGGCGGAACTGGTTCACTCGGTTCGCGAGATCGGGGTGCTCCAGCCCGTTGTTGTTCGCACATCAACCGAACCCGGTAGCGAACCCTACGAGTTGGTCATGGGCGAACGCCGCTGGCGCGCCGTCCAAGCCGCTGGGCTCGAAACCATTCCTGCGATCATCCGCGATACGACGGACGACGACCTTCTCCGGGACGCTCTGCTCGAGAACCTCCACCGCAGCCAGCTGAACCCGCTGGAAGAGGCAGCGGCCTACCAGCAGCTCCTGGAAGACTTTGGTACCACCCACGAACAGCTGGCGGACCGCATTGGCCGTTCCAGGCCGCAGGTGTCCAACACTCTTCGCTTGCTGAAACTCCCCCCGCTGGTACAGCGGCGGGTGGCTGCCGGGGTGCTGTCCGCAGGCCATGCACGTGCCCTTCTGTCGCTGCCCGACGCTGCCGCCATGGAGCGGCTCGCGCAGAGGATTGTTGCAGAGGGTATGTCAGTGCGGGCCACGGAAGAGGCGGTGACGCTGTACCAGGATCCTGCAAAGCCCACGAAGAACAACATCCCGCGCCCTGGGGCCCGGCATGAACGCCTTGATTACTTGGCTTCCTCGCTCTCCGACCGCCTTGATACGAACGTCAAGATCTCGCTCGGTGTGAGAAAAGGTAAGGTGAGCATCGAGTTTGCCAGCGTTGAGGACCTAAACCGCATTATGGATGTGTTGGCTCCGGATTCGTCTAACTGATCCCCAATAAGAAAGGCCCGATTCTTCGCGAATCGGGTCTTTTTTAGTAGTGGGCGGAGCCGTACGCTGTGATGGTTGGTGGCGGGGCAAGTAGCTGAAGGTTCTGTCCTGATATCGCAACTACATCTGCCAATCGCCGCTAGAGATTGTTGGCCGGCCCTAGACTGGCTAGCTTTCAGGGAGGCCAACGTCGAATTACGCTCTGTGGCCGCGTACATGGTCGAACGCTTACCCTTCCCGTGGTCGCTTGCTAAGGGTTGTGTGCGCGGCCTTTTGGGGTCGCCTTCACCATTCCCACGGAGACATGAGTCTCTATCTCACTGGTAAATCCGCATAATTCTCTGATCATCATGTTCTTACACCCCCTTTTGTAACGAGAAGTGCTTTGATCCAGCTGTTGGGAGGAGTGGAAGGATTTCAGAGTAGAGGATTGTGATCCGTCCTGTCGTGCCGGTTCTACCGGTAGCCGTGACGGTAGAAGTGTTTCACGTGAAACAAGGGTGTGCTGGCGGGCCCAGCGCTGTCCTTTCCCCCACACTGACAGATGTTCTGCATCTAGCTCTCCAGCCGCCAAGTGTGCTTACAAACGGCATAGGTCCGAGCCCCCCGCGGACGACCTACCCCCTCTTTCGTTGAGGTATCTGCATTTGCCGCCCCTTGTTGTCCTTGATTGGGTGGAGGAATGCGTGGGGTTGGCACTTCCCGTTTCCTTGCGTTGTTTTTGAGGAGGACGGACTCCGCTGGGAACTGTGCAGAGCATGCCTTTCCTGGGTATCAAGCCCTATCCTTGGTGCTCGGGCGTCCCATAATAGAACCGCCAATACCGACGTTTGCTTCAAATGAATACGTATTTGCGCTTTGTACGCTGGTGTCGGACGTGCAAGAGGTATATTGCAGCGGGAGGAGGGCCTGCAGCGGGCCATGTCTCGTGTGTCGCTGTAGGCGACAGGCAGGTTTCCGACCTCACGCTTTCAGCTTGCCGCACCTAGCGCAGCATCATTTGCCTTCGGCGGGAGGGAGGTTGTGCTGCAACTACGGAAGGCGGGTCCGGAACACCGCGTTTGAGTGTGACGCACGGATCGGTGTGTGTATTGCTAGCGGCAGAGCGCCTTAACCGAATCTGCTTGGAGGTAGTCCTTTTCGGATGGTCGTTGGTAAGCCGCGTGACATTCAAAGTTGGAGACGTAGGCGGCTGTTTCACGTGAAACATCAGGAGCCGCACATGTAAGCGGCAACACGTTAAGCGACAGATCGTGAGGCTACGGGCGCTCTACTCGCGGCATTTCAGCCGCGGTTAGAAGTTCCGGGTTGGGGATTCTGGCTCGAAGGATCGTACGACCGCGCCAGGGACCGCTCCCCCTTTCGCACCGACGGTAGGTCCCAGATGTTTCACGTGAAACGACCCCAGCCATTCGTGAATCGTGCTCGGACCCTCGTATTCGGCCAGGAAAACGGCGTAGTGTCCCGCTGGTGTAGGCAGCCGGACTTGCTATCGCTCCCTCGTTCTGCCCTACTTTTAGAGGGCGCCCGCAGCGGAGGCAGGGGGCACCCCTGTACGACAGCTTCTTCCGTCACTCTATATGTGCTGTCATGCACCTGGCGTTGTCCTTGGCTGCAGCCGTCCTACGGGCTATAGACAGCGATCTCCGTCCGCACGAACGTGATGTTCGGGTCTCGTCGAGCCTCGCAGTTCACTCTCTTTAACGGGCAACGCCTCAAGGCTATTTCTTGAGGAGGACGCGACTGTCTGTAGGTCATGCCTCATCTCGCTTTGTACGGCCGGGACTCCTTCTCCTCTTAGGACTGCGGTGCCAGGGCGGCGTATTCTGCGCCGATAGGACAGCTATATATCGCTGCTAAGTCTTGGATTCGGAAGCATAGAAGGCCCTGGCAACATGGACTCGATCTCTGTAAGGGCCACACTGAGCACATGGCATAGTCCACCGACAAGCCGCAACGTAGTCCGTCTGGCCCTTACAGTAGATTTGCGAGGCTCATGTACTGCTCGTCCTGGACGGTCCCGTTCTGCGGGAGCACGATCCCTATTAGGCTTGAGCTACACTTCTGGCACCTTGATATGGGATCCTCGAACCCTTGGGGCCTATGTTTCGCCCCTCCAAGCATCCAGTGGATAACGCTGTGGATAACGCTGTGAATATCTTTGTGGATTCCGGCCACGGCCGGCCCCTTCACGGCAGGCTGCAGCAGCGTCACACTGAGGCCATGGTCTTGGTGACCAATATCGTCATCTGCGCGCACATGGCAAGAGTATTAGTGTTTCACGTGAAACCCGCCTTTAGCGGCGGGAGCGAGGGCTGCAGCATCGATATGCACATACTTTCGGTTGGTAAGTCATCCTGCCTGGTGCGCTTATGGTCAGGGCGCCACCTGTTAGGGACGGCGACCCAGGCCTAAGTGCTTACCTCCAGGGAGGCGGCGGCCAGCAAGTCGCGTGCAACCAACAAGTAAGTCGAAAGATGGCCGCCGCTTTCGGCTGTGGATAATGTTGTGGAAACCCGAGCGTAGGTCTGTGGATAACCGTGGGGACAAGTTCGCTCGGCGGATGAGTTGTTCCGTCCTCTTGGCGGTCATGTCCCTCACGCCTACTGTATGCGGTGCTGGTGACAGGACGGACGGCCGGCTTGATTGCAGGCGCCTGGCTAACTGCCTTGCCTGCACACGAGTCGACCTTGCCTGTTGCCTCACTTGCGTACCTGGTACGGGTGGAAGTGGAAACCCCGGGCGGAGGCCATGCTGGGTGCTAACAGTCGTCGTTGCGGTCACACTCGCACTTCCGAATGGCCCCGTTGCAGGTGCCTACCGGTGTTCTGCTCAAACCAGGGATCGAGTGCGACAGGATGTCTGCCGCGCAAGGTGCAGCGCGTGCTGCGGACCGAAGATTATGGCATGTCCCCGGGAATTCCACGGAATCGCTCCCCGGCCGTGGGGTCTCTGCAATTCACGAACCCAGCCCTAGGCACCGCAGCGTCTTACCCGCAGGGGGCATGCTGTCCTGTTTTCGGCGTACGACCTCGGATGGCCGCTTCTGTGTTTCACGTGAAACATGGCTGGTTCGTGAAGCAGCTGTTTCACGTGAAACGTCGCGATCCTCAGTTTCCTCTTGTTGTGGAAATTTCATGCCTTCGCCCGCATCGCCATGCTTAGGACCCAACAGCGCGATTTAGGTGTCGTATGCTCGGTGCTTTCAGTGTGCCCCGCGACAGGGCTGGCCTTACGCCGGAGATTCTAGGAGAGCGGTGCGTCAGCACGGCTGCCCGCTGCCAAATCTGGTCCGCCGGGTCGATTTGCGGTCATAAAGGCGGTGACCACTAGGCGGCTGTACGTCGGACTCCAATAGCGCTGCAGCACGTAGGCCGTAAAACGATCACTTGTGAGCCCGCCCGGCCGCTTTGTGCTGCACATTTCCAGCGCGGAGGGAGGCGGATCCTCCAGCGACCGTTACGGGACCTCTCGCGCCTTACTTCACGCTACGTCGTGCAATCGGGCAGCGTGGCTTTGGAGGGTACGTTCGTCGATTGATGGAGTGGGAGCAGCGTTGGGCAGGACTGGTAACGCGTACGGGAAGACGAGGAAAATCTGGTGCCGCGGGACAAGCACATCAAGCGCTACGCACGGAGCCGCCACCCCGGTGCATAGCCAGCAGGAACCTCGGTCTGGACGCATTAGGAGCAGCAGGCCGTACAGCACGTCCACTTATTCACGGTGCTTGGAGCTTCAACGATTCGTTGATTTGAAGCGTATGCCTTGTATTGCGCAGGTCTGGCTCCTACAGGCCGATATCTGCTGCGACTTTGTCGCCTAGCGCCACGGCGTATAGCGCAATAGCTTTATACGGAGAAGGATGGCCGCCTTTGGCTCCGTTTCACGTGAAACAAATTGGTCGCTCGGGTTATGTGAAGGGTGCATGCCCCTACTAGCGTGGCCCAGGCAATTAGTCCGTGCCAATGCCTTTCAGATGCCGCCCATCTGAACTGGGTGACTCCAAAGTCCGATAACAGCCGTTCCCACACAAATCCAGGCGCTTCTCTAGGTTCGATCCGACGACGAACCTGAATGTGCAAGAGCTGTTCCACTAAAAAGTAGGCCTCGGTTCTGGAATTCCCTTCGCACCCTCACCCACACAAGGCATGTTTCACGTGAAACAGACATCCAGCAGCTGCCCGCCCACTAGTGACAGCCCATTATGCCTAGCAGTGCACAGGAGGCACGGATTTGAGCATAGAACCCACACATGAAAAAGAGCGGCCACCGCCTCCAGGCAGTGGCCGCTCTTCTACTGGCCCACGTTCAGCATGGGCGCTTGAGCTTAGGACAGAACGTCGGAGAATTCCTTCTCGAAGAACTGCTTGGGCTTGGCACCGATAACGGTGCTCTTTACCTCACCGCCCTGGAAGAGGTAGACGGCAGGGATCGAGGTGATTCCGTACTCAGCGGCAATAGCAGGATTGTCGTCAACGTTTACTTTGACGACGTCTACCTTTTCGCTGTACTCGATAGAGATCTCGTCCAGGATGGGGCCCAGCTTGCGGCAGGGGCCGCACCATTCGGCCCAGAAATCTACGATTACCGGCTTATCGGCCGACAAAACGTCAGTGCTGAAACTTGCGTCAGTTACATCTTTAGCGTTGCTCATAACCTATCTTTCTCTTCGGACTACAGTGCGCTGATTATGCGGGCAGATCTGTCAGGTAGTGCTCAACATCAATTGCTGCCACGCAACCGGAACCTGAGGCGGTGATGGCCTGGCGGTAGGTGGGGTCAACGACGTCACCGGCAGCAAACACGCCGGAAAGGCTTGTCTTGGAGCTACGACCCTCCACCGCTATGGTTCCCTCGGGGGTCAGGGCGAGGACGTTCTTGACGAGTTCGGTCCGTGGGTCGTTGCCAATGGCTACGAAAACACCTGTAACATCGAGCTCCGACTCTGTCCCGTCGAGAAGGTTTTTCAGCCGAAGACCGGTGACTTTCTCAGTTCCCAGCACATCATCAACAGTGGTGTTCCAAATGAAACGGATCTTTTCGTTGGCCAGCGCGCGGTCGGCCATGATCTTGGAAGCCTTGAGCGTGTCCCTACGGTGGACAACCGTTACTGACTTCGCAAACTTTGTGAGGAACAGGGCCTCTTCCATGGCTGAGTCTCCACCGCCAATGACGGCGATGTCCTGATCCTTGAAAAAGAAACCATCGCAGGTTGCACACCAGCTAACTCCGTGGCCGGAGAGCCGCTTTTCATTCGGGAGCCCCAGCTCGCGGTACGCGGATCCGGTGGAGAGGATGACAGCCTTCGCCTTGAAGGTCTCCCCCGTGGCGATGGTGACCGTCTTGATCGGTCCCTCCAGCTCCAGCGCGGTTACATCCTCGAACTGGATCTCCGTCCCAAAGCGGGCGGCCTGCTTCTCGAAGTTCTCCATCAGGTCCGGCCCCATGATCCCCTCGGGGAATCCGGGATAGTTCTCCACGTCCGTGGTGTTCATCAGCTCGCCGCCGGCAGTCACGGACCCGGCCAACAGCAGCGGCTTGAGGTCCGCCCTGGCGGTATAAACGGCTGCCGTATAGCCTGCCGGGCCCGAGCCCACAATGATGACGTCGCGAACATCCGACGCCGTCTTATCTTCGATGGTCACTGGACCGTGAACCTCTTCCTTGTTCGACTCGCCTCCCCGTGGAGGCCGGCCACATGGCACAACTGTGTCCGGGTGCTGAATATTCCAGCGCCCAAGCAAGGCAAACCGCCGGCAGGATGAAAGACGAGCGATCGCAGGCAGGGCGCGTTTCCCAAACTACATTCCCGCCTGGGCTCAGTCGCTCCAGACAGTAACATGCATAGTCGTGAAGCCCCCGGGCCTCCGCCCTACTGGACCTTGATCTCAGCCAGCCGGAGGCCGTAGCCGTAACGGGTCTTGGGAGCCGCAAGCTTGGGCAGTGAGTTGATGGACACAATCACGTACTGTGCCTGCACCGGCTCCGGCAGGGGCATGTTCAGGTCAGTGGAAGTGAAGCTATTGGTTCCAACCAGCTTGGCACCGTCCGTGGTGGGCCGGTCATTGGTGTAAACGCTGATGTTGCCACCCGATCCCCCAAGCTGGGAGAGCGTGATGGAAGAGACGGTGGATTGGCTCTTCAGCTTCACCACGAGGGGAACACCCTGCGGGGCCAGGCCACCCCAGTTCTCCGTGGCGAACTCCATGTCAGACCAGTAGCTTGCGGCATTGCCGTCGTACGCCTTGATCAAGTCGCCGTCGAACGTGGCGGCAAAGTCGAAGTTACCCTGCCGGCTGACACTCTCGATAACCGGCGCAACAACCGGAGGTTTCGAGGGGGCTGCCTGCGTTGCCGGGGCGGACGGCTGCGGCGCGGTGGTGCTCGCTGCGGGTGCGGCCGTCGGCTGGGCCTGCGGTTCAGAGGTGAAGAGGCTGCCCAGGTTGGTGACGGCAAAAATCAGGCCGGCAATCAGAACCACGGCCAGCAGGCCCCCAACCAGCCAGCGCATGGAACGGGGCTGGTTTTGGGATTCATCCCTGTCATCGTCGTAGTCGTCCCGGTCAGTGAAGGAGACTCCCGCAGCAGCCGGAGACGCCGCGCGGGCGAACAAGGCAGACTTGCTCTTGACCGGCCGCGTTTCGTGCTCGGCTAACTCGGCTTCCTCGTAGCGGTCTTGGTCCCCCGCCTGTGTGTAATCGTCCTCGGACCACAGGGAAACCTTCGGCTTGCGCTGCTCGGCCGCGGGCTGCGCCTGGGTGCTGCCGGCGGCCGCCGTATCGTTCGGGCCCGTGTCTGCCTCCGCGGAGGCTGCGCGTCCGGATGGGGAAGGGGCACGGTTGGCTACCGGCTGGGCAGCAGTGGCATCGGGGTCTACCCGGGAGGCTCCCGTCCCTGCCTTTGAAGCACCAGCACCTGAAGCAGCAGCACCGGTAGCGGCGGCAGCACCGGCGACTCCCGCAGCTGCACCCGCAGCAGCTCCGGCACCGCGGTGGCCATTGGGGGCGGGCTGCTGAGACGCCGGCTGCTGAGAACCAGGCTGTTGCGCGGCGGGGCGAACGGCAGGCCGGGGCGGTACAGCGGGAGCGGCACGGTACGGATCAACCTGGCTGGGGTGCGAATCACCGTAGTTGATGTAGCCGGCCTCGACGTGGTCTTCCTCGTCGTACGGCTCGGGCTCGTGGGACCGCGGCTGGCCAAAGATTTCACTGCCCAGGGTGTCCGTGAAGAAGGGTTCAATGTAGGGCGGGTTCGGGGTGACCACCAGGTCCAGCAGGTCAGCGGCAGAGGTGTGGTTGGTGATCAGGTAGGTGGCGTCCTCGGTGACGCCCAGGTCCAGGACCTGCACGGTGCCGGGGCGTTCACCGGTGGCCACTTCCCGGGCGCTCTGGGCAACCTGTTCCGTGTTCTCCGGCCCGGCAACCAGGATGCTGACCGGGCGGTTGAGGACCTGGTCCACACCGTCCAGCACCAGATCGTGGTCATGCGAGGCCAACACTGTGGCGGTGACCTTGTAGCGGCCGCCCAGTACTGATCCGACATCGATCGGGTTGGACACGTGTTCCTCCTAGACTGTCCGGGATCGCCGGCCTCGATGACGCAACCGCCGTTCAGGCGCCGCGCACGGCCAACCCTGAATGCAACTACCCCTGTACCTGTTCGATCCTAGCCGATCCGCCCCGGACGACCGCGGAGAAGACGGGCGCCGGGCCACACCCGGGTCACTTTTTACGCTTGCGCCGGCTGCTGAAGTACGGGTTCTCGCCGGCTTTGCCCTGATAGGTCCGGCGGCCGGGGAGCGGAACCTGTTCGCTGAGCAGGCCCCCACGGGCAGTGCTTGGCTGGTCCTCGCCCGGCAGGTAGCCTCCTTCGGCACCCTGCCGGGCGCCGCCGTCGTACGTTTCCTGCCGGCGTGAGCCCCGCTGCGGATCCGGGCCCGCACGGAAGGAGACGGCGTCGAATTCGCCGGAGATCCGTGGGATGAGGCCGGTGTCCACGGAGGTGGTGGCCCGTTCAGGACGGTGCCCGGAGGAACCTTCAGCAGGGGCGGACGACGGCGCGTGCCCGGCTTCCGGAGCAGGCGTTTGGCCGCCGCGGCCAAGCCGCCCCAGCAGAGGCCTGAGCATGTCGCTGAGCTCGGAGACGCGGAACAGCCGCAGCAGCAGGAAGTAGACGGCCAGCATGACGGGTCCTGCCACCGCGACCGTCACCAGTGCCTGGAGGCGGCCGCTCCACGCGAAACCGTCAGGGTTGTAGCTGCCCATCAGCCACAGGGCGCCAGCACCGGCGATGGCCGAGCCCAGGGCCGCGTACCCCATTCGGATGTAGGAGTTGGCGATCCGCGGCCCGTCGAGGCTGCCCAGCATGCGCCGCAGGAAGAACGCGCTGATGACCACGGAGAGGATGTTGCCCACCATATAAAGGACGGCGATGGCGTAGATGATCCGGCCGACGGGCAGGAATTGAATGGCGAACGCACCGGCCACGTACACCACCGCGAGGAGCAGCTGCACGTAGAAGGGCGTGCGGGCGTCTTCATTGGCGTAGAAGACGCGGGACATCATGAAGTTGGCGCTCATGAACGGGGTGCTGAGGGCCAGGATGGTGAGCGTCTGGGCCAGCATGACGCCGTCCTGGCGCAGGCCGCCCGAAAAGAACATGCCCAGCGGACCGGCCAGGGCGAACAGTGCCAGGGCGCCGAAAACGGTGGCCACGGCCATGGTTCGCAGGCCGTGCGAGAGGGCGTCGCGCAGCTCCGCGCGGTTGCCGTCCTGCGACGCCCGGGTCATCCGGTTGAACAGCACGGTGGCCAGGGACAGCGCGATAATCGAGTGCGGCAGCAGGTACAGCTGGCTGGCAACCTCAAGGACCGCGTTGCCGGGAAGGGTGGAGGCGGACGGGTCCCCCGCCTCCTGCAGCCGGATGCGTTCCGCGCCGGGGATAGTGGCGATGCGCATGACGTACAGGAAGGCGAGCTGCCCGACGGCGGCCGTCAGGAGCGTCCAGATACTCAGCCGGGCAGCGTGGCCCAGTCCCACGCCCCGCCACCCGAACCGGGGACGAAGTCCGAGCTTGAGCCGGAAGACCGGAATCAGCAGTATGGCGGTTTGGGACAGCACGCCGATGGTGGAGAACCCTGCCACCAGGAGGGTTTCCGTGGCACCCCAGTTGTCGATGGTGTGGCGGCTGAACTCGTTGGTGCCGAAGATCCAGATGAACATTCCCAGGCCGGCAATCGCCACCAGGTTGTTCAGGATTGGTGCCCACATGGCAGGGCCGAACGCGCCGTTGGCGTTCAGCACCTGGGTGAGCAGGGCATAAAGGCCGTAGAAGAAGATCTGCGGGAGGCACCAGAACGCGAACGTGACCGCCAGGGCTTTTTGCTGGGGCGAGTAGCCCTGGGTGGTCAGCTCGATCACCGCGGGAGCCGCCAGGGTGACCAGCGCCGTCAGGCCGAACAGGAGCAGGACAGCCAGCGTCAGCAGCCGGCTGATGTAATCCGCTCCCCTGTCCGGAGCCTTGCTGGCCTTGATGATCTGCGGGACCAGCACGGCATTGAACACGCCGCCGGCCACCAGCAGGAAGATCAGGTTGGGCAGGTTGTTGGCGTTGATGAACGTGTCATTGACCGTTGATCCAAGTCCCAGCGCCGTACCCAGCATCCAGGTCTTGCCGAAGCCCAGGAAGCGCGACACCAGCGTGCCGGCAGCCATGATGGCACTGGAGCGCGTCTCGCTGACGCCCGCTGCTGCGGGCTGGGAGATGTCCGGCGCCGCCGGCTCGGGGGGCACGCCATCGGGTGCCGCATCATCGGGCCGGCCGGACCGGTCGGAAGGAAAGTTGGTAGCTGACATCGACTTCATCGTCTCACCCGCGGGCACTTAACACCGCAATGACGACGGCGGCGTCCGGGCTTAGAGGTGTCCCGGCAGGACTTCGCGGGCGAGGTCGGCGATGCGGCGTTCGTTGGGGAAGGACAGCTTCCGTGCCAGCTCCTGAATGGGCACCCAGGCCACGTCCACGGCTTCCTGGTCCGGATCGTTCTCGATGGTGAGCTCGCCGCCGGTGGCGCGCAGGAGATAGTGGTGCACGGTCTTGTGCACCCGGTGCCCGCTGACGGTGAACCAATAGTCGATGCTGCCCAGGGGGGCCAGGATGATGCCCTCGATCCCGGTTTCCTCGGCAATTTCCCGGACCGCGGCCTCTTCGTTGTTTTCCTTGCCCTCCGGATGGCCCTTGGGCAGGCACCACTCGAGCCGGCCACCCCGGTTAAGGCGGGCGATGATCGCCACCCTCAGTTCGGCGTCGGACGTGTCCACCACGACGCCGCCGGCGGAGACTTCCTCCACCGTGGGCAAGGACGCCGGCGCCGATTGCTGGGCAGGGGCAACGTGCGCCCCGATTGCCGACGGCAACGGTGCGTTTGTCCTCCTGCCTGGAGCGCTCGGTACTGGATGGGCCATGGAGTCCACTCTAACGACTGTTGCCCTCCGGTGATGACCGGAACATGACACCAACATGGACGGGATATGACGTACTTTCTGCCAGGGAACGCCAACCAGCGCGGATCCGGATGCTTTTTTGGACTGCCGCGGCGCTGGTTTCTGCCAAGCTTAAGGAACTATGTCGCACGCACATCACAAGATTGATACCCACACTGTCGACTTCAAGGTGGATCCGGTGGTCCTGGAGCTCGGGCAGCGCTTCGTGGACGCCGGCCACGAATTGTCCCTTGTGGGGGGTCCCGTGCGCGACCTGTTCCTTGGCCGGACCTCCCCCGACCTGGACTTCACCACCGACGCCACGCCCGACCAGACCGTGGCACTGATCAAGAAGTGGGCCGACAACTTCTGGGAGATCGGCAAGGCCTTCGGCACCATCGGCATGCGCAAGGCCGGTTTCCAGATCGAGATCACCACCTACCGTGCGGAGGCCTACGATCCCGACTCCCGCAAGCCCGTGGTGGCGTTCGGCTCCTCCCTGACCGATGACCTGCTGCGCCGCGACTTCACCATCAACGCCATGGCGCTGAAACTGCCCTCCATGGAACTGGTGGATCCCTTCGGCGGCGTACGCGACCTGCACGCCTCCCTGCTGGCCACGCCCGGTTCTCCGGAGGCATCCTTTTCCGATGACCCCCTGCGAATGATGCGGGCCGCCCGGTTCGCTGCCCAGTTGGGCGTCTCCGTCCGGGACGACGTCCGGGAGGCCATGGCCAACATGGCGGACCGGATCAAGATCATTTCCGCCGAGCGGGTGCGCGACGAACTGGTGAAGATGGTGTGCGGCGCACGGCCGCGGACAGGCATCGACCTCCTGGTGGACACGGGGCTGGCGGAGCATGTGCTGCCTGAGGTCTCCGCCCTCCGCCTCGAATCCGACGAGCACCACCGACACAAGGACGTCTACCAGCACTCCCTCCAGGTCCTGGAGCAGGCTGCCGCGCTTGAAACCGACGCGGAGGGCCCCGTGCCCGGCCCGGACTTCGTGCTGCGCTTTGCTGCATTAATGCACGACGTCGGCAAGCCGGCTACGCGACGCTTCGAACCGGGCGGCGCGGTGAGCTTCCGGCACCACGACATGGTGGGTGCCAAGCTCACCACCAAAAGGATGAAAGCCCTCCGGTTCGACAACGACACCACCAAGGCCGTGGCACGGCTGGTGGAGCTCCACATGCGCTTCTACGGCTACGGTGACGCCGGCTGGAGCGACTCGGCCGTCCGGCGCTACGTCACCGACGCTGGTCCACTGCTGGAACGGCTGCACCGGCTGACCCGCTCCGACGTCACCACCCGCAACCAGCGCAAGGCCGACCGGCTGTCCTTCGCCTATGACGATCTTGAGTCCCGGATCGCCACGCTCCGCAAACAGGAATCCCTGGACGCCGTGCGCCCGGACCTGGACGGAGCCGCGATCATGGCCCTGCTGGGGCTCAAGCCAGGACCCGTGGTGGGACGGGCCTACAAATTCCTCCTTAATGAGCGGATGGAGCACGGACCGCTGCCCACGGAGGAAGCGGAGGCGCGCCTGCTCCGCTGGTGGGCCGAACAGCCTGAATCCGCACCTGCCGGGCCCGGGGCAGAAGCCTCTCCGGCCGTCGTCGAACCTTCACCCGTTGAGGAGCCCAAGTGACCAATTCCGCCTTTGCCCCACGCCCCCAGCTCTGGATCCTCCGCCATGGTGAGACTGAATGGTCCAAGAGCGGGCAGTACACAGGCCTGACCGACCTTCCCCTGACGGTGGAAGGCGAGCAGCAGGCCGTGGAGGCCCGCAAGGTGCTGGACGGCGTCGACTTTGACCTGGTGCTTACCTCTCCGCTGCGGCGGGCCCGGCGGACGGCCGAACTGGCCGGCTTCCCTGACGCCAGGCACGAACCGCTCGCCGTTGAATGGAACTACGGCGACTATGAGGGCATCAGCTCGGACCTGATCCGCAAGGACAACCCCGATTACCTGATCTGGACGCACGGCGTGCCCAACGGAGAAACGCTGGACGAGGTGGCCGCGCGTGCGGACAAGATCATCGGCCGGATCCTGGAATCCGGGATGGACAACGTGCTGATCGTGGCACACGGGCATTTCTCCCGGATCCTCACCGCGCGCTGGCTGGAATTGCCGCCTACCGAAGGCCGGCACTTTATCCTGGGCACCGCCAAGGTCTGCACTTTGGGATGGGATAAAAAGACGCCCGCTATTGTGCGGTGGGGCCTGTAAATCCCCGTTTTCATTAGTTTCTGATCTTTTCCGGGAAATTGCTGGCATTTTGCTGATTCCTGCGGTAGCTTTATTTCTGACCCCACGGTGATCTGCCCGGGTCGCAGACCGCATCGCACCCTACGCAGCGGACAGCAGAAAAGGAGGTTGGGAAAATGATGACTTTGACTGGCGAATGGAATGCCCCCATCAATGCGTTCCCGGCCTTTGCTGATGACGCATGCGTAGCTTCGGTCAACTCCGGTTCCCTCCGCCCGGCAGCCTTCGCGGGCTTGCTGCGGCGCCGCTAACCGCACCTGCATCGGCGTCCCGGCCGGGATCCCTTTCCGAGGTTTCGGCCATATCACCTGGCCTGCCTGGAACGCTGCGCTTCTTCACTGACTTCCCGGAACAGCTTCCGGCTTAGCCCCTGCTCTTTCGTCGAATAAGCCCTGCTCAGAGAGCTTTGCATTCGGCTTTGTGCAGTTCTACGGCTTCTCCGCAGTCAGGTATACCGTAAATTGCGTTTTTCTGCGCAATTTTCATTAATTCCCTTTTGTGGAATATCTGCGCCCTTATTCCCGAGATTTATCGTGCGAAAGGTCGGCGCTAATTCGCCATGCCCTTTTGCACCCGATGAGCAATGAAAGGAGGTGGTTCCCTTG
Source organism: Arthrobacter sedimenti (assembly GCF_042652025.1). Classification (NCBI taxonomy): domain Bacteria; kingdom Bacillati; phylum Actinomycetota; class Actinomycetes; order Micrococcales; family Micrococcaceae; genus Arthrobacter; species Arthrobacter sedimenti. The sequence goes on along the minus strand of NZ_JBHSDQ010000005.1, from coordinate 231,865 downwards.
ATGCGAGTGATCATGGGACTCCTGTCCCGCCCACTGCAGCGCCGCAGTTCCTTCAACAGCGCCCTGCTGGAGCAGCACCGGAATGATGTTTTCGTGCTTATGCACCAGCAGTTGGGCGGCCTGCGCTGACAGCCGGCCCCGATCCTGCCGGACACTGATCTCCTGGGACGGGGCCGGCTGTAAGCTCGATGCCATGCACGAGACCCAGCCGCCGGAGGAAGCACGACGGCCCCGAATCGTGGTGCCCAGCCGCAGTGATGACCTGCTGCGGAATTTCACGGAGGTACTCGGCGGTCCGCTGGGATCCAGGACCGACCCCGGGGTGGTCTCCCCCGGCATCTTCACCGTGGAGCGGGTGCTGGTGGTCCTTACGGCACTGGCCGCCTTGGTGGGGATCCTGCTGAAGGGATACTGCAGGGTCAACGGCTGGGAGACGCCCACGCAGTTCTACGCCACCTGCTACTCGGACTTCCCCGAGCTGTTCCGCAACCGTGGCCTGGCAGCGGGGATCTTCCCCGTCCTGGGCAGCGGCAGCCAGTTCGAATACCCCGTGCTCATAGGACTCATTGCAGGGGTCACGGCGTGGCTGGTACCCGGCGGAGACCCCAATGCCATGGCTCTGGCCTACTTTGACATCAACGCCGTGCTGCTGGCGGCGGTGGCTATGGTCACCGTGGTGGTGGTTGCCCGCATGCCCGGCCGCCGGCCCTGGGACGCGGCCATGGTGGCCCTGGCCCCGGGGATCGTGCTGGCCGGCACCATCAACTGGGATCTTTGGGCCGCCTGCCTGCTTGCCGTGGGCATGTACTTTTTCGCCCGGATGCGGCTTGTCCTTGCAGGGGTGCTGATCGGCCTGGCCACCGCTACCAAGCTGTATCCGGTGCTGGTACTCGGAGCCATCCTGCTGCTCGCTATCCGGTCGGGCAGATGGCGGCCGCTGCTGGTGACCGGCGGCAGTGCAGCCGTCACGTGGCTGTTGGTCAATCTGCCGTTCGCGGCGGTAAACCCCTCCGGCTGGGCCTATTTCTTCCAGTACAGCGCCGATCGTGGCGCCGGCTACAGCTCAGCCTGGTTCGCCTACAACCTGGTGGCGGGCAGGCTGGGCTGGTCCGGGCTGGGCGCCGACGGCGTCAGTGTCCTGTCCGCCGGGTTCTTTGTGCTGGCCTGCGCCGGGATTGCCGCTGTAGCCCTTGCCGCGCCCCGCCGTCCCCGCCTGGCCCAGTTGGCGTTCCTGATCGTCGCGGCCTTCATCCTCACCAGCAAGGTTTACTCACCGCAGTACGTGGTGTGGTTGATTCCGCTCCTGGCCCTGGCCCGGCCGCGGTGGCGCGACTTCCTGGTGTGGCAGGGCATCGAAGCCCTCCATTGGGCCGCGATCTGGATGTACCTTGGACAAGTGACCAGCGCAGGGCCCTCCCAACACAACCTGGACATGCCGTACTACGTCCTCGCCGTTGCTGCGCACATGGCCGCAGTGGCGTACCTCATGGCACGCGTCACCTGGGACATCTACAACCCCACATATGACCCCATCCGCCGGCACCACCTCGATGACCCGCACGGCGGACCCTTCGCGGACGCACCGGACCGGTTCCGGTGGCGCATCCCACGCCGCACTCCTTCACCCCTCCCGTCCCAAGCTTCGCCCTCACGTTGAAAGCAAGGTCCCATGGTTGATGTTGCGGTAGTTGGCTCCGGCCCGAACGGGCTCTCGGCAGCAGCGGTCATGGCACGTGCCGGGCTGTCGGTGGAGGTCTTCGAGGCCGGACCAAAGATCGGCGGAGGCACGCGGACCACCGAGTTGATGCAGCCCGGCCACTTCCATGACGTCTGCTCCGCGGTGCATCCGATGGCCGTTGCTTCACCCTTCTTCCGCGCCTTCGAGCTGCCCCGGAGGGTGGACCTGATTACGCCGGACGTGTCTTTCGGGTCTCCGCTGGAGGGTGGCCGCGCGGCTTTGGCCTACAGGTCCCTGGACAAGACCGCGGAGGCACTTGGGCAGGATGGTCCGGCGTACCGGAGGCTCATGGAACCGTTGGTCCGCCATATTGATGACGTCATGGAGTTCACCCAGAATCAGCTCCTCCGAATCCCCCGGAACCCGCTGGTGGCCGGCATTTACGGGCTGCGGACCCTGGAACAGGGAACCGGGCTGTGGAACCTTCGGTTCAGAGAAGAGCTTGCCCCGGCACTGCTCAGCGGGGTGGCCGCGCACGCCATTTCGCACCTGCCCTCCCTGGCCGCGTCCGGGGCCGGCCTCATGCTTGGCGCCCTGGGGCATGCAGGTGGATGGCCCATCCCGCGCGGCGGTTCTGCCTCGATAGCGGCAGCACTCGCTGATGACATCCGCGCCCATGGAGGCGTGATCCACACCGGGACAGCGATAGACCGGCTGGAACAGCTTCCTGCCACCCGGGCCACCCTGCTGGATGTGGCGCCCCGGGGACTTCTGGACATGGCAGGGGAATCACTCCCGGGCCACTACCGGCGGGCATTGGAGCGTTTCCGCTACGGCAACGGCTCCTGCAAGGTTGACTTCATCCTGTCCGGGCCGGTGCCGTGGCAGGCCAGTGGCCTGTCCGAATCCGGTACTGTCCACGTGGGCGGCACGCGGGCTGAGCTGGCGCGATCGGAAAACGAGGTCAGCGCCGGACGCCACCCTGAACGGCCCTACGTGCTCGTGGCCCAGCCGTCCCGTTTCGACCCGAGCCGGGCCCCTGCAGGCCGGCACACCCTCTGGACCTATTGCCACGTGCCCTCCGGCTCGACAAAGGACATGACCAACCAAATCGTGTCCCAGCTGGAACGGTTCGCTCCGGGCTTCCGCGACCTGGTGGTGGAATCGCACGTCATCACCGCGGCGGAGCTGGCTGAGTACAACCGCAACTACATCGGGGGTGATTTCAGTGCCGGCATCATGGACGTCCGGGGGCTCATCCAGAAGCCCGTGGTCTCCCCCGTCCCGTGGCGGACGCCGCTGCTGGGCGTCTACCTTTGCTCGTCCTCAACCCCGCCGGGGCCTGGGGTTACGGGCATGCCGGGGATGCATGCCGCAAAGCACGCCCTTAAGGATGTCTTCAAGCTGCCGGTTCCGGACCTGGGGCTCGCCCAGGCCCAAAGGCTTGCCGGAGCGTGATTGGGCCGGGCGGTTGTTACGCCATGCCCTTCATCAGCGGTGGCGCTGCAGGCCGGCGGCCCGGGGGATAATGGCGCGATGGGGAAATCAACAAAACTTTCGCTTGCCGTAGCTGCGCTCATTCTCGGAACCTCGCTGGTGGCCTGCGATGACGGAAAGTCCGGGGCGGAAGCCGCCGTTCAACAACTGGCCAGCGCGGTCTCGGCCCTGGATGTAGGGGCCGTGGCCTTTGAGGGCAAGGACGCTGCAGCGGCCAACGACCAGCTCCACCAGGTCTTCGCGGCCCTGGATCCGCAAAAGCCGCAGGTCCAGGCAGGCGGGCTCACGCTCGACGGCGACAAGGCAACCGCCCCTCTGAATTACACCTGGAAGTTCGGCGACGCCGAGTGGAAGTACACCGTTGGGGCGAGCTTCAAGAAGTCCGGCGATAAGTGGCTCACCGTTTGGGACCCTGCCCTGCTGGCACCCGGTCTGGCGGACAGCGAGATCGTGACCAAGGGCTCCCAGACGCCCAAGCGCGCGGACATCCTGGGTGCCGGTGACGTGCCGCTGGTGACCTACCGTCCCGTGGTGAACGTTGGCATCGACAAGCCCCAACTTGGCGGTGCGGACCCAGCCGATTCCGCCGGTAAGCTGGCCGCGCTTGTGGGCGTGGATCCTGCCGCCTACGTGCAGCAGGTCAAGGCCGCCGGTGAACAGGCCTTCGTTTCCGCGATCACCCTGCGGGAAGAGGGCCGGACCATCTCCGACCAGCAGATCCAGGCCATCCCGGGTGCACGTGGCATCCCGGCATCGATCCCGCTGGCCCCCAGCCGCACGTTTGCCCGTGCCGTGCTGGGCTCGGTGGGTGAAGCCTCCGCAGAGCAGATTGAAGCCTCGGAAGGCAAGCTGGCTGCAGGCGACGTCACCGGCATCGGCGGTCTCCAGCAGCAGTACGATGAACAGCTCCGCGGCTCAGACGCCGTCGTCATCCGCGCGCAGCGGGCCGACCTGACCCGCGAGCAGATACAGTCGGCCGGCACCGACCCCCGCCGCGTCCTCTTCCAGGTGGAGCCCAAGCCTGGGACACCACTGAAAACCACCCTCGACCCCCGGCTGCAGGCGCTGGCGGAGAGCACGTTGGAGGGGGTCAAACCGGCATCGGCAATAGTGGCGCTGCGTCCCTCAACGGGTGCCGTCCTCGCAGCTGCCTCCGGGCCGGGCAGCAACGGCTACAACACCGCCATGCTGGGACAGTACGCGCCGGGTTCTATCTTCAAGATGGTGGATTCCCTGGCAATGTTCCGCAACGGCATGACGCCGGATTCCACCGTCCAGTGCACTCCCACGCTCAACGTTGAAGGACGGACCTTCAAGAATTCCGAAGGCTACCCCGAAACCTCGCTGGGTGCTGTCACCCTGCGGGACGCTTTTGCGCACTCCTGCAACACGGCCTTCATTTCCCAGCGAGACTCTGTGACCCAGGGCCAGCTTGAAGCCGCCGCCACGTCCATGGGCGTTGCGGTGGAGGCGCCAAGACTTGGCGCCGAAGCCTTCCTGGGCTCCGTGCCCGGCCAGGCCCAGGGCACCGAACACGCCGCCTCAATGATCGGCCAGGGCAAGGTGCTGCTGTCCCCGCTGGCCGCGGCAATCATGGCCGGGTCGGTCGCCAAGGGCGCCCCCGTTTCGGTGCAGCTGGTCCTTAACCCCGACGCCGGTGCCCCCGCTGCTGGAACGACGGCAGGGTCCACCGCGCCGGCAGCCGAACCGACGGCAACAGCCATGGCCGAGGCGCCGTCCACGGCATCGGACAAACCCATCACGGCAGCGGAGGCGGCATCGCTCGCAGACATGATGCGCGCCGTCGTCACCTCCGGCCACGCCGGGTTCCTCTCCAGCGTGCCGGGCGCACCGGTGGGAGCCAAGACCGGAACCGCCGAATTCGGCACCGAGAACCCGCCAAAGACCCATGCCTGGATCGTGGCCGTGCATGGAGACCTGGCCGTGGCCGTGTTCGTGGAGGACGGCGGCCTGGGTGCCACCACCTCCGGCCCGCTGCTGAAGCAGTTCCTCACCGCCGCCGGCTAGGGAGGGGCATGGGAGGATTGACGGTGTGGCCCATATTGACGTCTCCGGCATCGACTACTTCCTCTCCGACGGCACCCAGCTCCTGAACGGGGTGACCTTCAAGGTTCCGGACGGCACCAAGACCGCCCTGATTGGCCCCAACGGCACCGGCAAGACCACGCTGTTCCGGATCATTGCCGGGGACCTCGTTCCGGACGAGGGCGTGGTGGGCCGCTCCGGGACCATGGGCATCATGCGCCAGTTCGTTGGCCAGGTGCGGGACGGCTCCACCGTCCGGGACCTCCTGGTGTCCGCCGCTCCCCCTGCCCTTGCGGCCGCTGCCCGCGAGGTTGATGAGGCCGAGCTGGCCATGATGGAGCACGACGACGAACCCACCCAGATGCGGTACGCGCAGGCCATCGTGGATTGGGGCGACGCCGGCGGCTACGACGCCGAAACCGTCTGGGACGAGGTCTGCATGGCCGCGCTGGGACTGCCCTTTGACCGTGCGCAGCACCGCCCGGCGTCGACCCTTTCCGGCGGTGAGCAGAAGCGGTTGGTGCTGGAGGCACTCTTTGCCGGCCCGGATGACCTCCTGCTCCTGGACGAGCCGGACAACTACCTGGACGTCCCGGGTAAGCGCTGGCTCGAGGAAAAGCTGAACGAGTCGAAGAAGACGGTGTTCTTTATCAGCCACGACCGCGAGCTGCTGAACAACGCGGCCGGCCGCATCGTCACCCTGGAACCGGGAATCAACGGCGCCGCGGCATGGATCCACGGCGGCGGCTTCGGTTCCTACGTCGAGGCCCGCGCAGACCGGAATGCCCGCTTCGAGGAGCTCCGCAAGCGCTGGGACGAGGAGCACATCAAGCTCAAGGAACTCGTCAACATGTACAAGAACAAGGCCGCCTTCCGCTCCGACATGGCCAACCGCTACCACGCCGCCCAGACCCGGCTGGCCAAGTTCCTCGAAGTTGGACCGCCGGAAGCCCTCCCTATCGAGCAGAACGTCCAGATGCGGCTCAAGGGCGGGCGGACCGCCAAGCGCGCCATCGTGGCGGAGCGGCTGGAACTGACCGGCCTGATGAAGCCGTTCTCCACGGAAGTGTGGTTTGGCGACCGCGTGGGCGTCCTGGGCTCCAACGGTTCCGGCAAGTCCCACTTCCTGCGACTGCTGGCCACCGGCGGCACGGATCCCGAACGCGAGCACCTGCCCGTCTCCGATGTGCAGATCGCGGAAGTGCCGCATGAAGGGACGGTGAAGCTCGGTGCCCGGATCCGGCCCGGCTTCTTCGCACAGACCCATGTCCGGCCCGACCTCCTGGGCAAGACCCTGCTGGAGATCCTGCACCGCGGCGACGAGCACCGGTCCGGGCTGGGCCGCGAAGCCGCCGCCGGGGCCCTGGACGGATACGGCCTGGCGGGGCAGTCGGAGCAGAAGTACGAGTCCCTCTCCGGCGGCCAGCAGGCACGGTTCCAGATCCTGCTCCTGCAGCTCAGCGGTGCCACCCTGCTCCTGCTGGACGAGCCCACGGACAACCTGGACCTGCACTCTGCCGAGGCCCTGGAACGCGCCATCGACCACTTCGAGGGAACCGTCCTGGCGGTCACGCACGACCGCTGGTTCGCGCGGACCTTCGACCGGTTCCTGGTGTTCGGATCGGACGGAAAAGTGTATGAGTCAGTGGAGCCGGTATGGGACGAACAAAGGGTTGACCGCGTCCGCTGAGCGGCAACTCGCGGCTTTGATCATGCACTGATCAAATGATCAGATGCTGTTAGCATTTGATCATGAAGACGGACGACCGGCATCGGACCATTGCCGAAATCCTCCGGCAGCAGTCAGAAGTGAGCGTTGAACAGCTGATGCTGGCTTGCGGTGCCTCGGGCGCCACCATCCGCCGCGATCTGGAGATCCTGGCCGGCCACGGGGTCCTCCGCAGGGTCCACGGCGGTGCCAGGAGCCTCATCGGCCAGGGCCAGAACCCCGGCTACGGGCAGCGCGAGCTGGAGGACCGGGACGCCAAGACCCGCATAGCGGCTGCTGTGGCGGGCCTGCTGGCCGAGCGGGAACACGTGTGGCTGGACAGCGGAAGCACGGCAACAGAGGTGGCGCGCGCGGTGGCAGGCCGGGAACTGACCCTGATGCCCATGTCCCTGCAGGCCCTCAATGCGGCAACCGCAGGTGAGGGAGGTTCCGGCACCCGGCCTGCACTGTTGCTGCCGGGCGGGAGCGTAGTGCCCGGCGAACTATGTTTCCGCGGGCCCCTTGCCGAATCCAATATCCGGTCCCTCCGATTTGATACCGCCGTGGTGACGCCCTGCGCAGTGGACTTCAAAGACGGCCTGCTCGCCCACGACCTGGACGATGCAGCAGTCAAGAAAGCTGGGCTGGAATCTGCAGCACGGGTGGTGGTGGCGGCCTCGGCGGCAAAGTGGCAGGCCAGCGCGAGGGTGCTCGTGGCCAGCCTGGACCGCGTGGACATCATCGTCACGGACCGGCAATTTGGTGTACAGGACAAGGCAGAACTCGAAAAATACTCTGTGGAAGTAGTGAGCGTATGAGCACCAACACCGGTATGGAACAGCAGGCAGGACTGAAAGCCGCCGCCGCGGCCACGTTCGTGGTCTTCGGCATCAACGGGCTTGTCTTTGCCAGTTGGGCGGCCAGGATTCCCGCCGTGACCCAGACGCTGCAGATCACGTCCGGCCAAATGGGCACCCTGCTGCTGTGCACGGCCATCGGCTCCCTGCTCGCGCTGCCCACCGCCGGACTGGTGGTGGGCCGGATCGGTACCGCCAACACCGTGCGCTTTGCGGGCCTGCTGGCAGCGGCGGCAGGCGTGGGCATCGCGATGTCCCTTTCAGCCACCTCCATTCCCGGAACGGCGGTGTCGCTCTTCTTCTTCGGCATCGGCATCGGGCTGTGGGACGTGGCGCAGAATATTGAAGGGGCCGACGTGGAGCACAAGCTCCGGCGGACCATCATGCCGCAGTTCCATGCGGCCTTCAGCGGTGGAGCATTCGTGGGTGCCCTCGTGGGCGCCGGGCTGTCCACCCTGGGTGTGGATCTTCCGCTGCATCTCCTGGTGATCGCCGCCGTGGTGGTCGTGGTGGCCCTGGTGGTGCCACGCTATTTCCTCCCCCACCTGGTAACAGCCACCGTGGAGGGGGCACCGAAGCCTGCCAAGGGGCCGTCCGCCTGGCGCAACAGCAGAACACTGTTGATCGGTGTTGTGGTCCTGGGCGCCACGCTGACGGAGGGGGCCGGAAACGACTGGATCGCCAAGGCATCCGTGGACGGTCTCGCCACCTCCGAATCCACCGGCGCCCTCATGTTCGCTCTGTTCGTCCTGGCGATGACGGCCATGCGTTTCCTGGGCGGCCGCGTCATCGACAAATACGGACGGGTTGCCGTGCTGCGGGCCAGCATGGCGGCAGCCGCTGCGGGCCTGGGACTATTTGTGTTGGCATCAAACATCTGGCTGGCAGGAATTGGTGCGGCCCTCTGGGGTGTGGGCGCCGCCCTCGCCTTCCCAATGGGGATGTCCGCGGCATCCGACGATCCGAAACACTCAGCGGCGCGCGTTTCCGTTGTATCCACTTTGGGGTATATATCGTTCCTGGCCGGACCGCCGCTGCTTGGCTATCTCGGGGACCTGACAGGGATCCACACCGCGCTGCTCGCAATCATGGCACCCATACTGGTGGCACTCCTGCTCGCCGGAGCGGCCAAGCCATTGCCGGTGGACAATTTGGACGCGGGCCAGGAGCCGCATGTGGAGGACCATACGCAGGATTCGATGATCCGGAACTCCACCACCACCAATTCGAGTGCACAGGAGTCCACCAAGCAGGAGTAACCCCTGGGGTTAGGGTAATCACATGCAAAGCAGCAGGCCAAGGGGCCGGACCTGGATCAGCCGCCTGGATAGATACCTCTTAAGGCATGTCTCCAACCTGCCGGGTGGCAACCACGATGTCTTCTTCCGGCGGCTTTCGGCCTCCGCAAACCAGGGCAAGCTCTGGATTGGGACGGCTGCGGTGATGGCGCTCTTCCCGGGCAAGACCAGGAGGGCTGCGCTGCACGGCCTGATCGCCCAGGGGGTGGCCTCGGCTGTGACCAACATGGTGTTCAAGACGCTGCTCCCCCGGACCCGTCCGCTTCCTGAACATCTGCCGGTCTTCCGCTTCGTACACCCGCAGCCCACCAGTTCCTCCATGCCGTCCGGCCATTCGGCATCCGCCGTAGCGTTCGCCGTGGGAGTGGGTTTGGTCCGCCCCGCCCTGGGCGCGGCACTGGCACCCGCTGCTTTGGGTGTGGCCTACTCGAGGGTGCACACCGGCGCGCACTGGCCCTCCGACGTCCTGTTCGGTTCGGCCCTCGGTGCCGGTGCTGCCCTGGTAACGCGCCACTGGTGGCCGGTCCGCCCGCCCATTCCGCAGACCACCCGGGCATGGACCAATGCGCCCCAACTGCCTGGCGGTGAAGGCCTGAGCATCGTGGTCAATACCTTGGGTGGCTCCTTTAAGGAGGAGACTGCGGGTGCTTTGCAGGAAGTATTTCCCAAAGCGCATATAAATACCGTGCAGCCTGATGAGGACCTGCTGCAGCGAATCGCCGCCACCGCTGATTTCCCTGGTACCCGCGCCCTGGGTGTGTGGGGCGGGGACGGCACGGTGGGCGCAGCGGCCGCGGCCGCCGTCGAACGCTCTTTGCCCTTGCTGGTCCTCCCCGGCGGAACCCTGAACCATTTTGCCCGGGACGCGGGGACGGGGAGCCTGAAGGACGCGGTGCGGGCTGCGAGCAACGGTGAGGCCGCGTTGGCAGACATCGGAGTGGTCACCGCGGAGCGGGGCCTCGCCGGGAACCCGGAGGTATCCGAGGTGGCGATGCTGAACACGTCCAGCATTGGTCTCTACCCGAACTTTGTCCGGCGACGGGAGCACCTGCAGCCTGCGCTCGGAAAACCGCTCGCGGGCGTCGCTGCCATGTTCAGAACCTTTGCGGCGGGTACGCCCACCACGATCACGGTGGACGGGAAGCGGCACAAGGTGTGGATCGCCTACCTGGGCCGGGGCCGCTACTACCCCCGCGACCATGCACCCCTGATCCGGCCTGTAATGGACGACGGCGTGCTGGATGTCCGGTTGATCACCGCCGATGAGTCCTTTGCCAGGCTGCGCTTGCTCTGGTCCGTGCTCACGGGCACTGTGGCAAGCTCCCGGATCACCCATCTGCGGGAGGCAACGCAAGTCAGGATCGATGCTGACGGCACACCCATGGCTCTGGCAGTGGACGGGGAGGCCCTGGCCGGAGTACGCCACGTGGCCTACCGGGTCCGGCCAAAAGCCCTGACCTACTACTCACCGCGGTCCTGAGCAGGCGGCTGTCCTGGCCAAAGCGGACCCCGCCCAGACCAAGAGGGCGTGGGGAGGACCCTGATTCTCCCCTGAATCATCCCTGACTTGGGGCGATAAGCTGCCCGCACCTCGGTAGCGTGGGGCATGAACACCCACCGAAAACCGTCCGCAGCCGCGCGCTGCCGTCCAAAGGATGATTCATGATCGAGGCAAACGGGCTGACCAAGGTCTACGGCGCCAAAACCGCCGTGGCCGGTGTCAGTTTCACCGTTAAGGCAGGGCAAGTCACCGGCTTTTTGGGACCCAACGGGGCAGGAAAGTCCACCACCATGCGGATGATCATGGGGCTGGACCGGCCAACGTCCGGATCTGTCACGGTGAACGGCCTGCCATACGTCCGGCACAAGGCGCCGCTGCGGCAGGTGGGTGCCCTGCTTGACGCCAAAGCGGTCCATACCAGCCGCAGCGCCTACAACCACCTGCTGGCCATGGCGGCCACGCACAGCATCCCCAAAGCCCGGGTTCACGAGGTGATCGAAATGACCGGGCTGGAGGCCGTGGCCCGCAAGAAGGCCGGCGGTTTCTCGCTGGGCATGGGCCAGCGGCTGGGTATCGCGGCCGCCCTGCTGGGGGACCCGCAGACCCTCATCCTGGACGAACCGGTCAACGGCCTGGACCCTGAGGGTGTGGTGTGGGTGCGGAACCTGGTGCGGTACCTCGCCGGGCAGGGGCGCACGGTCTTCCTTTCGAGCCACCTGATGAGCGAGATGGCGCAGACGGCAGACCACCTGATCGTCATTGGCCGCGGCCGGGTGATTGCCGACGCCCCCATCAAGGACATCATCACCGGAAAGGGGCAGTCACGGGTCCGCGTCCGCAGCGACCAACCGGACCGGCTCCATCAACTGCTCACCCAACGGGGCGCCTCCATTGACATGCCGGAACGGGAACTGCTCGAAGTAACGGGCCTGGAGCCGAAAACCATCGCGGCAGCCGCGCTGGAAAACCAGGTCATGGTCTATGAACTCACGCCCCTCGTTGCCAGCCTCGAGGAGGCATACATGGAACTGACCAAGGACGACGTCGAATACCACTCCCTGCCCGCTGCGGAGGTCAGCAAGTAATGAGTTCCACAACCACTGAATCCATGTCCTCCCGCGAACCGGCGCCGTCCCCCGCCGGACCAGCCTCCCGCAACGCCGGACGGTCCCTTCCCGGCCCCACCTTTTTCCGGGTCCTCCACTCGGAGATCATCAAATTCCGCAGCCTCCTCTCCACGCTGATCCTGCTCGCCTCCACGGCGGTGGTCATGGTTGGATTTGGCGCGCTGTCCGCGTGGGGAACAGGCCAGCTCACCAACGCCGCCACCCGGGATCCGCAGGCAGCCGCGAGAATGGCATCCCAGGGCGGAGACCTCGCCATCAGCGCCCCCACGTCCGGGATCGCCTTCGCACAACTGATCCTGGGGTCCCTGGGTGTGCTCCTGATGAGTTCGGAGTTCACCACGGGCATGGCCCGGTCCACCTTCGCAGCCGTGCCGAAGCGGATCCCCGCATTCGCCGCCAAGCTGGTGGTGGTGATGGTGACGTCCTTCGTGGTCACTGCCGTGTCCACATGGGTGGCCGGCCTGGTGGCCGTGCCCATCCTGGACAACTACGGCTTGAAACTGGACCTGGGCAGTTCCCAGTCGGTGAAGCTCCTCCTGGTCAACAGCATCTATGTGGCAGCCGTCGCCGCCATCGGCATGGCCCTGGGCACACTGCTTCGGAACTCCGCAGGCGGCATCATGAGCCTGGTGGGCATCTTCTTCGTGGCGCCTCTTGCCTTCCAGCTCATCCCCGGGGACTTCTTCAAGGAAGCCCGAAAGTACCTGCCCGGCAACACGGTTGAGCCGCTCACGGCTGTCCAGCACGTTCCGGACACCCTTGAGGCGTGGCAGGCCGGGCTGGTCCTCGGCGCCTGGGTGGTGGTTCCCGTCCTGCTGGCTGCCGTCCTGCTGAAACGCCGGGACGTATAGGCCGCGGCTTCTGTTCCGGCCGCGCGCCCACGCGGGCGCGTGGTTTCCGGCACATGACAAATATGCCTGACAGGAAACTTTTCTTGCTTCTGATGGTTCCTGCTTGGAGGCCCGTCCTGTTGGCTGGAGTCAGATCTGTTGGACTGCACAAAGCAGGGCGGATAATGGCGGACCTAGGGTGAAACGACGATGTGGTGCATCACACGGTCCGCCGGTGTCCACCACGGCACGTCGCTCAACCCATGCTATTTCCCAACAGGACGGCGCTTCCATGCATGCTGACCAGCAACTTTCAAAGTCCCTGAAACCCAGGCACCTGTCCATGATCGCCATCGCCGGCGTGATTGGTGCGGGCCTTTTCGTCGGCTCGGGGGCAGCCATCCAGCAGGCCGGCCCCGGCATCCTTATCGCCTACGCGGCCGCAGGCCTGGTGGTGATCCTGGTGATGCGCATGCTGGGGGAGATGGCCGCCGCCAACCCCGAAACAGGTTCGTTCTCAACCTACGCGGACAAGGCCCTTGGCCGCTGGGCAGGGTTCAGCATCGGCTGGCTCTACGCGTGGTTCTGGATCATCGTCCTGGGCATTGAGGCCACGGCCGGCGCGGCCATCATGCACCGCTGGGTGCCCGGCATCGACCAGTGGGTCTGGGCCCTTGCCCTCATGGTGCTGCTGACGTTGACCAACCTCGGTTCCGTGAAGTCGTACGGCGAGTTCGAGTTCTGGTTCGCGTCCATCAAGGTCGCCGCCATCGTCCTGTTCCTCCTCTTCGGTGCGGCCGCCATCCTGGGCCTCGTCCCGGGTGTCCCCGCGCCGGGCCTGAGCAACCTGATCAACAACGGCGGCTTTATGCCCAATGGCCCGGGCGCCGTCCTGGCAGGCATCCTTGTGGTGGTCTTCTCCTTCTTCGGTGCTGAAATCGCCACCATCGCAGCCGGCGAATCAGAAAACCCGGTGGATGCAGTGAAGAAGGCAGTGAAATCCACCGTGTGGCGCATCCTGGTCTTCTACATCGGCTCCATCGCCGTGGTGGTCACCCTGCTCCCCTGGAACTCCGCCTCCGTGGCAAAGAGCCCGTACGTGGCCGTCATTGAACTGTTCGGCATCCCCGGCGCTGGAACCATCATGGACGTCGTGGTGCTTACATCCGTGCTGTCCTGCCTGAACTCCGGCCTCTACACGGCCAGCCGCATGCTGTTTTCCCTCTCCACCCGCGGTGACGCACCGCGCTCATGGACCCGTATCTCCAGCCGGGGAGTTCCCGCCGCTGCCGTCCTTGCCTCCACCGTGGTCGGGTTCGTTACCGTCGGCCTGAACTACATCGCACCGGACACCGTCTTCCTCTTCCTGGTGAACACCTCTGGCGCCATTGCCCTGTTCGTATGGCTGGTCATCTCCGCCTCGCAGCTGGTCCTCCGCCGCCGCATGGGAGCCGCGGCAAAGGAGCTGCAGCTGAAGATGTGGCTGTTCCCGTACCTCACCTGGGCAGCGATCATCAGCATCGTGGCCCTGCTCATCGGCATGGTGATCGTGGAATCCACCCGGGAATCACTGCTGCTCTCCCTGGCCCTGGCCGCCGTGGTCGTACTGGTCGGCGTGCTCCGCTACCGGCGGAACGGCGCTGCCACCCGCCAGCCGGCCGTGGCAGCCGAACCCACAGCGGCGCCTGCCGAGTAAGGGCGGCGCTAGACTCGGGACCATGCCTTTGCCTTCCTCTGCCGCAGACCACATCCAGGACCTTGGCGCCTATGTCAGCGCATCGCCGTCGAGCTTCCACGCCGCGCACGAGGGCGGCCGGCGGCTGGAGGAGGCAGGGTTCAGCCGCCTGGATGAGCTGCAGCCGTGGGAGGGCGGGCCGGGTTCGTTCTTCATCATCAGGGACGGTGCCCTGATCGCGTGGGTGGTCCCCGAAGGTGCTGGGCCGACCACGGGGTTCAATATCCTGGGGGCGCACACCGATTCGCCGTCGTTCAAGCTCAAGCCCAGGCCCACCACCGGCTCGCACGGCTGGCTTCAGGCCGGGGTGGAAATCTACGGCGGACCGCTGCTGAATTCCTGGCTGGACCGCGAGCTCCGGCTCGCGGGCCGGCTGGTGATGTTCGACGGCACCGAGCACCTCACGGCCACCGGCCCGCTGCTCCGTTTCCCGCAGCTGGCCATCCACCTGGACCGGGCCGTGAATGAGGGGCTGGTGCTGGATAAACAGCGGCACATGAACCCGGTGTGGGGGCTGGGGAACCCAACGGATTCGGACCTGCTGGGTGTGTTGGCAGCTTCGGTTCCAGGCGCCTCCGTCGATCCGGGGCAGATTGGCGGGTACGATGTCGTCATTGCGGACACGCAGGACCCTGCGGTTTTCGGAGGCAAGGGGGAGTTCTTCGCGTCCGGGCGGCTGGATAACCTTTCGGCCACGCACGCAGGACTGGCGGCGCTGACCGCCCACGCCGGTTCCGGGGCTGACGGCGGTCCCATCGCAGTCCTTGCGGCCTTCGACCACGAGGAAATCGGCTCCAATTCCCGCTCGGGTGCGTGCGGACCCATCCTCGAAGACGTGCTGGTGCGCATCTCCGACGGCCTCGGCGCGACGGTGAGCCAGCGGCGGCAGGCCCTGGCGGCGTCGTTCTGCCTCTCTGCCGATGCCGGCCACGCGGTGCACCCGAACTACCCCGAGCGGCACGATCCGGCCAACCACCCGGTGCTGAACGGCGGCCCGCTGCTCAAGATCAATGCCAATCAGCGCTACGCCACTGACGCGCTTGGAGCCGCATTCTGGGCCAGGCTGTGCCGTGAAGCGGGGGTGCCATTCCAGGAATTCGTGTCGAACAATGTCGTTCCCTGCGGCTCCACCATCGGTCCGCTCACCGCCACCCGCCTGGGCATCCGGACCGTGGACGTGGGCGTGCCGCTGCTGTCCATGCACTCCGCGCGCGAGCTGTGCGGGGTGGAGGATCCCCTGCGCCTGGCCGCCGTGGCGGAACTGTTCTTCAGGACGGCTGCGTAGTTCCCGCGGTTTGCGGCACCACAAAGGTCCGTGCGGGTAGCCACATGCCCAGGCTGATGCCCTAGTCCCTGCAGTCACCCGGCCCCTACCGTAAGAATGCAGGATCCTGCAGGCGCACTCCGGCTTTGCCGCAGTTGCGCCGTGGCTGTCAGGGAAGGGCGGGGGCTTATGGGGCTGTTCACGCAGGCTCTGTACCTTGAGGTGGCATTTGCTGCCGTAGTTCTGGGCTTGGTGGCTGTTCTTACGCATCCGCGACGCCGGCAGATTCTCGCGTTCCTCCTGGGTGTTTCCGCAGGGCTCGTTGCAGTCCAGGTTTTCAGGGTCCATGTCTTTACGTTCCTCGCCGTAGGCTGGGTCTTGTTGCCCGGCCGGGCAAGGAACAGAGGCACACCCCGGCTCATTGCGGCGTTGCTGGCCGCCGCGCTGCTGTTGGCCTCAACCACGCTGCTGGGTGACCTGGTCAACAGCCCAACTCTCGGACTTCAGCTGCTGGGGCTTGCGGCATCGGCCGCGCTCATAACTTTTGCATCCAGCCGCCGGGATGCGGCGGCCATGCTCTGGGGCCTGCTGGTCGTTTCAACTTTTGGCAGTATCGTGGGCGTGCTGCAGGTATTCCATGTCATCCCCATGGATCTCTGGCATCTGGACGTGAGCGCCATCGGGCGGCCCACGGGGATCTACCCGGAACCTGATTGGCTGGGGATGTTCTCGGGTGCGGGGGTGCTGCTGAGTTGGCGGCTTTCCATGGCCCGGGCGTGGAAGGTGGTTTTCTTCCTGCCGAACGTGACGGTCTTTGTCCTGGCCATGGCCCGGGCGTCCTGGATTGCGCTCCTGGTGTGTATCGCCGCCGCAGGGGTGGCGTCAGTAATTCAACGCAGCCGGGGTGCCATCAACACTGCGGAGAGCGGACCACGGCGGGGGCGCCGTGCCGCCGTCGTCATCGCGTCGGTTGCTGCCGTCCTGGCCTTGTCGGCCATTCCCCAACTGCAGGAGGACGTGACAACCCGGGCATCCACCATGATAGGGACCGTGCAGGAGCACGATATTTCCGGTCAGGCCCGGATCAGGCAAAATGATTCCCTCCTCCAACTGGCCACGTCCATACCCATTTACGGACATGGCCTAAGCGCTGCAGGCAGAGTGGGCGTATGGGGCCAAATAGATACCCTGGGCGAGTCCCAAAACAACGTTGCCAGCAACTGGGTCCTGGGCATGTGGGTGGACGGCGCGCTATTTGCTGTTCCCTTGATCGTCTTCCTGGTTGGTCTGGCGTTCGCACGGGTTCGCAGCATCTCCGGCCAACTTCTGCTCTTCACCCTTGTGAGCAGCCTGTTTTCAAATGCCGTTTTCTTCCCTGTTACCTGGCTCCTCGTCGGTCTGGCGATCATCGCAAGCCGCCCTAATGCCATTGGCGTACCGACGCAGGCGCGGAGGCATGCCCGCCACCGGGTCGAGGACCCTTTGTTTGGTCTTCTGGAGCGCTGAGCTGCTGGTTTGAGGCGCCCCGGAGGCTGAGGCAGCGGCCTTCAACGGGCCACGAGAAGCGCCCACTCCCGTGCTGCTTGGCGGTGGAAAGCAGCTGCGGCCGTGGAAGCTTCCGCCTGTCCGTGCTCTACGGCGAATTCAATCGCCCTGCACCATGCCTGGACGTCGTTATCGGGACCGCTGTTGCCGCTGACCAGCAGCGGTGATTGCGGCCCAAAGAGATCGCCCAGGCTCGTTTCGGCACGCCCCACTACCGGCACGGCGTGCTCAAGGGCCCGGATGGCGATCCCGCTCTGGAAGAACCGTTTGTAGGGAATGAGGATGACCGCGCTGCCGGCAATCACATGGTTCAGTTCGTCTTCGGGGACGAACCGCGCATCCACCCGCCATCCTTCGACCGGTGGCCAGCCACGACCAATGATTTCAAAGTCGTAGCTGGTCCCCAGGCGGCGGGCCAGAGCCACCAAAAGGTCGAGATCCCTGTCGCGCTTGAACTGCCCCAGGACGCGCACCCGGGGACGGCGACTGGGGTCATGCTCATCAGGCCCCACAAACGGCTGCTTTGATGAATGGGGGACCACCGGATGGGGTACCACTGTTAGTCCGTTCGTGAAGCCCTTGCCGCGCATGGCTTCGGCGGCTGCCTGGCTGTGTACGAGTGTTTCAGGCCGGCCCCTCATTTTGCTCATGAGAGCGGAAGCCGCCCGGCCGCTTCCCACTGACCTGACCAGGGGGTCCGGATCGTGATAGACCACCCACGAGGAACCGCCGCACAGCACTTTGACCAGGAAAAGGTCCCAGAAACCCAAAACCGGCCAGGTAAGCAGGATACGGGGCCGAACACTGCGGCCGCGTCGGTACCACCCCTCTGAGCCCAGCAGTTCCAGGTATTCCAGAAGCCACGTAAGGCGGTGCTGGCCGGAAACGGACGGCTCATCCAGGGCTCTGACGCGCGCCCCAATCCCTGCTGCCAAAACATGTTGATGCAACGCCTGAGTGTAGTGCGCCAGGGCCCCTCCAAGCGGGTTGACGATCACAACGCCGCCCGGTTCCTTGGCACGGGCAGCAGCCGCCAAAGGCCGGCCGGAACGGAGCCCGGCCAGCATAGGGCCGAGCGTGGCGGCTCGGTGGTGCTTGATGAGGTCCCGGGCAACCGACCGTGCGAAAAGGTACGGCGCGGATGCCTGGGCCTGGAATCGTGACCCGTGCTTGGCGTGGAAGATCTGGATGTTTCGCGTGAGGTAGAACGGCGGGACCCCGTTCGAGTGTTGCCAGGCGAAGGCCTGCGGGTTCACTGTCACTTTCCAACCATGGCGCCGGAGGGTCTGGTGGTGGTCTGTTTCCTCCATGTACAGGAAATACGTTTCATCGATGGGATGCCGGGACAGGATGCCGCGGCGGAACATCAGGAACGCGCCGTCAAGCCAAGCAACTGGATGCGGGCCGTCAGTGGTCCGATTTTCAGACCTCACCGCCAGGTGCCCATGGTGGCGCGGCAACCCCAGCACCTTGGTGAGGTAACCGCCCTGCGACCAGAATGTCTTCCCATCATCGCCGGTGACCAGGACAGGTCCAGCCACCGCTGTCCCGGGATCTTCGGCGAGGGTGCTGCGGAGGACGGCGAGGCAATCGCCCTCGGGCGTGGTCTCATGGGTGGCAACAAGCAGGTATCGCCATCCTTGGGTGTTTTCCTCATGCCAGGCCGCTCCGCGGTTGACTGCTGCGCCGTACCCTGCGTTGTCGCAGTAGATGGCCTGCGCGCCCGGAGGCAGGAGCTTCTCCACTTCGGTCCGGCGGCCGGGTTCTTCACTGTTGTCCACCACGAGGAGCCGGTCCGGGGCCACACCACCGGCAACCAGAGCGGCCAGGGTCGCTCCCAGGGTCTGGTAGCTGCGGTGGTGGACCACCACGGCGGCCAGGTCAGCAATGGTCATGTGGCCTTCCCGACTGCCAACGGGATTGTCTTCTTTGACGCCGGCGCCGTCGCCGTCATAAGTGCCTGCTCGTAACGCCCGCAAACATCGTCCCAGTTGTACTGCAAAGCGGCCCGCTGCATGTTTGCGGTCCTCGCCCTTGAACGGAGCTCGTCGTCCGACAGCATGCGTCGAAGGGCTTTTGCGATGTCCGCCGGATGCGGATCCACCAGATGTTCCGAAGTGTCGAGGACTTCGCTGTTGTACGCGGTCCGCCGCGCGACCACTGGTGCTCCGCAGGCCATAGCCTGGACCAAGGCTGGATTTGTACCCCCTACGCTGTGCCCGTGGAAGTAGACGCCGGCGTGCTGCCACAGTGACAGCAGCTTCTTGTCGTCGCTGAGGTGCCCGAGCCAGGTGACGTTCGGATGGCGGTCACTCAACTCTTTTGCGTCCTCGTCCAGGGGACCTCCGTATCCGCTGGATCCCACGATGACCACTGGACGCTCACCGGCGATGTCCTCTACTGCCCTGAAGAACTCCGACACCGTATTTTCGGGGACAAACCGGGCCACCATAAGGACATAGGAGTCGTGTTCCAGGCCCGGGACAACTTCCAAGGGCTCCGGGACTTCGCCCCCGTAGGGGATAAACAGGGAGGAGCGGCCGAAATCCTCTTTCCAGCGCCGCTGTATCTCAAGCGAATCGCTGACCAGGACATCTCCAAACCGGGCGGTTAGGCGCGCCCCAAGCTTAAAGACGAACTTTGCAAAACCATTCCACTTGGCACGTTCCCATTCGATGCCGTCAACGTTGACGACAGTTGGAATGCCGCGCAGTTTTAGCAAGGGCAGCCAGAAACCGTTGGCCACGTTCATAACCAACGCGACGTCTGGACTTTCATGGATGCTGTGAAGGACCGCCGTGAGGCCGAATGACAGGGTACTAAGCGACTTTCGTTCCAAACCCGGGGTCGTGGTGGTCCGGACGCGGGGATCGCGGGTGTCATCGTCATCTTTGGTGGCACCCGGGCGGCAATAAACGTTGACATCCCAACCTTTGCCAGCCAGAAAGGGGGCGATCTTCCTGACGGCGGTTTCAAAACCGCCGTAGTAGCTTGGATAGCCGCGGGTGCCGACAACTGCGACAGTTTTGGGCATCTACTTTCTCCTGTTTCCCGTTCGAAGCACTTCAGATAGTTCCCGGCGGGCTACGACGCTTTCCGGCTTTCCTTGGGAAATCGGTCCCGGGTTTCGGCACCGTCCTCTTCCGTCCTCCGCCGATCACCCTCAACACCCCTGCCGGCACTCCCTGAAGTGGCAGCTTCCGGCGAGGCAGTGTAGGCACCGTAGTACGCGTAGGAATCCACACCTTTGGTCGGAACGCAGTTGAAGATCGCTCCGAGGACCGGGGCCTGGACCTTCTGAAGTGCCCTGAGGGACCTTTCAAATTCATCGCGTGTGGTTTGACCGGCCCTGGCCACCACGATCACCCCATCCGCGGCGCTCGACAGAACTGCAGCGTCTGTGACGGGCAGCAAAGGGGGAGCGTCAATCAGTACGGTGGCTCCGGCTGCAAGGGTGCTCAGCAATTGCTTCATGGCATTTGTGCCCAGCAGTTCGCTCGGGTTGGGCGGGGTTGGCCCGGAGCCCACGATCGAAAGGTTCGACAGGACTGTCGGGGCTTGGATCACATCGACCAGTTGGGCTTGCCCGCTGAGTACATTGGTCACCCCGACCCCCGGAACGAGGTTGAAGGCACCAGCGATTCGGGGACGACGGAGGTCTCCATCGACGACGACGACAGGCTCACCGGTAGCTGCCATCGTTACTGCCAGGTTGCTGGCCACGGTTGACTTGCCGTCGGAAGTCATCGGACTGGTTACCAGGATGATGCGGGGACGGTGGTCAACATCGAGAAACTTAAGGTTGGTCCTCAGCGCCCGGAGGGCCTCGACAAAGGCACGGTTCCGTTCTCCTGCCTGTGTAAGTTTGTGCCGCTCGGTGCCCAGTACCTTTAGGACTCCGCTGATATCCGGGTCATAGGGAAGAGTCCCGATCACGGGAACGTCGAAGAGGCGCTCGATCTCGGTGGAGCTGCGCAGCCTGCGGTCCAGATGATGGCGGAGGAGTGCTGCGGCGTAGGCCAGGAGAAGGCCACCAACTGCGCCGAACAGGAGAGCGAGTCTGATGTTAGGGGAAATTGGTGCCGTAGGAAGGGCCGCTTTATCGAGGGGAACCAGGCCTACCGGGAGGGCCGGAGGGGTTGGTTGGCCGGCGGTAACGGAGCTTTCGAGCAGCTGCACCCTTTTGGCCAGCTCGGTGACCCATGCATCAGCCACCCGCTGAGCCATGAGCGGGTCCGGAGACGTGGCAGTGATGCGAATTTCTGCCGTATCCACGGGGACGTTGACTGAAACGCTGGGGAGCAGGGCGTCAGCGGTGGTATTCAAGCCCACCGCTGCGATGACCTGATCTGCGATGAGCCGGGATTCCGCGATCGACTCGTAGTTCTTGATTTTGGACTTCGCCAGGGCATCACCGGTCAGGAGTGTGTTGACGCTGTCCGAACCCACGGTGAGCACAAGGGCGCTGGATTCCGCGGCGTAGGTACGCGGCTGAAGGGCCGCCCAAAGGGTTACCAGGGCGGTAACAAGGACGGTCACGACCGCGATGGAGCGCCAGTAGAGCCGAGCCACGCGCACATAGTCGCGCACTCCCATTCCTGCGATGGAGCCATCGCTGTTGATCTCGTGTTTGCCTGTCACGACGTCGTTCCTTCCCTTTCCGTGGAGCACCTCCGCACGGGTGGACCCATCGGCCTTGGAGAAAAATTAGCCCGGCGCTGCTTGTCGTCGGGATGAACCGGTTAGGCCTTTGTGGGCCCTGTCCTGCAACAGTGTGGAAACTGCGGACCTCCGCGGCTGTGGTCAGCCCTTTGGCGCTTTTCGTTTAGGAAAATCTCTTCTTCCATCTGGCGGCAGGCCTGACGAGGGCATGGTGTGTGATGACTGCCAGAACAGCGCTTCCCGGTATGGCGTACCAACCAACGTTGATGAGTTGGTCCGTCCCGGCGGCGAGCATGAAGAGAATTGCCATCGGATAGTGCCAGATGTACAGCTCGTAACTGATCTTTCCTACGTAAACGACGGGCGGAACGGAAAGGACGGACTTCAAAGCAAACGCGTTCCCGGGACCGGCCACGATGGAAGCAATCGCTGCGACGGTTCCCGCCGCAGCCGCAATGTAGGCCAGGGAACTGAACGCGGGCCAGAATCCGGCTGTGACCACCCCGAAGGCTATGGTCAGTGCGCCGGCATATCCCCACGACGGGGCGAAATGGGCGTCCCTATGCTCCGCGAGCCACAGGGCGAAGCTGCATCCGAGGAACAGGCCGCCGGCGCGGAGGAAGTAGCTCGCGTCCTGCCCGGTGGAGGCGAGCACAATCTGTGCGCCGTCCAGAATGAGCCCAAGGGCCAGGGAGACGATCCATTTTCCGGGGACGCGGCGCGAAAACAGGAGTATCAGCGTGAATGGCCATATCAGGTAGAAAATTTCCTCAATTCCGAGGCTCCAGGTTTGAAGCCAGGTAAGCCCCGACTTGCCGAAGAACTGGCCTGCCACCGGCGTCAGGTACGTTGCGGCGAGGGCGACCTCAAAGAGATGCTTGCTGCCCCGGATGAGTAACCCGAAAGGAAGAATGGCCACGATGGCTATCAGTAGCGCGGGGTACAGGCGGACAGCCCTGCGCCAGTAGAAGAGGCCTAACCGGATGCGGTCATAGCGGTTAAGTTCCGCGAGCAATATCGTCGTAATGAGGAACCCGGACAAAGCAAAGAAGATGTCAACGCCCAGGAAACCTGCAAATGGCAGTGGCTGGAGACCGTGGTGCACCAGGACAAGCAGGATGGCGACAGCCCGCAGGCCGTCCAGGGCGGGAACGTACTGCAGTCCCTGCTGGGGTGAGGGCGCCTTTGACGCAATGGTGGAAGCCGGCACTGGCGTCTGGACGGAAAAGGGGGTCGACAACCACGAAAAAGCTGTGGGCATACGCACCTTGTTCTCCTCTGGTATGCGATTCGTGAAGTCCCACTGACCCCGAAGTCAGTAGGAGCCCAATGAGCTGAGCTCGTAGCCAGTCAACGCGGCCGCAAAACTGGCCTGGGTTTCTGCCCACGTGTGTTCGCGGTGGGAGGCGGCTCTCGCGGATCGTTCGGCTGCATCCTCGGCCGTGACGACGTCACTGAGGGTTTTTGCCAATATTGCTGGGTTGGCTGCAGCCCATACCGCCTCCGGATTGGTGAGGACCGCACGGGATGACTGGTCATCATTGAGGACCGGGACGTTGCCGGCTGCCAGCATTTCCGCTGCTACCAGGGTGATGTTTGTGAAGCTCAGGGCAAGCCCTGAAATGGTCCGGTTATACAGTTCGTTGAGTTCCCGGGGAGAAATTCTTCCGTGCTGCCGGACAGGAACGCCCCATCCCGTGACCCGTGCTCCGTAAACGTGGATCTCCTGCCGCGGGTGCATTCGATGGAATTGCTGCAATGCCAGGCGGCCCATATCGTACCCTCGGCGTTCAGCCTCGGGTTTCGCGAAGAATACGACACCGGAGCGCCCAGTGGTGTTGGTGAGCCGGTAGGTACCTACATCACTACCAAAGGGCAGGATCTTTGACCGGACGCCGACCTCCCGTTTCAATACCTCCGCCACCATCGGTCCAAGGGCCATCAAGTTGAAACCGAAGCGGTAGCTGTCCTCGGCAAGTGCATAAAGCGAACCGCGAGGGTGGAAGTATGGCTCGAAATCCTGGATAAAGTAGTGGGGTGAAGGGCCCCCTCGCCGGGGCATACGGGCGGCTAGCACATGAGCGGTTTCCCATGAACTGGCGACACATGCGTCAAGGCCATCCAAGCTCACCGGGACAGGATGGATGTCAGCCGCCAGGCCGGGCCAGTGGTTCCTGATGACCGAGCGGTGCCTTTCCATCGCCCCGTCATTCCGGTTGTAAACCAGAATCGTGCAGCGGTGGCCCCGCTCTTCCATCCCCCGCACCATACGGAAGAAGGTCGTATGGCCTCCGGCACCTGGGATGGGTGGCGTTATGAGCCAACCAATATGCATTGGTCCCTCGCAAGTGTTTGGCGTTCCAGTGCTCATACTGGTTGAACTGGATACGTCCCCTGCATCCAGAGGAAAGTTGAGAGACTGGATCCCCATGCGGGCATCCAGTTCGCCGTAAAGGCGGCGTACTACCCGGCGCGAGGTATCCGCCAGACCGCGCGATCCTGTTCTCGATATAACCTCGCCCAGACTCATTCGAGTCAATTCGACCTCCTTGCCAGCGCACTCTTCAACGCCCTCGTCACATGCTGTTGCTGTTGCAGCGAAATATGGGGATACAGCGGGATCGACAGGATCTGTTGTGCTGCCGACTCGGCGATTGGGGCGTGCACGGGGGGCAGATCCAACCTCTTCCAGGCACTCGTCTGATGGAGGGGTACCGGGTAATGGACTGCGGTGGAGACCCCGGCGCCATGCAGTTGGTCCGCGACACGGTCCCGATTCGCCAAACGGATGACGAACAGGTGCCAGACGTCTGAATTTCCAGGAGCTGACGTTGGCAGTCGCAGTTCCTCGATGTCCGCCAAGAGTTGCTGGTAGTTCATGGCCGCCTCGCGGCGCAATTCATTCCACCCGGCCAAGCGCCGCAACTTGCAGGAAAGTACAGCGGCCTGAACAGTATCGAGGCGGGAATTGCGGCCCATGATCTCATGCCGATACTTGTGTTCACTCCCATGGGAACCAAGGAGCCGCACATGCCGGGCTGCTGCATCATCGTCTGTGGTGACAGCCCCAGCATCCCCCGCGGCTCCCAGATTCTTGCCCGGATAGAAGCTGGTGGCCGCCAAGTGCCCGAGCGTACCCGCGGCCTTGTTGAACCTGGTGGCCCCTTGAGCTTGCGCCGCATCTTCGATGATGACAGCGCCGCATTCTTCCGCTATTGGCTCCAGTCGCTCAACCGGGGCTACCTGCCCGAAGAGGTGCACCGGGATGATGGCAGCTGTCTTGTCCGTTATCGACTTCCGCACCGATTCCGGATCCAGCAGCAAGTACTCTTCGTCTACATCAGCCAGCACTGGGCGCGCGCCGGTTCTGAGAACCGCCTCTACGGTTGCTATGAAAGTGTTGGCCGGGACGATAACTTCCTGCCCGGGTTTTACACCGGCCGCGCTTAGCGCCATTTCCAGCGCGTCAGTTCCGTTGGCAGAGCCGATGCAGTGCCTTGCGCCGAGAAAGTCCGCGTACTGCTGCTCGAACAGCTCCACCTCTTTGCCGCCTACGAAGGCAGCCCGCGCCATAATATCCATCAGTTGGGGTTCCAGTTCCTCCCGGATCTCCTCCTGCTGCGCCGGGATATCAACCAGAGGCACACGGATTTGTTCAGGATGGGTCAATTCGAGCTCCTTTAGGTTGTCTGGGAGGTTGTTGTCGTCACGGGTGGGGTGGCCGGATCGATTTCGGCCCTTTCACCCTTTTCCGCGCCTGCGTCGCTCAACTGCTTCAATCGCAGGTACGTTCGCTTGGCGGCGCGGAGGGTCAGCGCCAGGTACAACACAGTGCCAGCGAGGCAACCCGAGGCAAGAGCGAGGAACGGCGGGGTGATCCACTGAGCGGCGAGACAACCGATGGCACCCGTCCCTATGGCCGCAAAAAGCGGAGTGACGGATGGCGCAAGCATTCGCTTGACCGACACTTTGACAATCCGGCCTACGAGGAAGAAGTAGACAGGGAGGACTGCTATCCAAATCACTATGGCGTGGGCTGCACCTGCACCGCTCACGCCCGTATAGGTGACACCCACCAGAAGGGCTGGGAAGAGGCAGGCCAGCCAAAGCATTTGCACCCAGAACAGGCCGGTTGTGCGGCCGCCTCCTACGCATAAATCGGCAAGGATTTCCGATACGATCCTCCCCGCTCCAAATATGCCCAGCCCGACCATGGCAGCTGGAGCGCCTTGCCAGGTGCTGCCGTAGAACACCTCGACGAGCGGACCTGCCAGTCCCACCAGCAAGGCGGATATCGGCATGGCCAGGTATGCGGTCAACCCCAGGACATCCGGTGCCGCCCGATCGAGGAGCCCCGCTTTATGCAGGCGGCCGAAAGTAGGTAATGCGACCGTTCGGATCATTGCGGTAATCAAGCTGCTCGGCAGGTTGGCAAGGCTGAATGCCAGAAGATAGACACCCAGCTGGGCAGGACCCAATTGCCGGCCCACGATGACGTAGTCCAAATTCAAGGTGGCGAAGACAACGAGATTTGCCAGCGCCAAAGGCATCCCGAGGCGGAGGACATAACCTGCGGCAAGCCGATCAAAGCCGGGACGGAACCGGACTGGGGTAATAACCCAATATCCGGCCGTGGTCAGTAATTGCCCGGCTACACGTGACCAAACAAGGGCGTAGGCCCCCAAGCCGTTCTTTGCCATCGGGATCGCCACCGCAAGAGTCAATACAGCTCCCGCAATTTCCACGAACGCACGTGGCCGCTGGAGGTACTCGCGCCAGACCATGGCCGCTGGCACGCCCGAGCACCCTGACAGGAGAATGGTGATGGAGAGGATTTGAATGACTCCGGAAGCGCCGGGATCACCAAGGACCGCGGCCAAGGTTGGCGCAAAGAAGATGACCGCTCCCGTGATCACCGCACTCGTTGCCACTCCCAATGTCAGGATTGTGGGTGCAATCTCACGTGGATCGCGATCAGCGCGTGCCAGCGCTGCGGTGGCACCCAGTTCCGTCACATTGATCGCAATGGTTTGGATAACCTGCGCGACAGCCAGGGCGCCAAAGTGCTCAGGGGCCAATATCCGGGCCAGGACAAGCATCGTGAGGAACTGCAGTGCCCTGCCGGCCACTACTCCAGCAGCGCCCCAGGCAAGCCCTCCCTTCAATCCCGCCTTGACCGCTTGGACCGGACCCGCTTTCGCCTGCTCCGTGCTCATGAGATGCCTACTTTGCGCCAGGCAACCCAACGTGCGCGGTTTAGTTGGTGCCGGTAGCTTTCCGTGAAGTTCTGGAAGCCTGTGGGCGCTGCTCCGGCCAAGGCCCGCCGGAGTCGGTAGCTGAGGGTGCGGCCGCGTAGGGTCTCGGCTGCGGCAGGGTAGGCGGCAACGGCCACTTCAAGGAACTCGAGGGAAGTGCCGGTTGGTCCCCCGCTGTCCAGGTTCCGCTCAGCCAGAAGGAGAGCTTCCCGGCAGATTCCCCGCATGGCGAGTTCAAGGAAGCGGTCTCCATTGGGCAGTCGACGGGTGACCTCCGCGGTGGCCAGCACCCGGAATGCGGCAAGCCTGTGCTCCAAGTCGATTTGAAGGGTGCTGTAGGTGGTGATGTGCATGTTCTTCCCATGAACCCGGTAGTACGCCTGGGATGGACCGTTGATTCTGCCGATGTCCCAATCGGCTGCGGTCCGAAGCCAATACTCGAAATCCGCTGAGTGGGGGAGATCCTTGTTGTAGGGGCCCACTTGCCGCATGGCGGAGGTACGCATCACCACTTCCGGCGAAAAAATGAAATTCCGTCCCCGCAGGCAGGACCATAGGAGCCATTCTTTGCCTCGCCAGATGGTCCAGTTGCTGCGCCGTGCGCCATCTTCTTCCCAGGAAGGTTTGGGGTCGCCACGGAATTCGGTTGGCAAGCCATAAACCAGGCCCACGCGGGGATAGGCCCTCATCAGGTCGGTAGCCCTGGACAGGGCTCCAGTAGCGACGATGTCGTCTGCTGACACGAGCGTAACGAATTCGGTCTCCACCCTCGCGAGGCCATCGTTGTAGGTGGCGATGTGGCCCATGTTCTTTGCGTGGGAAACCACACTGATTCTGGAGTCGTCGTCGGCGAGGGCATTTGCCACCTCCACGGACCCATCAGGTGAGGCGTCGTCGACAATGATGACCCTTGGAGCAACGCGTTTCTGCGTCAGTACGCTATGCACCACCTGCGGGAGATAGTGGCCGTAGTTGTAACAGGGAACGACGACGGTGACAGTTGCTGCATCATTGGCTTCCCGAGGCCATGAAACCCTCATGACATCCCCCCAATCCGGAAGCCGTCCCCGTCGATTTCGTGTGCGGGCACGCCAACCCAGGTCTCGCCGTCGGGGACGTTGCTCAGGACCGCTGCCCCCATACCCACCGTCGCGTAGGCGCCCACGGACGTCCGTTCGCGGACACTGGCGTTCATGCCCAGGTAGGCTGCCCGGCCAATCCGGACTCCGCCGCCCAGCGACACTCCCGCAGCGAACGTCGCAAAGTCCGCCACGTCGTCGTCGTGGGTGAACGTCACGGACGGCATGGCAACCACGTGCGCGCCCAGCGTGACGGACGCGGTGAGCGTGACATTGCGGAGCAGGATGCTGCCCCGGCCCACCCGGCACCCTTCCGGGTACTGGACCGAAGGGTCGATAGCGGTGGCGTAGCGGGCTTCGGTGAGGCCCAGCGCCGTCAGGCGTTCCACCACGGATTCCCGCGCCCGGCCCGAGCCGATGCACACCAGCACGAACGCGTTCGTGTACCTGGCAGCGTCGTCAATGGTCCCCAACACGGGGGCGCCGTCCACGCTGACCCCCGCCATTTCCTTGTCGTCATCAAGCAAGCCCACGACGTCGTACTGCCCGCTGCTGCGCACCATCGCCAGGACCTCGCGGGCCAGGCCACTGGCCGCTATGAGGATCAGCTCACTCATGTGCGCGTTCCTGGTGCCGCAGCCCGAATGGTGCTGATGATCCTGCCCAGCCCGTCGTCGTCCAGTTCGTGGTACACCGGCAGGATCAGCGTCCTGTCATTAAGCCGTTCCGTGTGCTGCAGCAGCGAGCCGCCGGAGTCCCGCCATCGGTAGGCGGGTTGCCTGTGCGCTGCCATGATGCCCCGCCGGGCCGAAATGCCCGCTTCGGCCAGCTTCTCCATCAGCCCGTCCCGCGTTGTTCCAAATCTGGGCAGCACCTCCACCCAGAACGACTGGAAGTTGGTGGTGCCGTACGGCGGGTCCGACACCAGCCGCAGGCCCGGCACCCGGGTGAGGCCGGCCACGTACCGTGCCGCAATCTCCCGGCGCCGCGCCAGGACTTCGGGCAGCCGGCCAAGCTGGACGATTCCGACGGCGGCCTGCAGGTCAGTCATGCGGTAGTTGAAACCCACCTCCAGGTAGGCCTCCGGCGGCGCGAGCAGCGAGCCATGCCGGTCTGCGGCGGACATGCTCATGGAATGCTCCCGCAGCGTCCTGGCCCTGGCAGCCCAGTCGGCCCGGTTGGTGGTGAGCATGCCGCCCTCGCCGGTGGTGAGGATCTTGCGCGGATGGAACGACCACACCGCAACGTCCGCGCCCACACCCACCGGCCGGCCTTTGTACGTGGAGCCCACGGCGCACGCCGCGTCCTCGATCACGGTGATCTCGTGGCGGTCGCACAGCTCGCGGATGGGGTCCATGTCCAGCGGCACCCCGCCCTGGTCCACCACGATCACGGCCCGGGTGTCCAAAGTGAGTGCGGCGTGGATGGTTTCCGCGGTCACATTCCCGGTGGCCGGGTCCACGTCGCAGAACACCGGCCGGGCGCCGACGTACGTCACGGCGTTGGCGGTGGCAATGAAGGACAGGGAAGGCACGACGACGTCGTCCCCCGGCCCGATTCCGGCCACCACCAGCGCCAGGTGCAGCGCCGTGGTGCAGCTGGAAGTGGCCACACCGTGCCGCGCATCCTGGGCTTCGGCAAAGCGCGCCTCAAACTCCTTCACCTTGGGACCCTGCGCCACCCATCCGGAGGCCACCACCTCGGCCAGGGCCCGGGCTTCCTCTTCCCCAAGCCATGGCTTCATGACGTTGATCCGGGTCAGGAATGTTTCCGCAGTCATGGCGCACCAACCTTCCGTGCAGCGGCAATCTCGTCGCGCAGCGGCATCCACCAGCTGACCAGTTGCCTCAGTCCTTCTTCGAGTTCCACCTCGGCCTTAAAACCGAGATCACGTGCGGCGGCGGACGTATCCGCCAGCCGCCGCACTACACCGTTCACCTGCCGCGCGGGCCCGTGTTCCACCTCAAGCCCGGAACCCATGACCCGCAGCAGCGCCTGGGCCATCTCCAGCAGGCTGGTTTCCGTACCGCTGGCCACGTTGTAGACCCCCTCGGTGATGCTGCTTGCCGCCGCCAGCACATTGGCGCGGGCAACGTCCGCGGTATGCACAAAGTCCATGGTCTGCAGGCCGTCGCCGAAGATCAGCGGCGGCCGCCCGTCCATAATCCGCTCCATCCACCGCACCAGGACCTCGGTGTACAGGCCGTGGACGTCCATCCGGGGCCCGTAGACGTTGAAGTAGCGCAGCATCACGTAGTCCAGCCCGCTCATGGCGCGGAAGCTGCGCGCCATGCCCTCGTTGAAGGACTTGGCGGCGCCGTAAAAAGTGTCATTGTTGGCGTGGTGGTGCCGTTCGGGGGTGGGAAACTCCTCGGCCATCCCGTACACGGAGGCACTGGAGGCTGCCACCAGCTTGCCCACCTTGTGCTCCGCGGCAGCCTCCAGAACGTTATAGGTTCCGTCCACCAGCACCTCAAGGGCCAGGCGCGGCTCCTCCGCACACTGGGTGATGCGGATGGCTGCCTGGTGGAACACCAGGTCCTTCCCCTTGGTGAGATCATGAACCAGGTCCCGGTCCTGGATGGTGCCGCGCACCAGGTCCACCTGCCCGGTTGCCAGGGCCCCGGAAAGGTTGCCGAGGCGGCCGCGGACCAGGTTGTCCAGGACGTCGATCCGGGCCACACCGGCGTCGAGCAGGGCGTCCACGAGGGTGGATCCGATGGTGCCGGCCCCGCCGGTGACCAGGACGGTGGCCCCCTCCAACGCGCTCACAGCGCCCCCTCCAGGTCGGGTCCGGCACTGGCCAGCTCGGACCCGGCCACCGGAGCCGGCTGCCCGTCCATGCCCAAGCTGCGGGTGACCGCTTCCAGGACAGACAGCACCCGGAGCCCGGAGGCGCCACCGGTGCGGGCTTCCTGGCCAGTGCGGATGCACGAGGCCAGTTCCTGCACCACCTGGCTGAGGGCCTCGCGCTCCGGCAGCGCAGGGGACCACGTATCTCCCAGGCGGTAGGAAACAGCGGTGGAAGCCTTCTCGCCGGCTGATTTCGGTTGCCGGTCCAGGCTGACGCCCCGGTCATAGACGCTCAGCCGCTGCTGGGGGTTCAGGTCGTCCCACACCAGGGTCCGCAGGGACCCGCCAATCACCATCTGCCGGATCTTGGTGGGGCTCAGCCAGTTCACGTGCACGTGGGCGGTGGCGTCGTTGGGAAGCCGGAAGTTCAGGTGCCCCACGCAGTCCCGCCCGGTTCCCAGCGGATCCGCGCCGAACGCGGACACGTCCGTGGGGTTCAAGCCACCCGGCAGGACGAAATCCAGGATGGCGAGGTCATGCGGCGCCAGGTCCCAGAACACATCAACATCAGGCTGGACGAGTCCCAAATTGATTCGCGTGGAATCCACGAACAGGATTTCGCCGAGCGATCCTGACTGCACCAGTTCCTGCATCTTCAAGACAGCGGGGGTGTAACAGTAGGTGTGGTCCGCCATCAGCACCAGCCCGTTCGCCTGCGCCTCGGCCACCATCTCCAGCCCATGCTCCCGGCTGTCCGCGAGCGGCTTCTCCACCAGGACGTGTTTACCGGCGCGCAGTGCCGTCATGACCGTTCCGTGGTGGGTGCGGGCCGGCGTCGCTATGGCAACGGCGTCTACGTCGCAAAAGTCCAGCAGCTCATCCAGGGACTCCACGCATGGGATCTCACCCAGAGTCGCCGCCAGCTTCCGCGCCCTCTCAAGGTCCAGGTCGCAAATGGCCACCAGGTCCCAGTCCGGGCTTGCCTGGAGGTTGCGCGCCAAGTTCGGTCCCCAATAGCCGGCACCAACGACGGCGATGCGGAGTTTGCGCGCAGGCTGCGGCTGCCTGGGGGGCTGGTTTTGATGCGTGAATGCCCTCATGTTTTTTCTTCCCATTTTCGTGAATTTGCTAGTAGGCGCCCGACGGCCGGACCACAGCCCGGAACGTTCGCCAAAGAATCAGGAGGTCCCCGGCAAGGGACCAGTTTTCGACGTAGTAGAGGTCAAGACGGACTGCTTCCTCCCAGGGAAGGTCGGAGCGTCCGTTGATCTGCCAAAGGCCTGTGATGCCCGGCTTGATCAGGAGCCGGCGGTGCGTGTGGCGCTCGTAGCCGCTGACCTCACGGTCCAGCGGCGGCCGCGGCCCCACCATGCTCATATCGCCCAGCACCACGTTCCAGAGCTGGGGAAGTTCGTCCAGGGAGTATTTGCGCATCCACCGTCCGCAGCGCGTCACCCGGGGGTCGTCCTTCATCTTGAAGAGCACCCCGGCCCCCTCGTTCTGCTGGTTCAGGGCGGCCAACCGCTCTTCGGCGTCGACCACCATGGACCGGAACTTGAACATCCCGAACACCTGGCCGTCCTTGCCGATCCTGTCCTGCCGGAAGAAGACGGGACCGGGGCTGTCCAGCCGGACGGTCACGGCAAGCACCAGGAGCACCGGGGAGAGCACCAGGAGTGCGGCCAGCGCAGCAGTGACATCCATGACCCGCTTCAAGGCGTGCTTGGCGCCGCCGTACTGCGGGATGTCAACGTGCATCAGGGGCAGTCCCTCCACTGGGCGCCAGTGGATCCGCGGGCCTGCCACATTGGTCAAGGTGGCAGCCAGGATCAGTTCGGTGGAGGACTCCTCGAGTTTCCATCCCAGCTCCCGGATGAACTTGTTCCCGCCCGGAAGGGGCCCGGCCACTATGACGGAATCGGCATCAACCAGCCGGACAGTCCGGGCGATGGCGTCCGTGGACGAAAGCACCGGCACCGTGCGTCCATCCACCCGAAGGCCGGCTCCGCGCCGGGCCCCGGGGAGGCAGGCACCGAGGATCTCGTATACCGCACCGGACTTCCGGCCCACCTGCTGCACCACATAGCGGACGTCCTCCGGCTCGCCCACCACCACAGCCCGCGAAAGGTGCCGGCCTTTGAGCTTTTCAGCAGCCAGCCGGCGCCGGAACGCCCAGCGGTTCCCGCTCAGGGCCACCAGGCCCAGCGGCAGGGAAACGGTGACGAAGGCGGTGGCGCCGTGGATAGAGAAGACCACTGCGGCCAGGGCCATCAGGCCGAAGATCCGCAGGGTAGCCGAGGCCACCCGCTTGTATTCGTCGGCGCCGACGCCCAGCACCTTGAGGTCCCTGGTGCGGTAGGCCTCCAGTGCCGCCATCCAACTGACTGCCAGGGCTGCGGAGGCAACTGCCGCTCCGCCATCCCTGGGGCCAACCGGGGAGAATCCGTCCTCGGAGAGAAGGAAGCCGGCGTACACGGCAGCCGCCACCATTCCGGCGTCAGCGCCCCTCAAGAGATTCACATGCCGGGAGATCCACGCAGCCGATGCCTTTCGGTTCCGGGCTTTTGATGCAGTGGCGGTCCGGGCAGCGGGCAACAGCGGGAACCTGGTTCCTGCAGCAGCCTCCGCTGCCACCGCCTGGGTTGCCTGTTTCCGCTGTACGGCAACGGGAGCCACAGGCCAGTCGAATGCAGCGGGCCGTGCTTTAGCGAGAGGTATGTCAGCCATGGTGCCCCTTTCCGGCATAGCCGCCTGTCCTTGGCCGTGAAGCAAAACTAGCCTCGGTTCGGCGGGTTTGACGGGGATGGGGAAGGCCCTTTGTGGGTGCCTTGGAGGAAGGATGTGGAAACTGCGGGGACCTGCAGATTGCAGGACTTTTGGCCTATAGAACGGGCAGGACGTACGGCTCGGCGGCCGTCGTGCCCTTGCCTGCGGCCAGGGCTGTCAGCTGCGCACGGGACTCAACACCGAGCTTGCGGTAGATGGCGGTGAGGCGCACTTCGACAGTCCGCACAGAGACATACAAGGTGGCCGCAATTTCCTTGTTCCGCATGCCGCGCGCCACCATTTTGGCAAGCGCCCGTTCGTGGTCGGCGAGCAAGAGCATGGCCGGATTGCCCTGGGGACGCACAGGCTCCATGCGTTCGTCCAGGAGGAGGGCGTCCACGTGCTGCGTCCAGGCATCCGCCCCGGCCTCGTCAAACATCACCTTGGCGCGCAGCAGCGCATCACGCGCGTCGCGCAGCCGGCCAAAAGCATGCAACCGCTCCGCATAGCACATCAGGGTCCGTGCCCGTTCCAGTGTGTGCCCGTTCCTGCCTTCAAGGGCCTGGCTGAAAAGCTGCAGCGACTGTTCACCGTCGGCAAGCATGGCGCGGCTGCGGGCAACCACCATCATCAGCCACGGCGACCGCAGCCCCACGGAGCGGCTCTCGAGGCGCAGGAGTGCTTGCGTGGCTTCGTGGTGCCGGCCCAGCCGTATCAGTACCTCCACCAGGTCCGCCTCACAGCGCAGGAGGGTTGGGTTGCCAAACCGCATCCCGATCTCGGCGGCCCGGGACAACTGGGCCACCGACTCCGCCAAATCACCGCGCAGCAGCGCAAAAAGCCCCTGGCAGGCGGCAAGTTGTGCGGTGATGGCAGCGTGGCTGTCCGCGCCGGCGTATCGGAGAGCTTCGGCTGCGACGGCACGGGCCTGGGCATCGTCGCCCAGGGAGTGTGCCCGCCACACCCGGAAGAGGAGCCGCGTTCCGCGGTGGTACTTGAGTTCAGGATCGGAAAGCTCGAGTTCGTCGATCAGCCTGATTGCCGACCGTACGTTGCCGGCCCGGATTTCATTATCCACTGCCATGAAGGCTGCGGTTTCCTGCCAGTTGATGTGGCCCGGTTCGGCGGAACCTTGAAGCAGCGCAAAGGCTTCATGGGCGTTCTCGTAGTGCTCGGCGTAGGTGAGGGAACGGCCGTGCATCAGCAGACCGGCGATCCTGGCAGTGCCCGCCCCTTCATACTTCCGTCCAAGGTTGGCCGTGTCGCCGCTGATCGATTCGATCAACAGCTTGGCGCGGTCGGCGATGCCAAGGCACTGCGCGGAGGCGGACCCGCGGAACGCGCCGCCCTGGCGCAGGAGGTCCGAGGCCTCCTGCAATTCCCACCGCTCGGCGTAGTAAAGGGCGCCGATGGCCAGCAGGCTGGCGGAATATGCGGGATCGTGCTGACCGAACTCCTTGACCAGCCGCAGCACCATGCTCGAACGCACGGCGGCCCCCTGGGCGAACTGGATTTCGAATGACAACCCGGTCAACCGCAGGATCAGTGCAGGATTCCGGGTTGTCCGCTGCGCCCATTCCAGGTAGCGGCGCGCGTATACGAACTCACCCCGGTTGAAAAGCAGTTCCGCCACGCTGGTAAGGCGCGCCGCCGTTTCCGCTTCCCACGGGTTGATGGTGAGTGCCCGTTCGATGTACTCCACGGCGAACGGGACTTCCCCGCCCCGGATCAGGTCCACGGCGTGCCGGAGCAGCTGGAACGGGGTTTGCCGCTCCAGGGCTGTGAAGCTCAGGTGCCACCTGCGTGCATAGGGATCTGTGTCCGTTG
Organism: Arthrobacter sedimenti; assembly: GCF_042652025.1. Classification (NCBI taxonomy): domain Bacteria; kingdom Bacillati; phylum Actinomycetota; class Actinomycetes; order Micrococcales; family Micrococcaceae; genus Arthrobacter; species Arthrobacter sedimenti. The sequence goes on along the minus strand of NZ_JBHSDQ010000005.1, from coordinate 196,397 downwards.
CTGCTTCCGCAAGGGCGCGGTGGTTGGCGGTGCGTACCGCCGGCGTCATGGCAGCGAACACATATCCCCGGAGCAGCTGGTCGCCGATCCCCATGTGCGGACCGGAACGTTTCACCAGGCCCGCAGCGAGCAGCTCATCCACGCTCGTCCATACGTCGCGGTCGATATTCTCGATCGTTGAAATGTCGCTGCGGTAGGAAAGCGCCAACAGGTCCAGGACACTGCGGGCGCCGGGAGTCAGGGCGCCAACCGCGGATGCATACTCTGCGTCAAAGCTGCCCTTGGAGGGCAGCGGGACGGGAAGCGCGTACTTGCCCTCGGCGTGCCGCTCCATCAGCCCCTCGTAAAGCTCGACGGCGGCGAGCGGGTTGCCGCCCGTTGCTGCGGCAACGGCATGGGCAGCCGCCGTCGTGGTCCTTTTGACGGGGATACTTTCCAGCATCCGCACCGTGTTGCTGTAGCTGAGAGGGCCCAGGCTCAGGGCCGACAGGCCGTTGAAAGGGCTTTCGGGGAAGTCCTCCCGCACCCCGACAACCAGGACGATGTCGGTTCCGGTCAAACGCCTGGCCATGAATCCGATGACTGCCTGGCTGCTGGGATCCATCTGGTCGGCGTCGTCAATCACGATGATGGTGCGCGATGACGAGCGCTGGTGCAGCCCGTTCAGCAGCATGCTGGAAACAGCCGGTACGCTCATTGCCCCGGCCGTGTCCCGCAGCAGCTCATCGGCGATCCGGTTCAGGACAGGATCGTCCATATCGTTCAGGAGCGCGGTGAGCCCGGACAGCGGCCATTCCGACTCGGCGGCAGTGGCCGCCATGAAAACCGTCCGATAATCGGAAAGCGTGGGAATTTCTGACAACAGCGCAGATTTACCCGTGCCCCTGCGGCCAATCACCGCCAGTGCGGTGTCTTTGGGACCGCGGATAACAGACAGTATGCGGTCCAGTTCTTTGTTTCGGCCGATGAGTGGCATCGCGTCCCCAATTCGTCGAAGAAGGAGACCGCTTCCTGCACAACCGATTTCATGCCGCAACATCCGCTCCCCAGTGCGGATCCTGCCGGTACATGCGAATATAGCCCCGCAACCAGCAGCCACACCACATGGTTACCGCTGGATTTCATCAAGATTGGACCCTTTGCCTGCTTAATATTGCAGCCCCTTAAATCGCTGCCGTTAGTGGGGCCAAAGGTCCCTCGCCAGTACTTATCGCTGCCAGTTATGCTGTCGTCCACACGGCTTGGGACGCTTCGATGCTGGGACGGCCAATGGGAAATGCCGGCAACCGCCTTTGGGCCGTAGCCCTTGCGGCCGTGGTCTGTACCGGCCTTTCCGCCTGCCAGGAGCAGCCGAAACCGGATGACCGCTCTGTGCGCTTCACTGCCTCCGGTGATCTTGGCATGGGGTCGGGGGCGCGGCAGGTGCTGGACGTGGTGGCCCGACTTAAACCGGACTTCAACGTGGCCTTGGGTGACTTCTCCTACAAGGCAGGCGCTGAGCAGGAATTTTGCCGGATGGTGACCCGGAAGCTCGGCCCGGACTTCCCTTTTCAACTCATCACGGGCAACCATGAAAGTGACGGCCACGATGGCCTGATCGCCAACTTTGCCCGGTGCCTGCCCAACAGGCTGCCCGGCCTCCAGGGCGAGTATGGAGTCCAGTGGTACGTGGACATTCCGCAGGACCGGCCGCTGGCCCGGATCATCCTGATTTCGCCCGGTTTGGAGTTCCAGGACGGCAAGGAACTGGACTATTCCGGCGGGAGCGATCGCTGGACATGGACTGAGGACGCCATTGATGGTGCCCGTGGCGCCGGCATCCGCTGGACTGTGGTGGCCATGCACGCGCCCTGCTTCAGCCTGGGCAAATATGGCTGCGTCGCGGGCCAGGAGATCACCAACCTCCTGGTCAGCAAGAATGTTGACCTTGTGCTGACGGCGCACGAGCACGTATACCAGCGCAGCCACCAGTTGGCGGTGGGCGGTGCTTGCGCCTGGATTACTCCCGGCCGGACCGAGAAGTCCTGCATTTCCGACGCCGAGGGTCCGGTGACGCAGGGAAAGGGGACGGTCTTTGCGGGTGTCGGCACCGGCGGGCTGGGAGGGCACAAGGTTCAGGCCGATGATCCTGAGGCAGGTTATTTTGCTGCATGGTCCGGGGTAAACAAGGATCCTGCGCTGGGGACACTGGATGTGACGATTACCGAGGCCCGGTTGGATGCCCGCTTTGTGCCCGCGGCCGGGTACACATTCACGGACCAGTTTTCCATTGGTCGTTGATGGCCCGGCTGGTTGAGCCAGCTTCTGCGCGCCAATTGCACAATAGGAGCGGCTCCGGTCCGCCGTATGTGGCGGGCCGGAGCCGCTCCTGTATTCAGTTGTCTATTTAGTTGTCTATTCAGTTATGAGTTCCATTAGGCCGCCGGCTTGAGGGCTGCCCGCCAGGCGGCCACGGCCCTGGCGGCACTGAGGGTCCAGGTGGCTGTTCCGCTGGCGCCCGCCGTCGGCTGCGGTTTGTCCGCTTGCTCGGCGATCTGGCCGGCCGCAGCCTCCCACCGTTCGGTCCATCCGGACGGGGGTGTGACTACAGGGGCGCTGCAGTCGCATGCCACGCCGCCAATCAACATCGCGCCGTTGGTGGCAGTGGTGATACTGCCCACCGTGATGCTGGTGGCTGAGTAGCTGGTGTCAGCAGCGGTAACCACGGAGCTGTCCAGCGGCGTGGTGTTGTTGACGCCGCGGTAGGCGGTGATGCCGCCGCCCCACTTGGCAGCGGTGCTGAGGGCCCAGTTGTACGTTGCCGGATCCCCGGCACCTACCACCTTGTAGTAGGCAAACGCCCGCGCCCCGGAGGTTGACGTGCTGTTGATGGACTTCGCATTCACCATGGTTGTCCAGCCGGCCGGTGCCGTCAGGTTCGGATTCAGGTCCGTGGTGATGGAGGCCACCAGCACGTCGCCGGCTGCGGTGCCCGCGGGTACCGGCAGCGACGCCGTGGTCACAGCGGTCCCGGAGTTTGCGGTGCTGGAATTCACAACCGTGATGCCGCCGGTTGCGGGCGGCGGTGCCGTGCCCACGGTGATGGTGGTGCTTGCAGAGGACGATCCTGCGCTGTTGGTGGCCGTCAGTTTGGCGGTGTAGGTCCCCGCCGCCGCATATGAATGGGCTGGATTCTGCGCGGTGGACGTGCCGCCGTCGCCGAAGTCCCACGCCCAGGACGTAGGCGTATTAGTGGACGTGTCCGTGAACGTGACGTTCAGCGGCGCAGCACCGGACGTCGGGTTGGCGGTAAACGAAGCTACCGGCGCCTGGCCCGCGGGCGGCGGGGTGCTGCCCAGGGGGCGGTCCGAGAACCAATAGCGCTTGGCCACGTTGTCGCTGGCCATGACCACCAGCCCGGTGGCGTTGTTCACGCTCTGCTTGCTGGTGGTTACGTCGTTGATGTTCGACGACGATGCCGCCTGCATGATGGGCGTCCCGCGGCCGGAGCCGAAAACAGGATTGTCCATGGATGCGGTCTTCTCATAGATGCTGCCCGCGACGCCGGAGTAGGCACAGCCCGAAACCGAGGTCGGCGGAGCCGTGTGGAACGCCCGCACCAGGTTGTTCTGGGTGTCCAGGATGATCTGGGGGCGGGATACGCAGTCGCCGGTCTTGGCGATCGTGGACTGCGTGAAAGCTCCCGTGCCCGGCTTGAAGACCAGGAGGATCTCCTGCGGCAGGGTCTTGTCGCTTGAGATGTCGTTCAGGCTGGTCTTGACCGCCGCGAAGACCCGGCCGGTGGTATCTGCCTGCAGGGTCTTGAGGTTCAGGTGGTCATCGGACTGGCCGTTACCGCGCAGTGCGGGCTGCAGTTTCCAGGACGCGTTGGCGGTATCTGAGTCCTTGTGGGTGGCCCACCAGACGGTGTTCGCCTTATGGTCGCTCCACATCACCCCGATCTGTCCGTTGCCGAAGGCGACCACGGCGGAGATGTCGTCCGGGGCAGGGTTCGGGTTGCTGACCGGAAGGACGAAAGGTGTCCCCCAGGAGGCGCCGCTGTTGGCGGCGGCATTCATGTACACCGTGTTGGTGTATCCCGACGTCGAATTCCCGCCCACCTGCGTCCAGGTTGCCCAGACCCGGCCCGTGGTGTCCTTGTCGATCGTCATGGATTCACTGGAATTGTTGGTGATGGTGGTGGGGAAGCCGCTGTCCAGCGTGTACTTGCCGCCGGCGTAGCTGTACCGGTAGAGCTTTGCCGGTGAGTTCGAAAGTGAGGGCTTGGGGGTGCCATCGCCGGTGATGGTCACAACATGGGAAGCGATGTAGAGATGGGATCCGTCCCACATCGTGTCCGCCAGCGTGCTGGCCCTGGTGTCGTTCACAACCCCGGTGTCCACCCAGGTCTTTGAGGCCCGGTCCAGCCGGTAAATGCTCCACCCGGTTCCGGACTTCCACATGTCCGCCCACCAGGACCCGTCATTCCACCACAGCTTGCTTTGCGGCTTGTCGGACGTTGGCGGGTTGGAAACCCCTGAGTAGGCCATGCCTTGGGTGCCGTAAACGGTGTCCGCCACGGCCGGCCCGGGTAGGCCGAGGATGGAGGCTGCAAGAACCAGTGCGACGGTGAGGGCCTGGCCCGTCCGGCTAAAGAAATGTCTGCGTCTGAGCTTCATAAGGGAACTCCTGGGGCTTGGGAAACAGTCGGGGAACGTCTGCCCATAGGCCCAGTCACGATGAGCTCTCCGCCCCCAAGTACCGAGAAGCGTATGCCCGCACTCCTACTGGGGCAATGCCGTTGCCATACCTAAAAGGGGGTTTTTCCCTATCCCCTACCTAACGCTTTTTGGGGCCGCAGGATCCCCTATACCTAACGATTTGCGCCGTAAGCCACCCCTTTACTTGCCTAACAGGGGGTAAACCCCAGGTGAAAAGCGAGTACCTACTACTCGTGATACCCGCATTAGGTAGCGGATAGTCTTCCGGAACGGCCAGAGGATTGGCGATGGGTTGCTGGGGGACAGCGACCAGACCATGACCGGATTAAGCGTTGGTGCCGCCGCCATAACGGCCGGCGGCATTGTCAAGAATCCGAACTGTCATGAAGTGGTGAGGCAATTGTCGATTTCGCCCCAACTTCCAGCTCTGTTTTCCGAGCCGGGAATTCTATCTCCACAGGCCTCAATCAGCGTGGTCATTCCGACGCTGAATGAGGAAAAAAACCTCCCCTGGGTTCTCCGCCGGATGCCCGCCTATGTGGATGAGGTGATCATCGTGGACGGCCGCTCGCAGGACAACACTGTTGAAGTGGCCAAGGCACTGCGCGCCGACGTGGTGGTGGTTAACGAAACCCGGAAGGGGAAAGGTGTAGCCCTCCGTGCCGGCTTTGCAGCCGCGACAGGGGACATCATCGTGATGCTGGACGCTGACGGGAGTATGGACCCCCAGGAGATCGGGTGGTTCGTCGCCCCGCTCCAGCATGATTTTGATTTCGTGAAGGGCTCCCGGCACGTTACCGGTGGCGGGTCCGAAGACCTGACCCGGCTGCGGAAGGCCGGCAACAGGGCCCTGACCGGCCTTGCGAACGCTGTGCTGCACAGCAATTACTCGGACCTCTGCTACGGGTACATCGCCTTCCGGCGGGAGTGCCTGGAGGTGCTGGAGCTGCAGTCCGACGGTTTCGAGATCGAAACCGAGCTCATTGTCCGGGCGGCCAGGGCGGGCCTGCGGATCGCAGAGGTCCCCAGCCTCGAGCTGGACCGGATCTCGGGGGCGTCCAACCTCCAGACGTTCCGCGACGGCTGGCGGGTCCTGCACACACTGGCCCGGGAATGCACCCTTTGGGAGGCACCCACGGCAGGTGCCCGACCGGAAGCACTCCGTCGCGTGAAGTACACCTACTCCAACGTCCGCTTCCCCAGGCTCCCCGTGGATCCGCACAGCGTCCTCGCCCCGGCCGTGAAGCAGGAAGCCCTTGTTGCAGCGGCGGTGGGCCAGCATGCTTGACCGTGCCAAACCCCTGTCCGTGTCAGTGGTGATCTGCGCCTACACCTCGGAGCGGTGGGGCATGCTGCTGGACGTCATCGAGTCGGTCCGCAACCAGACCCTCGCCCCGGACCAGATCCTGGTGGTCATCGACCACAACGAGGACCTCTACGAGCGGCTCATCGAGATCGTCGACGACGTCACGGTAGTTGAGAGCACAGGCCTGCCGGGGTTGTCCGGGGCCCGCAATACGGGCGTTGGGCTCGCCGAGTCGGACATCGTCGCCTTCCTTGACGACGACGCCGAGGCGGCGCCGGATTGGCTTGAGCGACTGGTTGCGCTGTACGACGATCCGGACGTGCTGGGGGTGGGCGGAAAGGTGGTCCCGCTGTGGGAGTCCGGCCGCCCCGGGTACTTCGCTGAGGAGCTGGACTGGATTGTTGGATGCAGCCACCGCGGCTTGCCCCGCGTGGCGTCGGAAGTCCGCAACGTCATCGGCGCCAACATGTCCTTCCGGCTGGAGGTGCTGCGGCAGGTGGGCGGCTTCAACCAGTCGCTGGGCCGCAAGGGCACTTTGCCGCTGGGATGCGAGGAGACCGAGATCTGCATCCGTTCCCGGATGGGCTCACCGGGCTCGCGCATTGTCTACGAACCGGCGGCACTGGTCCGCCATCACGTTCCCGCGTCCCGCGGAACCTGGCGCTACATGATGTCCAGGTCCTGGTCCGAGGGATTGTCCAAAGCCCAGGTCAGCCAGCTGGTGGGCCACAAACGGGCACTCGGTCCGGAACGCCGTTATGTCCGCAGCGTGCTCCCTCGCGCAGTGTTCACCGGCCTCACATCGTGGGGGCGGGATGGCAGCCCCGACGGGCTGGGCCGTGCCGGTGCCGTCATCGCCGTCCTGGCGTGCACCGCTGCCGGGTACTTCCGCGGGCGTCGGCTCCAGCATTGGACCGGGCCGGAAGAAGAGGACCAAGTCCTGGTTGTAACCGGTGGGCAGTGGAGGGAAGTGCAATGAGTGAAGGCGCCAGCCAAGTGCTTGAGGAGCTCCGGGGCGAGGCACTGATCCTGGTGCCCGCCATGGAGTCCCCGTTGCCGCCGGCCTGGCCGGGGGCGCGGTGGATCGGGTCCGTGGATCTGGAAGACCTCGCGGACTGTTCGCGCTTTGAACTGGAGAACCATGCTGGATACGAACGGGCACGGCTGCTGGTGCGCGCGTCGGGGGCTGTGCGGGGATTCGTCGATGTGCCGTCGCCGGCGGGAATCGTGGATCGGGCTGTCTTCGAGGACGCCCTGGCGGCCCTGCCGCCAGTCCCATCATTCCCGCCGGTTGTGAGTGCCCCGCACATCACTGTGGTGGTGTGCACCAGGGACCGTACCCAGCAGCTGCGCGGGGCCTTGATGACAATCCTGGCCCTGGACTACCCGCGCTTCGACGTGGTGGTGGTGGACAACGCGCCGGCAACGCGCGCCACGGAGGAACTGGTCCGCCAGGAGTTCCGGGACCAGCGGGTACGGCTGGTGACGGAACCCGTTCCGGGCCTCTCCCACGCCAGGAATACCGGCCTGCGCCACGCCAGGGGAGACCTCGTGGCCTTTACCGATGACGACGTGGTGGTGGACAGGTCCTGGCTGCGGGAAATCGCCGCGGCATTCGAAGCCGTGCCGGGAGCGGCCTGCGTGACGGGGCTGGTCCCGGCCGGAGAGCTCCGCACTCCCGCCCAGGGCTACTTTGACTCGAAGGTCAGCTGGTCACGGAGCCTGGTTCCGCAGGTCTACTCGCTGGCAAACCCGCCCGCTGCACTGGCCAAATTCCCCTTCAGTCCGGGAGCATTCGGGACGGGTGCCAACTTCGCACTGCGGCGACAGGCCGCCCTCCGACTCGGCGGTTTTGATCCCGCCCTGGGGGTAGGCACTCCCACGGGCGGCGGCGAGGACATCGACATGTTCACCCGGGTCATCCTCGAGGGGCACGCGTTGGTGGTCCAGCCGGCCGCCATCGTGTGGCACCGCCACCGGGACGGGCTGGAAGACCTGCGCGTGCAGGCCCGGGGCTACGGCAATGGCCTCGGGGCGTGGATGACCAAGGTGATGATGGACCCCCGTACTGCACGGCTGGCACTTGCCAGGAGCTGGGGGGTAGGGCTCGAGTTCCTGAACCGCCGCCCACAGCCCATCCAGCCTGCCCTCCAGGGCTCCCCGGTGCACAGCTCCCTCGAGGCCCAGGTCTCCAGGCTTGTCTGGCTGCAGCTGCTGGCTGTGGCCTTCGGGCCCTACAAATATCTGCAGTCGCGCAGGGCTGCGGGCAGCTAGGACAAGCAGCTAAGACAACACAGTCCACAGCGGCGGAGCGGGGAGACCCGCTCCGCCGGCGGCAAGAGCAACATCCAGGAGTTGAAACAGTATGGCGCTTCTTATCAGGGGTGACGTGTCCGGCCCAATGCACTCCCGCACTTCCCGCCGGCGCAGGCCAGGCTATCCGGAGTACGTCCTGGCCCTGCTGGGTGCATTGACGGCGGTCCTGATCCTGTTCGATGCCGGTGGCGAATCCATGGCCGGAGCCAAACTCCTGGTATGCCTTGCCGTCCCCGGCTGGGCGCTGGTCCGGTGGCTGCGCCACGTGGATCCCGTTGCCCGCTTTGTCTTCACGGTCGTCGCCGGCGCAACCGCTTTCGCCCTGACTGCCGCCGTCATGGGGTGGCTCCAGCTCTGGAATCCCCGGCCCGCCGCCGTCGGAATCCTGCTTGTATCCGTGACCGTCCTGCTGGTCCCCGGGCCACGCGATGCCTGGCAGGCACCTGCCCGGCTGCCGCGTCCGCAGCTTGCCACTTATGCGCCCTGGCTGGTCCTCCTGGCGGCCATGGTGCTGTGGGCAACCACACTGGAGTCCACAAACCACCATTTGGGGGACTATGGCCTCCTGACAGCCTTCCCGGCCGCCTGGTACATTTCGCTGGCCCTCGTAGTCGCCCTGTGCATCTGGAGCGTTGCCCGGCCGGGCGCGCACTCCGGGTGGCTCGCCGGAGCTTCAATCACCGGACTGGTGGTCATCCTCTACTCTTCCGCCGGCCTGCTGGCCGACGTCCCCCGGCTGCCCTGGACGTACAAGCACATAGCAGTGACGGACCTGATCCAGACCACCGGCCAGTTCGATCCAAACATTGACATCTACAACCGCTGGCCCGGATTCTTCCTGTTCAGCGCGTTCCTGGGAGAATCCAGCGGCTACAAGGACGCCCTGTCCTACGCCGGCTGGGCCGAGCCGGTGTTTGCCCTGATGAACGTGGCCCTGGTGCTTGCGATTGCCAGGACTCTGACAAAGAATCCGCGGATTTACTGGACCAGTGCGTTGGTTTTCGCGCTCTCCAACTGGCTGAACCAGAACTACTACTCCCCACAGGCGTTTGCCTACACCCTGCACCTGACCATGTGCCTGGTGATCCTCACGTTCCTTCGTGGCACGCCGGCCGGGTGGGTTCGAAGGCTTGAGGACAGGCTCGCCAACCGGTTTTCCAGGTCTGCGCCGGAGCCGGAGGAAATCAAAACCTACACCGGCCGGCAGCAGGCGCTGGCAATCGTGGCGGTCCTGGTCCTGCAGGCGATGATCGTCATGAGCCACCAGTTGACGCCCTACCTTGCCATCCTGGGGCTGCTTCCCCTCTTCCTGGTGCGCTACTTCAAACCGGCCTGGGTGGCGCCGGCGCTGCTGATGATGGCCTTGCTCTACCTTCTTCCGAACGCCGAGTTCGTGAAGGACAAGTACGGCCTGCTCAACAGCTTCGATATCTTTGCCAATGCCGGCTACAAAGCCGCCAGCGGGACACCGGGCCCGTCCCTCCTTTCCGGGCGGTGGCTGGCACGGGAAGCCCTGGCCTTGTCCCTGTTCACCGCACTGCTTGCGGGGCTCGGATTCATCCGCAACTTCCTTCGCGGCAACGTCCGCACCACCTTGATCGTGGGCACGTTTGCGGCAACTCCGATCATCGGCCTGTTCGGAACGTCCTACGGTGGAGAGGGCAGGCTCCGGGTCTTCATGTTTGCCCTTCCGTGGCTTGCCATCGGTGCAGCCTGGCTGTTCTGGTCCGGCAAGCTTCCGGGCAGGAAGGCAGTGGTGGGTGCCGCGTCCGCGATCTCCGTCATGGCCATCATGTTCACCACCGTGTACTTCCAGAACGAAGCCAACGTCCGGGTGCCGGCAGCCGATGTATCGGCAAGCCGCTGGCTGGACTCGAACGTTCAAAAGGGCGACGCGGTGGTGGAGACGAACTACCACTTGCCACTCCTGGTCGGGCCGCACTATTCCTTCTACCTCCGCAGCGGCCAGCTGGTTTCGGTGGCCTCAAAGCTGCACAACACGGGCCAGCCATTCACCGGGGATGACATGCTCACCTACGTCGACAAGACCAGGGCAGCGGCGAAGATGCGGCCCTCCGACCGGGTCTTCGTAGTGGTATCGGACCTGCAGCAGCGGACCTCCACAGGCGTTCTCCGGCAGTTCCCCAAGGATGTCCTGGTACCCCTTGAGCACGACTTGGACGTCGCAAGGGGCAGCGAGCTGGTCTTTGAGAACAAGTCTGTGCGGATCTACGAGGTTACCCGTGCTGACTGGGGAAAATAGCGGGCGGGTGTACCAGGTGTCGCTCGTCACGGTAACGTCGTTGTCCATCGTCGGGGCCGCCTTGCTGGCCCTCCATGGCGACTCCTCGCGGATCACCAATGCGCCCAGGGGGGATCTTCCTTCCTGGCGGCAGACCATGGTCCAGGATTTTGACGTCCCGGCCCCGCTGGGCGCCGTGGGGCAGGTGTACGGGCCGGACATGCGCGGGTATTCGGGGTTCTCCGATTCCTCGGGCTACGGCACGTACACCCCGGACGATGTCCTTTCGGTCCACGATGGCTACCTCGATTTCTACCTTCACTACTCGAACAGCAGGCCCCGCGTGGCCAGTGTGATTCCGTTCGGGTATACGGGCCAGACGTATGGGCGGTATTCGGTGAGGTTCCGCTATGACTCCACCCCCGGCTACAAGATCGCCTTCCTCCTGTGGCCGGCCAGCGACAACTGGAATGAGGGGGAAATCGACTGGCCAGAAGGAGCCCTCGACGGATCCCTCTACGGGAACTCCGCCATCAAGGGGACGCGCACGTCCACGGGAATGCAGTTTGATCCCGGAGATAAGAAGTATTCGTCGTCCCAGCCCGGCCAGTGGCACGTTGCCACGATCGAATGGAGCCCGGGACTGGTCCAGTGGTTCCTGGACGACGAGCTGGTGGACCAGACAACCAAACCGAAGGGCGTGCCGCATACCCCGATGCGCTGGACACTCCAGGCGGAGACCGCTGATGACGCCACAAGCACCTTTCCCGCCTCCGAGGTGGCCGGGCACGTGCAGGTGGACTGGGTGGTGCAGTATGCCTACACGCCGTAATCGAAGCAATTGCCGTGACCGCGGCCCAGAACACCTTGGGGGATTTCACCATGGATATCACCAGTGACCTTCCTGTTCCCGAAGAGCTGGGGGACATCGGCCGCCCGGCAGGGCAGCCGGTAGCCGGAAACCGGCAAATCCACCCCCGGGTGGCGGCCGTATTCCGCGTCCTTGAGGACGCCAGGCTGCCCTGGCTCCTGCTCCGGGGCGAGGACGACCTGGCCCAGCCGCAAGGGGATGTGGACATCCTGGTGGCCCGGCAGTTCCTGCCCCGCCTGGACGGCTTGATGGCGGACGCCGGCTTCTGCCGCGTCCTGGCATGGGGCCATGGCAGCCACAGGTTCTACTTCTGCTACTCCCCGGAGGAAGATGCCTGGATCAAGCTGGACGTGGTGTCGGAGCTGGCCTTCGGCCCCTACCAGCAGTGGCACACGTCGTGGGCGGCGCGGTGCCTGCGCCGCCGAATCCGCCACGGCTCCTACTGGTTGCCGGATGCGGCGGACCAGGCCTGGCTCCTGCTGCTGCACCTGTTCATGGACAAGGGCGACGTGGCGCAGGAGCGGCAGGAGCTGGCCCGCTCGGCTGCCAGGGTGGCGGCCGACGGCGGCAGGATCGCGGAGTCGGTCCGGCGGCGGGTGGGTGCCGGGCTGGCAACGGACATGCTGAACCTGGTCCTGGCCGAACGGTTCGCCGATGCGCCCGCCATCGCTGCCCGGATGAGGGCTTCGTGGAGCGGCGGCGCTTACGCCAGGCTCATCGCCACAGCCAACCGGACGCTGCGGCGGTCCGGCGCCCGGATCCAGGGCCATACCCCCTTGCTGGGCGTCATGGCCCCGGACGGGGCCGGCAAGACAACCCTTCTCAACGGCCTGCACGCGGATGTGCCATTGCCTACCAAATACGTCTACATGGGACTATGGGGGGCCGGCCCCTGGGATAAGGTCCTCAACCGGGTTCCGGGAGGGCGTACGGCCAAGAAGGTCTACCGCCTTGTGCGCGGCGGCGTCCTGGCGAGGTTTTACCGCCGGATGGGCAAGGTGGTGCTGATGGACAGGGTGGCGTATGACGCCCTGCTCGCCGGACCGGGGGGCGGACCGCTGGCAAGCCTGAGCAATGCACTGGCAATGGCCGTGATCCCTGCCCCCGATGTACTCCTGGTGCTGGATGTGCCCGGCGCAGTCATGTTTGCGCGGAAGGGTGAACACAGCCCCGAACTCCTGGAATCGTGGCGGAACGACTACCTCATGCTGGCCGGGCGGCTCCGCGGCAGCAGGGTGGTGGATGCGGCGCAGCCGGCAGAGGCTGTGCAGCGCCTGGCCACCGGCATCATCTGGGACTCGTTCTCTCCTGCCGCCGGCAAGGGATCCCGGCATCGCCCTCCCCAGCCGGCTCCCGCCGTCGGGCCTCCTTCCCAGGCCGGTCCCGCCCCGGAACCCGGCGCCGCTGAGGCTCTGTCCCTGCATCTCTGGCGGCTCCTGGACTGGCGGTTCCTGCTTCCCGTACTGCAGCCCCGCACCCTCGGCTTCGCCGGGAAGGTGACTCCTGAGACAGAGTCCGCGCTGCGGTTGCTGGACCCGGACGCGGTCCGGCTGCCCGCGCCGGGAACCGGGCCCGGCGGCAGGACCTGTGACGTGGTGTTGCTGGCCTCGCCCGACGCCGGCGATATGGAAAGCGCAGGATTGGCGCTGGAGCCGGGTGGCTGGATCTGTGTGGAGGCCGGCCGGTCCCTGCTGCAGCGCCCCGGTCCCCGCACCTTGAGGGGCTGGAAACGGACCCTGGAGCGCCACGGCTACCAGGACGTTGCCCTGTACTGGAATGCCCCCAACCGTGAGCGCACCGCAAGGCTGGTTCCGGTGGAGTCCGGCGTGGCCATCAAGGACACCCTGGCCCTGCGAAAGGACGTGCGTTTCGGGGCACTGAAAGCAGCCGCGGTACGCATGGCCCTTGCGCTGCGCGTCTTCGACCTCCTGGTCCCCGAGGGCACCGTCACCGGGAGGCGGCCGGAAAGGAATGAGCAGCCATGAGCTTCGTGGACCAGTTCCTGCGGGACCACTACGACGAGTTCGCCCTTGACCGGTACGGCCTGGGGAAGCGCTGGGAGACGCTGCTGCTGACCCCGCGCTTCGCCACCTCCCGGCACGTGGTGGCCCTGGTGTTTCCCTCCCGGGAAAGGGAACCCGCCCTGGTAGTGAAAGTCCCCCGCCAGCCCGGCGACAACAGCGGAGTGCGCCGTGAGGCCGCCATGCTTGATCAACTCTCGGCCGCCGTCGACAGCTCGGGTGGCGGAGTTCCGCGCCTCGTGGGGATCAGGGACGCGGGACCCTTTACGGTCCTCGTCGAAACGGCGTTGACCGGCAGGCCCCTCGATCCCCGGACGGTGGCCGCGGACCTGCCGTCCGCCGTCGCCACCGGGAGCGAATTTGTCGCTTCGCTTCCGTGCACCCATGCTGCCACGGACAACGCGGACTGGTACCAGCGCGCCGTAGCCGCGCCCCTGGCGGCGCTTGAGGACCTTGCAGGGGATGCCCCAACGCGTGAACTGGTTGAACATACACACCAACGCCTGGCGCCCCTGCGCCAGGCTCAGCTGCCCGCCGTCATCGAACACGGCGACCTGAGCCACCCCAACCTGCTCATCAAGCCCGGCGGCGCCCTGCAGGTCATGGACTGGGAACGGTCCCTCACCGACGGCGTGCCCGGGCATGACCTGGTTTTCTACCTCCAGTACCTGAGCGAGTCCAGCGAACAGGCGTTCGCCAGGGAGGCCCAGCTGGCGGCCTTCGACAAGGCGTTCGGCCAGGGCGGCTGGGCGCTTGACCCGCTGTCCCGCCACCTTGGCATGAGGGGAGTTGACCAGTCGCTCCTTCCCCTGCTGGTCATCGCCACCTGGGCCCGGTCCACCGCTACGCTCGCCGACCGCCTGGCCCAGGAAGCGGAGGCGGATCCCTTACAGGGGAACGGGAAAGTCCGGGCCACCCTCCAGGCCGATAGGGACTTCTGGTTGTGGCGCCACGTGGTGGAAGCGGTTTAAGGGCAACAACTTCCCCGGCCCAGGGGGCACGAATTCAGGCAAGAAACCCTAGGAGGTCCGGCTTTCCGCCGCTCCTGGACTTTCGTGGTTGCGCCTGAACAGACCGAGTATCTCGTCGTGCAGCTCCCGGTAGCCGAACCGCAGCACCGCGTACACCAGCGCTACGCCGGCAACCACCATGACCGCCAGCGTGGGGACGGGTCCTAGCGCATGCCGCGCGAGGTTCAGGAGGCCCACCAGCCCCACCGCGGCGCCGCACACCAGGCCGGGTGCCGCGGCGCGCAGCATGCGGCGCATCCTGGTTCCCATTACTTTGGCGGCCACAGCCTGCATGCCGAACGCGAAGACCACGGCCACCACCATCTGGGCGCAGGCAACACCCACAATGCCCCAGCGGCTGGCAAAGATCAGCGCGGGGAGGAGGACCACCAGGCGGACCACGGAGATCCAAATGGAGAGCCCTGGCCTGCCCATGGCCTTGTAGACGTCATTGGCCCCGGCGCCAAGGGACCGGGCCGCCGCGTACAGGGCAAGGAATACCAGCGGCGTGACTGATTGCTCCCACTGCCGGCCGAACAGTACCGGTACCAGGACGGGGGCCACCACGGCCAGTCCTACGCCCGCCGTAATGCCGTACAGCGCCTGCACCGTGACACTTTTCAGGTACCCGTCCCGCAGCCGCTGCCGGTCCCCGCGGACCTGGGTGTACAGGGGGAACAGGACGGTGGAGAGCACGAAAAAGACGTTCAGGATCAAGGCTTCGGGCAGCCGGAAGGCGAGGGTATAGAGGCCTAAGGCCTGGGCGCCCAGGATGACGCCGATAACCAGGTAGTCGACGTCGAAAATCGCCCTGGCCAGCAAGGTGCTGCCGGCGACGGGGGCGCCGAAGCGGACGTTCTCGCCGATTGCGCTGCGGCTCACCCGCCAAAGCTGCCAGGGCGCCTCGTGGCGGATCAGGAACCAGCAGGTGGCGGCGTAGGCCACGGACCCGGCAGCTGTTCCGACGGCGAGCGACCAGGCGCCGTGGCCGGTGAAGGCCAGGTAGAGGGTCACCGTTCCCATGGTTGCGGCGCGGAGCACCGGAGCCGCCGTCAGCTGCCTGAACTTCAGGTCCCGGCGCATGATGGCCTCCGGGACGGCGCCGCACGCGGTTGCCAGCACTGAAACGCCCAGGACCTGGACCAGCGGGGCCACGCCGTCGAGCCCAACCACGTCCTCCACGGTGTCGGCGGCGAGCACCGCCGCCAAGGCCAGGCCCACACCCAGGGCAACGGAAAGCAGCAGTGCGGAGCGCGCTATGACGGGCGTCCTGGGAAGATAGACCAGCGCCTGCCCCACGCCGGCGTCAGCTATGGTTTCCGCATATGCCATGAGCACCAGTGCCAGGGCAACGAGGCCATATTCCGCAGGCGACAGGAGCCGCGCCAGCACCACCGTGGTGACCAGCACGATCACCCTGCCGGAGGCAAAGGCCATGCCTTGCCACAGGGCGCCCCGGACGCCCTTGCGTTCCAATTCCCCCGGCGCGTACGTCACGGTTGCCTGTTCGGTTGGGAAAGTGCCCCGGCCGGGGAAGACGCAGCAACAGCCGCACGGACCTCCGCCAGGTATTCGCCGGCGACGGTTTCCCAGGTCCGGACTGCGGTTCCTCCGGTGGATCCGTCCTGCGGCGCCCCTTGCCCTGGTCCTTGCGGTGGTTCCTGGGCAGCCCGGGGGAGTCTGAGCTGCTCCACCACCCTGCGGACAAGGGCGTCCATACTGCCCTCAACGGCCAGCAGCGGATGCGCAGGCAGTTCCCTGGCGGCCACCGGCGTTGCCACCACGGGCAGCCCGGCTGCCAGGGCTTCCAGCACGGAGTTCCGGATACCCACGCCGTGTTCGTCCGGGAAGACCGCCACATCGGCCCCGTGGAATACGTCCAGGATGGAGGGCACGTTGGCCAGGACTTCCACCTGTGGGCCGGCCAGTGCCTGCACGGCCGGTGTGGGCCGGCGCCCCGCGATGACGAAGCGGGCGTCCGGCACCTCCCGCCACACCTGGGGCGCGATTCTTTCAACCAATACAGCGGCGCTGTCCACATTGGGGGCGTAGTTGAGGCTGCCCGCGAAACACACCACGGGTACATCCCGCCTCCTGCGGGGTCCTGTTGCCACTTCCGTTCCGTTGGGGATGCTCCTGACCGGCCTGCCCAGCTTGGCGGCCCACGCGGCAGCGTCCTGCGCCCCGACGGTCAGCAGCCGGGCTCTTGCCGGCAACTGCCGTTCAGCGCGTGCCGCCAACTCTTCACGCAGCCGGTAGGCGGGCCGGAACGTCCGCGCGATGGCGGTGTCCATGCCGGCCCGGATGGACCAGGGGTCCACCGTCTGCAGCACTAACGGCCCGGTGATGTGGTGGGACAGGAAGAGGGCGTGCGGTCCGTGGATCAGCGTGGCGTCCTGGCCGGCGGACAGGCGGGCGGCGGCAGCGCGGGCGGAGGGTGTGGCGCGCCGCTGTTTTCCCAGGCCGGTGAGGCCGCCCAGGGACCGCACGAAGGCCGATAGTTCTTCCCGCGGTGCCAGTTCGTACACCGTCTCACACCGGTTCCTGATGGCTGCCGGGACCGGAACGGGACCGGAGAAAGTCAGCAGCGTGACGGCAACATCGGCGGGAAGGTGCAGGATCACCTCGTACGGAATCATGGAGCTGCCATCCCCCAGTTCCGGATCCCGGTTGGGCACGCTTTCCGTCACGTACAGGAGCTTCATTGCAAGAGTGTAATGGATCACATCAAGGGGGGAAGGGTTGCTTTAGGCAACCTTGAGGGAAACCACAGGAAAAGCGAAAGGACGACGGCGGGAGGTCCCGCCGTCGTCCTTCATCACATGGGTGCGTGGCTGGCTACTGCCAGGCCCGCACGTAGTCCACCAGCATCTGGGACTGGGGGCCGTAGGCCGGGTTCGTTGACGAGGCGCCCACGTTCAGCACGATGTACTGCGGGGCGTTTCCGTCATTCGTGGGGTAGGACTTGACCTTGACGCCGTCGAAGTACACATCCGACGAGTTGGCCATCCGGTGCAGGCCAAAGGTGTGGTATTCATTGGCCCAGTTCCCGCCGACGCCGCCCTGGTTCTGCGAGCCGGAAGTGGAATGGTAATTAACGGTCATCTTCGCCTGGAGCACCTCGGCGATGTCGTTCTCGCCGGTGGCCGGCCAGGACTGCCCCGTGGTCCAGAATGCGGGCCAGTTGAAGAGGCCATTGGCGTTTCCGGGGAACTTGATGCGCGCCTCCACGTAGCCGGTGGTGAACTGGAAGCCCGTGCCTGCGCCGCCCTTCGGGTTGGTCGACACCAACGCGCCGGAAGTGGAGGATGCCAGGCCCAAGGCAAGGTTTCCGTTGGCCACCGAGACGTTGGCGGGACTGGTGGAGACCTTGTTCATGGTTCCGCAGCCGGGGGAGAACCAGCAGCCGGACCACTTGGCGGTGTCCAATCCGGCGCCGTTGAAGTCGTCGGCAAACGCCAGGGTCCAGTTCCCGGGCACCCCGGTGGGCATCGGCGCGCCGCTGCTGGCCAGCTGGGCCGCGGCCGGCGCCAGGGCGATAGGGGCCTCGGGGGCGGACGGGACGGCCGGTGCCGGCGGCTCTGCCGCGGCAGGAGCCTGGGGGAGGGACGGGCCCGGAGCAGGAGCGGCAGCCGGGGAAGGTGCCGGAGCGGGCGTGGCGGGGGCAGGGGCAACGGCCGGTTCCTTCGTGGGGACATCGCTTACCGGGACACCACTGCCGGTGTCGGAGGCGCTCGCCACCCGCGCCACATCTGTGGGGTTGGTGCTTTGGGCCAGGCCGAGGCCCAGGGAAGCCGCCCCGAGGAGTGCTGCGGCGAGACCGGCAGCGAGGGGCCAGGGCCGCCGCCCGGGGCCTGGTTTGGCCCCGGTGGAAGGATGAAGGGGGGCGTCGGCGGCGGTCTCTTTTTGATAACGGGGCGCTGGGTGGGCGCTGTTTTTGCGGTGTGCGGGCATGGGGAAGTTACCTCTCAACGCCTGCGGAGTTAGCTGTCGGGTTCGGATGAGGCATCCGGCCGCGTGTGCGGCTTCACCCCAGGGCAGGCGCAAGCCAGGCCCGTGACACTTGGGTCCCCCGCCTCTGCCTGGAACTTGGTGGATCACCGGAAGCGGCAGAGCTGGGCGTCATCCGGGATTGGGGCCGGCTGGGGGCGGCCCCCGCTCGACCGTACACGAATGCGGCCCTAAAATCACAATTAGGTAACGGGACTCACGTCGCGGTTCTGCGGGAAGTGCCCCGACTTGGTGGCATCCGGCCCCTTTTTCCGGTTTTCCACATAGCGTCACCGGGGATGCCTGCTCAGACCGTCACGCGGCTAGCCTCGAGTCAGGCGCAAATCGCCTATCGGGTCCAAATGCACTAAGATAGTGAAGTCTGTGCTGCGCCTGCCTCCGTTCGGGCGGCAAGGCATTGCACGGAATCGCAAATGAACCTCCTGTTACGGAAATGCCGTAACCGCTTAGCCCAAAGGAGGTGGGTTCACATATGCGTCCTTACGAATTGATGGTAATCATCGACCCCGAGGTCGAAGAGCGTACCGTTGAGCCGTCGCTTCAGAAGTTCCTGAACGTCATCACCAACGATGGTGGAACCATCGAAAAGGTTGACATCTGGGGCCGTCGCCGGCTGGCTTACGAGATCAAGAAGAAGTCCGAAGGTATCTACGCCGTGGTGAACTTCACCGCCAAGCCGGAGACCGCCAAGGAACTTGACCGCCAGCTGTCTCTTAACGAGACCATCATGCGCACCAAGATCACCCGCCCCGAAGAGCAGAAGGTTGTTGCTGAGTAATTCAGCCGTCTTCATTCTTTACCCCGCAGGAAACGCACTCTTCACCCAGGATCGAACAAGGAGGCAGTAGATGGCAGGCGAGACCACCATTACGGTCATCGGTAACCTCACCAATGACCCGGAATTGCGGTTCACACCGTCCGGTTCGGCAGTAGCGAACTTCACCATCGCTTCCACCCCCCGCACCTTTGATCGCCAGTCCAACGAGTGGAAGGACGGGGAGACCCTGTTCCTCCGCGCCGCTGTCTGGCGTGAAGCAGCCGAAAACGTTGCCGAGTCCCTGACAAAGGGTATGCGCGTCATCGTGACCGGCAGGCTGAAGAGCCGCTCCTACGAAACAAAAGAAGGCGAAAAGCGCACCGTCATCGAGCTTGAGGTCGACGAAATCGGCCCCAGCCTGCGCTACGCCAACGCCAAGGTCAACCGCACCCAGCGCTCCGGCGGACAGGGTGGCGGCGGCTTCGGCGGCGGCAACAGCGGCGGTGGCTTCGGAGGCGGCAACTCTGGTGGAAACCAGGGCGGCAACTCCGGCGGAGGCTGGGGCGGCGGCAGCCAGCAGGCTGCACAGGATGATCCCTGGGCCACACCCGGGGTGTCCAACGCAGGCGGCTGGGGCAACGGCCCCGATTCCGAACCTCCCTTCTAAAACCCAAACAACGGCCCGGCGCCGGGACTGCCAGGGTGCTCAAGGCACCCAAAGCAGCTGCCGCCGTCGGACCACCACCATCCCGTGGATCAATATCCACGGGCTCCCTAGAATAGGAGCTCCACGATGGCTAAGGCTGAACTCCGTAAGCCCAAACCAAAGTCCAACCCCTTGAAGGCCGCTGACATCACTGTCATCGACTACAAGGACGTAGCATTGCTGCGCAAGTTCATCTCCGACCGCGGCAAGATCCGCGCCCGTCGCGTCACTGGCGTTACGGTGCAGGAACAGCGCAAGATCGCCCAGGCAATCAAGAACGCCCGCGAAGTTGCTCTGCTGCCTTACTCCGGCGCTGGCCGCGGCTAAGGAAGGGATTAACTAACATGGCAAAGCTCATTCTGACCCACGAAGTTACCGGTCTCGGTGCTGCTGGCGATGTTGTCGAGGTCAAGGACGGTTACGCACGTAACTACCTGCTGCCCCGCAACTTCGCCCTGACCTGGTCCAAGGGTGGCGAGAAGCAGGTTGAGTCCATCAAGGCTGCCCGCGCTGCCCGCGAGCACGCTTCTCTGGAAGATGCTCAGAAGCAGGCCGCCGCACTGTCCGCCAAGCCGGTCAAGCTGGTCGTCAAGGCCGGCGAGTCCGGCCGCCTGTTCGGCACCGTCAAGCAGGGCGACGTCGCCGACGCTGTTGAGGCCGCTGGCCTTGGCAAGATCGACAAGCGCAAGGTTGAACTGCCGGCCCACATCAAGTCGGTTGGTTCCTACCAGGCCAACGTCCGCCTCCACGCTGACGTTGCTGCTGTGATCGAACTCGACGTGGTGGCAGGAAAGTAATTTCCCACTCCACGTCATGACCCCCGTTGCCGGATTCCGGCGGCGGGGGTCTTTCGTTTTGGCGGTGGTAGCCTGCTCCGGTGAACCCGACACCCCGCAGCCGTCCTTTCCACCAGGTGGATGTATTCGCCAGCCAGCCCTACCGCGGCAACCCGCTCGCCGTCGTCCTTGATGCCCAGGGCCTGGACACCGCGACCATGCAGCACTTCGCCAATTGGACCAACCTTTCGGAGACCACCTTCCTCCTGCCGCCTGAGGATCCCCGCGCTGATTACAGGGTCCGGATCTTCACCGGCTCGGAGGAGTTCCCGTTCGCGGGCCACCCCACGCTGGGCTCCGCCCATACCTGGCTGGAAGCCGGCGGAGTGCCAAAGGCGGACAGCTACGTGGTGCAGGAGTGCGCGGCCGGGCTGGTCAAGGTAAGGCGCGACGCCGGGAGGCTGGCTTTCGCCGCACCACCCCTGACCCGCTTCGGCCCCGTGGAAGCGCCGGTCCGCCGGCAGTTGGCGGCAGCGCTGCGATTGCCATTGGATGATGTCCTTGACGCCGCCTGGCTGGTGAACGGCCCTGAATGGATCGGGGTCCTCCTGGGGTCTGCTGAACGAGTGCTGGCCCTTGAGCCGGACCAGGCAGCCATGGGCAGCCTCAAGGTTGGCGTCATTGGGCCTCATGCACCGGGCGCCGGTACCGACTTTGAGGTCCGCACGTTCCTGCCGGGCGACGCCATGGTGGAGGACCCCGTCACGGGCAGTTTCAACGCCGGAGCCGCACAGTGGCTGATTGGAAGTGGACGTGCGCCGGAGCAGTACCTGGCCTCGCAGGGGACGGTCCTGGGCCGCGCGGGGCGCATCCATATCAGTGCCGCGGACGGGGAAATCTGGGTGGGCGGTGATTCCAGCACCTGCATCAACGGGAGCGTGCTGCTCTGAGCGGGGCCCGGTCCGGGTATGGCCGGCAGGAATCCACACCCCCGGAGCTGGCCGGGAATATCTCGAAGCTGCCCGCAGTTCATGGATATAAATGCATATGCATGTAGAATGAAACTGAACGAGCACCAGGAGAATGTCATGGAAACCCGCCGCATCACCGTCCTTTCCGCCGGGCTCGGCGTACCTTCATCCAGCCGGCTGCTGGCGGACCAGCTCGCGGCAGCCGCCGAGCGGCAGCTCAAGGCAGCCGGTTTCGTCGTGGCAGTGGATGTCGTCGAACTCCGTGACCTGGCCGTGGACATCGCCAACAACTTCGTGACCGGCTACGCCGCACCACGCTTGGCGGAAGTTATCGCCGGCGTTGAGGCATCGGACGGGGTCATCGCTGTGACGCCGGTGTTCAGCGCGTCCTACAGTGGTCTTTTCAAGTCCTTCATTGATGTCCTGGACCCGAAGTCGCTGGACGGCAAGGCGGTCCTGCTGGGCGCCACCGGCGGCACGGACCGGCACCAGATGGTCCTGGACTACGCACTCCGGCCGCTCTTCAGCTACCTCCGCACCCGCATGGCTGCAACCGGTGTCTTTGCAGGACCCCAGGATTGGGGCACTGCAGAAGAGGGCGGTGGGTCCCTGGCGGACCGCATCGAGCGGGCCGCCGGTGAGTTCACGCGGCTGCTCGAGGGGCCTCAGCCGGGTCGGAAACCCGCTCTGCTGGAGTCCCTGCCCTTCGAACAGCTGCTGGCGGGGATCGCAGGGCCCCGTTAGTCGGTCCACCCTCTAGTCATCCAGCAGCGCGATGAACTCCCGTGCCTGGGTGAGTGAGATGTCGGAGTGCCGGGTCAATGCATTGGCTGCCCCCTCCGTGTCGCCGCTCCGGGCCAGGGTGCGAATCCTGCCGTAGATCTCATCGTTGAGCATGTTGCTGCTCACCTCCCGCGTGACGTCGCCCTTGCTGGCGATGGCCCGGTAGCGGTACGGGAAACGCTGTGGCTCGTCGTCGTCCTCCTCGACGGCCGGAGCCGGCTCCTCGCGCCGGTAAGGCTGTGGGTGGGCGGCCAGGGCGCCCACGGCGTCCCGTGAGGCCCGCAGCCCCTCTCCGGTGATCTCGTAGTACAGCTTGATGGCGGCCATGGCCTGGCCCTGCGCAATCAACGCGTAGATCCGCCGGTGTTCGTCTTCCGACAACCGGTCCGCCGCGGTCCGGGCCAGCTTCAGTGATGACGCGGCGGGCTGGGCGGGGTCGGAGGGGTGTGCGGCCCTGCGCTTCCGGGTGGCGCGGTACGCCACCGTCACCCCCGCAACCACCGCGAGCAGGATAAGGACCGGGACCACAAGGGATTCCATTTTCACGAGCCGTTCTGTCTACTTCCTGGCCCTCGCCAGGTGCGATTGCTTTGCTGGCCATCCGCCCAGCCCTGTTCCTGCTGCTGATTGCACAACTGCATGTTCTGGCTACCAAGATCTTAATCCAGATCATGGTTATCCACAGCAATATTCATCGGTGGGCATACAGCCCCGGCTGCTGCCCGTCAAACTCCCACGGTGGAATATGAGCAGGGCCACGGCGTGGGCCTTCAAGCCGCGAAGGCGCACTTCCCCCCGCTTCCCGGCGCAAGGGCCCAATGGGGCCTGTGGATGAAATTCCATCAAAGAAATATTTACTCCACATGCCAAAGGGGACGTTTGCGCAGGTCAGACCGCTGTTGGAGGATAAAAAACTTTTGTATCCACAGGCTTCCCCACAGGCTGTGCACAAGCTATGCCCCGTACTGCACAGGTTATCCACAACTGTTCCTGCATGCTGGCTTTGCCGCTGGCAGCCCGGCGGTTAGCGTAGCGGGGTACCTGTTCTCCGCGGCCGAAACAGGGCCTGCCCTGCTTCGATTCGGACCCCACTCTGCCGCTTTCACGCGCACCTGTGGAAAAGCTGTGGATACTGGGGATAACTCCAGGCGGGGGTATATGTGAACCCCTGCGGCACTCGATTGTCAGAGCCAGTGGGTAGAACTGGACAAGTAGCGGGAGCCGGATTTTCCGGAGGCCGCGAGCAGGATGGATCACCGGACGCACGCCCGGTACAAATGGAGGACGGCAGCTTTGTCAATCGCGCATCTGGACCCTGTCGAGGCAACCCGTGGATCGTACGCCAGCAGGAAGCCCCCGCAGGACATCGCTGCCGAACAGTCCGTACTGGGCGGCATGATGCTCTCCAAGGACGCCATCGCCGATGTTGTGGAAATCCTTCGCGGCCAGGACTTCTACCGGCCCGCCCACGAGACCATCTACGAAGCAATCATCGACCTGTACGGCCGGGGCGAACCTGCGGACGCGGTCACTGTTTCCGATGAGCTGACCAAGCGGGCTGAAATCAACAGGATCGGCGGCCCCGCCTACCTGCACGAACTGATCCAGACCGTCCCCACTGCGGCCAATGCCGGCTACTACGCCGAAATCGTGGCCGAGCGGGCAGTGCTTCGCCGGCTGGTGAACGCCGGCACCAAGATCGTCCAGTTGGGCTACGGCTCGGACGGCGAGGTGGAGGACCTGGTCAACCAGGCGCAGGCAGAAGTTTATGCCGTGGCCGAACGCCGCACCGCAGAGGACTACGTGGTGCTGAAGGACGTCATGGAGTCCACGGTGGACGAGATCGAGGCGTCGGGCCACCGCGGCGAGGGGATGGTGGGCGTCCCCACCGGATTCTACGAACTGGATGAACTGACCCACGGACTCCACCCGGGCCAGATGATCGTCATCGCCGCCCGTCCCGCTGTCGGCAAGTCAACCTTCGCCCTGGACTTCGCCCGCTCCGCAGCCATCAAGCACAACCTGGCCACCGTCATGTTCTCCCTGGAAATGGGCCGGAACGAGATCGCCATGCGACTGCTCTCAGCCGAGGCCACCATCAGCCTCCAGGATCTCCGCAAGGGCACCATCAAGGACGAGCAGTGGTCCAAGATCGCCACCACCATGGGGCGCATGAATGAGGCCCCGCTGTTCATCGACGACAGCCCCAACATGTCCCTGATGGAGATCCGGGCCAAATGCCGCCGGCTCAAGCAGCAGCATGACCTCAAGCTTGTGGTCCTGGATTACCTCCAGCTCATGAGCTCCGGTAAGAAAGTGGAGTCCCGCCAGCAGGAGGTCTCCGAGTTCTCACGTGCGCTGAAGCTCCTGGCCAAGGAACTCCAGGTCCCCGTGATCGCCCTGTCCCAGCTGAACCGTGGATCGGAACAGCGCCAGGACAAGCGGCCCATGGTGTCCGACCTCCGTGAGTCCGGCTCCATCGAGCAGGACGCCGACATGGTCATCCTGCTCCACCGCGAGGACGTCTACGACAAGGAGTCTCCGCGCGCGGGCGAGGCGGACATCCTGGTGGCCAAGCACCGTAACGGTCCCACCAAGGACATCGTGGTGGCGTTCCAGGGCCATTACTCACGGTTCGCCAACATGGCCGGTGACGGTGGCGGCGGTGGCGGCTTCTAAGCGCCCCGCGCCAGCAGATGGTTGGGCAGCCGGTTCCCGGGCGCCGTTCCCCGGATCTCCAGGAGTTCGCGGGCGTGGGCGTGGAGCCGTTTGTCTTCGTCGCTGACCGGCACCCAGGCGGGCACGGGCACTGAGGTTCCCTCGTCGTCGCGCGCCACCATCACGGTGAGGCAATAGGTGGTGAGGTTCAGTTCCCGGCCCTTGGGGTCGCCGGAACGGACGTGGACGGCGATATGCATGCCCTTGGTCCCGGTGTAGACCAGCCGGGCTTCCACCTCCACCACATGGCCAATCAGCAGCGGCCGGTAGAAGCGCACGCCGCCGGAGAACACCGCCACCGTATCCCGGCCGCAGTAGCGTGAGGCGCAAACGTAGGCGGCCTCGTCGATCCACTTCATCACAATGCCGCCGTGGACCTTGCCGCCCCAGTTCACATCGGTGGGCGCGGCCATGAACCGCAGCGTCACCCGTTCGGCTGTGCCGGCGTCGGTGTATTCCTGCCGGTTCATAGCTTCCACGATCTGCTCGCGGACCTTGACCCTGGCCAGTGCGTGGTCCCGCTGCTCCATCTCTTCCGGTGTGACAGGCTCGAACTGCTGTACCGGGACGGGCTTGCCGTCCTCACCCACGGCCACGAAGATGACCATGCATGTGCTGCGCATCGTGGCAGCGCCGCCTTTCGGGTCGCCGGAGGAGACCACTGTCCGGATGTGCATGGATGACCGTCCGGTGTAGACGATGGTGGCCTCCACCTCCACCATGTCGCCGCTGTTGACGGGATCGGCGAAGTGGATGTTGCCCACGTAGGCGGTCACGCAGTAGGACTTGGCCCATCCCACCGCTGCGGCATATGCGGCCTTGTCCACCCACTCCAGTACCGTGCCGGCATCCACTGATCCACTGTGGCCCACGTCGGTGGGGGCGGCGAGGAAGCGGAGGGTCACGGAGTTGGGGCGTCCGGTTTCAGTCATGGTGCGATCATACTGACGGCCCTGGTTACCGGCCGGTTGGGATTGCAACAAACGTTCCGCCTGCATTAACCACGACGGCGGCTGCGCAGTTGGTGCGCAGCCGCCGTCCGGCATTTGTCCGTTCAGCCGTGGTTAGGCCAGGGCTGCCAGCCGGGACTTGCGGCGGCCGAAGAGCGCGCGGTCCACGGAGAGTCGGCCTGCGCCGGTGAGCGCCAGGGCGAATGCTGCCGCGGCGAGGAGCAAGACGAGTTCATATCCTCCGTTTGCGGCAAAGATGCCTGCAGGGGCATGGACCAGGAAGAGTGCTCCCAGCATGTCCAGGACCAGGAGCGCGGCCACCACGCGGGTGAGGACGCCCAGGATCAGGGCAATCCCGCCGGCCAGTTCCAGGACGGCGATTGCCGGAGCCATGACATCGGCCGCCGGTACGCCCATCTTGGCGAAGGAGGCCTGCGTTCCGGCGATGGTCCACTCATTGAACTTTTGCCAGCCATGGGCTGCAAAGAGAAAGCCGAGGATCAGGCGGAGGGCGGTGAGGGCTGTGGTGGTCAATCGCGACTGGTTCATATGTCCAGCCTGTCGGAGTATTAGTTGAACTGTCAACTAAAAGCCGTGGACTGTGGGCTTTCTCATGTCCGGCGGTGCCCCGCCGGCGGGCGCCACTAAGCTGTCTCCGTGCCCCAACGACCAGCCCCCGCGTCCCCGGCAGCCACCCGAGGCCCGGCGCGGGAAATACTCCGCCTCGCCGTCCCCGCCTTCGGGGCGCTGGTGGCGGAACCCCTCTTCCTGCTGGCGGACTCCGCCATCGTGGGCCATCTCGGCGTCGCCCAGCTTGCGGGGGTGGGGCTGGCATCGGCGGTGCTGCAGACCGCCGTCGGGCTCATGGTCTTCCTGGCCTACTCCACCACTCCGGCTGTTGCCCGGGCCATTGGTGACGGGCAGCTCGGCAAGGCGCTGGCCGCAGGGCGCGACGGCGTGTGGCTCGCCTTGATCCTTGGCATACTCCTCGCCGGGGCGGGCTTTGCCGCGGCAGGGCCGCTGATTGACCTCCTGGGCGCCGAGGGCAGCGTCCGGAGCTTTGCCGTCGACTACTTCCGCTGGTCCATGCCGGGGCTGGTGGCCATACTGCTGATCTTCGCCGGTACCGGCGTGCTGCGCGGCCTGCAGGACACCCGCACCCCACTGGTGGTTGCCACTGCGGGATTCGGCGTCAACATCGTCCTGAACCTGTGGCTTGTCTACGGCCTGGGCCTGTCCGTGGTGGGCTCCGCGATGGGAACCAGCATTGCCCAGTGGGCCATGGCCGCTGTCTACGTGGTGATGGTGCGCCGGAACGCGGTGCGCCACGGCGTAAGCCTGTTGCCCAGCTGGCGGGGCATCCGCAGCATGACCCGCGTGGGGTCCTGGCTCATGCTGCGCACGCTCAGCCTGCGCGCCGCGATCCTGGCCACCGTGCTGGTCGCCACGGCCCAAGGCGAAGTGAACCTCGCAGCCCACCAGCTGGCGATGACCATCTTTTCCTTCCTGGCGTTCGCGCTGGATGCCCTGGCCATCGCCGCCCAGGCGCTTATTGGCAAGGAGCTCGGCGCGTCCGACGCGGCCAGGGCCCGGCTGCTGACGGGGACCATGATCCGCTGGGGAGTAGGCTTCGGCGTGCTGACCGGCCTGCTGCTGGCCGCGGCGGCACCCTGGGCCGGAGCCCTGTTTACCCCTGACCACCAGGTGCAGCAGGTGCTTACCGTGGCACTCTGGGTCCTGGCCGCGGGGCAGCCCATCGCCGGCTACGTCTTTGTCCTGGATGGAGTGCTGATCGGGGCAGGTGACGCGCGGTACCTCGCCCTCGCGGGACTTATAAACCTCGTGGTTTACGTGCCTCTGCTGGCATGGGTTGCACTGTCCGGCGCCCCCGGCGCCTCCGGGCTCGGCTGGCTCTGGGTGGCCTTCGCGCTGGGGTACATGGCGGCGCGCGCAGTCACGCTGGGCCTGCGTTCGCGCTCCGACCGCTGGATGGTGCTGGGCTCCGCCTGAGGCGGGCCCGGTTAGACCTCCCAGCCGCCCCCACTAAACTGGACCGGTGACGCAACCATCCACCCCCGCGGGCGCTGCTCCCGGAACCGCCCCCCGTAACGACCTTTGGAAGCCGGTCCTGCTCCGATCGGCTGCTGCGCTGGTATTTGGCGCGGTGACGGTCTTCTGGACTTCCCCGTCCGTGGAGGTCATGGGTTGGGCCGGCGGGCTCTACCTCCTGGCCGCCGGGGTGGTGTCGCTCCGCACCGTCCCCGCAGCGGGCTTTGCCCAGAACTCTGCCCCCGGCAAGCTGCTCTCCGCCGCCGGCGCCATCCTGGCCGGTGCCGGCTTTGCCGTGCTCCTCCTGCACAGCGACCTGTTATTCGGGGTGATCGCAGCCCTGGGGCTTGGCGTCGCCGGTGTCCTCGAGCTCGCCTGCGGCCTGCAATACAAGGGCCGCCACGTGCTCGCCAGGGACTGGATTGCCTCGGGGGTCATCGGCATCGGAACAGCTGTGCTCCTGCCGTTTTTCATCAACCTCGGCGCCCACGCGCTGCTGGGTGTAGCCGGTGGTGGAGCGATCATTTCGGGCGTCCTGTGGGTTCTTTCCGGCCTGACCCTGCGGCACGATGCCCGCGCCGGGGCAGGAAAGCCGTAAACTAGGAGGAGTGCCCTTCTACTTTATGTAGAAAATGGGTGCGACACCGCAAACGTAAACCAGGCCGGCCGTGCGCCGCCTGCAGGGAGGAACCACTGTGGCTGACCAGCATCAAGGAAAACCGCGCAAGCTGCGGACCTCGGTGAAGGGTCCCCTGATGTTCTCGGCATTCTGGGCCGTCGTCGCCTTCGTTGCGGTGTTGATCTTCGCCTCCGGGGGAAGCGCCCGCGCGCCCCGCTTCGACCTCGCCTTCACCGCAGCCGGCATCGCCTTCATCGTCACCCTGGTGATCGCCGCGATGCTGTCCATGAGCTACAAAGAGAACGCGGAACACCTGGGCAAGGGCTCGGGCGTGAACCTCAGCTCTGCGCCCAAGGCATCACCACACGGAGGTTCCGGCCACGGCTTTGGTGCTCCGGGCAGCCAGACCCCGCCGTCCTCCGATGACGGAACGGGCGGCACCCCGCAGCGCTAGCAGGGCAATCCAGCGGCCCGGCATCGTCCGCGGGTGCCACTGGAACGGCCCGCTCCCGCTAGCCCCCCGCCGCCTGCCTTGCGCGGTACGCGGCAACGTGGGCGCGGTTGGCGCAGTTGCCCGTATCGCAGTACCGCTTGGACCGGTTGCGGCTCAGGTCCAGCACGGCCGCATCGCAGTCCTCCGAATCACAGATGCGCAGCCGGTCCATTTCCTTGCTGCGGATGACGTCAGCCAGGGCCATGGCCGCCTCGGTACTCATCCGGTCTGCCAGCGGCGCCTCCGGTGCCGTGGCGTGCAGGTGCCAGTCCCACCCGTCGTGCTTCATCAACTGTGGCAGGGCGTTTGCGTCGCGCAGCAGCCGGTTGACCGTGTCCACGGCGGCGTCCTCATCAGCCGTCCAAACAGCTGCCAGTTCGCGGCGCAGCTGCAGCACGCTTTCCAGTTCCACGGCATCCCGGTTCCGGGCGCCGGAAAATCCTTCCGCGTCCAGAAAGCTGTCCAGGTCGGCAACGGAGGTCAGCCCTTCCCTGCCGTTTGCCGCCGTGTTGATGAGGTTCACCACCGTGCGCAGCGCCACTTCCGTGTCAGGGGCGAAGACCATGTTGACTCCTTACAGCGCCGAAGCGTAATGTCATGAGCATAACCCCACTTTACTCCTGACAGGAGGCGACGGTGCCTGCCGCCAACAACCACAACCCCACCCCGGAACCTTCCGCCACGCGGACCAGCTTCATGGCATCAGGGCTCGGCATCGCGTTGTTCTCCTCGGCAGTCTTCGGCCTGTCCGGATCCTTTGCCAAGTCCTTGCTGGAAACCGGCTGGTCTCCTGGTGCGGCCGTCACCGCCCGCCTCACCGGGGCGGCCCTGATCCTCGCCCTTCCCGCGGTGTCCGCACTGAAGGGCCGCTGGCACCAGTTGGTGGACAACTGGCTCACCATTGTGCTGTTCGGGCTCGTCGGCGTGGCTGCCTGCCAGTTGTTCTACTTCAATGCGGTAGCCCGCCTGTCTGTTGGCGTCGCGCTCCTGCTGGAGTATCTGGCCCCAGTCATCATCGTCCTCTGGCTCTGGGCCGCCAGCCGCCGCCGTCCGCGGGTGCTGACCGCCGGCGGGACGCTGCTGTCCCTGGCCGGACTGGTGCTGGTCCTGGACCTTACCGGCGCCGTGAAGGTGGACCTGGTCGGCGTCCTCTGGGGCATGGCTGCCGCAGTATGCCTGGCCATCTACTTCTTCATCACGGCCAGGGAAAACGACACCCTGCCGCCCATCGTGTTGGCGTCCGGGGGACTCATGGTGGGTGCCGCGGTCATGTGGCTTGCCGCCGCCACCGGCCTGCTGCCCATGGCCTTCACCACCGCGGACACCAATCTGGGACCCTGGACCACGCCGTGGTGGGTGTCGCTTGCGGGGCTGGTGGTGCTGGCCACCGTCCTGGCCTACACCTCGGGCATCATGGCGGCCAGGGCGCTCGGCTCCAAGGTGGCATCCTTCGTGTCCCTCACCGAGGTCCTTTTTGCTGTGCTGTGGGCGTGGCTGCTGCTCGGTGAACTTCCCGGATCTGTCCAGCTCCTGGGCGGTGTCCTGATCGTGGGCGGGGTCATCCTGGTCCGTCTCGACGAGCTGCGTGCCGTGGCGTCCGAAGCCGCCAAGGGCGCGCAGGTGCCGGCCTCACCGCTGGAACACGCGAACGACGTCGAACCCGTCCCCTAGCAGTGCGGATCCTGCAGAGCCCATCGCCCAAAAAAGGGCAGGGACACCGTTTGGTGTCCCTGCCCTCCCGCCAGCGGCGGTAAGCCTAGTGCGAGGCCTGGCTCTGCTCTTCAGCGTTGCGCTTGGCCTGTGAGCCGGCTTCCTTCAGCGCCTCGGCAACCTTGGTGAGCATGGCGGTGTGGGTACCGGACCACTCGTTGCGGAACTTGGTTGCGTCCGGGCCTTCCCAGTTGGTGCTGCTCAGAACCTTGGTGAGAGTGGACTTCTGCGTCTCGATCTCGGACGCTCCTGCCTGAAGCTTGCTGCCGAGCTGGCGAAGCTGCTCAACGTCTGCACCCCAAATAGCCATCAGTTTCTCCTTGTTAGGTCGTGGATCCGAACCAGATCGGCATCCCCAGCGGCCCCCCGGCTCATCCGGAAGATCCATTGCCTAAAACCTATCCCGGCCTCCAAACAGTGGCGATGGGCAGCCCTGCCCATGCCGGGCTCCCCATGGACGCCGGGTGGAGACCATGAAAAAGGGGTCGATCCCAGGCGTTGGAAGAGCCTAGCATGGCGGTATGTGCCGGAATATCCGAACCCTCCACAACTTCGAGCCGCACGCCACGTCCGAGGAAGTGCACGCGGCCGCCCTTCAGTACGTCCGCAAGATCAGCGGCAGCACCAAGCCGTCGAAGGCCAACCAGGAAGCCTTCGATGAGGCGGTCCACGAGATTGCGCACATCACGCAGCACCTGCTGGATTCCCTGGTGACGCAGGCGCCGCCCAAGGACCGGGAGGAAGAGGCCGCCAAGGCCAAAGCCCGCGCCGCGGTGCGGTACGGCGCGGCCTGACCTGTCCTGAACCGGGATTGGCTACTTGCCGAAGCTGCGCAGGCGCAGCGAGTTGGCCACCACCAGGACCGAACTGGCGGCCATGGCGGCACCGGCGATCATCGGGTTGAGCAGCCCCAGTGCGGCCACCGGGATCCCCACCGCGTTGTAGAAGAACGCCCAGAAAAGGTTGGTCTTGATGGTGCCCAGGGTCTTCCGTGACAGTTCGATTGCCTGCGCCACCTGGGCGAGGTCATTGCCCATCACGGTCAGGTCCGCCGCTTCGATGGCTACGTCCGTTCCGGATCCCATGGCAATCCCCAAGTCCGCCTGCGCCAGCGCCGCGGCGTCGTTGACGCCATCTCCGGCCATGGCCACCGTGGCACCCGCGGCCTGGAGCTTCCGCACTGCCTCGACCTTCCCTTCCGGCAGGACGCCGGCGTAGACATCGCCGGGAGCAATGCCGACGGCGTCAGCCACCCGGGCGGCGACCGCGGCGTTGTCGCCGGTCAGCAGGATGGGCCGCAGGCCCAGCGTCTTCAGCCGGGTGACGGCGGCGGCGGAGCCCTCCTTGACGGTGTCCCGCAGGCTGATGATCCCGGCCGGTGCGCCGTCCACCGCCACGCAGATGGCCGTGGCGCCCCCTTCTTCAGCGGCCGCCAGCAGGGCCCGCTGGCCAGCATCCAGGACAACACCGTTCTGCCCCAGCCAGCCGCTGCGCCCTGCCATCACCTGCCTGCCCTCAACGGTTCCCGACACTCCGCCGCCCGGGGCGGAACTGAAGTTCTGCACTGACGGCAAGGTGCCGCCGTCGCTCGCTGCACGCCCGGAACCTGCCGCGGCCGCGATGGCGCGGGCCACGGGGTGCTCGGACGCGGCCTCCACTGCCCCGGCGAGCCGGAGGACGTCCTGTTCAACGAAGCCGGGGAGCGCGGAAATGGCGTCGACGGCCAGGATGCCGGTGGTCACCGTCCCCGTCTTGTCCAGCAGGATGGTGTCCACGGTGCGGGTGTCCTCCAAAACCTGCGGGCCCTTGATCAGGATCCCCAGCTGCGCGCCCCGGCCGGTGCCCGTGAGCAGGCCCACCGGGGTGGCCAGTCCCAGGGCGCACGGGCAGGCAATCACCATGACGGCGACGGCGGCCGTGAACGCCTGGCGCAAATGGCCGCCATCAGCGTCGGGGCCGGCCACCAGGAGCCAGAGCACGAAGGTCAGGACGGCAAGGCCCAGAACCACCGGCACGAAAACGGCGCTGATGCGGTCCGCGAGCCGTGCGATCGGCGCCTTGCCGGTCTGGGCCTGCGCCACCAGCCGGGCCATCTGGGCAAGGGTGGTCTCAGCGCCCACCCGGGTTGCCCGCACCAGGAGGCGGCCGGAGGTGTTGATGGTGGCACCTGTGACGCGGCTGTCCGGCCCCACCTCGACCGGGACGGACTCGCCGGTCACCAGCGAAGCGTCGACGGCGGATGCACCGTCAACCACCACGCCGTCGGTGGCGATCTTTTCGCCCGGGCGGACCACCAGGATGTCGCCCACCTGCAGCCGGTCCGCAGCGATCTTCTGTTCGCTGCCGTTGCGCAGGACGGTGGCGTCCTTGGCCCCCAGGTTCAACAGGGCCTGAAGGGCGTCCCCGGCCTTTTGCTTGGCATTCGCTTCCAGGAAACGGCCCAGGAGCAGGAAGGTGGTGACCACGGAGGCCACCTCGAAGTACAGGCCACCGGACATGCCCTCCATCCCCGGGTGTTCCGTCATCCGCGGGTCCGTCAGCAGCTGCCAGGCCGAGAACAGGTAGGCCGCAGCCACCCCCAGCGACACCAGCGTGTCCATGGTGGAGGCCAGATGCCGGGCATTGATCGCCGCCGCCCGGTGGAAGGGCCAGGCAGCCCACGTGACCACCGGCAAGGCCAGTACCGCGGCCACCCAGCCCCAGTTGGGGAACTGGAACGCGGGGACCATGCTGACCAGGAACACCGGGACGGTCAGGACTGCCGCCAGGATGAGTCGGGGGCGGAGCCGGGCGGCGACGCCGGTCACTTGCTCTGCATGCTCGCTCGTCCCTCCCCGGCGGTTCCCTCGACTCGCCAGCTCGTCCAGGGAACCCTCCCGCCGTGGGCCCTGCTTGGATGCATGCTGCCGCAAGTCCCCGCCGTCGCCGCTCGCGGGCACCGCACCTTCGGCGCTGCCTTGAGTTTCCGCATCGACGGCTGGGTAATGCTGCGGCCGGAGTGTGGCCTTGTAGCCTGCGGCGTTGACCGTATTCACCAGCTGTTCGTCGGTAATGCCCTCCGGGGCCGTGACGTAGGCCGACTCCAGGGGCAGGTTCACTGTTGCCGCAACGCCCTCAAGCTTGCCGAGCTTCTTTTCCACCCGGTTGACGCAGGAAGCACAGGTCATTCCCTGGATGTCCAGTTCGACGATCCGGGTTCCCGGCGGGCGCAGCAGTTCTTGGTGGCTCATGTCAGCTTTCAGGTGTTGGGAGGGTGTTTAGGCTTCGTTGGCGACCACCAGGTAGCCGGCCTCGGCCACGGCTTCCCCGATGTCAGTGGGTGAGAGTTCCTTGTTTGCACTGATGGTCACGGTGGAGATGCCGCCGGCGTTGAGGTCCACCTGCACG
Source organism: Arthrobacter sedimenti (assembly GCF_042652025.1). Lineage (NCBI taxonomy): Bacteria > Bacillati > Actinomycetota > Actinomycetes > Micrococcales > Micrococcaceae > Arthrobacter > Arthrobacter sedimenti. Next base: position 162,001 of record NZ_JBHSDQ010000005.1, on the reverse strand, counting down.
TCCTCTACGCCTTCGATGGCTTCGAGTTCCTCGCTGACAGCCGATACGCAGTGCCCGCAGGTCATGCCGGAGACGCTGATGGTTGTGGTGGTGGGGGAGGTGGTGCTCATGGCTTGCTCCTTTTGTAGGTTCCGGCGGTGGCCGGAGGTGGATTGTGGATGGTGTCAGCGAAGCAGCCGGCCGATTGCGTCGGCGGCTTCCTTGACCTTGGCGTCGATGGCTTCAGCGCGGGCATCCGGGTCCGGCTCGGAGGCTGCACCCACCACGCAGTGGCCAATATGTTCCTCGACCAGTCCGAGGCTGACTGCGTGCAGGGCCTTGGTGACGGCGGCAACCTGGGTGAGGATGTCGATGCAGTACTTGTCCTCGTCGACCATCCGGGCGATGCCCCTCACCTGGCCCTCGATCCGCTTGAGGCGCCGCAGGTAGGCATCCTTGTTGCCCGTGTACCCGTGCTGCGGGGCAATGTCCGCCTCTGCGGGAACCTGGTCAGCTGCCGCGGCCGCAACGGCTTCTTCGATAGCGCTCATGCAGTCAACGTATACCCCGGCGGGGTATAAATGCAAGTACCCCCAGGGGGTATATCTGGCCTGTAAGCCCACGCAGGCGGCCGGAGCTGCGGCGGGGCACAAAAAAGCTCCGGAGTGCGTTATTGGGGGATACGCACTCCGGAGCAGCTTTTGGGCAATTCCGTCTTCCACCTAGGTGGACCGTCCTTGCTTGTATTAGCTTACGGGCTGGTACCGGCACTGCGCCAGCATCCCGAATAACTACTTTCGCTTTACTTTAACCGGCCCTTCAATGGTGCGGATTTTCCCAAGGCTAAAAGGCTAGGGCCGGTCTTCGTGGGCCGGCCGGCGGTAGGGGACCACCAGCACCGGGCGGCTTTGGTGGTGGCTGAGCCAGGCGCCAACCGAGCCGCCAAGGGCCTCCGAGAGCCGGTGCGAAAAACCGCGTTCCGAGGTACCCACGATGATGATGGGGGCGTCGAGTTCGGCTGCTACCTGTCCCAGGGCGCGGGCCGGATCCCCTGTGAGGGTGCGGAAGGACCAGTCCACGGAGGCGCCGTCGGACGCCAATTTGTCTACTACGGCCTGAACCTGGGCCTTCAGCTCCGTTGTCAGGGCGGGCATGTCGTCATTGGCGTCCGGTTCCCGGGACGGCCGGTGGGCGGAGCGGGCCGGATCCCATTCCACCAGGTAGCTGGCTTCATCCACGTAGGCGCAGACCAAAGGTGCGGCCAGCCGAGCGGCCAGGGTGGCGGCGGTTTGAAGCACTTCCGGGTGCTGTTTAGGCATGATTCCTACCAGCAGCGGGGTGCCGTTGAAGTGTTCCCCTGTCATGCGGCCCATTGTCCGCCCGGTGAAGGGGTGCGAACAGGTACGTTCGGCCTGGAAGATTTTGAAGGTCCTCGAGTGCCTGGCGCGGAGCGCTAGGAAACGGCAGGGTATGCAGTGACCACAACGTTTTTGCCCCAAGGGTCCTCGGTGTAGCAGCTGATGAGGACCAGCCGGTTGGGCACCATGTCCCACACGGGGCTGTCCTTGAGACCGGATTTCACGAACGTCGTGATGCTCTCCACCCGGTAGCTGATGGTTCCGGCAGCGGTTTCGACATCGAAGCGGTCGCCAACGGCTGCCGCTGAACTGAGGTGGTTGAAGGGGGCATCCGCGCCTTCCCAGCTGTGGCCGATGACGTAGGTGGTGTTGTTCGAACCACTGCCCGGAATGCCGAACGGCGTCAGCCAGTAACCATCCTTGGTGGCAGGGGGTTCAATTGTCCGGCTGGACTGGGCTTCCCCATCCAGGTCCAGGGGGTGGACGGGGACGTCGAACGCTGCGGATGGATACCTGATGCGGAGGGGTTGTGCAGCTGCCGGAAGGGCCGGTCCTGCCGCAGCTATTGTCGGCTCCACGCCGGAGGTTTGGGCGGCTGCGGTTGGATCCGCTGCGGCGACTGCGGCAGGAACGCCCGTCCCGGCGATGGGAGCTCCGCCGGCCGAGGCAGGTGCCGGCGAAGTGTGGGTGGGGGACGCTGCGCCACCGGCAATGATCACAGCGGCCGCAGGACCATTCCCCACGGACAGCGGCGGTGCCGGGTGGAAAAGCGGAGCACCAACGGTGAACGACAGGAAAGTGAGGACACCGCAGAAGAGGATGGCGAGGTCGCCCCGGTTCGATGTCCGCCAGTCGCGCCGCCAAGTGTGGCGCCTGGGTGCCGCGTGCCGGCTCCGGTCTTGTCGCATGGCACTCCTCGGTGGTTAGCGGGATTGGCTGGATTGGAAGGAAGGCGTCCCGCCGGGCACTGGCGGGACGCCTTCCTTGTCAGGGGGCCACGGGTTTGTGGCGGATTGCGGTTACCCGGCGTCGTTCAACGGACGCGACCGGCGGCGGGCTGCCACGGCTGCGCCTGCCGCAGCAAGGGCTCCCACCCCTGCCAGCCAGCCCTGTCCGCCGTCGGAAGCTCCCACCGCGGTCTGGGCGTTGTAGCCCTGGTTGGTGCCCACACTGACGGGCGCGGGCGCGGCCTTCGGTGCCGCGGCAACGTGCTTGGCAGGCGCGGGCTGTACAGGGACCTGGGCCACCACAACCGGTGACTTCACCTCAGGCGCCTGCACGGTTGGGGGTTGTGCCGCGGGCGGTTCCACCGCGGGTGGGTCGACGACGGCGGGTGGCTGCACTACGGGCTGGTCAACGACGGTTGGCTTCTCGGTGGGCGGCGGCGTCACGGGAGGATCGACGGTGGGCGGCGGCGTCACGGGAGGATCGATGGTGGGCGGCGGCGTCACGGGAGGATCGACGACGACGGGCGGCTGCTCGGCAGGCGGTGTTGCCGGAGTTGTGGCAGGAGGATCCACCACAACGGGCGGGTCAATCACTTCGCCGGGCGGCAGTGTCGCACCGCACTCGTTGACGTATCGAAGCTTTCCCTCGTTGGTCCAGTTCTTTCCCTCCGGCAGTTTGGTGGTTGGAGGAATGATGTCATCAGGGTGCTGGTCGTGGCCGCCGGTCCCGTTGGCGTTGAATGACATCTGCGTGAGGGTCTTTCCGTCCCAGTGGCAGGCCACCACCTGGTCAGGGGCGGCTATGGCAGGCGCTGTGAGGCTGAGGAGGCCGAGCCCCACCACCCCCAGTGTGGCTAAGGTGCGTTTCATCTTTTTCCCCATCTGTTTGAGAAACGGGCCATGGCGGGGACGGGCCAGCGGTTGCGCCGTATGCCCCAGCAGCACGGTCAGCTTGCTTTGAGGTTTCAGGCTAGGAGGACCTGCAGGAGGCAGTCGCCAGTAGGGGGTACTCGTCTTTTCCAGCCCCTTGGTGGCCAAGTTACCTGCGGGTACCCGAAACGCTGCCGGGCCCCACCTGTTTCGATGCCGGCACCTTGTCTGCCCCTCCGACTGTGCCTAACGTTTTAAGCGTCAGGGAGGGGAAATCGTGGAGATCTTCATGTGGTGGCTGGACCTGGATCTCGCCAGCAAGGAGTGGCTGCGGCAAAACCTTCGGGCGGACGAACTGCCGCTTCCGGTGCTTCAGGGCATCGCCGAGGCGGGAGGTCCCCACCCGGGCAACCCGGCCGCCGTGCTGAACCCGGCGGACTGGGATTTCATCGAGACGCAGTCGGAGTTCGTGGACTGACCCCCACCTGCCCGGGAGGGGGAGTTGCGGGGCTGAAAACCGTTGCGTTGCTGCCCTTCCGGTGGTTGCATGGTCCGCATGGCAACGGCGGCGGAATCATTTGTCCTGGCAATCGGAACTAAAAAAGGCCTCTGGCTGGCCACGAGCAAGGACCGGCGGGACTGGTCCTTCTCCGGCCCGCATTTCCTTATGTCGGAGATTCCCAGCATCGGGATCGATACCAGGAAGGGCCGCACCCGGATCCTGGTGGGCGTGCGCAGCCCGCACTGGGGTCCCACGGTTGCCCATTCTGATGACCTCGGCGCCACCTGGACGGAGCCGGAGCAGGGTGCCATCAAGTTCCCGGAAGATACCGGCGCAGCACTTGAGCGTGTGTGGCAGATTTTCCCGGACGCCGAGTCCCGCCCGGGTGTTGTGTGGGCCGGCGCTGAACCCATCTCGCTCTGGAAGTCCACGGACGGCGGGGAGCACTTCGAGTTGAATCGAGGCCTGTGGGACCACCCGCACCGCAGTGAATGGGGGGCCGGCTACGGCGGGGCGGCAGCGCATTCCATCGTGGTGAACCCCTCGGGTGAGACCGTCCACGTCGCCATGAGCACCGGCGGCGTTTACCGCTCGGCCGACGGCGGCACCTCCTGGGAAGCCCGCAACAAGGGGATCTCGGCCTACTTCATGCCGGACCCCAATCCGGAATTCGGCCAGTGCGTGCACAAGATCGCCGCGGATGCCGCCGTCGAAGGCCGGCTCTACGCGCAGAACCACCACGGCGTGTATCGGACGGACGACAACGCGGACAGCTGGAACTCCATCGCCGAGGGGCTGCCTGCGGACTTCGGCTTCGTCATGCTGACCCATCCCCGCCGCGACGGCACCGCCTGGGTGGTACCGCTGAAGGCCGACGGCGAACGCATCCCTCCTGACGGGAGGCTCGCCGTCCACCGCACCGACGACGCCGGGAACACCTGGAAGCGCGTCAGCGGCGGGCTTCCGGAGCACGAATACAACAGCGTCCTCCGGGACGCGGCGTCGGTGGACACCGCCGAACCTGCCGGGGTGTACTTCGGCACGCGGGGCGGAACCGTCTACGCGAGTGCTGACGAGGGCGAGACGTTTATGGAGGTGGCCGCCCACCTGCCGGACGTCCTGTGCGTCCGCGCGGCAGCGGTGGCCGGTGCCTGAAATCTCGGTGCTGCTCCCGAGCGTCCTGCAGCCCCTGGCCGGGGGGCAGTCCGTCCTGACTACGCCCGCTGACGGACCGGTGACGGTGGCAAGCCTGCTCGATGCGGTGGCCTCTGACTATGCGGTGCTGGGCCGGCGGTTGCGCGATGAGACCGGCGCGCTCCGAAGGTTCGTCAACATCTATGTCGACGGCGATGAGGTACGGCGGCTGCGGGGACTGGATACCGAGGTGATGCCCGGCCAGGAGGTCCTGGTGATCCAGTCCGTCGCCGGCGGCTGACCGGCCACCCCCGCACGAACACGCGCTTTGGCTGGCGCGCTTCCTCGGCCACGGAAGTTCGAGCCAAAATCGTTGACAATTTCGTGGGCGATCCGTAGCGTCGGTCTCGTGCAGTACTGAACGGCTGCATCCATTCCTAGCGATGATGCGACAGGAAGGTACAGGGTGGCTGCGAGCCTGAGCCTCAAGGACGTCAACCTGCACTTCGGCGGGGTCAAAGTGCTGCAGGATGTCAGCTTCGACGTCGAGCCCGGCGTCATCCTGGGCCTGGTCGGGCCCAACGGCGCGGGCAAGACGTCCCTGTTTAACTGCATCAGCGGCCACTACAAGCCAAGCTCCGGCTCGATTTCGGTTGATGGAACGGAGGTTTCGGGCAGCGCTCCGTCCCGGCTGGCCCGCTTGGGCCTGGCCCGTACCTTTCAGCATCCAGCCCTGCAGTTGAACGCAACAGTCCTGCAGAACGTGCTCCTCGGCGCCCACACCCGGCTGCCCGGCGGCCCTATGTCCTGGGCGCTCCGGTTGCCCCGCACCGTCCGGGCCGAGCGGGAAGTCCGCGCCGAAGCACTGGAACTCCTTGGCAGGGGAGGTTTGGGCTGGGCGGCGGAGCTGCCGGCCGATGAACTCTCGCACGGCCTGCACAAAGGCATCGAGTTGTGGCGGGCGCTCCTTTCACGGCCCGCACTCCTCCTGCTCGACGAGCCTGCAGCTGGACTGTCCCACGGCGAAGTGGAACAGCTCATCGCAACAGTTAGGCGCCTGCGCTCGGAGCAGGACATCACCATCATCATCGTGGAACACCACATGGGACTGATCTCCGCGCTCACGGACCAGGTTGTAGTGCTGGACCACGGGCGCAAGCTGATGTCGGGCACCGCAGCCGACGCGCAGTCCGATCCACGGGTAATTGAGGCTTACATCGGGAAGGACGCCGCCGATGACGCTGCTTGAACTCAAGGACGTCACCGCATCCTACGGGCCGGTGCAGGTGCTGGACGGGGTCTCACTCAGCGTTCCGGAGGGCGGCTCGGTGGGGATTCTCGGTGCGAACGGTGCCGGCAAGACCACTACCCTGCGGTCCATCAGCGGCACGGTCAGGACCGGAGGGACCATCAGGTTCGACGGCCGTGACATCCGGGGCCTCCGGTCGGACCAGGTGGCGGCCCTGGGCATTGCCCATGTACCGGAAGGCCGCGGCACGCTGGGGCAGCTGAGCGTCCGGGAGAACCTGCTGGTGGGTGCCTATCTCCGCAGGGACCGGAAGGCCATCGAAACGGATATCGACTACTGCCTCGATCTGTTTCCGCAATTGCAGGACCGGGTGGGCTCCCGGGCAGCGGCCCTGTCCGGCGGTGAGCAGCAAATGCTGGCCGTGGGCAGGGCCTTCATGGCCAAGCCCAAGCTGCTGCTGTTGGACGAGGCATCGCTGGGACTGGCGCCGGGCACGGCGAAGACGGTATACCAGGCCATCCGCCGGCTGCGGCTCGAGTCCGGCATCGCCATGCTGGTGGTGGAGCAGAACGCAAACCTCGCGTTCTCACTGGTCGACACCGCGACCGTCCTGGAAACAGGCCGCAACGTCCTTACCGGCACGTCGGCCAAGCTCAAGGGCATGGACGAGATCCGCCGCGCCTACCTGGGGGGTTGAACGGGCATGGGAACCTTTATCCAACTCGTGGTCGACGGCCTTGCCACCGGTTCCATCTACGCGGCCCTGGCCCTGGCAATCGTGCTGGTCAACCAGGCCACGGGCCTGATCAACTTTGCCCAGGGCGGCCTGGCCGTGCTCTCCGCCTATATTGCCTACGTCTTCGTTCAACTCGGCCTGCCCCTGATCCTCGCCATCCTCATCGCCGTGGTGCTTTCCTTCGTCCTCGGCGCGCTGGTGGAGCGTTTCCTGGTCCGCCGCTTCGAACGGGGCGACCCCGACACCGCAGTGGTGGTCACGATCGGACTGCTCACCCTCGTCACCGGCATCTCCGCGGTGCTGTGGGGCTACAACAACCTTGCGTTTCCGTCACTCTTCCCCCTGACCAGCGTCGAGATACTGGGGGCGGTGGTAAGCGTCAGGTCACTTGCCACCGCGGTGACCATCGTCGTCATCATGGTGATCCTGCAACTGCTCTTCCTCCGTACCAAGCTGGGACTGGCCCTCCGCGCCGTCGCCGACAACCCGGCGTCGGCCGCTTTCTCCGGCCTCCCCGTGGGCCGGCTGCTCATGGTGGGCTGGGGGCTCGCGGCGACCCTCGGCGCCATCGCCGGAGTCCTGGTGGCACCCCAGCTGACCCTGACGCCGGGCATGCTGGACACCGCCCTGGTCTACGCGCTCGCGGCCGTTATCCTGGGCGGCCTGAACAGCCCCATCGGCTGTGTGGTGGCCGCGGCGGCGATCGGTGTCCTGGAGAACCTGGTGGCCGTCTACATCCCCCTCATCGGCCACGACCTCAAGATCGCCGTGCCCTTCGCACTGATCTTCGTTATCCTCATCGTTCGCCCACAGGGCCTGTTCGGCAGAAAGGTCGTGGTGAGGGTCTGATGAGCACCGCTGCCGCCACCTTACGCCCACGGCGGGTACGTCTTGCCCTCGCCGCCCTCGCGGCGGTTCTGCTGGTCGTCGCCCCACTGATCCTGCCGGCGTTCGCCAACCAGACACTGGTCCGCATCGGGGTCTATGCAGTGGCGGTGCTGGGCCTGAACATCGTGATGGGATACACCGGCCAGGTCAACCTCGGGCAGATCTTCTTCGTAGGCCTGGGCGCCTACGTCACCGCGTACGGCGTCAACCATGGCTGGAACATCCTGCTGGTCTTCGCAGCGGCCTGCGCCATCGCCGGCGTGGTGGGGCTGCTGGTGGCGCTCGCGGCCGCACGCCTCGGCGGCCTGGCCATCGCAATGGTGACCATCGCCCTGCCCATCGTCGGCGTCCCCCTGGCCAAACGACTCTCCGAGTTCACGGGCGGCTCCCAGGGCATCTCCGCACGGTTCACCGATGCCCCGGACTGGTCCGGGCTGGCCAACGACCAATGGCAGTTCTACATCGTGCTGATTGTGACGGCCGGAGCATTCCTGCTGGCCCGGAGCCTGGTCCGCGGCAAGTACGGGCGGGCCTTCGCAGCGGTCCGCGAAAATGAGGCTGTTGCTGCCTCGATGGGCATCTCGCCCTACCGAACCAAGGTCCTGGCCTTCACCATCGCATCCATTTTCGGCGGCGCCAGCGGCTTCCTCTACCTGGCAGCAGTGCAATACACCTCTCCGGAAACCCTCAGTTTCGGGCACTCCATCAGCCTCCTGGCCGCCATGGTCATCGGTGGGGCCGGCAGCATCGCCGGTTCGCTTCTGGGCGGGGCCTACTACGTCTTCGTTCCGCAACTGACCAACGCCATCGATCCCAACCTCACCACCGTAAGCCAGGGCGCGATCCTCCTCGCAGTGCTGTTCCTGCTGCCCGGCGGCCTGGTCAGCCTGCCCCGGGCGGTGCGCAGGCTCACCCGCCGTGCCGCCCCGCGCCGTTCCACCGCCCAAACTGCACCCGGGACTTCCCCGCAAACCGCTCCCGCCCATCGTCCGGTACCGGATGCTGCGCCGGAGGGACACGAACAAACAGAGAGGCAAGATGGACCATGAAGATGAGAAAGAAGCCGCGCGCGGTACTTGGCGTCGTTGCCGTGGCGGCCGCCGTCGCGCTCTCCCTGTCCGGTTGCAGGGGCGACAGCGGCGGGCAGGGCGGAGGATCCGCGTCCTCCCCGGGGATCACTGACTCGGCGATCACGCTTGGGATCACCACTCCGCTCAGCGGTGCAACCGCCGGGCCGGGCAAGTGCACCGTTGCCGGCGTCTCGGCCTACTTCGGTGCCGTCAACGCCGCAGGGGGCGTGAAGTTCGGCGACGGCAAGACGCGCACTGTGAACATCAAGTCCTATGACGACGCCTACGACCCGCAAAAGTCCCTGGCGAATTTCCAGCAAATGGTGTCCGACAACGTGTTTGCTGCCACCGCCGGCCTGGGAACGCCCACCAACCGGGCGTTCCGCGACGCCGCCATCAGCCAGAAGGTCCCGCAGGTGCTGGTGATGACCGGCGACCCGCTGTTCAGCGACCGGAAGCAGAGCCCTTGGCAATTGGGCTTTGTGCCCATTTACCAGAATGAGGGCGCGGCCTTCGGAAAGCTCCTGGCGAAGTCGGGTGCGCAGCATAAAGTTGCCATCCTGTCGCAGAATGACGACTACGGCAAGGGGTACGTGGCGGGCTTCAAGGACGCGATCAAGGGGGCGTCCAACATTTCGGTGGTGGGGGAGCAGACCTACGAGGCCACCGACACCTCGGTGGATGCGCAGCTCACCCAACTCGCTTCCTCCGGGGCGGACGTCTTCTTCAACGCCATGTCCATCACGCCGCTCACCATCGCGGCACTCCAGAAGGCACAGCAGATCGGCTGGAAGCCCAGCTGGTTCCTGCCGTCCAACACGTCCAGCCCAACGGCGATCCTTGAGCCGGGCGGGGGCGCCGCCTACCCGGGTGTCTACTCCGTGTCGTTTGCCAAAGCCCCCCAGAGCCCGGCATTCGCCAAGGACCCCGACGTCGTGAAATTCCTTGACGAACTGAAGAAGTACGGGAACTACCCGGACATGCCTGCGTTCCCGCACTGCATGTGGAGCTACATGGTGGGGGCCACGCTTGAGCAGGCGTTCAAGAACATGAAGGAGCCCACGCGGGACAGCTTTATGACGGCGCTGCGGGACATCAAGGACCTGAAGGCGCCGCTGATGCTGGAAGGGACTTCGGTAGACACCACGGTGGACGGCCAACCGGCGGTGTCCTCGGTGGTGGTGCAGAAGTACAACGGCAAGGGCTATGCAACTGCCGAGAACTTTGGCTGATCAGGGCAGATCAAGGCCGATCAGGCCCGGGACGCGCTGGGCAGCGGCTTGGCGCGTTCCGGGGATTCCAGGCTGTCGATGAGCTCAAGCCCGCGCCGGGCCCACGCGATTTCCCCGTGGGCCCGGTCCACCAGGCCCTCGTAGGTGAACCGCTTGAAGGCGATGGTCCGTTCGTGGTCGGCCGGGTCCGTCACGGCCAGGCGGCGCACCAGCATTGGGTTGTCCACCTGGGCGATGCGCTGGAGTTCACCCTCCCATTGGGCAAGCTCGGCCTCCCACTGTTCCTGGTGCCGGCGGAAGAACGCCCGGGCCGTCTCCGGTGATGCCGCCTCAAGGTAGGCGGCCCGCAGGTGCGCGGGGTCGCGGACCCGGGCGTACTCCAGCGGGGTCTGCATCCAGTCGAGGAAGGCCTGGTTCCCGGCTTCCGTCACGTGGTAGACCCGTCGGGTGGCGCGCTGGCCCCTGGGCTGCTCCTCGCCCTCGATGAGCTTCTCTGCTTCCATCTTGCGCAGCTCAGGGTAGATCTGGGAGTCGGGGGCGTGCCATACGTGGCCCACGGACATGGAGAACTGCTTCTGCAGTTCATAGCCGGACAGCGGGCCCACGCGCAGCAGGGCCAGCAGCGCGTACCGAAGGCTCATGCGGTGCTCCTCCAAGGGCTCAAGGAAAGTGCGGGGGCGGCTGCGCCCCCGCACTTCAGGGTCCCCAGCCTAGGCCGACTGGTAGTTCGTCCGCCACCCGCCGTGATAGGTGGCGCGCGCAACGGTGGAGTAGGGGACGGGGCTGACCACGGCCCGGACTTCAGTCTGGACATGGGGTTCGACGGCGGCCTTGGCAGTTCCACCGTTCGGCTCGCCCCAGACGACCTTGAGTTCCGTGCCTTCGGGGACGTTGGGATCGATTGTTGCCAGTGAGAGCGCACGCCGTTCGTTGGCGCTGTAGCCGGTGAACATGGAGTAGCCCACCACCGTGCCGTCTGCGTCCACCACAGAGTCATAGTTGGCCGAGCCGTAGTTGGCCAGGGGCAGGTCGAAGAACTTGTAGCTGGGCCCCTCCACGTTGAACAGCGACGCGAAGATCGAGGTCACGTCCTCCGCGTCCCAGGCCAGGGTGACCTTCCTGCGCTGCGTGGCGGGATCGATCCGCTCGAGTGCGTCCCGGCCGATGAAGTCGTGGTCGAACTTCACGAACGAGCCGTAGCCCAGCTCCCAAGGGGTCAGGTAGTAGTCCTCGATGTTCCCGGACACGAACGACCCCGCCAGGGTTCCCGTGGCCTCGTAGCCGTCCGCGGGCAGCCATTCGCGGTAGCCGCGCTCCGCTTCGCCGGTATAGATGGCCGGGAGCGGTGACGGAATCCAGCCGGACTCCAGGGTGTTGGACGGGTACGCCCGGGAACCCACGGGCACCAGCCCGAACTCGGCGCCCGCCTCAACAATTGCATCCCGGATGCGGTCGTGGTCCGCGTACGGGCCCCAGACTTCAAGGCCGGGGGCGCCGGCCATGCCGTGCCTCAGGGTGCGGACGGTGGTCCCGGCGATGGTCATGGTGGACATGTTGAAGAACTTGAGTTGCTCCAGAGCTCCGCCGTTAAGTTTTTCGATGACCTGCCAGGCGTTGGGTCCCTGGATCTGGAAGCGGTAGTACCGGCGGGTCACGGGGTGGCCGTACGGCCGCGACGGGGACCGCCGGTCCACGGTGATGTCCAGGTCCCGGTAGCCGCCTGTCTCGCCGTGGTAGAGCAGCCAGTTTGCGGCGGGGGAACGGCCGACATACACGTATTCGTCGTCCGCCTCATGGAAGAGGATGCCGTCGCCGATGACGTGGCCGGACTCGGTGGTGGGCACGTACTGCTTGGCCTTGTTCACCGGGAATGTGGCGGTGGAGTTGATGGCGGTGGCGGTGATCAGCTTGATCGCATCCGGGCCCTTCAGGAACAGGTTGTCCATGTGGTGGGACTGGTCGTAGAGGACGGCTGTCTGCCGCCAGGCGGTCTGCTCCTTGATCCAGTTCTGGAAGTCCGCCGGCACTACCGGGTAGATGTAGGAGCCGATCTGGGAGTTGCGGAGGAGGTCGACGGCCCCATTTGATGCGTCGAGGACTTCCTGCAGATTTTTCGGTGCCACGTTGAACCTCTTGTTCTGTATCGGATTGTTGGTGGGTATCAGAAGACGATGGTCTGGTTTCCGTGCCGGATGACGCGGTCCTCGGCATGCCACTGCACGGCGCGGGAGAGCACTGCGCGTTCCACGTAGGCGCCCCGCGCTTGCAGGTCCAAGGCTGAGTGCCCGTGCGTCACGCGGGCCACATCCTGCTCGATAATGGGTCCCTCATCCAGGTCCTTGGTCACGTAGTGCGAGGTGGCGCCGATCAGCTTGACTCCCCGCTCCTTCGCCTTGCGGTAGGGCGCGGCGCCCACGAACGCGGGAAGGAAGGAGTGGTGGATGTTGATCAGCGGCACTTTCACTGCCTCCAGGAACCCCGGGGACAGGATCTGCATGTACCGGGCCAGCACCACGAAATCCACGTTCCCTTCCAGCAGCTTCAGGATCTGCGCCTCGGCCCCGGACTTGTCCGGACCGGCAGAGGGGACATGGAAGAACGGGACGCCGAAGAAGCGTACGTCCTCGGCAGTGTTTGTGTGGTTGGAGATCACCATGGGAATGGTTACCGGCAGTTCACCCCTCCGGTGCCGCCAAAGCAGTTCCAGCAGGCAGTGGTCGGAAGTGGAGACCAGGATGGCCATGCGCTTGGGGATGGATCGGTCCGTCAGCGTCCAGGACAGCCCCAGCGGCGTGAGGGTCCTGCCGAGGTCCGCCTCGATGTCGGGCATCGCCGCGGCCAGGTCCGGCCGGTTGAAGACCACGCGCTGGAAGAAGTCGCCCGATGACGGATCACTGGAGTACTGGTCCAGGGAGACGATGTTTCCCTGGTTCCGGGTCACCAGGGCGGCCACCGCAGCCACGATCCCCGGCTGGTCCGGCCCGTGGACAATCAGGCAGGACTGGTCCTTGCGCGATTCTGTGTGCAGGGCCATTGGTTGCCGTCCCTAGCCCGCTTCGGCCATGAAGTGCCGGACCCAGTCCGCCGTCGCCAGCAGGCCGCCGAAGGTGTAGAAGTGCAGTCCCACCTGGGGGTGCAGGTGCTGGTCCTGCCCGGGTGCGTCCCCGGCCAGGACGGCGGCCAGATCGTTGACGAACCTGTCCGGCCCGGCGTCTCCCATCAGGTTGGTCAGTGAGAAGCCGTATTTCTTGACGATCATCGCGTTGGCTCCCACTCCGAACCGGCGCGCAAAGCCGAGGAGGCGCTTGATCCCCGCCGGTCCGGGTGTTCCCACCCGGATGGGCGCCTTGATGCCCCTGGCCCGGACCTCCTTGATCCACCCGGCAACCGGCGCGGTGTCGAAGGCAAACTGCGTAATGATGAAGGCGTCGATGTTCTGGGCGGCGAGGGCCGCTGTTTTGTCTTCCAGCGCCCGCCAAAGTGTCTCATTGGGGATGTCGGGATGGCCCTCGGGGTAGCCGCCGATTCCCACCTCCCGGACGCCGAACTCCTGCAGGATCCCGGTGTTGACCAGCGCCAGCGAGTCCGCGTACGGGCCCTCAGGTTCGGCAGGGTCGCCGCCCACCACGAACACGTGCTCGGCGGCACCCGCCTCCTGGAGGCGCTGGAGGAATTTTTCGAGTTCACCCCTTGATGCCAGCCGGCGCGCTGAAATGTGCGGCACCGGGATGAATCCCAGGTCCCGGACCGCCTTTGCCGCGGCCACCCGCATCTCCAGGTCCTCGTTGCCAAGGAAGGTGACGTTGATGCGGGAGTGAGGCGGAATTTTGTCTTTTGCTGCGACGAGGGCGGGGATGTCCTTGCCGGTCATTTCCAGCGAGAAATCCTTGATGAGTTCCAGTGAGGCTGCCCGGTTGGGGGCGGGCACGATTCGAGTCGCCATCAGGTCATCCTTTCGGCGGGTGCAGCGGTGCACCCGCCTCCGACATTACCTATGTCCATAGGTAATGTCGATAGTTATCTAGAAAACCTTGGCCCTTCTGCCGACCGCGCGCCTAGCCTTCCGCCGCCTCAGGTTCCAGGTGGGCAATGGCGCGGGTGTCCTGGAAAGCCCGGACCCCCTCGATGCCCTGCTCCCTGCCCATGCCGGACTGCTTCATGCCGCCGAACGGGGCCCGCAGGTCCAGCCGCGTGGCGCCGTGGTCATTCACCCAGACATAGCCGCAGACCAGTTTCCCGCCGACCCGCTCGGCGGCGGCGGGATCAGCGGTCCAGACGGAGCCGCACAGCCCGGCCCATGTTCCGTTTGCCGCCTGCACTGCCTCTTCCTCGGTGTCGAAGGGGATCAGGGGAATGACGGGCCCGAACTGTTCCTGGGTGACGACGCGCAGCGAGGGGTCCGGATCGATGACCAGTGCGGGGCGCAGGAAGTTCCCGCCCTGGAGGTCCGGGTCCGTGGGAAGGGTCCCGAATTCCCTCACATCAGCACCCGATTCCTTGGCTTCCTCGATAAGTTCGGCCACGAATGCCTTCTGTACCGGTGAGTGCAGCGGACCCATGGTGGTCCCCTCATCGAGACCGTAGCCGATTACCGCTTTTTCAAGCCGCTGCGCCAGCCCGGCCACCACTTCGTCCAGGCGCGATCGGTGGATGTAGATCCTTTTTGCGTTCATGCAGATCTGGCCGGTGGTGTCGAAGATGGCAGCGTAGAGCCGGTCCAGGTGCATGTCATCAAGCACTGCGTCCGCGAGGATCACGGCCGCATCGTTTCCGCCGAGTTCAAGCGTCACCCGGGTCAGCGACTTCGCGGCCATCTCCATGATGCGCTTGCCGCCGCCCACGCTTCCCGTGAAGCAAACCTTGGCGATATCGGGGCTGTTGATCAGCGAAGCCATGTCCGCGTCTTTGCCGGTGACCACGTTCAACACCCCCGGCGGCAGCTTCGCGGCAATCCTTTGGACCACCCGGGTTGTTGCCAGCGGCGCCGTGGGCGGCGGCTTAACAATTGCCGTGTTTCCTGCCAGCAGCGCGTGCGGCAGCGAGGCCGCCAGGATGGCTATGGGCCAGTTGAACGGCACGATGACCGTCACCACGCCGAGCGGCTGGAAGGCGATCGATGTGGATACGGGGATTCCCGGGGCAGGCGGCAGCACCGTGGTGGCATTCACTTCCGGGGCCAGCTCCAATGCCAGGTTCCACCGGATCTCGAACACCAGGGAGTCAACCCACGCTTCCATGCGGATCTTGCCGTTCTCCTGCGACAGGATGGCAGCGTCCTCGTCGCGGAAGTCCGCGATGCCTTCCAGTGCCTGCCGCATTTGGTCGGCGCGCTCCTGCGGGCTCAGTGCGGCCCATCCCGGATAGGCGGCTTTTGCCGCGGCGATGGCGTCCTCGACGTCGGCCGCGCTGGCTGCTGCGGCATGACCCACGACGACTCCAGGCTTGCCCGGATCGGCAATTTCCATGGTGGCGGCGGCCTGGCGCTCGGTGCCTCCGATGAAGAGGCCGGTGGTCACCGGAGCGGAAGTATCCACTGTGTTGGTCATGATCTTGCACCTCTCTGTGCGCTACTGCGGGGATCCCTTAATTTTCTCACTGACGGACGTTCGGCGTTCCGTGCGTGTGGAACGTCTCGATGGTCTTCATGCCCCAGGCCTGGCCCTTCCTGCGTTCCTCCTGGCTCCACTCCACCACCGGCGAATCCGGGTCCAGCAGCAGGCGTGCCCCGGCATTGGCCAGTTCAATACGGTTGCCGCCGGGTTCCCAGACGTAGAGGAAGAATGTCTGGTTGATGGCGTGCTTGTGCGGCCCTGATTCGATGTGGATGCCGTTTTCAAGGAAGATGTCCGCGGCCTTCAGGATGTCCTCGCGGGTATCGGGGGCGAATGCTACGTGGTGCAGCCTGTTGCCGTGCTTCAGCCAGTCGTCGGAGTACACGATGTCGTAGGACTTGTTGTTGAAGTGGAACCACCAGGCGGCGTATCCGCCGTCGTCGAGCCGGATGCGCTCGCTCTCCCGCCCCCGCAGGACGTCGGCCACAAATTCCCCGTTTGCCCCCACGTCCTTGGCCAGGAAATTGATGTGGTCCAGCCGGCGCGCGTTGACCCCGCGGCCCGGGAAGGCCGAAGCCTGGTTCTTCAGCGCGGGCTTGTCGTCCGTTGCCACGTACCGTTCGGTCTCGTAGTAGATGCCCATGTCGTGCCCGTCCGGATCCCGGAAGGCATAGGTGCGGCCTGTTCCCACCCCGCCGTCCTCCCAGCCGATGCCCAGGCCCGCGGCTTCAATGGCGGCGACCCTGCGTTCCAGCGCCTCCTGGCTGGTGGTCCGGAAGCTGGAGCGCCCGACGCCGGCGTCCGCTGACTCCGTGAGCTTCAGGGTGTAGAGCTGGTATTCGTCCCAGGTCCGCAGGTAAGCGCACCTCCTGCCTGCGCTGCTGGACTCGGCCACCACCCGCATGGCGAGGAGATCCCGGAAGAACCAGAGGCTTTCCTCGAAGACAGGGGTCAGCAGTTCCACGTTCCCCAGGTGGGCGACGTCGAACGAGGTATACCCGGTCATGGAACTGTCCTCTCTCTTGTTCCTGTTTAGCGACGGGGGCGCGGGAAGACGCGTCCGTCGAAGATCTTCCGTGCCGTCCGGAGTGCCGTGGACCTGGTCACCGTGTAACCCTCCGCGGTAGGGTGCATGGCCACTTCCACGTCAAAGTGACCTGTGGGGTGTTCCACCCGGAACGCTTCTCCCGGCGGGGGAAGCGTGGCAAGGTCGTGGCCCACGGATCCTTCTGCCATGATCCCTGCGGCCACGGTGAGTGCGCCCAGCACACCGATGGAGGTGTGCACCCGGACCGGAAGGAAACTGCGGGTGGCGATGGAACCGCCGGCCCGCGGCGGCGCCAGCAGCACCAGTTTGGGTACGGTGGCCCCGCTGACGTCACCCATGCCCATCAATTCCGCCGCTGCCAGGCGGAGCCCGGCAAGACGGGCCGCCAGGCCTTCGTCTGCCTCAAGGTCTGCGGGGTCCTCGTAGCCGGTGGTGCCCAGGTCGGCAGCCCGCATCAGGACGGTTGGCATTCCGTTGTCAACGCAGGTGATGTCAACGCCGTCAACGCGGTCACACACTTGGCCTGAGGGAAAGAGGGCCCCGGTCGATGACCCCGCCGTGCCCTCGAAGTTGAGCCTGATGGGCGCCGCCCTGCCCGGAACGCCGTCGATTGCCACTGCACCGCCTGCCTCCGGGCCGCCGTCGTAATCCACCACGCCGCCTGGGGTGGCGAACCGCGCCGTGGCCAGGCTTCCGGTGTTCACCATCCGGATCCGCACATCCGTCTGCGTTTCGGAGGCCCCCACGAGTCCCCGTTCGACGGCGAAAGGCCCCACCGCCGCAAGGATGTTTCCGCAGTTCTGGCGGTCAGTCACAAATGCCGTGTCCACCCCCACCTGGAGGAAAAGATAGTCCACATCCGCTGCGGCCTCGGCCGATGGGGAGATGACAGCCACCTTGCTGGTCAGGGGGTGTGCGCCGCCAAGCCCGTCAACTTGCCGGGGGTCGGGTGTGCCCATGATCCGCAGCAGCAGGTCGTCGCGTTCACCCGGGTCCGCAGGCAGGTCCGAGGCCAGGAAGAACGCTCCCTTGGATGTTCCTCCCCGCATGAGGAGGCAGGGGATCCCCACTGATCCGGGCATTTCCAGTCTCGCGATCCTCGGCGGGCAGGGTGCCGGGCGGCCCATGGTCGGTCCGTTCCGGCGGACACTGCCAGAAAATCACGCTCTGGAACTTTGGTCAATACATCCCATACAATTTTGTTAGCAATCGCGCGCCGGCCCCGATCAGGGATGCGTTTCGGCAGTACCCACTGAACCGAAGGAGAAAGCCATGGCCCCGAAGTCCCTGCAGGAAGTGCTTGATGCGGCAGGCAACACCGTTGATCTCCTGCGCAATTCCCAACTCGGGACCTACATCTATCCGGTGGTGCCGGCGGAGTTCACCAACTGGCGCCGTGAGCAGCGTGCCTGGCGGGAGACGGCAGTCCTCTACGACCAGTCCCACCACATGGTCAACTTCTTTATGACGGGGCCCGATGCCTTGAAGCTTCTCTCGGACACGGGCATTAACAGCTTCGCGAACTTCCCGGTCAACACTGCCAAGCAGTTTGTGCCCACCGCCTCCAACGGCGGTGTGATCGGTGACGGGATCCTGTTCCACCTTGCGGAGCAGGAGTTTGTCTATGTGGGCCGCGCCCCAGCGGCTAACTGGCTCCAGTTCCACGCCGAAACCGGCGGGTACGACGTCGAATGCACCTACGATGACCGGTCGCCGTCGCGCCCCTACGGCCAGGAGGTCATCCGGAAGTTCTTCCGCTTCCAGATCCAGGGCCCCAGCGCATGGCAGATCATTGAAAAGCTCAACGGTGGAACGCTTGAGCAGGTGAAGTTCTTCCACATGGGCCACCTGGACATCGCCGGGGAAAAGGTGCGCACCCTCCGCCACGGCATGGCCGGGGCCCCGGGACTGGAAATCTGGGGACCCTACGAACAGCACGGCAAGATCCGTGATGCCGTCCTCCAGGCGGGGGCTGAATTCGGCATCGAGCCCTGCGGGTCCCGGGCCTACTCCTCGAACACCTTGGAATCGGGCTGGATCCCGTCGCCGCTGCCGGCGATCTACAGCAGTGACGCCGAACGGGCCTACCGTGAGTGGCTGCCGGCAACAAGCTATGAAGCGGTCAATGCGCTCGCGGGCTCATTCGTCTCCAACAACATCGAAGACTATTACCTCACGCCCTGGGAGCTCGGCTACGGATCATTCGTGAAGTTCGACCATGACTTCATTGGCCGCGACGCCCTCCAACAGATTGACCCGGCCAGGCAGCGGAAAAAGGTGACGCTTGCCTGGAACGATGAGGATCTCGCCAGGATCTGGGCGTCCTTCCTGGACCGCGACACCCCGGGCTACCAGTTCTTCGACATCCCCAACGCCAACTACGGCTCGTCCAACTACGATTCGGTGGTGGATGCCGACGGCACCGGCGTGGGACTCTCGCTTTTCACCGGCGTCACCGCCAACGAACGGCGCGGCCTTTCGCTGGCAACGGTCGACCCGATCGTCGAGCTCGGAACAGAAGTCCGGGTCATCTGGGGAGAACCGGACGGCGGATCCCGCAAGACAACGGTGGAGCCGCACGAACAGCTCAGCGTGCGTGCTGTGGTCAGTCCCGCACCATATGCGGTCACTGCCCGGAATGAGTACCACGGGGGTTGGCGAACCGCGGCCGCCGGTGCACGGTAGGGAAAGGGAGCAGGGCGGCACCTGGATTGCCGTCCTGGGCCTCGGGGAAGCCGGCAGCATCTACGCGGAGGACCTCGCCGGCCGGGGACTGCGGGTCACCGCAACGGATCCCGCTGTCGGGGGTGCCCCGCCGGGCGTGGTGCGGGCCGGCTCCATCCGCGAAGCGGTGGCCGGCGCGGACCTGGTACTCAGCCTGGTGGGCGGACAGGCTGCCGGGCCCGTCCTCCACGAGGCGCTGCCCGCCATGGAGCCCGGCGCCGTCTTTGCCGACCTCAACACTTCGGGGCCTGACCAAAAGCGGCGGCTCGCCGAACAGGCGGCCCGGCGGAATGTCCTGTTCGCCGACGTCGCCATTCTCGCGCCTGTGCCCCGCAACCGGATCGATGCGCCCCTGCTGATAAGCGGCACTGGGGCGGCTGCGCTGGTGCCCCTCTTCGCCGGGTGGGGCATCCCGGCCTCCGCTGCGGGAAGTGAAGCGGGGGCGGCAGCGGGGCTGAAACTGCTCCGCAGCGTGTTCATGAAAGGGCTGGCGGCAACCATCCTGGAGGCGGTCACGGCCGCCGAAGCAGCAGGCGCCAGGGACTGGATGACCGGCCAGATTGCGGGGGAGCTGGGTCCGTCCGGCCCGGCGCTTGTGGCCCGGATGCTTGAAGGTACGCGCGTGCACGCTGTGCGCAGGGAAGCGGAGATGTCAGAGGCGCGGGCCTACCTTGAGTCGCTGGGAACCCCGCACCCGGTGACCGATGCCGCCATCTCGTGGCTGCAGTCGCTGGCGCATCCACACGGGGGACGGGTTGCGGACAGTCCTTCCTGACTACGTCCGCCGCCCACCGCCCGAAAGTCCTAGGCCACCCGCCAGACGCTGCACTCGTCCGTATTGATCGCCTTGCGGAGGCCGGTGAGCCGGTCCAGGATCCAGACGACGCCGATCCCCGGAGCAGTTTCCTGCACGCTGCCGCGGCGGATCACCACGTCGTCGTAGGAAGGCCCCACCGAGAGGCGGGCTTCGATTTCGTCACCGCGGTGGAGCTGGTCCAGTGCGCGGATTCTGGTTACATGCGGGGTCGCTTTCTTCAACATCGGGGCCTCCTGGCTGGAGCTGGTGCCGGCTCTTGCCTGCATTCACCAGTGTGGCGGCGCAATGTTGCGTACCGGTTTCCCCGCTGTTAGGAGCCGGTTAGTTCTTCACTCCGCCACTGTTTCCAGCTCATAGGCTGCGCCCCGGCTGCGGTAGGCGGCCAGGAAAGTGGAGATCCGGCGGACTGCTTCTTCGATCTCCCGCACCGACGGCAGGATGACGAAGCGGAAGTGATCGGGTGTGGGCCAGTTGAAGGCCGAACCGTGGGAGACCAGGATCTTCTGGTCCTTCAGCAAATCCAGGACAAACTGTTCGTCGCTGTCGATGGGGTAGAGCTCCGGGTCCAGCCGGGGGAACAGGTACATGGCGCCTGAGGCCGGAACGCAGGTTACGCCGGGGATGGCCGTGAGGAGCTTGTGGGCAAGGTCCCGCTGTTCGCGGAGCCGCCCGCCCGGCTGCACCAGGGCGCTAATGCTCTGGTATCCGCCCAGGCAGGTCTGGATGGCGTGCTGGGCCGGGACGTTGGCGCACAGGCGCAGTGAGGCCAGCAGTTCGAGGCCCTCACGGTAGGCGGCGGTGGCGGCCAGCGGCCCGGTGATGGCCACCCATCCGGCCCGGTAGCCGGGCATCCGGTAGGCCTTGGACAGGCCGCTGAAGGTCAGGCAGCACACGTCCTCGGCCACTGCCGCGGTGTGGATGTGCTTGGCGTCTTCGTACAGCACCTTCTCGTAGATCTCGTCGGAGAACAGGACCAGGTTGTGCTTCCGTGCCAGGGCCGCGAACTGCTCCAGGATGTGGCGGGGGTAGACGGCGCCGGTGGGGTTGTTCGGGTTGATGATCACGATGCCCTTGGTTCGGCTGGTGATCTTTGCTTCCACGTCGGCCATGTCCGGCCACCAGTTCTCCGCCTCATCGCAGAGGTAGTGCACGGGCTTGCCGCCGGTCAGGGTCACCGCGGCGGTCCAGAGGGGGTAGTCCGGGGCCGGGACCAGGATCTGGTCGCCGTTTTCCATGAACGCCTGCAGGCACATGGAGATCAGTTCGCTGACGCCGTTGCCGACCACAATGTCCTCGACGCCGATGTTCATCAGCCCACGGGTCTGGTAGTACTGCGAAATCGCTGTCCGGGCGGTGAAGATGCCCTTCGAGTCGCTGTAGCCCTGGGCGCCGCGCAGGTGGTGGATCATGTCCACCACCACCGACTCCGGCGCCTCCAGCCCGAACGGCGCGGTGTCCCCGAGGTTCATCTTCAGGATCCGGTGCCCCTCGGCCTCCATGTTCTTGGCGGCCTGGAGGATGGGTCCGCGGAGTTCGTAACGGACGTTCTGGAGTTTGCTGGAGTGCTGCATGGCGTGCATGGTTGATTTTTTCACAAAGAACGACGCCGGGCGGCCGGGTTACGGTGCCAGCCGGTCACCTTTGCGGTGCACGCGGAACCAGCGGCAGCCGTAGCGCCCCAGCTCCACCGTGAAGCCGCCGTCGGGCTCCAGGGCAACATTGCCGCCGTCGAACAGGTCCAAAAGCATGGCGCCCCGGAAATCCGGAGAACCGTCACCCATCTTTCCGCTGACCTTCACGGGGTCTTCGCTGAAGTTGTGCAGCAGCACCAGCGTCCCGCCCTCGGAACTGCACGTGTGGGCGAAGACCGCGGGCTGGTCCTGGTCGATGACCGCGAACCTGCCCCAGCCCAGTTCCGCTGCTTCGCGGTACCGCGCGATCAGCGTGGCCATGAAGTTGAACAGTGACTCCGGGTCCCGCTTGGCCGCCGCGGCGTTGACCCGGTCCGGCCCATACTCCCCGCGCACCAGGGGTGCCACCAGGTCCGCCGCCCGGGCACCGGAGAAGCCGCCGTTCTCCTCGTCGTTCCACTGCATGGGGGTGCGCACGGCGGTGCGGCCCTCCTGCCGGAGGTCCTCGCCCATGCCGAGCTCCTCGCCGTAGAACAGCACCGGAGTGCCGGGGAGGGAGAACATCAGTGAGTACACCATCCGCATGCGTTCCTGGTCCCCGTCCAGCATCGGCGGCAGCCTGCGCCGAAGTCCCCGCCCGTAGATCTGCATGTTCTTCTCCGGTCCGAACGCCGCAAAGACCTCCCGGCGCTCGCCGTCGGTGAGCCTGTCCAGTGTGAGCTCGTCATGGTTCCGCACGAACATGGCCCATTGGTTGTCCGGGTTTATCGGTGGGCGGCCCTTGAGCGTCTCAGCCAGGGGCCTTGCATCCTGCCGTGCCAGGGACAGGTAGAGGTGCTGCATCGACATGAAATCGAACTGCATGTTCAGCTCGTTGCCCTCCGGCCCGCCGAAGTACTCCAGCTGCTCCTGGTAGGACAGGTTCACCTCGCCCAGCAGCACCGCGCTGCCATTGCGCCGGTTCAGGAAACTCCGCAGGGCTTTGAGGTAGCCGTGCGGGTTGATCCTGGCTGACTGGTCCTTGGGCTCGCCCCTGGTCTCCAGGAAGAACGGCACGGCATCCAGCCGGAACCCGTCCAGGCCCAGCTCGAGCCACAGGCCCATCGCCTTGGCGATCTGGTCCCGGACCTTGGGATTGGTGACGTTCAGGTCCGGCTGGTATTTGGCGAACATGTGCAGGTACCACTCGCCGGTGGCATCATCCCTGGTCCACAGCGAGTTTTCCTCCCCGGGGAACACCACCTCGGCGGAGGTGTCCGGGGGAGTGTCCTTCCGCCACACGTAAAAATCGCGGTATGGGTTGTCGGTCGATTTCCTGGCCTCGACGAACCACGGATGCTGGTTGGAGGTGTGGTTCACCACGAAGTCCGCGATCACCCGCATCCCCCGGTCCTTTGCCGCGCGGATGAACTCCACCAGGTCGCCCAACGTGCCGAGCCGGGGGTCCACATTGAAGAAATCCGTCACGTCGTAGCCGTCGTCACGATCGGGTGACGGGTAGAACGGCATCAGCCAGATGCAGGTCACGCCCAGGGCGGCCAGGTAGTCCACCCGCTGGGTGAGGCCGGCGAAGTCCCCGGTGCCGTCGCCGTCGTCGTCATAGAACGTCTCCACGTCAAGGCAGTAGATGACGGCGTTCTTCCACCACAGGTCCGAGGTTTCGGCGATCCTCATGCGGACGCGTCCGACGCCGGACTGGCGGCTGCCGCGGCCAGCTCCGGTTCAGCGGGGGTTCTTCCGCCAGGGCTTCCTGAAGGGGTGCGCAGCTGGGGGAGCACCTCCGCGGCGAAGGCCTCGATGAAGGCTGCCTGTTCCTGCCCCACGAAGTGCAGGAACAGCTCGTAGAAGCCAAGGTCCGCGTATCCGTCCACGCATTCCTCCAGGCGGCGCTGCCTGATGTCCTTGGCTGGCCACGTGTCCCCGCTGATGTGTTCGTTCATGTTCCCGCCGCTGATATGGTCTGAACACATGGCCGCGTCGAAGCCCGCGCGCTCCGCGTGCTGGACGTCCTTGAGCAGCTGGCCGGGGCTGACCTTTTGTGCGAACCGTGGAAGCCGACGGTAACCATCATTAAGCTGTACCGTCCGGCAGGCGCCGTGTCGAGAGGCAGGACAGGCGGCCGGCGGGCCATTCTGTGGACGCTGGTGGCGGAGCGCTCCTTATCCGATAAGTATGAAACTTGTAGTACTGCCTTCCTGCGGTAGTGCATGGCGTAACCGGAAGGAAGTACCCCAAGTGGGCGGTGTGCTCATCGGACTGGCGGTGATCGGCGTCGTCATTGCCGTCGGGTACATCGCCGCGCGCTGCGGGCTGGGGGACGAGCCCACCATTTCCGCATTGACGCGTACCGCCTTCTTCATCACCAATCCGGTGCTGCTCTTCACGGTGGTGCTGAAATCAGACCTGTCGGTTGTCTTTTCCGCCTATGTTCCGCTTGCCATGATCACCGCAGCGGTCACCGCCCTGCTCTACGTTGCCGCCAGCCGCATCTGGTTCCGAAGGCCGGCGGCCGAAACCGCCGTCGGTGCCATGGCCGGGTCCTACGTCAACGCCAACAACATCGGCATCCCCATCACGCTCTATGCCCTGGGGGACGCCACCCCGGTCGCCCCAGTCCTGCTGGTGCAACTGCTCCTGTTCGCCCCGCTGGTCCTGACCCTGCTGGACCTTTCCGAGGCGGGCCGGTTCTCTCCCCGCCTGATGCTGACGCAGCCTTTTCGCAACCCCATGATCATCGCCTCGCTCCTGGGCGTGGTCCTGGCCGCGCTCCACGTGAAGCTGCCGGACCCGGTGATGGCCCCACTGACGCTCCTGGGCGGGGCTGCCGTGCCGGTGGTGCTGCTGGCGTTTGGCATGTCGCTGCGCGGAACCAGGATGCTGCGCAGCGGCGGCCACACGGCGGAAATCCTTACTGCCACGGCACTCAAGTCCGCGGTGATGCCGGCGGTGGCGTTCGTCGTCGGACGCTTCCTGTTCAACCTGGACCACCGCATGCTCCTGGGCGTGGTGCTCATGGCGGCGCTTCCCTCTGCCCAGAACGTCTTCCTGTTCGCCAGCAAGTACGGGCGCGGGGTGACCGTGGCACGGGAAACGATCCTGCTCTCCACCGCGGCTGCCGCACCGGTGCTGGTGCTGATCGTTTGGCTGCTGGCCGCCTGAAACCGGGCGCGCCGCCCTACCCGCGGGGCGCCGGCCGGGCAAGAATGGGCACATGGAACTTCCCGTGATGCCGCCCGTCCCGCCCATGCTCGCCAAGGCCGTCAGCGGCATCGACGGCATTCCAGGCAGCGGGAACCTCAGCTATGAGCCCAAGTGGGACGGCTTCCGGTCCATCATCTTCCGTGACGGCGATGACCTGGAGATCGGCAGTCGCAACGAAAAACCCATGACCCGCTACTTCCCGGAACTCGTTGCCGCGCTCAAGGAAAACCTGCCGCCGCGCTGCGTGGTGGACGGCGAGATCATCCTGGTGGGGGCGTCCGGGGACCGGCTGGATTTCGACACGCTGCAGCAGCGCATCCACCCTGCCGCCAGCCGGGTGAAGATGCTGGCGGAACAGACCCCGGCAAGCTTCGTGGCCTTCGACCTCCTGGCCCTTGACGATGACGACTACACCGGCAGGCCTTTCAGCGAGCGTCGTGCCGCGCTGGAGAAGGCGCTCGCGGCCAGCAAGGCACCCGTCCACCTGACGGCCGCCACCACGGACAAGGACACCGCCGCTCAGTGGTTCGAGCAGTTCGAGGGTGCCGGGCTGGACGGCATCGTGGCCAAGCGGCTGGACGGCCGGTACGAGCCTGACAAGCGGGTGATGTTCAAGGTCAAGCACGAGCGCACCGCTGACTGCGTGGTGGCCGGCTACCGGCTGCACAAGAGCGGGCCGGACGCCATCGGTTCCCTGCTGCTGGGCCTGTACAAGGACGACGGCGGCCTGGCCAGCGTGGGCGTGATCGGCGCCTTCCCCATGAAGAAGCGGCAGGAATTGTTCGAACAGCTTCAGCCGTTGGTCACCGACTTCGAAGGCCACCCGTGGGCCTGGGGCAAGCAGGAAGAAGGCGAGCGGACCCCGCGGAACGCCGAAGGCAGCAGGTGGAGCGCCGGGAAGGACCTGTCCTTCGTGCCGCTCCGGCCCGAACTGGTGGTGGAGGTCCGCTACGACCACATGGAGGGCGAACGCTTCCGCCACACGGCCCAGTTCAACCGCTGGCGCCCGGACCGGGACCCGGAATCCTGCACCTATGGGCAGCTCGAGGAGCCGGTGAACTTCGACTTGGCCTCGGTGCTGGAGACCGGACGGGGGTAGCGGCGAGCCGACAGGCTGCCCCAGTTGCGGCTCCAGCCCAGCTTTAACGGGGGAGAGCCCGCCATTTGGGGGAATGGCGGGCTCTCCGGTCTGAAAACCGGGCCAGTTCGTACCCGGCGGGGCTCCTACTTCAGGCCGAGCTGCTTGGTGGGGGTCCGGAAGGACTCCTTGGCGGTCAGCGCCGACACCGCGGCGACGGCGCAGATGATGGCGGTGAAGATCGAGATCTGCACCCAGCCGCCGGGCTTGATGCCGCCCATGGCGGCCACGATCGCCGGGGCGAACCCTGCCATCAGGAAGCCCAGCTGGGTGCCGATGGCCAGGCCGGAGAAGCGGACCTTCGTGCTGAACATTTCCGCGTAGAAGGACGGCCACACCGCGTTGGCGGCTGCGTAGCCGCCGGAGAAGTAGCCGATGGCGGCCAGGAACATCAGCGGGACGCTGCCGGACTCCAGGCTGAGCAGGAACACGGGGGTCAGGATCGCGCTGGCAAGTGCACCGTAGATGAAGACCGGCTTGCGGCCGATCTTGTCCGCGAGCATTCCGAAGAGCGGCTGGGTGCCCAGGGCCACGATGTTGGCAGCCACCACCAGCCAGAGGGTGGTGGTGCCGTCAACGCCGGCCACCGTCTTGGCGTAGCTGATGGCCAGGGTGCCGAACACGGTGGAGACGGCGGCGATGAATGCGCAGCAGATCACGCGGAGGACGTCGCGCCAGTGGCCCTTGAGCAGGTCGGCAACCGGGAGCTTGGCGATCTGCGCGGTCTTGCGGGCCTCTTCGAACGCGGGCGGCTCGTGGAGGGTGCGGCGGATGAGGAACGCCACCACAACCACGGCGGCGCTGAGCCAGAACGGGATGCGCCACCCGATGCCGAACTTGATTTCATCCGGCAGGGCCAGGACGGGAATGAACACCAGGGCCGCGAGGATCTGCCCGCCCTGGGTTCCGGTGAGGGTCCAGGAGGTGAAGAAGGAACGGCGGTTGTCCGGGGCGTGCTCCAGGGTCATGGAGGAAGCGCCGGCCTGCTCGCCGGCGGCGGAGAGGCCCTGGCACAGCCGGGCCAGCACCAGCAGGGCCGGAGCCCACCAGCCAACGGTGCGGAAGTCCGGGAGGCAGCCAATGACGAAGGTGGACGCACCCATGAGCACCAGGGTGAACATCAGGACCTTCTGGCGGCCTACCCGGTCACCGAAGTGGCCCAGGATGATGGCGCCGACGGGGCGTGCCACGTAGGCGAACCCGAAGGTGGCGAAGGACATGATGGCGGCGTTGGCATCGGCACTGGGGAAGAAGACCGTGGGGAAAATCAGGGCGGCGGCGGAGCCAAAGATAAAGAAGTCGTAGTACTCGACGGCGCTGCCGAGGAAGCTGGCGAGGGCGGCCTTCCGGGGCGTCCCGGCCTGCGTGAGGGCACCTGCCCCTGCGGACGGAAGTGTCTTGCTCATGGTGTTCCTTTGGTGTGACGACATTGTCGCGGATGGATCTGGGGGGTCGCAGCCGCCGCTGCCTTGGTGCGGGCGGGGCGCGATGCGGCTGGAGTCCGGAAAAGACCCGGCATAAATAGCCACATGGTGGGAGCTACTTGTGCGATACAGAAACTATGACTGTGAGGGCTGTCACCTGTCAAGAAAAATAATCACTATCTAGAAGTAGCTCTCACATTGTGGCAACATTGAGCTATGAGTGTGAACCAAACCACAGCGGCCAATGAAGAATCCGCTGTCGCAGCCCCCATCGCGGAACCCGTGAACGCCATGCCTCCGGAGGGGAAGGTCGGCGCGCGTCCTGCCGACCGCACGGACATGGTGGGCAAGGCCCTTGGCCTGCTTGTCCTGCTGGGTGACGAACCGCGCGGCGCCACCGCCGCGGACATATCCCGCCGGGCGGAACTTCCCTTCAGCACCACCTACCGCCTGCTCGGCTCCCTGACCCGTGACGGCTTCGTCGACTATGAGCCGGATGGACGCCGCTACCACCTGGGCCTGCGGATCTTCCAGCTGGGCCAGCGGGTCTCCAACCACCACGGCTTCGCCGGGACGGCCATGCCCATCCTCCGCCGGGTCACCGAGCGGACCGGCGAGGCCACCATCCTTAGCGTCCGCGACGGCCTGCACCACCTGACCGTCAGCAAGGTGGACGGGCCGCAGACCTTCCGCGTCACCAGCGACCCCGGCCACCTCGGCTCACTCTCCACCACCGCGGTGGGCAAGGCCCTGGTGGCATTTGCGGAGGACGCGGAACGCGAAAAGCTGCTGGCCGAGCTCCCGCTGGAGGCGCTCACCGGGAAGTCCATCACCGACCGCGACGCCTTCAGGGCTGAAATCGAGCAAGTTCGCCGGCAGGGCTACGCCGTCATGGACGAGGAAAACGAAGCCGGAATGCGCGCAGTGGCCGTACCGCTGCTCAACGACCAGGGGCACGCCTTCGCCTCGTTGGCAACTGCCGTGCCCGTCTTCCGCCTGGGCTTGGACGAGCTGATCGCCCACGTGCCCCTGCTGCAGGAAGCCGCTGCCGAGTTGGCCGCGCGGCTGCCGCAGAGGTAGCAGGACCCGAGATACGGGCCTGCCCCAAAATCACCCGTGTTCGCATCTAGAACATAAGTGCGATAAGTGAACATTTGATGTACCGTAATCCCTATCACCCGCAGCGCGGCAAAGTTCCGCCGCTGCCAGGTGCTGTACCAAAGGAGCTGCACGCATGAGCAATCGAACTGAGTCCTACCTGGTGGGACTGGTCGGTGATGGCGTGATGCCGTCGCTCACGCCACCCATGCACGAGCGGGAAGGTGACGTGCAGGGCCTGCGCTACCTGTACCGCCCCATCGACCTGCTGGAACTGGGGCTGACCGCCGAATCAGTGGGCAGCATCCTGAACTGTGCCCGCACCCTGGGCTTCAATGGCCTGAACATTACCCATCCCTGCAAGCAGCTGGTCCTGCAGCACCTGGACGAAATAAGCCCCGACGCCCGCCGGCTGGGCGCCGTCAACACGGTGGTTATCCGCGACGGCCGCTTCATCGGCCACAACACGGATTTTTCCGGCTTCGCTGCAGCCCTGGCGTCCGGCCTGCCCGGTGCGAAACTGGACCGCGTGGTGCAGCTGGGTGCCGGCGGCGCAGGATCCGCCGTCGCCTACGCCCTGCTCACCGCCGGCGTGCGCACGCTGGACCTCGTGGACATGGACCCCGCCCGGGCCGCCGCCAGGGCTGCCGAGCTGCAGGGCTTTTTCCCGGACAGCACCATCACGGCACGCACGACGGCGGAGCTGCCGCAGCTGATGCGCCTGGCCGACGGCCTGGTGCACTGCACCCCCGTAGGCATGGCGGCGCATCCCGGCGTCCCGCTGGACCTGGACCTGCTGGAGTTCCGGCACTGGGTGGCGGACATTGTCTACCGCCCCATCGACACCGAACTGGTCCGCGGCGCCCGCGCCAAGGGCTGCGAGGTGCTGGACGGCGGCCGGATGGCCGTGGGCCAGGCCGCCGACGCCTTCCGGATCTTCACCGGGCTCGAGGCAGACCCGGCGCGCATGCGCAGCCACTTCCTGGAGCTCGTGGCCGCCGAGGAGGTGGCCGCCTGATGCGCACCGGAATCGCCACGGTTTGCCTCTCCGGCACCCTGAAGGAAAAGATGCAGGCCTGCGCCATCGCCGGCTTCGACGGCATCGAGATCTTCGAACAGGACTTGGTCACCTCCCCGCTCAGCCCCGAGGACGTGCGGAAGACGGCAGCCGACCTGGGGCTTGGCCTGGACCTGTACCAGCCGTTCCGGGACTTCGACGGCGTCACGCCGGACCTGCTGAAGGCCAACCTGCGCCGCGCAGAGGCCAAGTTCAAGCTTATGGCCCGCCTTGGCATGGACACCATCCTGGTGTGCTCCAACGTTGCCACCGCCACAATTGACGATGACGCTGTCCGGGCCGAACAGCTGGCACAGCTTGCCAGTCTGGCCGGGGACCACGGCGTCAAGGTGGCCTATGAAGCCCTGGCGTGGGGCAAATACGTCAACGACTACGAGCACGCCTACCGGCTGGTGGAGATGGTGGACCACCCCAACCTGGGAACCTGCCTGGACTCCTTCCACATCCTGAGCCGGGACTGGGACACTGCGCCCATCGAGGACATCAACGCGGACAAGATCTTCTTCGTCCAGGTGGCGGACGCCCCAAAGCTCTCCATGGACGTCCTGTCATGGAGCCGCCACTACCGGGTGTTCCCCGGTGAGGGCCAGTTCGAGCTGGCCAAGTTCATGGGCCACGTGGTCCGCGCCGGCTACACCGGACCCGTGTCGCTGGAGGTCTTCAACGACGTCTTCCGCCAGTCGGACGTCGAGCGCACCGCGGTGGATGCCATGCGGTCCCTGATCTGGCTGGAGGAGCAAAGCGCAAAATGGCTGAGCACCTCCGCCGCAGACGCGCCGGGCAACGGCGGCGCCCTCCGTCGTCGTTATCCCATGGAGCTCGCCACCCTGCCCAAGGTGAACGAGCCCGCAGGCTTCAACTTCGCCGAGGTGAAGGCGGACGACACCGCGCAGCTGGAGAAGCTCCTGGGCCAGCTGGGCTTCGCGTTCGAGGGCAGGCACCGGACCAAGGATGTCCAGCTGTGGACCATGGGCCAGGCCCGGGTGATCATCAACGAACAGGCCGCGCAGCACGCCGAGCCGGCCATTGCCGCGCTGGGGTTCGACGTCGATTCCCCCGTGATTGCGTCCGCCCGGGCCCAGCAGCTCAAGGCCCCCGTGGTGGCCCGCAAGGTGCAGGCGGACGAGGAAGTATTCCAAGGCATCTCAGCGCCGGACTCCACCGAGATCTTCCTGTGCCAGGGCAGCCCCGACGGCACGGCGGCATGGACGCATGAGTTCGGCGAAGGGCTGGAACACCCCTCCGCGGGCGCCAGCGCGGTCATTGACCACGTTAACCTCGCACAGCCGTGGCAGCACTTCGACGAGGCAGTCCTCTTCTACACCAGTGCCCTGGCCCTGGAACCCCAGCCCTTTGCCGAGGTGCCCAGCCCCAGCGGCCTGGTGCGCTCGCAGGTCATGCAGACCTCCGACGGCGCGGTGCGGCTGGTGCTGAACCTCGCCCCCATCCAGCAGGCACGGAACGAGGCCCGCAAGACCTACCAGGAGCACATCGCCTTCGCTGTGGACGATCTCGTGGCGACTGCCCGCGCCGCGCGGGACCGCGGCCTGGAATTCCTGCAGATCCCCGCCAACTACTACGAGGACCTGGACGCCCGGTTTGATCTTGAGCCGGAATTCCTGGCCACCCTGCAGGAGCTCAACCTGCTCTTCGACCGGGACGCGGACGGGGAATTCCTGCACTTCTACACCGCCACCGTGGGCAGCGTGTTCTTCGAAATGGTGGAACGCCGCGGCAACTACGACGGCTACGGCGCGCCGAACGCCCCGGTGCGGCACGCGGTCCAGTACGACTCGCTGCACCGCAGCACCTGGACCCGCACCCCCTAAACCACAAGCCAAGCAACCCGAACAGATCAGAAAGGAGCCAGCCGTGTCGGAAAACATCACCGAGGAGCTGGAGTCGGAGGAACTCGTGCCCCCGGCCGAACCAAAGGCTGCCCACCAGCTGGACAAGGCCGTCGAGTCGCAGGCGGATCTCAGTGCAGAGATCACCGCCATCGGCGAGGCCTACCAGCGGGCCCTCAAGGACGGTGCCGGGCAGGAAATCCAGCCGCGACTGGACTACCCGCCCTACCGCAGCAGCATTTTGCGCCATCCCACCAAGAGCCTGCAACACGCGGACCCGGAAACCATTGAGCTGTTCTCGCCGGCGTTCGGGCACCAGGACGTGCACGCGTTGGAGTCGGATCTGACCATCCAGCACAACGGGGAGCCGCTGGGTGAGCGGATCATCGTGTCCGGCAAGGTCCTGGACGGCGACGGCCGCCCGGTGGCGGGCCAGCTCGTGGAAATCTGGCAGGCCAACTCGTCCGGCCGCTACATCCACAAGCGGGACCAGCACCCCGCCCCGATCGACCCCAACTTCACGGGCATCGGCCGCTGTATCACCGGCGCGGACGGCTCCTACCGCTTCATCACCATCAAGCCCGGCGCCTACCCGTGGAAGAACCACCTGAATGCCTGGCGGCCGGCGCACATCCACTTCTCGCTGTTCGGCAGCGAGTTCACCCAGCGGATCATCACCCAGATGTACTTCCCGGGTGACCAGCTTTTCCCGCTGGATCCGATCTACCAGACCATCGTGGACCAGGACGCCCGCGACCGCCTCGTGGCCACCTACGACCACAGCCTTACCGAACCGGAGTGGGCCCTGGGGTACAACTGGGACATCGTCCTGACCGGCCCCAAGCGCACTTGGACCGAGAACGAAGCATACGGCGACGCCGGAGATGAGGAGTAGGAACGATGAGCACCAAACTGGTACCCACCCCCGGCCAGACCGTGGGCCCGTTCTACGGCTACGCCCTCCCGTTCGAGAAGGACAACGAGTTGCTGCCTCCCGGTTTTCCGGGCTCCATCCGCCTGCAGGGCACGGTCTATGACGGCGCCGGCCACACCATCCCGGACGCCATCCTGGAGATTTGGCAGCCGGACGCCGACGGCAAGGTTGTCCAGCGCACCGGCTCCCTGGTCCGCGACGGCTACACCTTCACCGGCTGGGGCCGCGGCGCCGTGGGCAACTCCGGCGTCTTCACCTTCACCACCGTCAACCCCGGCCCCACCAAGCCGGGTGCGGCCCCGTTCATCTCCGTGGCACTCTTCGCCCGCGGCCTGACCAACCGGCTGTTCACCCGCATCTACCTGCCGGAGGACACCGAGGCACTGGCCAACGACCCGCTGCTGAGCTCGCTGGAGCCGGAGCGCCGCAAGACGCTCATCGCCCACCGCGACGCCGACGGCGGCCTCACCTGGGACATCCGTCTCCAGGGCCAGGACGAGACGGTTTTCCTGGACTTCCAGTGACGCACGCCGCCGCCCTGGGAGATCTGCGCGCCTTCGCGGAAGAGGCCGACGCCGGCCTGCTCAGTCCCGTGTCAGCCTCGCCGTTGGTGGCGGCGCTGACGGGGGACCGGGCAGTGCTCGGCGCCATCCTCGCCGTCGAGTCCGGCTGGGCCGCCGTGCTGCAGCGGGCAGGCCTGGCGCCCGCCGGTTCGGCCGCCGTCGTCGCTTCCGCCGCTGAGGCGGGGCGCTACGACCTGGCCGGTATCGCACTGCGCGCCCAGGGCGGCGGCAACCCCGTGATTCCCGTGCTCGCCGACCTCCGGAGGAACGTGGCGGCGCTGGACACCGCCGGAGTGGGGGCGACGAAGGCTGTGCACACCTCGCTGACCAGCCAGGACGTGCTGGACACAGCCCTCATGCTGTTGGCCCGCAACACCGTCCACGCCGTGCTGGCGGATTTGAAGGGCACCACGACGGCGCTCGCGCACCTTGCCGGGCATCATGCGGACACGCTCTGCGTGGGCAGGAGCCTGACCCAGCATTCCCTTCCCTTCACCTTTGGGTTGCGGGCTGCTCAGTGGTTCCAGAACGTGGCCGCAGCGGGCCGGCAGCTCGAGGCCCTGCAGTTCCCGGTCCAGTTCGGCGGTGCGGCGGGAACGCTTGCGGCCGGCACTGTACTGACAGACGGCTCCTCCGCCACCCCCTTCAGCCTGGCCGATGCGCTCGCCGCCCAGCTGGGCCTGGCCCCGGCCGCGGTGCCATGGCATACCAACCGGCTCGCCATCACGTCCCTCGGGCACGCTCTCGCCTCCGTGCTGGACGCCTTTGGCAAAATCGCCGCGGATGTTCTGTTCCTCAGCCGCCCGGAGGTTGCCGAGCTCGCCGAACCCCGTGCCGCCGGCCGCGGTGTTTCTTCGGCCATGCCGCAGAAACAGAACCCGGTGCTGTCGGTCCTGGTCCGCAGCGCCGCACTGCAGGCACCGCAGTTGGCAGCGCAGCTGCACGTGGCCGCCGCCAACTTCAACGACGAACGTCCGGACGGGGCCTGGCACGCGGAGTGGCCGGCCCTCCGGCAGTTGCTGGCCCTGGCCCTCGGGGCCGCCGGACACCTCCGCGAACTCGCCGAGGGGCTGCGGGTGTTCCCGGACGCCATGCGCCGCAACCTTGACCTGGCCGGCCCGCTGCTGCTGGCCGAAGGCGTCACCGCCGCCGTGGCCCCACTGCTTGCGGAGCAGGACGGGCGCACCGGCAAGCAGCAACTGCAGCAGGTGGTGGACAGGACCCTCGACGCACCCCCCTCGGAGCAGGCCGCAACTTACCGGAAGCTGTTCCGCGAAGCCGTGCCCGCCGCCGTCGTCCCTGACGCCCGGT
The DNA here is from genome assembly GCF_042652025.1 of Arthrobacter sedimenti. Taxonomy (NCBI): domain Bacteria; kingdom Bacillati; phylum Actinomycetota; class Actinomycetes; order Micrococcales; family Micrococcaceae; genus Arthrobacter; species Arthrobacter sedimenti. The sequence continues at coordinate 127,670 of NZ_JBHSDQ010000005.1, read as the reverse complement.
TGGAGGAACTCCTGGACCCCGCCAGCTACCTGGGCCAGGCGGCGGAGATCACCCGCCGCATCCTTGCCGCCTACCCCGAATTCGATTCCACCACCACCGACGCGAATGGAGCTTCCCGTGGCTAAGCCAGCCTTGAAGGCAGCGCTGCTGTCCCCCCAACGTCCCCTGGGCGACCACCCCCTGATCGTGGCAGGCCCCTCCCTGGGCACCTCCACGATTCTGTGGAACAGGGTGGCGTCCCTGCTCGGCAATGACTACGACGTGGTGGCCTGGGACCTCCCCGGCCACGGGGTTTCGCCCGCCGCCGGCGAAGGGTTCGACGTCGCCGCGCTGGCTGACGCCGTCGTGGACCTGGTGGACTCCATCGCCCCCGGCGAAAACTTCCACTACGCCGGGGTTTCCCTGGGCGGCGCGGTGGGCCTGCAGCTGGGCATCAAGCACGGTGAACGGCTGAAGAGCCTCTCCGTGCAGAACAGCGGCGCCAAGATCGGCACCCCCGAAGGCTGGCTGGAGCGCGCCGAAACCGTCCGCACCCAGGGCACGCCCGTGATGATCCTGGGGTCCGCCCAGCGCTGGTTCGCACCCGGCTTCATGGACCGGGAACCCGAATTCAGCAGCAGGCTCCTGCACGCCCTGCGCGACGCCGACCGCTTCAGCTACGCCTTCTGCTGCGAAGCGCTGGCCGCCTTCGACGTCCGGGAGGAGCTGGGCAGCATCACCGTCCCCACCCAGGTCATCGCCGGCGCACTGGACGGCGTCGCAACACCCGCCATGGCCGAGGAAGTGGCAGCGGGAATCACCGCAGCGGGCGGCACCGCGACCGCGGTGACCGTGGAGGGCGTCTCGCACCTGGCACCCGCGGAGGCACCGGCCCACGTTGCGGACCTCATGCGCAGCCTGGCCACCTGGGCCGAGTCCCGGCAGGCAGCCAAGTGAGCGGCGCTGACTACGACGGGGCGCAGCGCCACGGCGTGGTCCAGCCCGGCGCCACCAGCCAGGAGATCTACGACGGCGGCATGGCGGTCCGGCGCGAAGTGCTGGGCGACGCCCACGTGGACCGGGCCAACGCCAACAAGGACGAATTCACCGACGACTTCCAGGACATGATCACCCGCATCGCCTGGGGCGGCATCTGGACCAGGCCAGGCCTGACCCGCCAGATGCGCTCGGCGGTGACCATCACCGCCATGGTGGCGCACGGGCACTGGGAAGAACTGGCCATGCACATCCGCGCCGCCCTCCGGAACGGCCTCAGCAGGGACGAAATCAAGGAAATCCTGCTGCAGACCGCCATCTACTGCGGAGTACCTTCCGCCAACACCGCCTTCAAGACCGCCCAGCAGGTCTTTCGAGAAATGGATACCACCCCGTGAACCAGGCTTTTGTGTACGACGCTGTGCGCACCCCTTTTGGCAAGTTCGGCTCCGGCCTTGCCGCCGTCCGTCCGGATGATCTTGCCGCGCACGTGATCAAGGAGTCCGTCAAGCGTGCCCCGGGCCTTGATGTTGAGCGGATTGATGAGGTGGTGTTCGGGAACGCGAACGGCGCTGGTGAGGAGAACCGGAACATCGCCCGGATGGGCACGCTGCTGGCCGGCCTGCCGGTCTCGATCCCGGGCACCACGGTGAACCGGTTGTGCGGGTCCTCCCTGGATGCGGCGATCATTGCTTCCCGGCAGATCAACGCCGGTGATGCGGACCTGATGCTCGTCGGTGGCGCGGAGTCGATGTCCCGCGCCCCGTGGGTGCTGCCCAAGACGGAGAAGCCGTACCCGGCCGGGGACATGACGCTGGCGTCCACGACGCTGGGCTGGCGCCTGGTGAACAAGGCGATGCCTAAGGAGTGGACCATCTCCCTGGGCGAGGCCACCGAACGCCTGCGCGAAAAGTATGGCGTGACCCGGGAGGCGCAGGATGAGTTCGCCGCCGCCTCGCACAACCTGTCCGCCGCCGCCTGGGACGAGGGCTTCTACGACAACCTGGTGACCCCGGTGCCGGGCACCGACCTGGTCCGGGACGAGGGGATCCGCGCCGGGTCTTCGGCAGAGAAGCTCGCCGGGCTGAAGACCGTGTTCCGGGCTGAGAACGGCACGGTCACCGCCGGCAACGCGTCGCCCTTGTCCGACGGCGCCTCCGCGGCTTGGATCGGGTCCGAGGCCGCCGCGGGGCTGCTGGGGCTGGACCCGCTGGCCCGGATCGCCGGGCGCGGGGCGCACGCGAACGATCCGCAGTACTTCGGCTACGCCCCGGTCGAGGCGGCGAACAAGGCCCTCGAAAAGGCGGGCATCGGCTGGGAGCAGGTGGGCGCCGTCGAACTTAACGAAGCGTTCGCCGCGCAGTCCCTGGCCTGCATCAACGCCTGGGGCATCGACCACTCGATCGTGAACCGGCACGGCGGGGCCATCGCCATGGGACACCCCCTGGGTGCTTCCGGGACCCGGATCCTGGGCACCCTGGCCCGGTCCCTGCAGGCCTCCGGCGAACGCTGGGGCGTCGCTGCCATCTGCATCGGCGTGGGCCAGGGCCTGGCCGTCGTCCTCGAAAACGTCACTGCTTCGAACGGAAAGGCATAAGCCATGCTGAACTTCGTAGATTCGGTCCAGGATGCCGTGGCCGGCATCAAGGACGGCTCCACCGTGATGATCGGCGGGTTCGGCAACGCCGGCCAGCCGTTCGAACTGATCGACGCGCTGCTGGACTGCGGCGCCACGGACCTGACCGTGGTGAACAACAACGCGGGCCAGGGCGACCAGGGCCTGGCGCTGCTGATCAAGGAGGGCCGGGTGAAGAAGATGATCTGCTCCTTCCCGCGGCAGTCCGATTCCTGGCACTTCGACGCCAAGTACAAGGCCGGCGAGATCGAACTCGAACTCGTGCCGCAGGGCAACCTGGCCGAACGGATCCGCGCCGCCGGGGCCGGGATCGGCGGGTTCTTCACCCCCACCGGGTACGGCACCATGCTTGCCGAGGGCAAGGAAACCCGGATCATCGACGGCCGCGGCCAGGTCTTTGAAACGCCCATCCACGCCGATGTCGCCCTCATCAAGGCGCTGAAGGCGGACGGCAAGGGCAACCTCGTCTACCGCAAGACCGCCCGGAACTTCGGCCCCATCATGGCAGCCGCGGCGAAGCACACCATCGTCCAGGTCTCTGAGATCGTCCCGGTGGGCGGCCTGGACCCGGAAAACGTGGTCACGCCCGGCATCTACGTCAACACAGTGGTCCGCGTCCCCGCGGGCGCCGGCACGAGCGAGAAGGTGGCCTGACATGAGCACCGCAACAACCCTCCAGACCTCCACCACCCCGCTGGGCCGCGATGACCTGGCCCGGCTGGTGGCCAGGGACATCGCGCCCGGGTCCTTCGTGAACCTGGGGATCGGGCAGCCCACCCTGGTGTCCAACTACCTCACCGAGGAACAGAACATCACCCTCCACACGGAGAACGGGATGCTCGGCATGGGCCCGGAGGCCAAGGGCGACCAGATCGACGGCGACCTCATCAACGCCGGCAAGATCCCCGTCACCGAACTGCCCGGTGCGTCCTACTTCCACCACGCCGATTCCTTCGCGATCATGCGCGGCGGGCACCTGGACATCTGCGTGCTCGGCGCCTTCCAGGTCTCCGCCACCGGTGACCTGGCGAACTGGCACACCGGCGCGCCCGGGGCCATTCCCGCCGTCGGCGGTGCCATGGACCTGGCCACCGGCGCCAAGGACGTCTTCGTCATGATGACCCTCCTGACCCGCGAAGGTGCCTCCAAGATCGTGGAGTCCTGCACCTACCCGATCACCGGCGTCGGCTGCGTCACCCGTGTCTACACGGACAAGGGCGTGTTCCTCACCGGACCCGACGGCGTCTCCGTCCGCGAAACCTTCGGCTGCACCCTCGAAGAACTCCAGGAACTGGTACCCGTCCCGCTCAAAGCGGCGCCCGCCGTCGGAAGCGCCACCTAGGATTGGTAACCATGACCGACGCCGTCCGCACGGAAACCCAGCCCCCGCAGGCCAGCGACCAGTACGTCCAGTCGCTGGCACGGGGCCTGGCCGTGATCCGTGCCTTCGACGCCGACCGCCCCGTCATGACCCTCACGGAGGTCGCGTCCCGCACCGGGTTGACCCGCGCCACCGCGCGCAGGTTCCTGCACACGCTCATGGAACTCGGCTACGTGCGGACCGACGGCAAGACCTTCGCGCTGACGGCAAAGGTGCTCCAGCTGGGCTACGCGTACCTCTCCGGGCTGTCCCTGCCGCAACTGGCCCAGCCGCACCTCGAGGAACTGTCCCTGAAGCTGGGCGAATCCACCTCCGCTGCGGTGCTGGACGGCACGGACATCGCCTACATTGCCAGGGTCACCACCCGCCGGATCATGACCATCGGCATCACGGTGGGGACCCGGTTCCCCGCGTACGCCACGTCCATGGGCCGGGTTCTGCTCGCGCACCTGCCCCCGGCGGAGCTCAAGGCATACCTGGCGGCCGCGGACATCAAGCCGCTTACTCCGCGCGCCCTGGCAACAGTTCCCGAGCTGCTCGCCGTCCTGGAAACCGTCCGCGCCCAGGGCTGGTGCCTGCTCAACCAGGAACTGGAACTGGGCCTCATGTCCGTCGCGGCGCCCGTGTATGACGGGGCCAAGGTGGTGGCCGCCGTCAACGTCAGCCTGCAGGCCCAGTCTGTGGAGGCCAAGCCGGACCCGGACGCCTATCTGGCATCGGTCGCACAGGAAATTGTGGCCACCGCCAAGCTCATTTCCGCAGACCTCACCGCCCGCGGGTAGGAACGCCGCCGCGCAGCCTCCCCTGCTCTCAGTGGGCAGGGACTGCCCCTGCGCAGCGAACCCCCGTCCCAGTGTGCAGCCCGGTACGACGCGCCCTTGTCCCGCCGCCACGCCGGGGGCAGACTCGGACCCATGGTCACCGAAGTGGATGTCAGGCAGGCTGCCCTCGCGCTGCCGGGCGTGACGGAACGGTCCAGCTGGGGACAGCCCGCATGGTTTGCGCGAGCTGCTTCCGGCTAGCTGGTCCGGGTTTGGGCGAACAACCGGCGGAGTGTGAAGAAGCAGCCCAGGCCACTGAACAGCAGGGCAACGAGGAAGTCCCCGCCGTACCCGTCGACCAGTTCCCGGTTCGTCGAGAGGTTGAAGAGGAGCAGGTCCCAGGTCTGGGCATCTGCCAGCATCAGCAGGGGAGAGCCCCCGCCAAGGTACTTCGCCGCGTCCACCAGCATGCCGCCCCAGAACGACAGCAGCACCGTCACCGCCGTTATTGCCACAACCACCCATGCGCCCCGCCGGCTGATGATGCCGCCGGCTCCCGTGACGTACAGGCGCGCTGCCAGCGCCGCGGCGATAAAGGCAACGATGGAGGCCATCCAGCCCATGTTCCACAGCACCAGCCAGGCGGCGATGCCTACCGGAACCGCCGCCAGAGCGTAGACGGCGCCGCGCACCACGTCCTCCCGCGGAGCTGTCGGCGCGGGCACCGGGAGCTGGAACTGGCCTGCGGGCGGCAGCCATGGTTCCGATGACCGCTGGCCGTACTGCGGTACCGGAGTTCCGTGACCGCCCTCCGGTCCGGATGGTGTTGCCTCGAATTCTGCGCGCTCTGACATGGGTCCCCCAATATTCTGTTGTCTGTGAATCCCGCTCATTCTCACACAACAGCGCCTTGAGCTGCCCAGACGCGCGGGGTGCAAAGGCAAGAGGCCGACGGCGGTGCTTCCCGCCGTCGGCCTCTTCCTGTTTGCTGCGTGATTGTGAAGGCCCCTACCGCACGTGGTTGCCCAGCTCCCGGAGCGGGGTCTTGGCGGTCTCGCGCGCCCACCAGGCGCCCGCCACGGCGAGGACCGAGGAACCTGCCACGATCCAGGCCGCCGGTCCCCAGTTGGCCTTGTCCGCTCCCACCAGGGCGGTGCCCAGCAGTGGGGTGAAACCGGCGCACAGGATGCCGATTTGGAGCCCGATCGCCATGCCCGAGTAGCGGACCTTGACGTTGAAGAGCTCGGAGAACCAGGCCGGGTAGATGGCATTGGACATGGCGTAGGTGCCGGCCGTGATCAGCGTGCTGGTCAGGAAGATCATGGGGATGTTCCCGGTGGAGATCACCCAGAAGTAGACAAAGATCATGGCGCCCGAGCCGAGCACGCCGCCGATGAAGATGGGCCGCCGGCCAAGGCTGTCGGACCACCGTGCCATCAGGGGCTGGCTGCCGATCGCCAGGACGTTGCCCAGGATGCTCACCCAGAGCATGGTGGAGGCGGGGACACCCACCGAGACCGCGTACGCGAGGCCAAAGGACTGCATGAACGTGTTGGTGACGGTCTCGAAGGACATCAGCGCCACCTGGAAGAACTGCGCCGGGTGGGTCTGGAACATCTTGGCGAAGGGCAGCTTCACCAGTTCGCCGTGGTCATGCTTTTCCTCGAAGACCTCCGGCTCCTCCAGGGAGCGGCGCACTAGGTACGCGACGATGAGGACCACCAGGGAGAGCCAGAAGGGAATGCGCCAGCCCCATGCAAGGCGGTCTGCCTCGCTCATTGCCGCCACGGGCAGGAACGCAAGGGACGCGAGCACGATGCCGGCCGAGATGCCGCTCATGGCGAAGCTGGCAAAGAAGCCGCGGCGGCCTTCCGGGGCTTCTTCCGTGGACAATGCCGATGCCCCGGCGGTCTCGGCGCCGGCGGACAGGCCCTGCAACAGGCGCAGCACCACCAGCAGTGCGGGGGCCCAGTAGCCTGCCAGGCTGAAGTCCGGCAGGGCGCCGATCAGGAACGTGGCACTGCCCATCAGGACCAGCGTGAGAACCAGGGTGTTCTTGCGGCCGATCTTGTCACCCAGGTGCCCGAACACCACTGCGCCGAACGGCCTCGCGACGTAGGCGACACCGAAGGTGGCGAAGGACGCGATAAGCGCCACTGTGGGGTCGCCCGCAGGGAAGAAGATCTTCGAGAAGACGAGGGAGGCGGCAGTGGCGTAGATGAAGAAGTCGTAGTACTCCAGCGCGCCGCCGAGGAAGGCTGCCAACGCTGCCTTCTTTGCGCGCTTGAGGCGGCGCTGCTCCTCGGGCGTCGCCTGGGCCTGGGCTCCTGCTGCGATGTTGGTCATTGTGGGGTTCCTTCCACGCTGAAGGTGGGGATCTTTTCTCATTTGTACGCATAACGAACAAGTGTGCGAAATGCGCCTAAAAAGAGGATACTAGCCGGTGACGCCAATCACAACGCCCATCTCTGCGAAAGGTGGAGCACTGCATGGAACCGCACTCTCTCACTTCCCGCCTGGTCCTGATCGGGTCAGCGGCTTCCCAGGCCATGTCACCCGCACTTTGGAACCCTGTCCTGGCCCGCCTGGGCAACGGCTGGAGGTACGAGGCATGGGATGTGCCGCCGGACGGCGACCTTGCGCAGGTCCGTAAAGACCTCCTGGGTCCGGATATGGTGGCCGCCAACGTGACCATGCCGCATAAGCATTGGGCGGCGGAAACCGCTGATGCTGCCGACGAGTCCGTGAGGCTGAGCGGTGCCTGCAACCTGCTGGTGCGGGCAGGTGAAAGGCTGGAGGCCCACAACACCGACATCACTGCTGCCCGGAAACTGCTTGGGCCCACCTACCAGCGCCATGCCCTCCTGCTCGGGGCAGGGGGAGCGGCCCGCGCAGCCCTCATTTCCATCCGGGACAACGTGGGAGCCGTGTCCATTGCGGACCGCGATCCCCATGCTTCCGCCGAGCTGCTGGAGCTGGCGCGCGAACTGGGCCTCGACGCGCACGCCATCATGTGGGAGCAGGCCAGGGATGCCGCAGCTGATGCCTCCCTTATCGTCAACGCCACGCCCATCGGGAAACGGGCCTCCGACCCGGCGGCCTGGGGTGGTGCTGCACTGGCGCCCGACGCCGTCCTGTACGACTTCGTTTACGCCCGCCACACCACCGCCAGCGTGGCCTGCGCGGAGGCGATGGGCATCCGGTGCATCGACGGGTGGGACCACCTTCGGGAGCAGGCGGTGGCCATGGTGCCCCTCCTGGGGCTGGACGGAGAGGCAGGCGCACTGCTGCAGGAGACTCTCATCGGCCTTCGTGATGTGCACTAGGGCGCGGGCTTTGGGCCGGGCTTCCTCCCCGCAGGTGCCCGATATGATCGGACAGGTGCGAAAAGCCCGGCAATTCCGTGCCGGTACGCCCGGTTGGTTCGGAGGGGAACAGCAACGTGGAGGAGCAGGCAGGCTACTTCGTTAAGTCGGTTGAGAAGGCTTTTGACGTCCTGCTTGCCTTTACCCCTGACCAGCCCCGGCTCACCGTCTCGCAGGTTGCAGCCCGGACGGACATGACGCGGGCTTCGGCCCGGCGCTTCCTGCTCACCCTCGCCGACCTTGGCTACCTCCGGGCCGTCGGGCCGGCCTTCGAGCTGACCGCGCGGTCCCTGGACGTGGGCAGGTCCTATCTGGCCGCGCTGACCTTGCCCAAGGTGGCCGAGCCGCACCTGAGGGACCTGGCTGCGGAGCTGAACGAGACAACCTCCCTGTGCATCCTCGATGGCGGTGACGTGGTCTACGTTGCCTGCGTTCCCTCTCCGCGCCTGTTGAGCGTGTCCATCACGGTGGGCACCCGCTTCCCTGCCTGGGCCACCTCCATGGGCCGCGTCCTCCTTGCCGGGCTGCCTGCACCGCAGCTGGAGGAATACCTCCACTCGGTCCGGCTCCAGCGCTTTACGGACCGCTCTATCGGCAGCGTGGATGACCTCCGCGCTGAAGTGGAGGCGGCAAGGGCCAGGGGGTGGTGCATGGTGTCGCAGGAACTGGAGGAAGGCCTCCGGGGTGTGGCAGTCCCGGTCCTGCGCGGACATGAGGTTGTGGCCGCGGCCAACGTTTCGCTGCAGACCCATCGGGCCGCGGCCCAGGACATTGAAGCGGCCGTCCTGCCGCAGCTGATGGAGACCGCGCGCCGCATTGCCCTTGATTACGGCGGTCCCGCCGTTCAGTCCAGGTAGCGCAGTCCGGCCGCTTCGAGCGGTCCCCGCATGTTGTAAATGTCCAGTCCAAGTTCCCCGCCGGCAAACCGCTCACGCTTGGCTTTCTCGTTGTCTTCCCGCGCCCGTGCTGCTGCCGCCACATCGGCCGCCCGGGCAGCCGGCACCACCACAACGCCGTCGACGTCGGCAAGCACCACATCCCCCGGGTTGACCAGGGCGTTGGCGCAGACCACCGGGACATTGACGGAGCCCAGCGTGGCTTTGACCGTTCCCCTGGAGTTGATGGCGCGGCTGAAGACCGGGAAGTCCATGGCCTGCAGGGCGGCAACATCCCGGCAGCCGCCGTCGACGACCAGGCCCGCCGCGCCCTGTGCCCGCAGCGACGTTGCCAGCAGTTCTCCGAAGAAGCCGTCCTCGCATTCGGTGGTGCAACCGGCCACCACCACGTCTCCGGGCTTGACCTGCTCGGCGGCGACATGCAGCATCCAGTTGTCTCCGGGCTGGAGCAGGACGGTGACGGCGGTGCCGCACATGGTGGCGCCGGGGTAGACGGGGCGGATGTAGGGACGCATGAGTCCGAGCCGGCCCATGGCCTCGTGGACGGTGCTGACACCGAACGCGGAGAGGGCTTTGACGCTGTCTTCAGTCGCCCGGGTGATGTTGGTGTGGACGACGCCGAGTTCCTGCATGGTGGTTCCCTTCGGAGGCGGAGTCAGCGGCCTTGCTGCTTGAGCAGGGCGTCGAGGCGTGGATAGACGGCGCGGGCATTGTGCGCCTGGATGGCGCCGAGTTCGGCTTCATCCAGGCCGGCGGCGTCGATGTACCGTGCGGTGTCATCGAAGTGATGGCCGGTCCAGGGGTCGATGTCCCGGACGGCCCCGATCATCTCGGACGCGAAGAGGATGTTTTGTGTGGGGATGACCTCCAGGAGCAGGTCGATGCCTGGTTGGTGGTAGACGCAGGTGTCGAAGAAGACGTTATCCAGCAGGTGCTCTTCGAGGGGCGGCTTGTGCAGGGCCATGGCCAGGCCGCGGAAACGTCCCCAGTGGTAGGGCACCGCCCCGCCGCCGTGCGGGATGACGAGTTTCAGGGTGGGGAAGTCTTTGAAGAGGTCGCCCTGGATGAGCTGCATGAACGCGGTAGTGTCGGCGTTGAGGTAATGCGCCCCGGTGGTGTGGAAAGCGGGATTGGTGCTGGTGCTGACGTGGACCATCGCGGGGATGTCGTACTCCACCATCTTTTCGTAGATCGGGTACCAGTACCGGTCCGTCAGCGGCGGAGCGGTCCAGTGGCCCCCTGACGGGTCGGGGTTCAGGTTCAGGGCCACGGCGCCGTATTCCTCCACGCAGCGGGCCAGTTCGGGGATGCAGGTGGCGGGGTCCACGCCGGGGGACTGGGGAAGCATCGCGGCCGGGATGAACCGCTCCGGGTAGAGCCGGCTGACCCGGTAGCAGAGCTCGTTGCAGATGGCCGCCCACTCCGCCGATGTTTCGAGGGAGCCCACATGGTGGGCCATGAAGGACGCCCGGGGTGAAAAGACGGTGAGATCGATGCCACGTTCATCCATCAAGCGCAGCTGGTTCGCTTCGATGCTTTCCCGCAGCTCGTCGTCGGAAATCTTCAGGTCTGCGCGGGACGGTGCCACGGACGGGTCGTCCAGGGCGGCGACCTGCCGGTCCCGCCATTGCCCGAGCGCGGGCGGGGCGGTGGTGTAGTGGCCGTGGATGTCAATGATCATCGCGCACGCTCCTGGCAGGGGCGCCCGCCGAACGACGCCGCACTAATGGAAAAACCGCACAACCCAGATTTTGTCAGCAATATAGCTAACAATCAATGACTACGTTGGGTCCCGAGCGCAACAGCTGGAGTACGCTGGGGTCGGAAATTGTCAGCAAAATTGGCAATCGGCGGGATAGGGAGAAGGTTGGCTGTGGACACAACCGTGGATGGAGCAGGCCGGACTCCCACCGCCGTTGAACTCGCAGGGCTGCTGCGCACCGCCATTGTCAGCGGGGAACTGGTGCCCAACCAGCGCCTTGTGGAAGGCGACCTCGCCGCCGAGTACGGGGCGAGCCGGGGAAACATCAGGGTTGCCCTCTCGGAACTGAGCGTTGAAGGCCTCGTGGAGCGTATCCAGAACCGGGGAGCGCGGGTGCGTGCGGTCTCGGTGGAGGAAGCGGTGGAGATTACCGAGGTGCGCGCCGCCCTCGAGGCGCTTTGCGCGCGCAAGGCTGCCGAACGGGTCACCGATGACGACGTCGCTGAGCTGCAGGACCTGGCCGCCCGCATGAAGGACGCCGTGGACCGGGGCGACCGCGAGTCCTACTCTGAAGGCAACCAGGCGATGCACGAAAAGATCATCGCCATGAGCGCGCAGCAGACCGCTGCAGCAACCATCCAGCGGCTCCGGGGACAGGCGGTCCGGTTCCAGTTCCGCCTTGCCCGCCAGTCGGGCCGCCCGGCCGTTTCCCTGCCTGAGCACCTCGCCATCATTGATGCCGTCTGTGCCCGGGATCCGGATGCGGCGGCAGAAGCCATGCGGCTCCATCTGGAAAGCGTGGCAGACGCCATCCGCGCCAGCACCAAATAGCCCGGTCCCTCAGCTGCACGGCACGCGTTCGCCGGGGAGGCAGCCTGACAGGCGAATCGTTACCACCAACCCTCCGGCCCCTACTCCCGCCGCGGCGCGGAGCGCTTTAGACTCTAGCCAACTGCGTGCAGCAGAGCCGCTGCACTGCTCGTCAGGAGGAGGAGTCGGCGGGTGAAACTGGGGATTCCGCGGGAACGCCGGGAGGGCGAGCGGCGCGTGGCCGCCACCCCGGACACTGTCAAACAGCTGGCAGGGATGGGGCTGGAAGTCCTGGTCGAAGCCGGGGCAGGGGACGGTGCCGGGCACGCTGACCCCGGATACCAAAAAGCCGGCGCCACGGTTGTCCCGCAACTGGACCTGGCCGCCCTGGACATCCTGGCCCACGTCCGCCCCCTTGACCCGCACACCGCCGCATCCCTCAAAAGGGGAGCCGTCACCGTAGGGCTCGCGTCGCCGTCGTCCGAACTCCCGGCCGTCCAGGCGCTCGCAGGCAACGGCGTGACTTCTTTCGCGCTGGAACTGGTGCCCCGAATATCCCGTGCACAGTCCATGGACGCGCTGACGTCGCAGGCGCTGGTGGCCGGGTACCGCTGCGTGCTGGAGGCCGCCATTCGGCTGCCCCGGTTCTTCCCGCTGTACATGACCGCCGCCGGAACTGTTCCGCCGGCCCGCGTCCTGGTGCTCGGCGCCGGCGTGGCAGGGCTGCAGGCCATCGGCACCGCCAAGCGCCTGGGCGCGCGCGTCTTCGCCAACGACATCCGCCCAGCCTCCGCCGACGAAGTGGCGTCCATGGGCGGCACGTTCATCCGGCTGGACCTTGAGACGGCGGAGGCGGCAGGCGGCTATGCCCGGCAGTTGAGTTCCGACGCCGGCACCCGGCAGCGGCAGCTGCTGGCACCCCACGTGGCGCAGTCGGACGTCTTGATTACGACGGCGGCAGTCCCCGGGCGGGCGGCACCCCTTTTGGTGACGCGGGAGATGGTGCAGGGCATGCGCCCGGGATCGGTCGTCGTGGACCTCGCCGCGGAGTCCGGCGGCAACGTGGAAGGTTCAGTGCCGGGCCAGGATATCCCGGTCCCCACCGCCGATGGCGCCGGGCACATCAGCCTGGTGGGGCTGAAGGACCCGGCCTCAGCCATGGCGTCGGACGCCTCCCGCCTCTACGCAAAGAACGTGGCCAACCTGCTGGCCCTGCTGGTCCGCGACGGCGCCCTCACGCTGGATTTCGGCGATGAAGTGGTGGCAGGTGCCTGCCTGACCCACGGCGGGGAGGTGCGGCACCAGCCCACGGCCGAATTGCTGGCGGCGAGGGCACATGCCCCAACGGCCGGCGCCGCTGCCGCCGCCGGGCAGGAAGGAGCGCTCTGATGGACGGAATCGCCCTGCTGACCATTACGGTGCTGGCGGTGTTCGTCGGCTTCGAGGTGGTGTCCAAGGTTTCCAGCACCCTGCACACCCCGCTGATGTCCGGCGCGAATGCCATCCACGGCATCATCCTGGTGGGGGCCGTCATCGTGGCCGGCCAGGCAGCCGATCCGTGGGTGCTCGCGGTGGCGCTGCTCGCCGTCGTCCTTGCCACCGCCAACCTGGTGGGCGGCTTCGTTGTGACGGACCGGATGCTGCACATGTTCCACGGCAAGAAGGACGCGGTCACCAAGGCAGGCAGCAAATGAGCTTCCTCGATCCGGTCTGGACCTCCCTGCTCTACCTCGCCGCGGCGGTCTGCTTCATCCTGGCGCTGCGCGGGCTCAGCTCACCGCGCACCGCCCGCCGTGGAAACCTGGTGGGCGCACTCGGCGCGCTGATCGCCGTCGTCACCGTCTTCCTGTCCGCCCGGCTGGAGAACATCCCCTGGATCCTGGCTGCCATCGCCGTTGGTTCCGCAGTGGCCGCACCGGTGGCCCGCCGGGTGAAAATGACGCAGATGCCGCAGCTGGTGGCCCTGTTCAACGGAGTGGGCGGCGGCGCGGCCGCCCTGGTGGCACTCCTGGAACTGGGCAACGCGGAGGAACCGTGGGTGCGGGTGGCCATCGTGTTCACGCTCCTGGTCGGTGCGGTGTCCTTTGCCGGCTCCGGCGTTACCTTCGCCAAGCTGCAGGAACTGATGACCACCCGGCCGGTGGTGTTCCGCGGGCTGCCGGTGGTCATGGCCGTGGTCCTGCTCGCCGCCGTGGCCGCGGCGGCGGCTGTGGTGCTTACCGCTTCATTGCCGCTTGCGGTCGTGCTGCTGGTCCTGGGCCTTGCCGCCGGCATGCTGCTGGTGCTGCCCGTGGGCGGCGCGGACGTGCCCATTGTCATCTCTCTGCTGAACGCCTTCACCGGCCTGGCCGTGGCAGCGTCAGGGCTGGTGCTGGGCAATGTCCTCCTGGTGGTGGCGGGCACCCTGGTGGGCGCCTCGGGCACCATCCTCACCCGCGCCATGGCGGCGGCCATGGGCCGGAGCGTGGCAGGCATCCTGTTCGGCGCCTTCCGGGGAGGTTCGACGGCGGGATCCACCGCCGTGAGCGAGCGTCCGGTCCGCTCGTCCTCACCGGAGGACGTGGCGGTCCTGCTGGGGTACGCCCAGCGCGTGATCATCGTCCCCGGCTACGGCCTGGCGGTGGCACAGGGCCAGCATACGGCCGCCGAACTGGCCCAGGCCCTGGAAGCGCGGGGCATCGAAGTGGACTTTGCCATCCACCCCGTGGCCGGGCGCATGCCGGGCCACATGAACGTGCTCCTGGCCGAGGCCAATGTGCCGTATGAGTCACTCAAGGAGATGGGCGAGATCAATCCGGAGTTCAAGACCACCGATGTGGCACTGGTGGTGGGCGCCAACGACGTGGTGAATCCGGCCGCCAAGACCTCCTCGGGCTCGCCGATCTACGGAATGCCCATCCTGGAAGTGGCGGAGGCCCGGCAGGTGGTGTTCCTGAAACGCTCCATGCGCCCGGGCTTCGCCGGCATAGAGAACGACCTGCTGTATGAGCCGCAGACGTCCCTGCTGTTCGGGGACGCCAAGGACTCCCTGGCGCAGGTGTTGGGCGCGGTCAAGGCGCTGTAGCCCGCCGCGCTGCGCCGGACCACCCCCGCAGCGGGATACCCTTCTTTCAGAAGCTTGCTTTCCATCCGCCATTAGAGGACGCCATGACTGAGACCAGCTCCACTTCGCCCAAACGGGCCGCCATCATCGTCAATCCCGCCAAGCCGGTGGATATCGACGTGCGCGGCTTGGTGGCCAAGCACTGCGTGGAGAACGGGTGGGGCGAGCCCATCTGGCTGGAAACCACCAAGGAGGACCCCGGCGTGGGCCAGGCCAAGGAAGCGCTGGCGCAGGGCGCGGACATCGTGATCGCTGCCGGCGGTGACGGGACAGTGCGCTGCGTGGCCGAGGTGCTGTCCGGTGGCGATACCCCCATGGGCCTCCTGCCCCTGGGCACCGGGAACCTGCTGGCCCGCAACCTGGGCATGGACGTCACCGATTACGACGGCGCCATGGCCGGGGCATTGATCGGTACCGAGCGGAAGATCGACGTGGTCCGCGCCCGCCGCAGCGACCCGGACAAGGACCAGCTGTTCCTGGTCATGGCCGGGATGGGCTATGACGCCACCATCATGGCGGACACGAATGAGGACCTGAAGGACAAGGTGGGCTGGCTGGCCTACGTGGACGCAGGGATCAGGAACCTGCCAGGCAAGCCCGTCAAGGCCACCGTGGTAATCGACGGCAAGCAAGTGGTGCATCGGGGCGTCCGCAGCGTGATGGTGGGCAACTGCGGCAAGGTCCAGGGTGGCCTGGAGATCTTCCCCGAGGCCAAGATCGACGACGGCCTGCTGGACATTGCCGTCCTGGCACCGCACCACGGCAAGCTCGGCTGGCTGTCCGTGCTGGCCGGCATTATCGGCAAGGGCAGGAACAAGGACACCGCGGTGGAGTACTTCCAGGGCAAGAGCGTGGAAATCACGCTGGAGCACAAGGACGATTACCAGCTGGACGGCGACCACGAGGGCCAGGGCAAGCACGTGCTCATGACCATGGAGCCCGGTGCCCTGACCCTGCGGATGTAGGGGTTCAGCCCAGCAGCCGGCCCCAGCGCCGCTCGAGCAGCGGCGCGCCTGCCAGCTTAAGGGCGTGCCAGAGCGTGACGGCCACGGAATCGAGAACCGGAACACCGGTCGCGTCCTCGATTTCCGCGGTGATGTTGGCCCCGTACAGGTTGGTGCACAGGTACACCAGGGCGTCGGGGGCCGCGGCAGCGAGTTCCAGCGAGCCGGGGCGCATCTCGTCATCCGTGACGCGGGCAAAGGACTCGTTGTCACTCAAGCCCAGGGCCCGGTGGTCCACGGTCTTGATGCCTTCACGTTCATAAGAGGCGATGATTTGCTGGTTCACGTCCTCCGTGTAGGGCGTGAACAGGCCGATCCGTTCGGTGCCGAACGTCCGGAAGGCCTCAAGATAGGCCAGCGTGGAGGTGGTGGCGGGGATCCCCGTGGGGCCGGTGATCTCCGCGGCCAGTTCATGGTCGTGCGCGGACCCCAGCCACGAGCCTGACGTGCCGTTCCAGGCAATCACGTCCACGTCCGCCGTCGCCAGCAGCTGTGCCGCCTCCCGCATGACCGCGGGGTCGAACTGGCGGTCCGAGGAATCATCGAGCGCGATCCGGGTGACCGGGATCCGGGTGAAATGCACCGTCACGTCGGTGCGGCTGCCCAGGATGCGGTACGTCTGCGGTTCCAGGCAGGTGTTGGAGGACGGCACGATCATGCCGATCCTGCGGGGGCGGATGGTTGCAGGCATGGTGGCTCCTAGAGGGCGGCGGCGGGCAGGTGGGCGGCTTCGGAGGCGGACTGGTGCTGCCGGAAGCCGTTGCGGTGGATGAAGCGGCCCGCGGCGCCGGGATCGTGGAAGCCGTCCGCGTCAAGGACCACGCGCCCGTTGGAAACAACGACGGCGGGCCAGCCGGTGAGTGCCTTCCCGTCGAAGGGGGAGAAGTCCGTGCCCATGTGGAGGGCTGCGCCGTCCACGGTACGTTCCTCGGCGGGGTCGAAAACCACCAGGTCGGCGTCGAATCCTTCGGCGATGCGGCCCTTGCCGGGGACGGCGTTGATCCGGGCAGGTTCCGCAGCGAAGGCGCTGACAAACTGTTCCACGCTGGCCCCGGCGGAGGCCATTGCCGTGAAGGTGACCGGCATGCGCGTCTCCACCCCGGGGAGTCCGTGCGGCATGGCACGCACGTCGTCGGTGCGCTCGCGCTTCTGGGACAGGTCGTAGCAGGAGTGGTCCGAGGACATGGTGTGGATGGCACCGGAGACCAGCCGCTCCTTCAGGGCCGCCACCGTTTCCGCGCAGCGCATGGGCGGGCAGCAGGCGAACCACTCGGGGAAGGTGGAGGCGTAGACGGTGTCGTCCAGCGTGACGTAGTGGGGGCAGGTTTCGGAGTAGGCCTCGATGCCGCGCTCCCGTGCCTGCGAGACCAGGTCCACGGCGCCGGGCGTGGACTGGTGGACGAAGTACACCGGGGCGCCCGTGTATTCGGCCATGGCCAGGGTCTCCTTGACGGAGATCTCCTCGGCCAGTTCGGGCCGGGTCCGGTGCAAGTGTTCGATGCCGATGCGGCCGTCCTGGGCGTGCTGTTCGGTGCAGTCGGCAATGATGGGGTCGTGTTCGGCGTGGATGTAGGCCAGGCCGTCCAGCCGCACCATTTCCCGCATGACTTTCAGGATGGTGTCGCCGTCGGCCATGGTGGTTCCGCGGTTGGTGGTGTACATCTTCACCGAGCGGACGCCTTCGGTGGCCAGTTGTTCCAGCTGCCACGGCACGGTTTCGTCCCAGCTGATGACGGCGCCGTGGAGGGCGACGTCGCAGCGGGACTGGGTGGCCAGTTCCTTCTTGTGCAGGACGGCGGCCAGCGGGGTTTCCTGGGCATCGCGGGGGATGCCGAAATCGATGATGGTGGTGGTGCCGCCCCACAGGGCCGCGGTGGAGGTGGTGCGGTAGTCGTCCAGGGTGCGGAAGCGGCCGGTCACCTGCGCCACGTGGCAGTGTCCGTCCACGCCGCCGGGGATCACGAGTCTTCCCGTGGCGTCGATGGTGCGGTCCGCCGCGGGGACCGGCTGGGCGGCGTCGGTGAGGGCGGCGATCTTTCCTTCGTGCACCACGATGTGGGCTTCCTGCCGGCCGGTGCTGTTGACGACGGTGGCGTTGGCAATGACGAGGTCTGGCTGGTGGGACATCGGTGTCCTCCTTGGGGTGGTGAAGTCTGCTTAGGCGGCGGGCTGCGGGGTTTCGGCGTGCTCCTGGCGGGCGGCGAGGGCCGCGTCCAGGTTGCCCGACAGGCCCTTGCGGTCCTTGGCCGGGGGCGGGGCGAAGGCGCCGGCGCGGTGGGTTCCGGACTGCAGTGCAGCCACGGCTTCCGCCAGGCGGATCCCGGCGGAAATACCGTCAACCACGGGCACGGGAATCTGTCCGTTGAGTTCGCGGGCCAGGCCGGCCAGCGGGGCACCGGCGAGGATTACGACGTCGGCGCCGTCCTCGGCGACGGCCTTCCGGCTGAGTGCCAGCAGGGTTTCCCGGAAGTCCTGCTGGACCGAGGCGATGCTGGTGAGGGAGTCGTTGATGGAACGGATGGAGGCCAGGCGGCCTGCCAGGCCGAATTGTTCCACGCATTCGCGGTACCAGGGCTTGATCCGGTCCGAGATGGCGATGATGGAGAAGCGGTGGCCCTGCAGTGCCGCGGCGCAAAGGGCTGCCTCGGTGATCCCGATGACGGGTACGTCCGCCAGTTCCTTGAGGGCCGGCATGCCGGGGTCCCCGAAGGCTGCGACCACTACGGCATCCACCGGGTCAGCGCCGGGGCGGGTGTGTTCGGCGATGATCTCGGCCACTGCGCCGGCGGCGATGAGGGCTTCAAAACGGGTTTCGATGTACTCCACGCCGTGGCCGGCCGTCCGGACCAGCAATTCGGTTCCGGGGGAGGCGGAGCGCAGCGCCTCGGATTCGATCAGTGCGGTGACGTCGGCACTGATGTTGGGGTTGATGACCAGGAGTTTCATTTTCTCTTCCGGTGGAATTCTGGTTCGGTTTTCTGGAAGTCCTCGGGAAACTGGTCCCGGTACTTCCCGATGTGGGATGCGGATTGGGCCGCGGCCCTGTCCGGGTCGCCGCTGGCGATCGCGGCGAAGAGTTCGCGGTGTTCGCGGATGAGTTCGGGCAGGTCGGCCACGTGCCGGAACAGCCAGTGCATGCGGCCCTGGAGGGGTTCCAGGGCGGACTTGAGGAAGTTATTGTCCGCGATCCGGGTGATGGCGTCGTGGAATTCGCTGTTGGAGCGGTGTGCCTCCATGACGGAACCCTTCGCCAGGAAGGCCTCCGCGTTGTCCAGCAGGCCCTTGAGGTAGGCGAGGTGCTCCTCGGTGGCCCGCTTGGCGGCGAGCCGGCAGGCCAGCACCTCCAGGGACTGGCGGACGTCGAAGAGGTCCTCCACGTCCTTGGGGCTGAGGCTGCTGACCTCGGCCCCGCGTGCGCCGCGGTCACTGATCAGGCCTTCCATGCGGAGCATTCGCAGGGCTTCGCGGACCGGCAGCCGGGAGACGGAGAATTCGGCTGCCAGGTCGCGTTCCACCAGCCGCGTGCCGGGAGCGTAGTGTCCTTCGAAAATCCGGGTGCGGAGGGTGTCCCGGACGGTCTCGCGGAGGGGGCGGTCCTTGTCCTGGGTCTCTTCTGCGGTCAGCATGATGCTCCATTCGGATTCTCGTACGGCACTGCTCCCGGCTGCGGGGGCGTCGATTGCAAGTTTCCCTGCGAGGGTCAGCTTAGACAGGAAGCCGCTTGTTGTAGTTCAGGGTGAGGACAGAGGCGCCCATGATCACCGCGGAACCCACGAAGTACAGCAGCGCCCAGGTGTAGGAGCCGGTGGCGCCCACGATCAGGCCGACGACGATGGGGGTGACGAAGCCGGAGATGTTGCCGCTGAGGTTCATCGCCCCGCCCAGGACGCCGGCGTTGGTGCGGCCGCCCAGGATGGAGGGGATGCTCCAGAACAGGCCCACCCAGCGCAGGAAGAACAGGACCACGGAGAGCAGGACCACGGCGGTGGTGGCGTCAGGCACCACGGTCACGCCCACCAGGCCTGCCACGACGATGGCGCTGGAGATGCCGAGGAGGGTCCGCATGACAAGGTTGGCGGAGGCGCCGGACGCGCGCCACTTGTCGGCGATGGTGCCGCCGATGATCTCGCCGACGAACCCGGCGCCGAAGATCACCAGCGTGGACCAGCCGATGGTCTTCAGGTCGAAGCCCTTGGCCTGGGCCAGGTACAGCGGGCCCCAGGTCAGCAGGCCGTAGAACACGCCGTTGAAGCCGAGCCAGCCCAGGCACATGGCCCAGAAGGAGCGGAATTTGAGGTAGGGAAGCAGCCCGCGCTTGCCCTTGCTGCCGTCCATGGCTGCTTCGGCATCCTCGGCGGCGTGCGACGCTTCGATGTAGGACGCCTCGGCGTCGTTGACCCCGCGGTGCTGGCGGGGGTTGTCACGGACGTACCACCAGACGGCCAGGCCCATGAGGACGGTGGCGGCGCCGGCGATGACGAAGGACCAGCGCCAGCTGCCGGTGGAGGCGATGAGGCCGGCAATGATGATGCCGCCAAGCCCGGCACCCAGGGGTGCGCCGGCGTCCAGGATGGTGGCGCCGCGGCCACGTTCGGACTTGTGCATCCAGATGGCATTGAGCTTGCCGCCGGCGGGCATCACGCCGGCCTCCGTCACGCCGATGCCGAGCCGGGCGATGAACATGCTGAGGAAGCCGCCTGCCATTCCGGAGGCCGCCGTGGCAGCGCCCCAGCCGATGCAGGACGCGGTCATCACCTTGCGGGGACCGAATTTGTCGATCAGCCAGCCCACGGGCACCTGCATCAGGGCGTAGGTCCAGAAGAACGCGGAGAGCAGCAGGCCCACCAGTTCGGGGGCGAGGTTGAATTCCTTTTGGATGATGGGCAGGGCGACGGAGATGGAACCGCGGTCGATGTAGTTGACGGACACCAGGACCAGGAGCAGCAGGAAGAGCTTCCATCGGACGGCAGTGCGTCGTTGCGTGCCGTCCTGTCCGGGTTTGTCGGCGGTGCCGGGGGTGGCCTCGGGGGACGTGGCCGTTGTTTCAGTGTTTGGGATGGACACAGCTTCTCCTTCACGGGGAAGTTTACGGATGGGGGGATGCGAACGGGGCGGTACGTGCCCGTTGGGCCGTTGCCATGGGGAGGATCCGCTGGGCGATCCGGAGCGCCGAGCGGAAGCTTTGCAATTTTGGGATCCCAAATTGGGATCCCAAAATCAAAGGTAGGAGTGACTCCCGCCACTGTCAAGGATTTTTCGGGCACCGGCTGCGTGGCCGGCTTCCCAACCGATGTGACTGGCGGCGGCCGGGTAGTGGGCAACCGTGAACAATCCTCTCCACCCCGGTCCAGCTGGCCTCCATGGCCGGTGCCATCATCCTGATCACCGTGGTGGGGTCGAGGCTCAACGTTCTGTTGGGGACGCGGCCGGCCGATAAGAAGTAATTTCGGCCACCTCAGCCAGCCGGTGGGCCCGCGCCGATTCCGCCGGAGTGAACGGCTCGCCCGGCCGGGAGAAAGTGATGGGCCCGTCCCATGCGGTCGGGATCTTGAGGCGCGTTCCGTCGTCGGGCCCTGTGCCGGCGGCGTCCGACGGCGGCAGGATCCTTGCGTGCAGGAGCTCGGCCACCGCCAGCGGCAGTTCGTCCGGGGCGGCAGCGATCCGTGCCGCGAGGCTCAGCGCCTTGGTTTGCCCATCCGCCATGGCCAGTGCGGTGGTGGGCCACACGTGGGAACTGCTGCCGCCGCCGTCGTGCAGTGCTGTCAAAAGCTCCCGCTCGCGCACGTGGCCGGGGACGGAGAGGACGAACTCGTCCAGGACTCCGCCGGGCACAGGGTGGACGTGGATGCTGAGGATGTTGCTGTCCAGCCGCGCCAGCGCCCGCGTGATCCGTTGCAGTGAACCGGGCTGGTCCCGCAGCATTGTCCGCGCCCGCCACAGCGATGGGGCTGCCGCCAGCTGCCGGCGGCGCCGCAGCGCAGGAGCATGCAGCCAGCGGAGCAGGAGCCGGGCGGCTGATGGCTCGGCCACCCAGATCACCAGGACCGTCGCGGTGAGGGCCAGCACCAGCACCTTGGCCACATAAGGAAGGTGGGTTTCCACCACCAGGGCGTGGACCAGCAGCTCGATGGGCAGCATCACGGCCACGTTCGCCACGGTCAGTCGGGCCTTGGGCGGTTCCGGCATCTGGCCGCAGACTTCGCAGCGCAATTCTTGAGCGGTCGGGTGGGACGAAGGGTGCTTCATGGCTCAAGCATTGCCCCGAGTTATTTCCCCTGCGTTGCCTTCCGATTCCATTCAGGGGAACGCGGCGGGCGCTGCATAGGGTCCGGGCCGTAGGATTTATCAGGAACGTCAGCGTGGCCGCCCGTCCAGAATCCACCCCAGGAAGGCGCTGCCCGTGAAGTTGTTTGCCGAGATGTTCACCATCGGCCCCGGCAACAAGGACCACCACCCGGCGCTGCGCTGTGCCGTGGGCGTCTTCGTTCCCCTCATCACGCTGGTGCTGCTGGGCCGGCTGGACGTGGCAATCTTCGCGTCCTTCGGCGCCTTCACTGGAATCTACGGCCGCGGCGAACCGCATGCCGTCCGCTTCGTGCTGCAGCTGCGGGCCGGGCTGCTGATGCTGCTGGTGATCTTCCTGGCGGCGCTCGCGGCCCGGATGGGTCCTGCCTGGGGCCTGGATGCTGCCACCCACACCTGGCTGCTGGTCCTGGCCACCACGCTTGTGGCAGGCGCCTGTTCCGTCGCCATCTCCTGGTTGCGGCTGCGCCCGGCAGGGTCGCTTTTCCACATCTTCGCTTTCGCCGCCATTGCGTCCATTCCCAACCAGCCGCCGCTTTGGCAGGGCATGCTGGTGGCCGTCCTCACCACGGTGTTCGCCCTGCTTGTGGGCTTCTCGTCCCGGATCCTTCCCAGCCACCGCACCCCGTGGACCAGGCCGCCGCGGATCCGGCGCACTGCCACGGAGAAGCGCACGGCGTGGCTTGAAGGGTTGGGCTACCTGGTGGCCGCGGGACTTGCCGGCACACTGGCCACCTGGGCCGGGTCCCGCCTGGGGTTCGGGCACAACTACTGGGCCATGGTGGCCGCCGTCGTTCCCCTGGTGGGCCACACCACACGGCACCGGGTGCGCCGCGGCATCCAAAGAATCATCGGCACCGTCCTGGGCCTGCTGGTCCTGGCGGCCGTCCTGCTGGTGGGCCTGCAGCCCTGGCAGACAGTGCTCGTCATGGCGCTGTGCCAGTTCGGCGCCGAAATGTTCATCATCCGCCAATACCTGCTGGCCCAGGTGTTCGTCACCCCCCTGGCGCTGATCTCCACGCTGTTGGTTGTTCCCGCCTCGCCTGCGTTCCTGCTGCGCGACCGCATCGTGGAGACGGTCATTGGTGCCGCCGTCGGCATAACTGTGGTGCTGGCTCCGGCCCTATGGCGCCGTGTGCGGAGCAGGCAGGGCGGGGTCACGACGGCGGCCTGACAGCCTTTTCCGATCGGCCCGCCCCCGGAGCGCCTGGGGCGGGCCGATCGGCGGCGGGTTATGGGCGTTCCGCGGCTGCTTCTTCCCGGACTGCCCGGATGGTGTGCGGAACTGCCACCAGCGCCACCACGGCAATGGCGGCAGCGGCCGCGAAGACGTAGAAGCCCCAGGGGTAGGCGATGTTGGCGGCCACCAGCGTTCCGGTAACGGCGGGGCCCAGGATGGCGCCGAGCCGCCCCACACCGGCGGCGAACCCCAGGGCGGTGGCGCGGAGGGCTGCCGGGAACAGCTGACTGACCCACGCGTAGACCAGCACCTGTGCGCTGAACACGAAAACGCCAGTGACAAAGACTGCCAGGTTGAGCAGCAGTTCACTTTGGATCTTGACGCTAAGGACCGCCAGGAAGACCGCGGAGAGCCCGAACCACAGCAGTACCACCTTCTTGGTGCCGTGCCTGTCGGCCAGGATCCCCGCGATGACCAGCCCCACCACGGCACCCACATTCAGGACCAGCAGGAGGACCAGGCCCGTGCTGACCGTGTACCCGGCGCCGGCCATCAGCTGCGGAAGCCAGGTGTTCAGTCCGTAGACCAGGAGCAGGCCCATGAAGGAAGCGGCCGCGATGGCCAGCGCCACCAGGGGGTAGGGCTTCCGGGCCAGGTCCCGGAAGCCTGTGGGGGCTGCGGCCGGTTCCCTTGCTTCCGTGGCCGGGGCAGCCGCTGAGGAGAGGGTCTCCGGGAGCTTGAACCACAGGAAGGGAGCCAGGACAATGCCCGCGAGCCCGCCGACGACGAACATCATCCGCCAGTCCGGGATCAGCATCAGGGCAAGGAAGGACGTGGCCACGGCGCCCGCGTGGTAGCCGGTCATGGTGCGCGTGGTTGACTTACCGGCAGTACCTGCCGGAGCGTAGTCGTTCATGTAGGCCAGGGCGGCCGGGAGGCAGGCACCCAGGCCCAAGCCGGCCAGAAGCCGGAAGACGCAGAACACGGTGACGTTGGGAGCGAACACCACGGCGATGGTGAAGATCGAAAACCACAGGACGCACGCCACCAGGAGGCGGCGCCGGCCGAAGCGGTCTGACAATGGGGCGATGAACAGGGCACCGGCGCCAACGCCGACGAGGGAGATGGTGGCGGCCCACGTGGCGCCCACGGCATCGAAACCAAGGTCGTGGGTCTTGATCAGCGTGGGGATGACGGTGCCCAGCACCACCAGGTCAAAGCCGTCAAGGACCATTGCGAGCCAGCAAAGCCAGACCGGCCACTTGGAGCGGGGTTGAGATGGCGCAAATGACATAGAAATACCTCGGTGTATCTTCCAGGAGTTTGAGCGGCGGGCTGCTTTGCCGTGGTGGTTTTGGGCAGCATCGCCCACATCCCCAGTGAGGTTTGTATCACCAGGGGGTGTAATCTGGGACATGTTTTCCCATTCAACGGAAGCGGGTGATCGCCCTGGCCAACTCTCCCTCCGGCGACTCGGTGGTGGACCGGATCGTCCGCCTGATTTCCGCGTTTCCCCAGGACATCGGCGCCCTGCAGCTGAGCGACCTCGCCCAGCGGGCGGGCCTGCCGCTCACCACCACGCACCGGCTGGTGGG
Organism: Arthrobacter sedimenti; assembly: GCF_042652025.1. NCBI lineage: Bacteria > Bacillati > Actinomycetota > Actinomycetes > Micrococcales > Micrococcaceae > Arthrobacter > Arthrobacter sedimenti. Next base: position 102,959 of record NZ_JBHSDQ010000005.1, on the reverse strand, counting down.
CCAGCTTGCCGCCCATGGATTGCTGGAAGCGGCGCCGGGCGGCATGGTCCGGCCCGGGGTCAGGTTATGGGAACTGGCGAACCGTACCTCCCCAACACTCGCCCTGCGGCAGGCGGCCATGCCATTCATGGAGGACATCCAGCAGGTGCTGCACCAGAACGTAAACCTTGCCGTGCTGGACGGCTGGGAGGCCTTGTTTGTGGAACGGCTGTCCCGGCGGGGTTCGGTGGCCAACCGGGCCCAGGTGGCAGGCCGGATGCCGGTCCATATTTCGTCGGCAGGCCTGGCGCTGATGGCGCACCAGGACAAGGCTGCGCAGGAGGAATACCTCCGCGGGTTCACGGACCCGGATGGAAAAGTCGGACCTGACGCCGTGCGCGCCCTCCTTGCCGAGACCTCCCACCAGGGTTTTGCCCAACTCAAGGGCGTGGTGGATCCGGACACCTGGGGCATAGCCGTCCCCGTGCTGAACCGGCGGCAGCGCGCCGTGGCCTCGCTCGGCGTCGTGGTTCCCCTCCGCGAGATGCGCCTGCAGGCATTGGTGCCCGCGCTGCAAACGGCTGCCCGCGGCATCGCCCGGCAAATGGCAGACTTCTGATCCATTGAACGGAATAGGTGTAACGGAGGTCACCGGCTTCGGCCCACACTGGTTGCCAGACGAAGAAGCCCGGTGCCGCCTCCGGCGGGGCCCGCAATGAAGCGAGAACAGACCATGGCACGAAAAGTCATCACCACCCAGGTAGCCATCATGGGCGGCGGCCCCGCAGGACTCATGCTCTCCCACCTGCTGGCCAAGGCAGGCATCGAGTCCACCGTGATCGAGATCCGCAGCCACGAGCAGATCGCCCACACCGTTCGGGCGGGCATCCTGGAGCACGGCACCGTCAACCTGTTGGTGGACAGCGGCGTTTCAGATCGGGTGCTGCGCGACGGCGACCGGCACGACGGGATTGAACTGCGCTTCAACGGCGAGAGCCACCGCATTGACTTCAAGGACCTGGTGGGGGAGTCCGTGTGGCTGTACCCGCAAACAGATGTCTTCCTGGACCTCGCCGCGCGCCGCAAGGACGACGGCGGCGACGTCCGCTACAGCGTCACCGACACCTCGGTGCACGACCTCGAAGGCAAGCCGAAGGTGTGGTTCACCGATGCGGACGGCGTCGAGTTCGAGATCCAGGCCGACTTCCTGGTCGGCGCCGACGGCTCGCGCAGCCACTGCCGGTTCCAGATCCCCGAAGCCCACCGCAAGTGGTACTTCCACGAATACCCCTTCGCCTGGTTCGGCATCCTGGCCGAGGCACCGCGCAGCTCGGACGAGTTGATCTACGCCAACTCCGCCAACGGCTTCGCCCTGATCAGCCAGCGCACCGAGACCGTGCAGCGGATGTACTTCCAGTGCGACCCCAAGGAAAACGTCGCGGAATGGGATGACGACCGGATCTGGGCCGAATTCCGCAGCCGGGTCAACGGTAACGGCTTCGAGCTCAAGGAAGGCCCGGTCCTGGAAAAAATGGTCCTGCCGTTCCGCAGTTTCGTCCACACGCCCATGCGCCACGGCAACCTTTTCCTGGCCGGCGACGCCGCGCACACCGTCCCGCCCACCGGGGCCAAGGGCCTCAACCTGGCCATCAATGACGTCAAGGTCCTCTTCGAAGGCCTCGACAGCCACTACAACTCCGGCTCGGATGCGCTCCTGGAGACCTACAGCGATCGCGCCCTGGACCGGGTGTGGAAGGCGCAGCAGTTCTCCTACTGGATGACCACCATGCTGCACACCCCCGCGGACGCCGATGACTTCTCCCGCGCCCGCCAGCTCGGGGAACTGAACTCCGTGGTCTCCTCCCGGCATGGCAGGGCCTACCTGGCCGAGGCTTACACGGGCTGGCCCACCGCAGCCTCCTGAGCCAGGGAGGATTACGACGGCGGGCTGCCAGCCGGTCTTACGGCGTCAGCAGCCGCCGGACTGCCGACGCAATGGCGGCGGCGTCGGGAGCGTCATCCCGCCGCACGGTGAGCAGGTGCAGCAGTACGCCGTCGCCGTAGTCCGCCACGTCCCGTGCCCTGGCTCCGGCGTCCGGTACGCCCAAGGCGGCCAGTGCCTGTTCCAGGCCGCCCACCAGCCGGAAATGGCCGGCGGTTACTGACTCGGGCTTGTCCAGGGAAAGTGCCAGCCGTGCGCGGGTCAGGCCGGCATGCTGACCCGCAAGCGCCAGCACCAGGGAGGCCAACTGGTTTGCCAGTTCCTCAACGCTCCGGGGCGGCCCGGCCGGCCCCTGCTCCGCCAGGAGCGCTGCGTCCAGCTCCAGCAGGCGCTCCAGCACTGCCGCTACCAGGGTGGCGCGGTTGCGGTAGTAGTTGGAGGTGGTTCCCTCGGCCACTTCTGCTGCGGCGTCAACAGCCCGGTGGGTGAGGCCCTTCATTCCGCGGTCCGCCACCACGGCCAGGGCGGCATCGAGCAGTTGGGTGCGGCGGTCCGGCATGCGTTCAGTGTAATTGGGCTCTTCCTGTTCACTACAAAAGTAGTAGAATGTGCTGCATGGAAACGATCACGATCGTTGGCGGCGGAATCGCCGGGCTCGCCCTCGCGGCTGCTTTGGATACCAGCCGCTTCCAGGTCATCGTCCATGAGAAACGTCCGGAACTGCCTGCCGTGGGCAATGCGCTGGGGATGTGGCTAAACGCCCAGCGGGCACTGGCCCGACTGGGAATCCTTGACGAGGCGCGGGCAGTCAGTCCGGTGCTCGGCACAGGCTCGGTCCGCAATGCACAGGGGGAGCCCTGGGTCACCGTCGATGCAGGGGAGATGTTCGGCATTTCCCGGGTAGACCTGCTCCGGCTGCTGGATGCCGCCGTGCCCGCTACCATCCGTAGGGTCACTGACACCGTGCAGACGATTCCCGTGGACGGCAGACTGGTGGTGGGCGCCGACGGTGTCCACAGCATGGTCCGGCGTACGGCCTGGGGCGGGGCCACCGATGCCCGCCTCACCCCCTACCTTGCTCTTCGCGGCACCCTCCCCACTCCAGTCGCACCGGATGAGGTGGGCGAGTACTGGGGCCGGGGAGACCTGTTTGGGATGGCCGCTGCGCGTGGAGGCTCCTTTTGGTATGCGAGCTACCGGTCGGAACTCGGCCCGTACGGGATAGACCCAGCGACAGCCCTCGAGCAGGCAAGGGCACGCTACGCCAACCACGCCCCTGCCATCCGGCACGCCCTGGCTGCAGCCACGTCGGAGGAATGCCTGGTCCAGCGCCTGTGGACGGTTCCGCGCCTCGGCTCCTACGTCAGCGGCAGGAGGGTGCTCATTGGAGACGCCGCGCATGCCATGATGCCCACGCTGGGCCGCGGGGCCTGCGAATCGCTGGTCGACGCGGTCACGCTGGCCGACCTCCTCAACACCTTGCCCGAGGACCAGGCGCTGCGGGCTTACAACCGGCAGCGGAGGCTGCGCACGCGCGCCGTGAGTGTCGCCTCGTCAGCGCTGGGACGGATCGCGCTCGCCGACAGTGCCCAGCCGCTGCGGGACCGCGTGCTCAACCTCGCCCGACGGCGGAACGCAGGGGCCGCCGTCGGCAGCACCTCCGGCGGTTGATCAACGAACGGCACCGGCTGGACGCGTGGCGTCATCCTCACCCGGCGCCTGCGCTCCAGGAGCTCCCGGGCCGGGGGCTTGCGATGCGGAAGGCAGGGCGGGCAGGGGTTTCTTGGACCTGCGCCGCCCGGACCTGCCGTACACGAGGTACATGGTCACGCCCGTAATGACCATGAGGAGCACTGTGTAGACGAATGTGTTCGCGATTCCCTCAGTGCCCTCGGCGCCGTCAGTATTGGCTTTGATGACCAGGCCCAGCGGCTGCACCAGCGGATGGGCCAGGAAGATAGCGGTGTCGTAGTCGTCGAGGAGGCTGTTGAAGTTCAAGGCCGTAATGGCGGCCGCGGCCGGGAGCACCAGCGGCAGGAGGATCCGCCTGAAGACGTACAGGGTCTTGGCACCCATGATGGCTGCAGCCTCCTCCAATGAGGAGTTCACGGAGGCAAAAGACGCCTTGAGCATCCGGAGTGTAAATGGGATCTTCACCGTGACAAACGCGATGAGCAGGATCACCGTTGTCCCGGTGAGGACGGCACCGCCCACCAGGGGATTGGGGTGGTCGTAGCTGACAATCAGGCCCAGGGCCAGCAGTGCGGACGGCAGGATCCACGGGATGTGCAGCAGGTACTCGAACGTGGAGGCCACCCAGTTTTTGTACTTTTGCAGCAGCCGCGCCACAAAGAGCAGCCCGCCCACCGCGATGACCGCCGCCAGGGCGCTGTACACCACGCTGACGATGAACGGCCGGAGCCCCGACTGCTGGGTGAGGACGCGGACGTAGTTGTCCAGTGTCAGGTTCGCAGGCGAGAGCTGTCCTGTTTGGATGGCAGCGCCGTCCGCAAACGAGTACAGCACGATCAGCACGACCGGAAGCGTGTAGATGGCAAAGAGGAGATAGGCCACGCCGTGCACGGCCACGTTGGCTGCGCGATTGGTGATCTCCTGCTTCTGGAGTTCGGAAGACACCTTTGACACTGAAAAGTAGGTTCCGCCCTTTTCCAGGCGGGACATCACTGCGAGCATCAGCATGGTGGCCAGGCCCAGGATTACGGCCAGCAGCGCCGCCAGGTCGCGGGAGGTGGGGCTGTTGGTAAACGTCAGGATCATCGGCGTGATGGTCTGGAAGTCCCGGCCCCCCAGCACCTGGGGAGCGCTCAACGCGCCCAGGCCGGTGAGGAACGACAGGATGGTGACGGCGAACAGCGTGGGTTTGAGCATGGGCAGGACAATGCGCCGCAGGATGGTCCACGTGGAGGCGCCAAGGTTCCGCGCCGCCTCGATGGTCTGATAATCGATGCCCTTGAGAGCGTTGGCCACGAACAGCATGTGGTTGGTGGTGGTGGCAAAGGTCATGACCACCAGGACGGCAAAAAACCCGGAGAACCAGCCCGGGTCCATCCCGGGGAAAATCCGGACCAGCAGCGAGGTGACCATGCCCTTGTCCCCGTAGATGAATTTGTAGCCTGCGGCCAGGACGATGCCGCCGTAGATGAAGGTGGAGGCATACCCCAGGAAGAGGATCCTGGAGCCACGGATCCGGAAGTAGTGCGTCACCAGGACGATGAAGACCCCCACCGCGTTGACGGTGATGGACAGCGCCACGGCCAGGAGAAAGCTGTTGCCCAGTGCCTTCATCGCCCGCTGGGAGGAGAATAGCTTCTCCGCGGCGCGGCCCGAAAAGCTGCCGTCGGGGAAGAAGGTGGCGATCAGGATGTTCACGTTGGGCCATACCAGGAAGCCGGCAATGAACCAGGTGAGGATGACCCCCACCACCAGGACGAACGGCGAGCGGGCCATGCTGCCCACCGGGTTGTTGACGCTCATGGCAGGGCAACCGCCCGGTCCTTTGCCAGTGCGGCACCGGTTTCGGGATGGTACTGCAGGATGTGCCCGGGCTGGACGTAGACAGTTACGGCCGTGCCGGCCTCGGGGTGCGCGCCGCCGTCTTCCCGGACCAGGAGGCGAATGTCAGCGCCGTGGCTGCGCACCACGTAGCGGCTGTGCAGGCCGTGGTACGTGCGGGAGACCACGGTGGCGGAAAGTCCGACGGCGGTCCCTCCGTCCCCGGGCCGGTCCAGTGAGGCTTTTTCCACGCGCAGATAGGACCTGGCATCCGTGCTGAGGCCGGCGCCGGAAAGCCGGTTGACCTCCGCCACGAAGTCCGGCGTCAGCGTGGAACTGTCGCCGATGAAGTTGCAGACGAACTCAGTGGCGGCCTGGTCGTAGATGTCCTGCGGGGTGCCGACCTGCTCCACGACGCCCTTGTTGAACACGGCGACCCGGTCACTCATGGCCAGTGCCTCGTCCTGGTCATGGGTGACGTACACGGTGGTGATGCCGAACTCGCTCTGCAGGTCCTTGAGCTGCTGGCGCAGCTGGTGGCGTAGCTTGGCGTCCAGGTTGGACAGCGGCTCGTCCAGCAGCAGGATTTTCGGCCGCAGCACCAGGGCGCGGGCAACGGCTACCCGCTGCTGCTGGCCACCGGAAAGTTCGGCCACGTTCTTCGCCAGCTGCTCCTCGCTGAGTTCCACGCGCCGGGCAATGTCCCGCACCAGGCGGTCGCTGTCGGCCGGTTTTTCCTTCCGGACCCGGAGCCCGAAGGCGATATTCTCCCATACGCTCATGCTCGGGAACAGGGCATAGTTCTGGAACACCATGCCCACCTGCCGCTTGTCGCTGGGAAGGCGGGTCACGTCCTTGCCGTCCACCCTGACCGTACCCCTGGCCGGCTGGATGAAGCCGGCCAGGGTGCGCAGCGCCGTCGTCTTCCCACAGCCGGAGGGCCCCAGGAGGGTGAAGAACTCGCCCGGCCGGACATGCAGGTCCAGCTGCGGAATGGCGGTGAAATCGCCAAAGGTAACTTCGATGTTTTCCAAGCGGATCATGGCAACCCTGTCTGGTGGAACGCGGGAATGGCGGCTGGCGGTATGAGTTACGTCATGTACTCAAGTTCGATCTTCTCCACCCAGGCACCCATGTTCTTCTGCACGAAGTTCCAGTCGATGTCCTGCTGCTTGAGGCCGGCAAAGAAGTCCACCACCTCGGGGTTGGCCTTTGCCTGGGCACCCTTGTTGACCGGCATGGAGTTGAACTTCTGCGCGAACTCGCCCTGGACCTCGGCGCTGCCGAACCAGTCGATGAACTTTTGCGCCTGGTCCTTCTTCTTGGTCCCCTTCACCAGCGCTATCTGCTCCACGGCAAGCGGGACCCCCACGGAGGGGATGACAGTGTCCACGTTTACCTTGAAGGACTTTTCGCGGTCGGCAATGATCGAGGACGGCATCTGGCCCATGTCCACGTCACCGGAGGCGATGCGGGCAAACAGGTCGGTCTTGGCCACTGCGGGGCTGCCGTTCTTGAAGTACTGCTCAACCTGCTTCCACCCGTCGTCGGAAATCCCCAGATCGCCGGAGTCATCCCGGTACCTGGAGAGGATGCCTGCGAAGACCAGCTGCGCGGTGGCCGTGCCCATGCCGGTGACCCGTTCATAGCGGCTCTTGAACTCGTCCTTCGTCCACAGGTCCGTCCAGTCCTTTGGCGCGGCGTCCTTGCTGATCTTGTCCGAGTTGTAGCCCAGGAGGATGGCCTGCTTCACCAGGGGCCAGTAGGTCTCGCCGTCGCCCAGGCCTTTGTCCACGGCGCCCGCCCATGCGGGCTGGTAGGCCTCCAGCGCACCCTCGTTCTTGACCTGGGAGAAGTACATGTTGTTCAGGCCGAACGCGACGTCCGCGATGGGGTTGTTCTTCTCGGCAATGAGCTTGTTGGTGGCGTCGGCGCCTCCGGCCCCCACGATCTCAATCTTGAATCCGGCCTCGGCCGCCTTGGCAGCCAACCAGTCGCCCCGGCCCTCGCCGTTGGAGTTGGTGTAGATCACCAGGGTGTCCCCGGAGGCTCCCGCCGGAGCGCCGGAGGCGTCACCGGTAGAGGCCGGCGGGGTGGAGGCACCGCCACAGCCGGCGAGAAGGGTGGCGGCGACGGCGGCGGCAACCAAAGTCTGCAATTTACGCACGATCAGGACTCATTTCTGGACTGGAATCGGAGCATGTCCGCACAGCCTATAGCCGGGCATGACAAAAACCGGGCTGTTATAGCTATCGATTCGATAAACAGCCCGGCTGCCCACTTTGAACCAGTTGGGGAAACGGCTGGGGCCCGCGGCGTAAACCGGGGGCGAACGTTAGTCCTGGGCTCCGATGCCCCGCTAGGCCATGGCGGTCTGGGCGGCGCTGTGGGCGTGGATGGTTTTGGCGTAGCAGGAAGAGTGTTCCACTCCGATGTACGGCCCGAAGTTGGGGATTGCCTCGAATCCGGAGTTTCGGTAAAAATTGCGGCCGTCCGGTTGGGCCGAGCCGGCTTCTGCCTTGATCCGGGTTATGCCCTGCCTGAAAGCCTCCGCCTCGAGTGCGGCCAGGATCGAACTGGCCACGCCGGAGCCGCGCGTGTACGGCAGTACGTAGAGGCGCTTGATTTCCGCCGTCGATCCATCCAGGAGCCGCAGTCCGCCGCAGCCGACGGGTTGTCCGGAACCCTTGTCATACGCCACCAGGAAGACAGCGCAGTCGGCGCCCGACGGCGGCGGGCCGGGTTCATGGTCGGGCCGGCCGAAGCGGGCGTCCAGCTCGGCCTGCTGGGCATGGCGCAGGTCCGCGCCTACGGGGTTGGACCAGGGGACCTGCCGGATGTTCAGCCGGGGGTTGGTCTGCATAACTGCCTCGATTCGCCGGAGGGGTATGCCTGACAAGGCTAGGCGCCGGCGGTTACGCGGGTGTTTCCTGCCGGTTAGGGCCTCGCTAACGCGTGTGGGAGGCGGCAAAGCAATTTACTTGGCAGGCTAGTTATCAGTTGGTCTAGAATGATCCCATGGTTTCTACGGGCAACGAGGGATCCGGCTACTGGTACGGACCCGACGGGCAGCTGGACTACAGTGCAGCGGTGCTGAAGTCGCTCCGGGACTACCGGGCGGCTGAAACGGAAATCCGCCGCAGCACCAGGGACTCCATGGGCATGGGGGAGACGGACATCCTTGCCCTGCGCTACCTGCTGAGGGTGCAGGCGTCGGGCAAGCAGGTTGTGCCGAAGGATCTCAGCCAGTTCCTCAATATTACTAGCGCGTCCACCACCTCGCTCATCGACAGGCTGGTGGCAAGTGGCCATGTCCGTCGCGAGCCGCATCCCTCCGACCGCCGTTCAGTCGTTGTGCTTCCCACGGTCGAGTCCGACAAAGAGGTGCGCGAAACCCTTGGCGCCATGCACCGGCGGATGATGACGGTTGCCGAGAGCCTGACAGCGGAGGAAGCGCGCATCGTTGTCGACTTCCTCCAGCGCATGACCCAGTCGCTTCAGGTGCACGAAGGCGAAGAACTAAAAGTTCACTAGGCTGACTAGCTAGTTAGCCTAGTTATATGTAAGCTTACGATTGTTCCTGATGTTGCTTCCTAACGGAGTCGTGAGTGTGTTGGTTACTTTCACCGAAGTTTCGCCGCCTGATCCCCGCCTGGGCGCTGTAGTCCTGGACAGCCACTTGGACCTGAACCCATCCACCCTGGACGGCACCACTGCGCCGCAGGGCGGATGCGCGGTCCACTGCGGCACCCCAATGCAGCTCGTGACTCCTGCCGTCGGCTTGGAAACCGCGAGCTATACCTTTGCACCCGCCGATGCCGTCGGTACTGAGCTTCCACCCGTCTGGCGTTGCGGCTGCGGGTTCCAGCTCGATGCCTGGTCCACTGATCCCCGGCGGGGACATGCCCCAGTAGTTTCCCCCGCATGAGCCTCCTGGAAACTGCAGTTCATGCGCAGTCCCCTGCTGCGCAGCTCCCGGCCCGTGCAAACGGCACTGTTGCCGGACGCTGGCAACTTCGGGAACGGCTGGGCCGCGGGTCTGCTGCCGAAGTCTTTCGGGCGGTAGACCTGGAGGGCGGTCCCGATGTTGCGGTCAAGATGGCTGCCGGCAACGGCCGCAAGCAGCACCAGCGCATCCAAAACGAAGCCGGGGTCCTCGCCGGACTCACCCACCCCTCGATTGTGCGGCTCATTGCGCAGGGCGTTATGCCCGACGGCGGTACCCACGCCGGGCGTCCCTTCCTGGTGGAGGAACTGGCGCTGGGAACGAGCCTGGCCGACACCATCCGGCTGCAGAGCCCGCGGCCGGATGATGTTGCGCGCTGGGCGCGCGGCCTTTTTGAGGCGCTCGCGCACCTTCACGCCAGCGGCCTTGTGCACCGTGACATCAAGCCGGCGAACCTGATGCTGAGCGGCCTGCGGAGAAGTCCCGTCCGGATCATCGATTTTGGAATTGCAGCCACGGCGGGGGCGGCTCCCGAACCCGGGATTTCTTCCGGAACCGTGCACTACATGAGCCCGGAGCAGGCCGCCGGCGGGGCAGCGGAGCCGTCTTGGGACGTGTACGCCATGGGGTTGGTCCTGCTGGAACTCCTCACCGGCACCAAGGCCTTTCCCGGTACCGCCGTTGAATCCCTCGTGGCCCGCACCCTGCGCTCGCCCGAGATCCCGGATTCCCTGGGTGACTGGGCTGCCCTGCTGCGTTCCCTAACGGCGATGGACGCCACGGAACGTCCCACGGCAGCAGCCGCCGCGGCGATGGCGGCACAGCTGATTCCGGCGGTACCGTCGTCCAGCCAAGGTATCCAGCGCACCCTGCACAGCCAAGGGCGCCAGTGTGGCCAGCGTGGCCAGACGGGTGCCGGGACGTGTCCGGCGACGCGGGCACTCTCTCCCCGACGCCGCCGGCAGCGGGCCTAGGGAGCCGCTACGTCGCGTCCGGTGGGATCCCCGGCCGTCGGGTCTGCCAGGGCAAGGCCACCCACGGGGCTTCCATCCCAATGGATCAGGGTCCAACCTGCAGCCACATCTCCCTCCAGCGCGACGATTCCGGTGTTGGCCAGGACATGGCGTGCGGCGAACTCGTGGTCAGCGCCATCTGCCCGGAGTCCTGCCCAGGTGCGGATGGCGGCACCATGGCTGACGACGGCAACCGTGCCGTGCTGCTGCCGTTCAGCCCGTTCCACCACTTGTGCGATGGCGGCGTCGAACCGCTCGAAGAAGGCATGGCCGTCGGGCCCGGCGGGCATGCGGCGGTCCAGGTCGCCCGCAGCCCAGGAAATCACGGTCCCCATGTAGCGCTTGTGGGCTTCGTGGTCGGTCAGTTTCTCCAGTGACCCGGCCTCGATCTCGTGCAGCCCGTCCAGGACTTCAATATCGAGGGTGTGCAGCCGGGCCAGCGGCGCGGCGGTGATCTGCGTCCTGATCAGGGTGGAGGCGTAAAGCGCGCCGATGCGTTCGTTTGCCAGTGCCCGCGCCATGGCTTCCGCCTGGCGTTCGCCCAGTTCGGTCAAACCGGGCCCCGGGTGGTCGGTATCCAGTTGGCCCAGTACATTGCCTGGGGTTTCGCCGTGGCGGATCAGGAGCAACTTCATGTTCCCAGTTTCCCACCCCGAACGCACGGAAGGCGCCGGGCCCTCTTGAAGCCCGGCGCCGCCGTCGTACGTTTCCTGCCCTGCGTGCGGGCTTACTTCAGGTGGTCCACCAGCTGGTCCGCGATGCCCGTGTACTTGCCGGGCGTAAGGGCCAGGAGGCGTGCCTCAGCCTCGGGCGAGAGGCCCAGGCCCTGCACGAACTCCTGCATGCGGGCCGCGTCCACGCGGTGGCCGCGGGTGAGGTCCTTGAGGCGCTCGTAGGGGTTCTCCATGCCTTCGACGCCGGCAATCGCCTCGGCGCGCATGACCATCTGGATTGCCTCGCCCAGGACCTCCCAGTTGGTGTCCAGATCGGCGGCCAGGACGTCCTCGGCAACGTCCAGGCGGTCAAGGCCCTTGGCCACGTTGGAGATGGCCAGCAGGGAGTGGCCGAACGCCACGCCGATGTTGCGCTGACTGGAGGAGTCGGTGAGGTCGCGCTGCCAGCGGGAGGTCACCAGGGTGGCAGCCAGGGTGTCCAGCAGGCCGTTGGAGATCTCCAGGTTGGCCTCGGCGTTCTCGAAGCGGATGGGGTTGACCTTGTGCGGCATGGTGGACGACCCCGTTGCGCCGGCCACCGGGATCTGCGCGAAGTAGCCGATGGAGATGTAGCTCCAGATGTCCGTGCAGACGTTGTGGAGGATGCGGTTGAAGCGCGCCACGTCGGCGTACAACTCTGCCTGCCAGTCGTGGCTCTCGATCTGCGTGGTCAGCGGGTTCCAGGTCAGGCCGAGTCCCTCTACGAACGACTTGGACACCTGCTCCCAGTCGGCGCCGGGAACGGAGGCCACATGGGCGGCGTAGGTGCCGGTGGCGCCGTTGATCTTGCCCAGGTATTCGGTCTTGGCAATCCGGTCCAGCTGGCGGGTCAGGCGGTGCGCGATGACTGCCAGCTCCTTGCCCAAAGTGGTGGGTGTGGCGGGCTGGCCGTGCGTGCGGGACAGCATCGGGACGGCGCGGTTGTCCTCGGCCATCCTGCTGATCTGTGCCACCAGGGCGCGGGCCGCGGGCAGCCACACGTCCTCCACAGCACCCTTGACGCCGAGTGCGTAGGAGAGGTTGTTGATGTCCTCGGACGTGCAGCCGAAGTGGACCATGGCGGTCAGGTCTTCGATCCCGATCGCCGGGAGCCGGCGGCCGATGTAGTACTCCACGGCCTTCACATCGTGGACGGTGACGGCCTCGATCTCGCCCAGCTCCGCTACGGACGCGGCGTCGAACTCCGTGACGATGGCCCGGAGTTCGCCCTGCTGTTCCGCGCTCAGCGGGCCCGCGCCGGGAAGGACGTTGTTGCTGGTCAGGTGGATCAGCCATTCCACTTCGACAGCCACACGGTCGCGGTTCAGCGCGGCCTCGGACAGGTAGTCAACCAGGGGCGCGACGGCGGACTGGTAGCGGCCGTCCAGGGGGCCAAGCGCGATTTTTTCCGATGACGCGGCGAGGGCCAGGCGTCCTGAGGGCGTGCGGGTGTCAGCTGTGGCGGCAGTTTCAGGCATGTGCTGATTCTTTCACGAAGTCCGGCGCCGCCTTAAGCGCGTCCCCCACGTTACTTGTCCACATAGCCGACGGCGGTGCTTACCCGGGCAGGGAAGCGTCCCTAGCGTTGGTGGCGGCAGGGTTGGGGCGGATCATCCGGCCGGGAAGACCGCGACGGTAAGCAGCATGGAGAACGAATCGATGGACGGGATACGGGGCAGCGGGCAGGACGTCAGCCTGGAAGTCCAGGAGGTGGGCAGGAAGGTGGCGCAGTGCTCGCACAGTGCCGAAGGGGTGCTTGCGGGATTCCATGAGATCCAGATGGAGGACTGGCAGTCGCCTGCGGGACAGGCCTACCGGGAATCTGTCGCCTTGCAGGCGGTGGCCGTACGGAGGGCCTTGGACCGGATCCTGGAAGCTTCTGCCGCCGTGGCAGCACATGCCCGCGCGGCATTGACCTCCGAATGTTCGCCTGACGGCCGGTGCTGATGGCTGACGCAACGCCCTCCGGATCGGGAGGACCCATCCAGGTTTTGCCACCACCTCCGGACGGCAACCTCACAGTCTCCGGCGGGGTGGGCGGCATTACCGTCCAGCTGGAGGAGCTGGAGGTGGGGGCCGGAAAGCTCGATCGGCTGGCCGAGCGGCTCGCAGCCATCGAGACTGGGCTTTTCACTGCCTGGCAGGAGCTCGGTGCCCACCAGAACCGACCGCGCAGTACGGGAACCGCCGCCCTCATTGCCGTTTGGGAGGCTAAGGATGCCGTCCGGACAGTACGCCTGGAACTGCAGCGGATCAGCGGCCAGGTGCGCAGTTGCAGGCGCGAGTATGAGATTGCCGAATCCGCTGCCCACCTGAAGTGGCGGCTGGGTTTGTCGGATCCGGACGTGGAGCTCCAGAAGCACGTGGACTTCTGGCGGACGGGATTCCTTAACGGGGATGCCACTGAAATGCTGGTGGCAGATGCCGTCATCCTCCTGCCCGCGATCAAGCCAGCGGTTGAAGAGAACATCCCTTCCCTGCGCACGGGCCCCGTAACGGCCACGCAGGAAGAAACCATCTCCATCGATCTTGATGCGAGCCCCGCCGGGCTGCTTGAGCGGGTACGGATGATTGAGGCACGCGGCAGCGGCTACATCGAAGTCATTGAAGTGGATATCGGCGCCGGAAAAGCCTACGTCGTTGTTGTTCCCGGAACGCAGGTGAACGAATCCGATGGCGGGACCAATCCTTTTGATTTGGGCGGAATCGTAGACGGTATGGGTGCCCGCTCGGAACGGATCAATGAAGCTGTCATCCAGTCGCTCCGGCAGGCGGGTGCGGAACCCGGTGCGGAGGTGGTCGCTGTGGGGTACAGCCAAGGCGGTATCCACGCCATGAACCTGGCGGCTGACGAGGCCTTCGGGAAGGAGTACCGGCTCAAATACGTCCTGACCGCCGGGTCGCCCGTTTCGCGCATCATGCCTTCCCCCGATGTCAGCAGCCTTCACCTGGAGCACCGAACAGACTGGGTGCCCGGCAGCGATGGCTTGCCGAACCGCGACGCCAGGAACCAGGTCACCGTAACCATGAACAATGACCTTTACGTGCGCGGGGGAGAAGATGCCGGGTTGGGCCCCGGACACAGCCTCCCGGGCTATGAGGAGGCAGCCCGGCAGGTGGGCGCGAGCAAAGACCCCTCACTGGTCCAGTCCACGGCGGTGCTTGGGAGTGTCCTCGGAGCCGGGGGTGCTGCCACCGCCACCCGCTTTGCATTGTCCAAGACTCCGCCGCCCTCTGTTCCCAAGGATCCCAGGGACCCCTTTTCCGGGCGGCCGCAGCCGGGTGCCCGGTAGGGGCCGTGACTGTTCCCGGCGGGGGAGTCATGAAATCTGCGCGGCGTGCAGTTCAGCATAGGGATTTGAGCGTGGGTTTTCCGGTTTCGGGGCAGGTTCCGGAGCGGGCGGCGGGGCTGGCTGTGGAGCCGGGGCGGGGACAGCGGCGGGGCACCGGTAGTTGTAGTCGAGGTCGTTTTCCGTGAACTGCGTTGTGGTTACAGTTCCGCCTGGCGTCAAAGGTGAAGCCCCGCAATATTCCTCTGCCGACTCTGCGGAATAGGCGCCCGCCAGCCAGTTCTGAAGTTTGTCGAGGTTGCTGCCGGGCCTGACGTCACCCACAATCTCGCTGAATTGATACCCGGTTGAATAGATCCCTACTTCTGCTCCGGCGCCCTGCAGGTAGGCCGTCATGCCTTCCAGTTCTGCTGCATTCACCGCCTTGTCCCACAGCCAGCTGTTTCCGAATTCAACATCCAGCCACCACATCCGGTGGCCCACGGTGTGCCCGGCTTCCTGCAGGATGCCAGCCGCGTTGACGGCCATCCCGTAGCCGTGCACGTAAGCGCAGGCCGGGGAGGCAGTGCCATCGCATTGACCGTAGGGGTTGCTGACAGCAGCGTTCCGATAGGTGTTCTCTGCAGGCCACCACAGTGTTTCAACAGGACCTGTTGCGGCCGTGTTCACATACACGGCCGCCGGCGTCCCTCCTGCCGACAGCGCGCTTTGGTCGGCCCAGGCCAGCTGGTCCGACAAGCACGGGTTGGCTGTATCCGGCCGGCCGCCGTTCACGCCCACGATCGCGAAGGCAGGGGGTGCAGGAAGATCCGCGCCGCATTGGGGCCAGGAGATGTCGTTGCCCAAACCCCCGGCACTGGGCAACGGCCCTGTTTCGGTGTCCGCATGAGCAGGGCCGGCCTGCCAGGCGAAAAGCAGGCAGGCAGCGAGCAGGATTCTTATGGGCTTCATCTTTGGCCCCCGTGTTCCGGAACTGACAGCAACGGGCCTTTTTGCGGCCCGATTCGCAGCCTAAAAGGCGGGCACCATGGGGGTCATGGGTGGCCGGTACTGGACTTTTGGGAACCGGCACGGGGAAAGCACCTGTGAGGTACCTGCTTCCGCGGGCACTTCTACTTGGGTGGACGAATCCTGCCTGGTCGTCAGCCCCGGCAGGTGGCCCCGCGGGACGTCAGCGCCGGCCGCCGGGCAGCAGCCCTGCAACCATTGAAACCAGGGAAATAATGATCGCGGCCAGCACGGCAGTCCAGAAGAAGGAATCGAAGGTGAGGTGCACCGGGGTGTAGCTGCTGATCCAGGAGGTCAAGTACAACATCGCTGCATTGATCACTATCGCGAACAGGCCGAGCGTCAGGATGGTGATAGGAAGAGCGAGGAGACTTACCAGGGGCCGCACGAAGGCATTGACCACGCCGAAAATGAGGCCGATAAAGAGATAGGCCACCACAATCCCGATGGTCCCGGTGTCCTGCGAAATACCGGTCCTGGCCACGGCATCAGATGCCGCAGTGCTGGAAATTTCCATGCCGGGCAGGACCCAGCTGGCCACCCAAAGAGCAGCGGCATTGACGACGACCCGAAGGATGAAGGAACCCATGGCACCATGCTTCCATACCGTCCTTCCGGGCGGCTGGGACCGCCCTGAATTTCTGCCGTTCACTCCCCGGAACCCTTGAGGGCCTCGAAGTAGGCTAGAGGCCATGACTTCATCTGAAACCAGGGCTGGCGGAATCGCGCCGCGCCCGGTGCTGGACCGGCTGCCCCGCTACGCTGCAGGAAAGCCGCCGGCCGCGGTCAGCGGACTGGCCAGCTACAAGCTGTCCTCCAACGAAAACCCGCTGCCGCCGATTCCGGCGGTGCTGGACGCCATTGCCGGCCAGAAAGACTTCAACCGCTACCCGGATCCCCTGAGCAGCAAGCTCCGTGCCACGCTCGCAGAATTCCTTGACGTTCCTGCCGAGGACATCGTGACCGGAGCTGGAAGCCTGGGCGCGCTCAACCAGATCCTGGCGGCCTTTGCGGGCCAGAACGACGACGGCAAGGCGGACGAAGTCATCTACGCCTGGCGCTCCTTTGAGGCATACCCCATCAGCGTGGGCCTGGCGGGTGCCCAGAGCGTGCAGATCCCCGTGACCGGTGACGGGCGGCACGACCTCGCAGCCATGGCGGCAGCAGTGAGTGCCCGCACCAAGGTGATCCTGCTCTGCACGCCCAACAACCCCACCGGCCCGGCCCTCACGGCAGCTGAGGCCGAGGCCTTCATCCGTTCCGTCCCAGCCGACGTCGTGGTGGTCATCGATGAGGCTTACCAGGAGTTTGTCCGGGCGGAGGACGCGGTGGACGGGATCGCGCTCTACCGCAAATACCCCAACGTTGTGGTGCTCCGGACGTTCTCCAAGGCACATGGCCTGGCCGGGCTTCGCGTCGGCTACAGCGTCTCCCATCCGGAATTAACCCAATACCTGCGGGTCGCCGCAACACCTTTCGCCGTGTCCCAAATTGCCGAAAAGGCGGCAATCGTTTCCCTCGAGAATTACCCCCAGGTTGTGGAAAGGGTACAAAAACTCGTGGACGAGCGAACGCAGGTCATGGCTGGCCTCCGGGAGCTGGGATGGGCGGTCCCCGATGCCCAGGGCAACTTCGTGTGGCTTGCCCTTGGCGCTGAAACCACGGCCTTTGCCGAGCTCGCGGGCACGCGGGCCCTCTCTGTGCGGGCCTTCGCCGGGGAAGGCGTAAGGGTCAGCATCGGGGAACCCGAGGCAAACTCACGGTTCCTCCAGTTGTGTGCCGACTATACAAAGGCGCCAGCAACTTCCTAGCGCTTAACAAGTAGCCCTCCGGCTACTTACCGCAGATAAAGTTAGGATCAGTAAGCCAATGTATATGCCGTAAAGGGAATGTATTCCTTGTAAGGCATATATCCTCACGACATCGCATTGCATCCGGATGCGGCAGGCAAGGAGACGGTATGGGCACTCATCTGCCTTCCACCGAGTTCGACGGAACAGCGGTAGACGACCAGCGGGAGGCCGATGCAGAGGCCGTTATGGGTGAGCCCCCTGCCCCGATGGTGCAGTTGCTGGGCCCTGACGGAAAACTGGGCGCCGACCCGGTCTTCAGTGAGTACGCGGACAAACTCACCCCGGAGGACCTCCGCGGCCTCTACGCCGATATGGCCGCCATCCGCAGGTTCGACGTCGAGGCCACCGCCCTCCAGCGTCAAGGGCAGCTGGCACTGTGGGTCCCGCTTACCGGCCAGGAGGCAGCGCAGATTGGCTCGGGCAGGGCCAGCCAGCCGCAGGACTACATCTTTCCCACCTACCGTGAACACGGCGTAGCGCTGACCCGCAACGTGGACCTGGCAGAACTCCTGCGCCAGTTCCGCGGGGTCTCCAACGGTGGCTGGAATCCCAAGGACACCAACTTCCACCTGTATACGCTGGTCCTGGCCGCGCAGACCCTGCATGCCGTCGGCTACGCCATGGGAATCCAGCGGGACCAGAAGCTCGCGGCGTCGGATCCGGCAGGCAGCCAGCCGGATGCGGCCGTCATCGCCTACTTCGGCGACGGCGCCAGTTCCGAGGGCGACGTCCACGAATCGATGGTGTTCGCCTCCTCCTACAAGGCCCCGGTCGTGTTCTTCTGCCAGAACAACCACTGGGCCATCTCCGTGCCCACCAACATCCAGACCCGCGTGCCCCTCTCCAACCGCGCCAAGGGCTACGGTTTCCCCGGCATCCGGGTGGACGGGAACGACGTGATCGCTGTGCACGCAGTCACCGAGTGGGCGCTCGAGCACGCACGCCAGGGCAAGGGCCCGGTCCTGATCGAGGCCTTCACCTACCGGGTGGGGGCGCACACCACCGCCGACGATCCCACCAAATACCGGCACTCCGACGAAGAGGACGCCTGGCGCGCCAAGGACCCGCTGGCCCGGCTCGAAAAGTACCTGCGCGCCGAAGGCCTGGCCGACGACGCCTACTTCGCCAAGGTGAAGGCAGACGGCGACGAGCTGGCCGCTTATGTCCGCCGCACCGCCCATGATCTCGAAAACCCGGACATCCGGACGGCCTTCGCCAACGTCTACGCCGAAGCGCACCCGCTGGTGGCGGAGGAACTGGCATGGTTCGAGGAATACAGCGCAGGATTTGCCGGCGAGGAAGAATCCGCCGGGCAGGCAGCAAAGGCAGGCCACTGATGACCACCATGACCATCGCGAAGGCCATCAACGAGGGCCTTCGCGCCACCCTGGCCGCCAACCCCAAATCGCTGCTGATGGGCGAGGACATCGGCCCCCTGGGCGGCGTCTACCGGGTCACCGACGGGCTGATCGGCGAGTTCGGCCCTGACCGCGTGGTGGACACCCCGCTGGCGGAGTCCGGCATCATCGGCACCGCCATCGGCCTGGCCCTGCGCGGATACAGCCCCGTCTGCGAAATCCAGTTCGACGGCTTCGTGTTCCCCGGCTTCAACCAGATCACCACGCAACTGGCCAAGATGCACGCCCGCAGCAACGGCACCCTCACCGTTCCGGTGGTCATCCGCGTTCCCTACGGCGGCGGCATCGGGTCGGTGGAACACCACTCGGAATCCCCTGAAGCCCTGTTCGCCCACACGGCGGGCCTGCGGATTATCACCCCGTCCAACCCGCACGACGCCTACTGGATGATCCAGCAGGCCGTGCGGTGCCAGGACCCCGTGATCATCTTCGAACCCAAGCGCCGCTACTGGCTCAAGGGGGACGTGGACGTCCAGGCGCCGGGCCCCGCCGAGGACCCGTTCAAGGCCCACGTGCTCCGGGAGGGCACCGACGCCACCATCGTGGCCTACGGCCCCCTGGTTCCCGTGGCCCTTGCCGCCGCCAATGCAGCCGAGGAGGACGCCCGCAGCGTTGAGGTCATTGACCTGCGCTCAATCTCGCCGATCGACTTCGACACGGTCACCGCGTCCGTGCAAAAGACCGGCCGGTTGATCGTGGCGCACGAGGCACCCACGTTCGGTGGAATCGGCGGCGAAATCGCCGCCCGCATCAGCGAACGCGCCTTCCACTCGCTCGAATCCCCGGTGATCCGCGTGGGCGGATTCCACATGCCGTACCCCGTTGCCAAGGTGGAGGAAGACTACCTTCCGGACATCGACCGCATCCTGGAGGCGCTGGACCGCGCCCTCTCCTACTGAGGACACCATGACCCTGAACAAGTTCAACCTGCCCGACGTCGGCGAGGGCCTGACCGAAGCGGAAATCGTCTCCTGGAAGGTCAAGCCAGGCGACGCCGTGGCCATCAACGACGTCCTGTGCGAGATCGAGACCGCCAAGTCCATCGTGGAACTGCCGTCCCCGTTTGCCGGGACCGTCACCGAACTGCTGGTGCAGGAAGGGGTGACCGTCGACGTAGGGACCGCCATCATCAGCGTCAGCGACGAAGTTGCCGGCGACCCCACGCCCGCAGACGTCCGCGCGCCGGAAGCGCCGGCACAGCCACAACCGGGAGCGCCGGCACAGCCACAACAAACCGCGCAGCCGCTCTACGGCAAGCTTCCCCAGGACGAGGCGCCGGATGGAACGGACGACGGCGGCGCCAGCGCCCCGGCCGGCGGTCCGCTGGTGGGTTCCGGCCCCAAGGCCGACGCCGTCAAGCGGCGCCCGCGGAAGACCGCACCAGCCGCTGCCGTGACCGTCAACGCCCCCGAGGTTGAGCCTGTGCAGCCGCGGACCCCCGCCGAGGTGTTCGCCGGCGCACCCGCCGCCGTCGACAACCGGCCGACCCTGGGCGGCACCATCACCGGGCTGGTCAACCGCGTCCTGGCCAAGCCGCCGGTCCGCAAGATCGCCCGGGACCTGGGCATCGACCTGGCCGACGTCGTGGCCACCGGTTCACGGGGCGAGGTGACGCGGGAGGACCTGGTGAGCTACCAGGCCCAGCGCGACGCCGAACTGGACAAGGCGGACGGCTTCTGGGGCAAGGCAGGAAAGCCGCAGGACCAGCGGGTGGAGCGGATCCCGGTCAAGGGCGTGCGCAAGGCCACGGCCAAGGCGATGGTGGAATCGGCCTTCGCGGCACCGCACGTCAGCATCTTCGTGGACGTCGACGCCAGCCGCACCATGGAGTTCGTCAAGCGGCTCAAGGCCTCGCGGGACTTCGAGGGCGTCAAGGTCTCACCACTGCTCATCCTGGCCAAGGCCGTCATCTGGGCTGCCGCCCGGAACCCCAGCGTGAACGCGGCGTGGGTGGACAACCAGGATGGATCGGCCGAGATCCAGGTCAAGCACTTCATGAACCTGGGCATCGCCGCAGCCACCCCGCGCGGCCTCATGGTGCCCAACATCAAGAACGCCCAGGACCTGTCGCTCAAGGAACTCGCGCTTGCCCTGAACAACCTGGCCACCACCGCCAGGGCTGGGAAGACGCAGCCGGGGGAAATGCAGGGCGGCACCCTTACGATCACCAACATCGGCGCCCTGGGCATCGATACCGGCACGCCCATCATCAACCCGGGCGAGGTGGCCATCGTGGCCTTCGGGACCATCAAGCAGAAGCCCTGGGTGCTGGACGGCGAGGTGATTCCCCGCTGGATCACCACGCTTGGGGGATCCTTCGACCACCGCGTGGTGGATGGTGACTTGTCCGCCCGCTTCATGGCCGACGTCGCGGCCATCCTGGAAGAGCCCGCGCTCCTGCTGGACTGACCGGTGACGGTTAGCGGCGGGTCGATCCGGGTTAGGAACCGGACCGCCAGATGGCTGACTGAGGTTTTCCAGCCACCGGTGGTGGTTTCCCTCCAGCTGCTGATCAGCCCGCTGGCGGAGGCGGGGTTTCCCGGATCCATCGGCTACGGTGCACTGGCGGCCCTCTTTGTGTGCGTGGTTCCGCTCGCAGTGCTGCTGGTCCTGGTCCGGCTGGGGAAGGTGACGGACCACCACGTCAGCGACCGGAAGCAGCGCGCGCCCGTGCTCCTGATGGCGCTGGCCTCCATCGCTGTCGGTTTGCTGGTGCTCAATGCCGTGGACGCGCCATCGAGTGTGGTGGCCATGGTCCTGGCGGTGGTGGGCGGAGTCGCCGTGCTGGCCGCGGTCAGCCCGTTCTGGAAAATGAGCGGCCACGCCGCCGCGATGTCCTGCGCCGCCGTCGTATCCGTCCTGATGCTGGGCCCGGCGTGGGCGCCGCTGCTGCTCCTGGTTCCGGCGGTCAGCTGGTCAAGGGTGGTCCTGAGGGCGCACACGCTGGCGCAGGTGGTGGCAGGCTCGCTCTTCGGCGGAGTGGTGATGGCTGGGATCTGGTGGCTGTTGCGGGGCTGGCTGGTGGGCTAAAGCCCCGCGGAGCACGTGCAGCCAGGAGGTTTTAGTACGCGTTGTACGCAGTCAGGGCGTCAATGATCGCCGGATCGGCAGTCGCTCCCAGGGCCACCGCGGCGCCAGTCATCAGGACTCCCATCAGGGCGGCCATGCCGGCCCAGGCGCTCAGCAGCTTCCAGTCCTCGCGCAGGACGCTGCGGACAGTCGCCGGAAGCTGAAGGCCGGGAGTGATGAGGTTGGGAGCGCTGTCCAGGCTGCCGTCGTCCAGCAGCGCAACCACCCTGTCGTTGCTGCGGTCCAACCGCATGGAGCTGATGTGGTTGCCGTGGCGGGCCAGGAGGATGTCGTGGCCAACCAGCTGGCGGCGCTGCAGAGTAATCAAGGAAAAGCCCTTCGCTGGGGGTGGAATCGTCAGTGTCCACGCCTTTGGGGGCCTCTACAATTTTATCGTTGCGCCACCAGCTGAAGCGGTGATAGAGCGGTGAGAACGGACACCCCCCGCAGCGATATCCGCCACCACGGGGAGTGTCCGGGGTTACGCCTGGGGCCGGACGGTGGGCCTAGTCGGCGTCGTAGGTGTTGGCGATGTAGACGTCACATGGAGCGTTGTGGGCAACGCTGTTGGCAACGCTGCCGAGCACCCGGCCAACGCCGCGCATGCGCCGGTTTCCCACCACGATGATCCGTGCGTCCATTCGGACCGCTTCCTTGATCAAGGCGTCGGCCGGCCGCCCCCGTGCTGCCGAATACGTCACGGTGATGTCGCGGCCCAGCGATTCCGCTACGGTCCGCGCCACCTGCTCTGCGGCGTCCGCGTCGGAGACGATCCACCGGTCGCTGCCGCTGCCGAACACTTCGGTACGGTCGCTGTCGAAGGCCGAGACTACGTGCAGCGAAGCGTCCATGGCTGCTGCCAGGCCCTTGGCCGACTCGGCCGCCTTCTTTGCGGTTTCACTGCCGTCAACCCCTACAACGATGATTCCACCCATATGCATGCTCCTTTGCTCGGTTTACGGCTCTCGTGTGGCTTACGCTACAGCGCGGCGATGGCTTCCTGCAGCACCGGCGCCAGGCGGCGCACTCCTTCGGCGATCGCGTCGGGAGGCACGGCGCTGAAGGCGAGCCTGAGCTTGTTGGACGGCTCGTCCGACGGCGTGAAGGCGGCTCCCGGGATGAACACCACCCCGGCGTCGATCGCCTTGTGCAGCAGCGGGTAGGTATCGACGCCTTCGGGCAGCGTCACCCAGACGAAGAAGCCGCCCTGCGGACTGGTCCAGGAGGTTCCGGACGGCATGTATTCCTTGAGGGCGGCCAGCATGGCCCGGCACCTTTCGGCGTACAGTTCGCGATAGGTTTCGATTTGCCCTTTCCAGTCGTATCCGCCCAGGTAGGCCGAGACCAGCATCTGGTTCAGGGTGGGCGGACAAAGAGTCACGGACTCGGCGGCAAGGTAGTAGCGGCGCTGGAGGTGCTCCGGAACCAGCGCCCAGCCGATGCGGAGGCCGGGAGCGAATATTTTGGAAAAGGAGCCCAGGTAAATCACGTCATCGGGATTGGCGGCCCGCAGGGGAGCCAAGGGTTCCCCCTCAAAACGGAGCAGGCCATACGGGTTGTCCTCCAGCACCAGAATATTCGCCCTGCGGCATATATCCACCACCTGCTGCCGGCGTTCCTTGGCGAGGGTGATGCCGGAGGGGTTGTTGAAATTGGGGATGGTGTAGAGGAACTTGATGCTCCTCCCGGCCAGTTGTAGGGCTGCAATGCGGGCTTCCAGCAGTTCCGGGACCAGCCCGTACTGGTCCATCTCCACCGTTTCCACCTGGACCTGGTAGGCCTCGAATGTGTTCAACGCGCCCACATAGGTGGGGTCCTCCACCAGCACTACGTCGCCGGGATTGCAGAAAAGCTTTGTGGCAACATCCTGTGCCGATTGGGAGCCGGCAGTGATCACCACATTCTCCGGTTTGGCATCGAGGATGCCTTCGGTGGCCATGACCTCGCAGATCTGGGCGCGCAGTTCCGCGGTCCCCTGCCCGGCGCCGTACTGCAGGGCCGTGAGGCCGTCCTCGGCGATGATCTTCGCAGCCGTCGCCGCCAGGCGGTCAAGCGGCAGCGACTGCAGGTAGGGGCTTCCGCCGGCCAGGGACACAAGGCCTGGCCGCATCGAGATGTCGAAAACGTCGCGCACGGCCGACTGGCGGATGTTTGCCGCGCGCTCGGAAAAGAGTTCCTCATGCCGGTGCGCCGAGGTGGCGGCACGTTCGATGGCGTCAATGGCCTCTGCCGGCAGCGTGCCCGCCGCAGCGTCAAGTGTTTCGTGGGTCACAGAGTCAGGATACAGCCCACTGTTATTTCTAGAGCAACACCTGTTTATCCCCGATTTACCCGCGGGAAGTTCGGTGCCAGGCGCCCAGCTACTTCAACTTCAGGTAGTCAGCCAGGCTTTCGCCGTTGATGTAGATTGCGGCCTTGACGGCGCCAACGGCTTCAAGGGCGGTCTGGGTGAGCTGGGCCTCAACCCGCGGAGTGTCGCAGGTCCCGCCCGGGTTGAGGGTTCCCGACAGGTAGACCGTGACGGTGGTGCCGTCGAAGCTGCCGGACAGGAACTTCAGCCGGGAGCTGCCCAGTGCGTTGTACAGGTTTTCCGGTTGTTCCGCACCCAGGAGGGCGTTTATCGCTGCCTTAAGCCTGCCGTCCCCCGTGCTGCCGGCCCCGGCTGCACCCACCAGGCTGTCATTGCAGCCAAAGCGGACGCCGTGCCTGCCGCCGTCGTCCACCAGCACGAAGTACGCCGTGACCGGCGCGGCCGTTGCCTCGGTGCCACTGCCGGGGGTGGGGGAGGCTGTTGACCCACCGCTTTCGGAGGCGGCAATTGTGGCGGGAATGAAGGCCAGCGGGGCGGCGCTTGGTCCGGTGCTTCCGGCTGCGGCAGGGGATTGCACGTCAGGGTGGGGGATCGGGGAGCTGCATCCCGTAAGCAGCAGGGCCAGGCATCCCACGGCAACCATGGCGCAATGCACACAGCTGTCCCAGCTTCTTTTTCCTGCCATGGGGCCGCAATCCGATCCGGTAGTTCCAGTGGATTAACGCTACGGCCCCCCTTCCCGCCGCAGATGTCCGGACGGTACCGGTTGGGACAAGAGTTGGTCACGGCCCCTGCGCCCGCGCCTTAACGCGGCAGTGCCCGGTACGCAGGGGGCGTACCGGGCACTGCGGGGTGCGGGACGGGCTAGGCTGCCGGTGCGGATGCGGCCAGGGCGTCGAAGATGCCCTTGATCTGCTCCACTACCTCGGCGTCGTCCTTGGGGTGGACTTCGGCAAAGCGCACCATGGAACCGGGGACGGCAAGCTTGACGTCTTCAAGGACCTTGGCGCCTGCGATGCCCGCGGCCTTGCGGGCCTCATCCTGGGCCCACACGCCGCCGTACTGGCCAAAAGCGGTGCCGACGACGGCGGTCGGCTTGCCTGCCAGGGCGCCGGCGCCAAAGGGGCGGGACAGCCAGTCGATGGCATTCTTCAGGGTGGCGGGAACGGTGCCGTTGTACTCGGGGGTGACGAGCAGGACGCTGTCAGCCTCTTCAGCTGCGGCGCGCAGTGCTGCCGCTGCTGCCGGGACCTGGCCTTCGACGTCGATGTCCTCGTTGTAGAACGGGATGTTGCCCAGGCTTTCGTGGATTACCACGTCCACCTGCTCCGGTGCGTTGAGCTGGATTGCTTCCGCCAGCTGCTGGTTGGTGGATCCGGCGCGGAGGCTGCCCACAAGGGTCAGTACGGTGCTCTTGGTCATGGAAACTCCTGGCTAGGGGGCGCGGCGGGGGCCGCGTTCGGTCAGACTTCAGGCTTTGCAGCCTTTCACCCAGACTAAACGGACCGTGGTCCGGTTCTATTCCCTCTGGCTACACTGTCCTTGTGAGTTCCATCCCAGTGCGGCCGGAAACGCCGGTCACGGCCGCGGAGCGCAGCGATGCCGCCCGCAACCGGGAGCGCCTCCTGCTGGCTGCCCGCGAACTGATCGAACAGGGCGGAGCAGGGGCGCTCACCATGGACCGCCTGGCCGAGCACGCAGGGGTGGGCAAAGGCACCGTCTTCCGCCGCTTCGGGAGCAGGGCCGGACTGATGCTGACCCTGCTGAATGATTCGGAGGCCGCCTTCCAGGCCCGCTTCCTGTTCGGCCCGCCACCCATGGGACCAGGCGCTGAGCCGCTCGAACGGCTGATCGCCTTTGGAACCGAGCGGATTGCCTACTTGGTGGAGTTCGGGGACCTGGTCCTCGCGGCCGGGCACGCCTCCCGGGGACGGTTCGAGGTGCCGGCCGTGGCCCTCTGGAACCAGCACGTGGAAATGCTGCTGCGCGAGGCCGGAGTGGACTCGCCCGAGCCCTGGCTGATGGCGGGCTCCCTTACCGCAACCCTGGACCCTGAACGGCTCCTGCACCTCATCCGCGACCACGGTGTCACACGTGACCGTCTCGGCGTCTCGTGGCGCGATCTTGTGACACGGGTTGTAACAGGCGCGTAGGTTACGCCCTGGCAGTTTCGCTCGTCCAGTCACACCAACTTCACAGAACTATTCATAACGATCTGATACGGCGCGCCGGATTTCGAGGGATTACCGCGCTTTTCGGGTTGGGGCTTGTGATAGTTTCCTCTGGAATGTGACCCGCGACATAGTCCACCAGGACCTGCCCATAGGGCTGCGGGAAGCCAGCTACCCGCTGGTTCGGGACCCGGTGAGGCGGCACAATCCGTGCTTGTCCGGGGAAGACGGAAGGATCCAGCAGCGCCCATGCTCAAGTACCTCGCCAAGCGCGGCATCACCTATGTGGTGATGATCTTCCTCACCACGTCCGCCGGTTATTTCCTGGCTGTCAGCTCGCTCAAGCCGGCGCTCCTCGAACAGGAGCGGATCCCCCGGCCAACCCCGGAACAGGTCGCCAACTCGATGCGGCTGAAGGGACTGGACCCGGACCTCAGCCCATGGGAGCGCTACGTTGACTGGCTGACCGGCATCGTCACCCGCTGGGACTGGGGCCGGAGCCCCAACGGCGCCTACATCAACGCCGAGTTCGGGGACCGCGTCTGGATCTCCACCCGGCTCTTCCTGGCGTCGATCATCCTCACCCTGGTCATTGGCGTTGCGCTGGGCGTCTATTCGGCGGCACGCCAGTACAAGTTCCAGGACCGGGCCATCACGTCCTACAGCTACCTTGCCCACATTGTGCCCGCGCCCATCGCCTACTTCCTTGTACAGCTGGGCGCCATCAGCATCAACGAATCAGCGGGGAACCGCATCTTCTTTGTCACGGGCATTTCCACCCCGGGCGTTGCGCCCGGCTGGCCCCAGTTCGTCGACCTGCTGGCCCATTATGCAGTGCCCACGGTGGCCATCACCCTGGTGGGCTGGGGGTCGTACCAGATCGCCCAGCGGCAATACCTTCTGGACAACGTCAACGCCGACTTCGTCAGGACTGCCCGGGCCAAGGGCCTGAGCCGGAACCAGGCCATCGCCCGCCACGCGCTGCGCGTCTCCTTCATCCCGGTGGCCCAAAGCATCGCGTTCACCATCCCTGCCATCTTCGCCGGCGGTTTCTTCGCCGAAAAAATCTTCGCCTG
The DNA here is from genome assembly GCF_042652025.1 of Arthrobacter sedimenti. Classification (NCBI taxonomy): domain Bacteria; kingdom Bacillati; phylum Actinomycetota; class Actinomycetes; order Micrococcales; family Micrococcaceae; genus Arthrobacter; species Arthrobacter sedimenti. Next base: position 75,678 of record NZ_JBHSDQ010000005.1, on the reverse strand, counting down.
GCCGGGCGTTGGTTCCTGGAGCATTGATGCAATTTCGCTGCAGGACGTCAACGCCGCCACAGCCACGTTGGCCTACGGCTCAGTGATCTTCGCCATTGGCGCCATTTTGGCGGACTTCGCCACCACGCTTGTCGACCCGAGAGTGCGGGTGCAGTAACCATGACCAACCTCAATGCCGTCGACCTGGCAGCCGAAGCGCAGGATGCGCACCTGGAAAGCGCCGACGTCGTCATCGGCAAAAACACCATCATCTTCCGCCGGTTCCTGCGCAATAAGACGGCAGTGGCGGGCCTGGCCATCTTCCTGGCCCTGACCGTTTTCTCGTTCATCGGCGGATTCTTCACGCAGTGGGACAAGGAAACGATCGACCCCTTCAACATCGGGATGCCGCCGTCGGCCGACCACTACCTCGGCACGTCGCAAGCGGGCATCGACCTCTATGCCATGACCGTCGAGGGCACCAGGATTTCCATCCTAATCGGCCTGGTGGTGGGCCTGGTCTCGGTCCTGGTTGCCGCGGTCTACGGCTGCACCATGGCCTATTTCGGCGGCAAGGTGGACAAGGTGATGCTGTTCATCCTGGAAGCGCTGATCATGATGCCGGCGCTCCTGGTGGTGGCAGTTGCCACCAGCGGCGGAGGCGCAGGCCTTAAGCGCGACCTTCCCTCGTGGCTACTGCTCATCATCGTCCTGCTGGTGTTCAGCTGGATGGGTACCGCCCGCCTGATCCGCTCCATGTCCATGTCGCTGATGCAGCGGGACTTCGTCAAGGCCGCCCAGTACATGGGCGTCCCGCCGCGCCGTATCGTCTGGCGCCACCTGGTGCCGAACATCGGCTCGCTGCTGATCCTGGACATCACCCGCGGCGTCACCGCCGCAATCCTTGCCGAGGTGGCGTTCTCCTTCATCGGCATCGGCATCAAGGTCCCGGACGTGAGCCTCGGCGTGCTGATCGGCGCCGCAACCTCGCAGGTGCAAACCTTCCCGTGGATGTTCTGGGTTCCGCTCGCCGTCATGTTCCTGCTGACCGGATCCCTGGCCATGATGAACGACGGCCTGCGAGACGCCTTTGACCCCAGCTCCAGTTCCACCGGCAAGGCCAAGAAGGCCAGGGCCCGTAAAATCACGGCGGAGAAGAAGACGGCATGAGCAGCGAAACCACCACCGGAGCCACCCAGCCAGCACGGTCCGACGTCGAGCGGCTGCACATGGCAGGACTGCATGCCCCCACCGACGCGGTGCTGTCGGTCCGCGACCTCAACGTCCGTTTCAATTCCGAGAACGGCGTGGTCCACGCAGTCCGGGGCGTCGACTTTGACCTGATGCCCGGAAAGACACTCGGGATCGTGGGTGAATCGGGCTCCGGCAAATCCGTTACCTCCCTGGCCATCATGGGACTCCTCCCGCCAACGGCAGAGGTCTCCGGGTCCGTCCGGCTCAAGGGCCGCGAACTGCTGGGGCTCAGCGACAAGGACATGTGCCAGTACCGCGGCAATGACCTGGCGATGGTCTTCCAGGACCCGCTGTCCTCCCTCACGCCGGTGTTCACCGTCGGCACCCAGATCATCGAAGCGCTCACCATCCACCACCCCACCATGAGCAGGAAAGCCAAGGAAGCCCGCGCCGTCGAACTCCTGGCCATGGTGGGCATCCCCAGTCCCAAGGAACGGCTGAAAGCCTTCCCGCACGAGTTTTCCGGCGGCATGCGCCAGCGCGTCATGATCGCCATCGCCATCGCCAACAACCCGCGCGTCCTGATCGCCGACGAGCCCACCACGGCCCTGGACGTCACCATCCAGGCACAGGTCCTCGAAGTGCTGCACACCGCGCAGGAGGAGACCGGGGCCGCCGTCGTCATGATCACGCACGACCTCGGCGTGGTGGCCGGGATGGCGGACGACATCATGGTCATGTATGCGGGCAAGCCCGTGGAGACCGGCGCTGTGGACGATATCTACTACAACCCCCGGATGCCCTACACCCTGGGCCTGCTGGGCGCCGTCCCGCGCGTGGACGCTGCCGAGAAGACCTCGCTGGTTCCCATCGCAGGCATGCCGCCGAATCTCCTGCACCCGCCCACCGGTTGCTCGTTCGCCCCCCGCTGCCCCCTGGTATCGGACGCCTGCCTCGAGGGCGAGCCCGCCCTGGCACCCGTCGACGGCCAGGGACACCGGGCCGCGTGCATCAAGTCCGAGGCCCTGGGCGGCGACGTGGACGTCCACGACGTGTTCGCCGCGCCGCCGGTGCCGGTGTCGCGCTTCGATGCGATTCCCCGGGCGGAGCGGACCACCGTGCTGGAACTCAAGGACGTGAGGAAGCACTTCCCACTGAACAGGGGCGCCCTGATCAAGCGCAGGATCGGAACCGTCAAGGCGGTGGACGGCCTCAGCTTCGACGTCCGCGAAGGCGAGTGCTTCTCCATCGTGGGCGAGTCGGGGTCAGGAAAGACCACCACGCTGCTGGAAATCATGGAGTTCCATCCGGACCAGGACGGCGAGGTGGTGATCGGCGGCCTCAGCAACAAGCAGGCGGCCGACGCAAAGACCAAGGGAAAGATGCGCCGCGAGCTCCAGATGGTGTTCCAGGACCCCACCGGGGCCCTGGACCCGCGGTTCACGGTGTACGAGGTCCTTGCCGAGCCGCTGCAGAACGCGGGCATGGACCGCGCCGCCATCAGGAAGCGGATCATGGAGTTGATGAAGCTCGTGGGGCTGCAGCCGGACCACGTCAACCGCTTCCCCAACCAGTTCTCCGGCGGCCAGCGGCAGCGAATCGGGATCGCCCGCGCCCTGGCCGTGAACCCCAAGCTGGTGGTCCTGGACGAGCCGGTGTCGGCCCTGGACGTATCCGTCCAGGCAGGTGTCATCAACCTCCTGGACCACCTGCGCGCCGAACTCGGCCTGAGCTACCTGCTGGTGGCTCACGACCTTTCCGTGGTGCGCCACATTTCCAACCGCGTGGCCGTCATGTACCTCGGGAAGATCGTGGAGATCGGGGCCGTGGACAGGGTGTTCGACAACCCCCGCCACCCCTACACGCGCGCGCTCCTGTCGGCCATCCCCGTGCCGGACCCGCAGCTGGAACGCACCCGCGAACGCATCATCCTCCAGGGCGACCTGCCCTCGCCGCTGCAGGCACCCAAGGGCTGCAATTTCGCCACCCGTTGTCCTGTCTTCGCGGCGCTGCCGGCGGCCAAACAGGAAAAGTGCCTCACCCTCGAACCACCGCTGGAAGCCGCGGCATCCGCCACGGACCAGCAGTTCGCCTGCTTCTTCCCGGACGGGGAACTGGATGAGGACATGTTGGTGGTCCATGAACCGGCGGACCACCATGCACCCTGAGACTTCTCGACCCACACGCTCCACCACTCGCACCTATGAAGGGAAAACCATGAGGAAACTGAACAGGATCGGCGGAGCTGCAGCGGTTGCTGCGGCACTGGCGCTGACCGCTTGCGGCGGCGGTGGCGGTGCCAGCGGCCCCGAAACCGCGAAGGGACAGGACTCGGGCAGCGACCTGTCCAAGCTGATCAGCATCAACGAGAAGCCGGCTGCCGATCTTCAGCAGGGCGGCAAGGTCACCCTGCCGCTGGGCAACATCGGCCCCGACTTCAACGGGTTCTCCAACAACGGCAACAGCGCGGACAACTCTGCGCTTCAGGTGCCCATGAACCCGGTGGGAATGAACAGCGGCGGCATCGGCGGCTGCTGGAAGGTGGACTTCAAGGGCAAGGTCACCCCCAACACGGATTTCTGCGAGTCGGTGGACAGCGAGGTCAAGGACGGCAAGCAGACCATCACCATCAAGGTGAACCCCAAGGCCACCTACAACGACGGCACGCCCATTGACGTCAAGGCCTTCAAGAACACCTGGAACATCCTCAAGAGCCCGGATGCCGGCTACGACATCGTCAGCTCCGGCGCCTACGAGTTCGTTGATTCGGTCGAGGCAGGCAGCAACGACAAGGAAGTCATCGTCAAGACCAGCCGCCCGGTCTTCCCGGTGGACTCGCTCTTCTTCGGTCTCATCCACCCCGCCGTCAACACCCCTGAGATCTTCAACGAGGGCTACAACGGCAACCTGCACCCCGAGTGGATGGCCGGCCCCTTCAAGCTGGACCAGTACGACACCGCCGCCAAGACCGTCACCTTGGTGCCGAACGACAAGTGGTGGGGCCAGAAGCCCGTCCTGTCCAACGTGACCTTCCGCCAGCTGGAAACCAGCGCCCAGATCGCCGCGTTCAAGAACGGCGAGATTGACGCCATGAACGCCAACACCATCTCCCTCTACAAGCAGCTGGACGGCACCAAGGACACCGACATCCGCCGCGGCCAGCGGCTGTTCGCGGGCGGCCTGAACCTGAACGCCCAGCGCATTACCGATGTCAACGTCCGCAAGGCAATCTTCGCCGCCGTGGACCGCGAAGCCCTGCGCAAGGTCCGGTTCAACGGCCTCAACTGGGAAGAGCCCAGCTCCGGTTCCATGATGCTGCTGCCTTTCTCCGAGTACTACCAGGACAACTACCCCGTCAAGGAAACCGGCCCGGACGCCGCCAAGAAGGTCCTCACCGACGCCGGCTACACCGCCAATGCCAACGGCGTCATGGAGAAGGACGGAAAGCCCGCCGCCTTCAAGATCAGCAACTTCGGTGACGATCCCACCACCCTGGCTGTGGCGCAGACCCTGCAGAAGCAGCTCCAGGCCGGCGGCATGGACGTCGGGATTGACCAGCGCGCCTCCGCCGACTTCGGCAAGGTCCTGGGCAGCCGCGAGTTCGACCTGAGCATCTCCGGCTACACCGTTGGCCCGGACGCCACCGACGCTGTCAAGCAGTACTACGACTCCAAGGTCAACGAGAACAAGCTGGGCGACGCCGAGCTGGACAAGAAGATCGCCGACCTCGCCTCCATCGAGGACAACGCCGCCCGCAACAAGGCAGCCATGGACGTGGAAAAGGAGCACATGGCCAAGTACTACTCCATGGGCGTGGTCTTCAACGGCCCGCAGATCTCCTTCGTCCGCAAGGGCCTGGCCAACTACGGACCGTCCCTGTTCCAGAGCCTTTCCCAGGTTCCGGACTGGACCACCATCGGCTGGGAAAAGAAGTAAGCACCACTTCGGCGGCGCCAGCCGCTAGCGTAGAAGCCGGCATCCCTGGGAACCAGGGATGCCGGCTTCTTTATGCCTGCGGCAGCGGCGGTAGCGTAGTTCCATGACCGGTACCGAAGGCGAACCCCGCACCATCCGCACCGCCGTCGTCGGCTATGGGCTTGCCGGCAGCGTGTTCCACGCGCCGTTGCTGGCCACCAACGCCAGCTACTCGCTGGACGCCGTTGCAACGTCCGACGCCGGGCGGCAGGCGGCTGCCTCCTCCCGGCTTCCGGGGGTGGAGGTGGTGCGCGACGGCGCCGCCGTCCTTGAGCGGGCAGCGGACCTTGACCTTGTGGTGCTGGCAACGCCGCCAATGACCCACTACCCCCTGGCCAAGGCTGCGCTGGAGGCCGGCCTGGACGTGGTGGTGGACAAGCCGTTCGCAGTCACCAGCGCCCAGGGGCAGGAACTGGTTGACCTCGCCCGGCAACTTGGCCGCGTGCTGACGGTGTTCCACAACCGCAGGTGGGACGGCGACTTCCTCACCCTGCAAAAGCTGCTGGCCGTCCAGGGCGTGGGCGAGGTGACCAGGTTCGAGTCGAGCTTCGAGCGCTGGTCACCCACCATCGGTAAGGCCTGGAAAGCCCGCGCAACGGCTGCCGACGGGGGCGGGACGCTGTTCGATCTCGGCAGCCACCTGATTGACCAGGCAATCCAGCTGTTTGGTCCGGCCACCGTGCTGCACGCGGAGCTGACGGCGCGGCGCTCCGACGAAAGGGCGGACGATGACGTCTTCCTGGTCCTGCGGCACCACTCCGGCGTTGTCAGCCACCTGGCCATGAACATGCTGTGCGCCCAGCAGGGACCGCGCTTCCGGGTGCTCGGCTCCATTGGCGGCTTCACCAAGCACGGCGTGGACCCGCAGGAACCCTACATCGCCGCCGGCGGCAGTCCCCTGGACGCTGAGTACGGCGTCGAGGCAGCGGAGTGGGCCGGCCTCCTGGGCCGCGACGGCCATCTGGACCCGCTCCCCACCGAACGGGGAAATTACCCTGAGTTCTACCGCCTGCTGGCAGAAAAGATCCTGGACGGCGGAGCAGAGTCACCCCTTCCCCTCCCAGTAGACCCGAAGGACGCGGTGGAGGTCCTCAAAATTATCGAAGCCGCCCACGAACTGGGTTAAAAACTCATCGATTGCTCCGTAGTTGTCGTTCTGAGGGCTCAAAACGACAAGTACGGAGCAATCGATGGAGGGGGACTAGGCGGAAACGAGCTCGTGCCAGTCGGCGACGAGGGGCAGGCCGTGGGCCTCGGACACGGAGTGGTGCGCCACGTGGCCGGCGGCGATGTTGAGGCCGGCGGCGAGGGCGGGGTCGCGGTCAAAGGCGGCCTTGACGCCCAGGTTGGCCAGGGACACGGCGTAGCGCAGGGTGACGTTGGTCAGCGCGTAGGTGGAGGTGTTGGGCACGGCGCCGGGCATGTTGGCCACGCAGTAGAAGATGGTTTCGTGCACCTTGTACGTCGGCTCCTGGTGCGTGGTGGGGTGCGTGTCCTCGAAGCAGCCGCCCTGGTCCACGGCGATGTCCACCAGGACCGAGCCGGGCTTCATGCGGGCCACGAGGTCGTTGGTGACCAGCTTGGGGGCCTTGGCGCCGGGGATCAGCACTGAACCAATCACCAGGTCGGCGTCCACCACTGACTTTTCGATCTCGTACTTGTTGGACGCAACGGTCTTCAGCCGGCCCTGGTACTGGGCGTCCAGCTCGCGGAGGCGGTTGATGTTGATGTCCAGGATGGTGACGTCGGCGCCGAGGCCCAGGGCCATGGCTGCGGCGTTGGTGCCGGCCACGCCGGCGCCCAGGACAACCACCTTGGCGGGGCGGACTCCGGGCACGCCGCCCATCAGGACGCCCTTGCCGCCGGCCGGGGCCATCAGGGAGGTGGCGCCCACCTGGACGGACAGGCGGCCTGCAACCTCGGACATGGGGGCCAGCAGCGGGAGGGAGCGGCCCTCCTGGACGGTCTCGTAGGCGATGGCGGTGACGCCGGAGTTGATGAGCTCCTTGGTGAGCTCCGGCTCGGCGGCCAGGTGCAGGTAGGTGAAGAGGATCAGGCCCTTGCGGAAGCGGTGGTACTCGGACTTGATGGGTTCCTTGACCTTCATCACCATGTCGGCGCGGGCCCAGACGTCATCGGCTTCGTTGACGATCTCGGCGCCGGCGATTGAGTATTCCTCGTCGGTGATGCCCGAGCCCAGGCCGGCGCCGCGCTCCACCAGGACGGTGTGGCCATGCGTGAGGAACTCGTGGACGCCTGCCGCGGTGATGGCCACGCGGAATTCGTTGTTCTTGATTTCTTTGGGGACGCCGATGATCATCGTCTGCTCCAGTTTTTAGGGCCGGTGGGCCGGAAATGCGGAAGGTTTTTCGTGTTCCAACGATAAATCCCGCTGTGAGCCAGGCGACATGAGCTGCTTGGGACCTGACCGCCAGGCACCGCGTATTTCCGCGGTTTTCTCCAACTTCAGCTCGACATGTGTCGAGTCCTGAAGCGTCAGGTGTCGCCTCGTGTCCGTTCGTCCGCAGGGCCGCCGGGGCAGTACTGTTGGCCCATGCAGCAGCAGGGTGTGGAACAGCTCGTCGAACAGGTGGCGCAGAAGCTGGGCCGGGGCCTGTCCCTCGAGGACCTGGACGGCCTGCTGCTTGCCTACAGCTCCAACCAGTCCCATGCCGACCGGGTGCGGGTCAACTTCCTGCTGAGCAAGAAGGTCCCGGCGGACGTGAGCGCGTGGCAGCTCTCGCACGGTATCGCCACCGCCGTGCGGCCCGTCGTGGTTCCCGCCAACCCGGACCTGGGCATGCTGGGCCGTGTCTGCGTCCCGCTGATGGTCCGGGGTTTCCGCGTGGGGTACCTGTGGGTACAGCAGGACTCGGCGGAGGAAAGCCCGACGGCGATCCTCACCCAGCTGCCGGGCGTCAACCACGAGCTGGAGCTGCTGTCCGGCCTCCTCCTCGACTCCAATACCGCCGAATCCGAATTCCGCCGCAGCCGTGAGCGTGAGTTCCTGCTGGCCTGTTCGGGAGAACCCAACGCGGTGGCGGCAGTGGCAGGCTGGAAGGAAGTCCAGGGCCGCGGGCCGTGGCAGATGGTCACGGTACTGGACGCCGACGGCTGGGCCAGCGGCCCGGACCCCATCGCCTCGACCCTAATCCACCGGTCCACCGCCCTCCAGGCAACGGTGGGCATGGACGCCGCCCTCTTCAGTGCCGGCACGGAGACCCATTCCGTGGTGCTGTTCCGCGAATCGACCGGCCGCGCCAACCACGCCCAGGTCCTGGTGCACTACCAGCTGGAGCTGGCCAAGCGCTCCGGCCGCCCGGTCCACCGGATCAGCCTGGGCATCAGCGAGGGCTTCGCCAGGACCAGGCAGCTCGCGGAGGCATACCGGCAATCCAGGGTGGCGGCCCAGGCGGCGGCGGTGGATCCGCAGTTGGGCGAGCTGGTGGATTGCAGGTCCACTGGCGTGTACCAGCTGCTCGCATCGGCCGGGGGAGGGGTGGGGGCCTGGGCGGATTCCTGGTCGGTCTACTTCCGAATGCTCGAGGACCACGACCGCAACGGCGAGCTCATCCCCGTGCTGGAGCTGCTCTACGACAACGACGGATCAGTCCAGGACGTGGCTGGCAAGCTCCACCTGCACCGGAGCAGTATCTATAACAGGCTGGGCCGGATCCGCCAGCTGTTGGGCGTGGACCCCCTGAAGGGGCTTCCCCGGCTGGAACTGCACGCCGCGCTCAAGATGCGCCGGTGGGCGGCACGGCCCAGGATCTGATCGCGGCCGCCACCTCCCGCGGGCGCAGGTGCTGTGCCACGTGCCCTGCCCGGGCAATTTCCACGAAGCTTCCCTGCGGCACCACCTGTGAGAGCCGGAGCGACCAGTCGGCGCCGGCCACTTGGTCATGGTTGCCGCGCAGCACCAGGACGGGGACGTTGACTCCTGCCAGCCGTGACTCGGTGGGGTAAGACATCATCACGGGGAGCTCGGTGAAGTACCAGCGGGGGCCGCAGCGGAAGTAGTCCGAGAAAACCAGCCAGTTGGAGGACGCGTTTTCGCGGAGCAGCGCATCAAGGAACAAGGCCAGGCCCTGCCGCCGGACGCTGCGGTGCCGCGAGTCCACCACCGGGCCCATCAACACCACCCGTTGCGCCTGCCCCGGAGCGTACAGCGCAGCCTCGATGGCGAACTGCACGCCCATGGAATGCCCCACCAGGATGTACGGGCCGATACCGCTCGCCTTCAGCGCCTGCGCGATGAAGGCTCCGTAGTCCGCTGCGGACAGCTGCCTGCCGGGCTTGGGGGTTGCGGCAAAGCCTGGAAGGTCCAGCGAATAGGTGGGGGCGACGGCGGCAAGCTCACCGTGCAGCCGACGCAGGTAGCGGTGCGATACACCGATGCCGTGGATCAGGATGTAGGCGGGTGCTGCCGGGCGGGCCGCAGCATCCGGACCCGGGGCAGGAGTTCCGTCAGCCCAAAGGATGCGCCCCGTGAAACCGTTCGCTTCCACGTCGGCTGAGCGAAGCGCACCGTCCTTCCGCCCTCGCGCCCACGCCGATGGGGTACGCACTATTCCTCCGTGCCGGCGTCGTCCCCGGCGTCTTTGCCTGGCTTGCGCTTCTGTTCGGCATGCTTTTGTTCCGCAAGCTTCTGCTTTTCGAGCCAGGTCATGATGTCGGCCGTCCTGATGCGGCGGTGTGAGCCGCGGTATTCCACCGGTATCTCGCCCCGGTCCGTCATGTTGCGCAGGTAGGTGTGCGAGATCCCTGCCAGCTCGGCGGCCTGCGAGGTGGTGAGCATTTCCTCCACGCTGCTTACCGTCACCGTTTCACCGCGGCTGAGCCGTGCAAGGAGGTCGACGACGGCGTCCCTCGCCTCCCCGGGGAGGCGGTGGACGGTCCCGTCCACGAACACGGTGATGTCATTGCTGTCCTTAAGGGCGCGCGTGAGGCTGCGCGCGTCGCCGGCGGGCAGGCCGGCCGTGACGCGGGGGGCTATCAGTGCCATGCACGTAGCCTATCCCGGCCGCAGCCGGCCTGCCGGAGACGTGGAGGAGGCGTCAGAGCCCCAGTTCCTCCAGGACCGGCAGCTTCTCCCGGACCCAGGCCCGTGCCTCGGTGGCGCTCGGCGCGGACAGGGCCAGCTTGGCCAGTTCCTGCGCCTCGGACAGGGTGACCGTCTTCAGGACCGCTGCCACGGCGGCCAGCGACCGGGCCGTCATGGAGAGGGTGGTGACGCCAAGGCCGGTGAGGACGACGGCGAGGGCGGGATCGGCTGCGGCCTCACCACAGACGCCCACGGGCTTGTTGTGGCCTTCCGCCCGGGAGCCTTCGACGGTCAGTCCAACGAGGCGCAGGACCGCTGGCTGCCACGGGGTGTTCAGGTTGGCCAGCGGGCCGAGCTGGCGGTCGGCGGCCATGGCGTACTGGGTGAGGTCGTTGGTGCCCAGGCTGGCGAACCCGACTTCGCGGAGGATGGCTTCTGCGGTGAGGGCCGCGGATGGAACCTCCACCATTACGCCTGGCGTCTTGATGCCGGCGTCGGCGCACATGGAAGCGAAGCGGGCAGCCTCTTCCGCCGTTGAAATCATGGGGGCCATGACCCAGACGTCTGCCTGGGACTGCTGCTGGGCCAGGGCGATGGCCTCCAGCTGACGGTCCAGCACGCCGGGGGTGGTGAAGTCGGTGCGGTAGCCGCGGACGCCCAAGGCAGGGTTGGGCTCGGTGGAGTCGGTCAGGAAGGGCAGCGGCTTGTCGGCGCCGGCGTCCAGCGTCCGCAGGACCACCTTCTTGCCGGGGAAGGCGTCGAAGACGCTCTTGTAGGCTGCGGCCTGTTCCTCGACGCTGGGTTCGGTGTCCCGTTCCAGGAAGCAGAATTCGGTGCGGAAGAGCCCCACGCCCTGGGCTCCCAGCTTGGCGGCTGCTTCAGCGTCCTTGCCGCCGCCCACATTGGCCAGCAGCGGCACTTCGTGGCCGTCCGCCGTCGCGCCCGTGCCGGTGAACTCGGCCAGGAGGGAGGCCGTGGCGGCCCACGCTTCCGCCGTGGCGCGGAGGGTCTCGTCCGGTTCCGCAGTGATGCTGCCGGCCGCGCCGTCCACGTACACCTCGGTGCCGTCCGGAAGTTCGTCAACGCCCACGGCGGCCACCACGGCCGGCAGGCCGAGGGAGCGGGCGATGATGGCGGTGTGGGACTGCGGGCCGCCGCCCGCGGTGACGAGTGCCAGTACCTTGTTGGGGTCAAGCGTCGCGGTGTCCGCGGGGGCCAGGTCCTCTGCCACCAGGACGAACGGGGTGTTGGAGGCGGGGATGCCGGGCGCGGGCACGCCCCGCAGCTCGGCGACGATCCGGGCGCGCACATCCAGGACGTCCGTGGCGCGTTCGGCCATGTAGCCCCCCAGGTTGTGCAGCATTTCCGACACGGAGGAGCCGGATTCCCAAATGGCGCGTTCGGCAGAGACGCCGCGGGCCACCAGCTTGGCGGCGCCCTTGATCAGCATGGTGTCCTTGGCCATCAGGGCCGTCGCCTCCAGGACGGCCTTGCCGTCACCGGTGGCGTGGGCGGCACGGTCCTTCAGTTCGTCGTGCACGGCCTGCGACGCTGCCTTCAGCGCCGCGGTGGCTTCTTCGGCAGTGGTGCCCGGGGCCAGCTGTTCACCGGCGGGAGGCTCGCTGATCGGCTTGGGCATCTGCCGGATGGCACCGATGACGCGGCCTGGGCTGACGCCTACTCCTGGGAAGTTCTGCACTGAAGGTCCTCATTCTCTGCCGGTAGACAGGCCCGCCAAGTGCTCCGGCGCCGTGCCGGGTCCGGCCGGAGGACTGCTACGTCCAGGGGCAGGAAACGTGCCTGAAAAAATTGTATGTGATTCAGTTCATATAGCAACGCTATAGGTGCTAGGGTAGCGGTTATGAGTTTGGATGGCCAGCTTCCCCCCAAAATGCGGCTGCTTCGTGCTGCCGCGGAACTGCTGGCAAATTCCGCGGGAGCTCCGGTCTCCACCCGCCAGATCACCCAGCTGGCAGGGGTTTCGGCTCCCACGCTGTACCACCACTTCGGTGACAAGGAAGGTCTGTTTGACGCCGTCGTCGCCGCAGGGTTTGAAGAATATGTCGCGGGCGAAAGGGATTTCGCCCCCTCCGGACAGCCGCTTGAGGACATCCGGAGAATGTGGGACAACCATGTCCAGTTCGGACTCAACCAGCCCGAGCTGTACCTGGTGATGTTCGGCAACATCCGCCCGGAAAGCCGGCCTGCCATTGTGGCGGACGCCGAAGCGCTGATGGAGGAGATGCTGAACAAGGCAGCGGCGGCGGGCCAGCTGAACGTCCAGCCCAGGGAAGCGGCCAGGTCCATCCTGGCGGCCAACGTGGGCGTGACGCTCATGCTGATTGCGGAGCCCGCCACCGAACGCAACCTTGAATTGTCCACCATGACCCGGGACGCCATGATCTTTGCGGTGTCCGCCGAGCCCGCCAGCGGGCCGGCCCCGGGCGGCACCGGAAAGTCCTCGGTGGTGGTGGCAGCGATCGCCCTGAACGCCGCACTTCAGGCTTCGCACTCTGACCAGCTTTCCAGCTCGGAACTCAAGCTCTTCCTCGAATGGCTCCACCGGATCTCCACCAGCCCGGCAGGTTAGCCCCACAAACCGGTAATACCCAGCAGTACGTCGTCGTAATCATCGGACCATCCTGCGGAGCAGCAGGAATGACGGTTAGGAAATCACATGGCAACAGAGACAGTTGCAAAACCCCGCACCAGCGCGCGCGTGCACGTCCAAAAGTTCGGGACATTCCTGTCCGGCATGATCATGCCCAACATCGGTGCGTTCATCGCCTGGGGCATCATCACCGCCCTCTTCATCGAGAAGGGGTGGCTGCCCGTTCCGCAACTGGGTGGTTTCGGTGAGACCGACGGGAAGCCGAACATCGGCCTGGTAGGCCCCATGATCACCTACCTCCTGCCGCTGCTGATCGGCTACACCGGCGGCAAGATGGTCTACGACGTCCGCGGCGGCGTGGTGGGCGCCATCGGCACCATGGGCGTGATCGTGGGGGCCGGCATCCCGATGTTCATCGGCGCCATGATCATGGGCCCCCTGGGCGGCTGGACCATGAAGAAGATTGACTCGATCTGGGACGGCAAGATCCGGCCCGGCTTCGAGATGCTGGTGAACAACTTCTCCGCCGGCATCTGGGGCGCCCTGTTGGCGTTGCTGGGGTTCTACGGCATATCGCCCCTGGTCACCGCCTTCAGCACCGCCGCGGGCAACTTCGTCCAGTTCCTGGTGCACAACGGCCTCCTGCCGCTGACCAGCATCTTCATCGAACCGGCCAAGGTCCTGTTCCTCAACAACGCCATCAACCACGGCGTGCTCACCCCGCTGGGCGTGCAGCAGTCGCTGGAGCAGGGCAAGTCCATCCTGTTCCTGCTGGAAGCCAACCCCGGCCCCGGCCTGGGCCTCCTGCTCGCGTACACATTCTTCGGCCGCGGCGCCGCCAAGGCATCGGCTCCCGGCGCAGCCATCATCCAGTTCCTCGGCGGCATCCACGAGATCTACTTCCCGTACGTCCTGATGCGGCCGCTGCTGATCCTGGGTACCATCGCGGGCGGCATGACCGGCATCGCCACCCTTGCCGTCACGAACTCCGGCCTGGTGGCGCCTGCCGCCCCTGGCTCCATTTTCGCCGTGCTGGCGCAGACCTCCCGCGACAGCTACTTCGGCGTGATCCTCTCCGTAGTGCTCGCCGCGGCCGTCTCCTTCCTGGTGTCCTCGGTCATCCTGAAGACCACCAAGCACAGCGATGAGGCAGACCTGGGCGATGCCACCGCCCGCATGGAGGAAATGAAGGGCAAGAAGAGCTCCGTGTCCTCCCATCTGACCGGTGCCGGTGCCGGAACCGCTGCTGGCGCAGCGGCAGGCCGCGGCGGAGTGGGCGTCCTGGCGGGTCCCGTGCGGAACATCGTGTTCGCGTGCGACGCCGGCATGGGCTCCAGTGCCATGGGCGCCTCGGTGCTGCGGAACAAGATCAAGGCGGCCGGCTTCCCGGACGTCAAGGTCACCAACGCCTCCATTGCCAACCTCAGCGACACCTACGACGTTGTGGTCACCCACCAGGACCTGACCGAACGCGCCAAACCGGTCACCTCCAGCGCCATGCACTACTCGGTGGACAACTTCATGAACAGCCCCCGTTACGACGAGATCGTTGACCTGGTCCGCGAGAGCAATACTGAAGGTGCTGCGGCGACCGAGGGGCCGGACGCGGGAGCAGGTACGCCCGGCGGTGCCTCCGCCTCCGGGCCCGCAACGGCGGCCGCGGCCGGCGCCGGCACCACCCACGGTGCACACGCCGCCGACGCCCCGGTCGACGCAGCCCCTGCCGCCGGTGCCTCCGCCAACGGCTCCGCGGACATCCTGGCCCGCGAAAGCGTCATTCTGACCGGAACGGCCACCACCCGCGACGCCGCCATCGACGAGGCCGGCCGGTTGCTGCTGGCCCGCGGGGCCGTGGACGAGGGCTACATAGCTGCCATGCACGAACGCGAGGAATCGGTGTCCACCTACATGGGCAGCTTCCTGGCCATCCCGCACGGCACCAACGCCGCCAAGGACCACATCCGCAAGTCGGCAGTGTCCGTCATCCGCTACCCGGAGGGCATCGACTGGAACGGCAAGCAGGTGAAGTTCGTGGTGGGCGTGGCCGGCATCAACAACGAGCACCTGCACATCCTGTCCTCCATCGCCAAGGTCTTCACCAACAAGGAGCAGGTGGCCCGCCTGGAGGCCGCCACCTCACAGGATGAAATCCTGGACCTCTTCGGAAAGGTCAACGCATAGTGAAGGCAGTACATTTTGGTGCCGGCAACATCGGCCGCGGCTTCGTGGGCCTGCTCCTGCACGATGCCAGCTATGAAGTGGTGTTCGCTGACGTCGCCGAGGAACTGATCAACCGGCTCAAGGAGGCGGACAGCTACGCGGTGCACGAGGTGGGGGAGAACTCCGCCGTGCGCACCGTGGACAACTTCCGTGCCCTGAACTCCAACGCCCAGGAAACGGAACTGGTCCAGGAAATCTCGACGGCGGACATCGTCACCACCGCGGTGGGTCCGCACATCCTGAAGTTCGTGGCGCCGGTGATCGCCAAGGGCATCGTTGCGCGGGAGCCGGGCCTGGCACCGCTGCAGGTGATGGCCTGCGAGAACGCCATCAACGCCACGGACATCCTGGCCAAGGAGGTGGCCTCCCAGCCGGGCGTCACCGCCGCGGTGCTGGACGGGAAGGCGGTGTTCGCCAACACGGCCGTGGACCGGATCGTGCCCAACCAGGAGGCCGGGCAGGGCCTGGACGTCACCGTGGAGACCTTCTACGAGTGGGTCATCGACCGCACCGCCTTCGGTGATTCCGCACCCGTGATCCCCGGTGCCACGTTCGTGGACGACCTTTCGCCTTACATCGAGCGGAAGCTGTTCACCGTGAACACCGGGCACGCCTCTGCTGCCTACTTCGGATTCGAAGCAGGCCTGGAGAAAATCTCCGACGCCATGGCGGACCAGGACGTGGCCGAGGACGTGCGCGCGGTGCTGGAGGAAACCAAGCAGCTGCTGGTGGCCAAGCACGGGTTCAGCAACGACGAACAGGAGGCATATGTCCAGAAAATCCTGGTCAGGTTCTCCAACCCGTACCTGCCGGACACGGTCAACCGGGTGGGCCGGGCTCCGCTGCGGAAGCTAAGCAGGCACGAACGGTTCATCGGCCCTGCCGCGGAACTTGCCGAACGCGGCGTTGTGCCGGAGGCCCTGCTGGGCGCGATTGCGGCCGCGCTGCGGTTCAACGATCCCGCCGATGCGGAAGCCACCGAGCTGGCGTCCATCCTGGGATCCGCCAGCCCCGCCGATGCCACCGCCAGGATCACGGGGCTTGAGCCGGAGCACCCGCTGTTCAACGCCGTGGCCACCCTCGTGGAGGAGCGGCAGGCGGAGATGGCCCGCACCCCCGCCTGACCTGGTCCGCCTTTCGGACTGACCGACGTACTGCACAAACCACGACGCCGGCACTTTCAAAAGTGCCGGCGTCGTGGTTTTGCTGTGCCAAGCTGGGCGGGTGACTTCCAAACAAGCTGCTGCTTTGTTCACTGCCGACGTCGACGGCGGGACGTTCCGCCTCCGCCACGCCACCCGGGCAGACCTGCCTGCCCTGGTCCGGTTGCTGGCGGACGACGCCCTGGGTGCGGGCCGCGAAACCGCCGGGGACCTGGAACCGTATGAGCAGGCTTTCGACGCGATCGACGCCGATCCCGCCCACCTGCTGGCGGTGGGCGAGCTGGTGCGTTCGGGCCAGGAGACGGGATCGATCGTTGCCACCTTCCAGCTGAGTTTCCTCCCCGGCATCTCCCGGCAGGGAGCCTGGCGCTCGCAGCTTGAGGGCGTCCGGGTGGCGGCGTCCCTTCGGGGGCAGGGCATCGGCAAGCTGATGGTGGGATGGGCTGTCCAGGAGTCCCGAAGCCGTGGCTGCCAGCTGATGCAGCTGACCACCCACAAGAGCCGCACGGCGGCCCACCGGTTCTATGAGCAGCTGAGCTTCGAGGCCAGCCACGTCGGGATGAAGTTGACACTCTAGGCCTTGACCGTTAGGTACCCTAAATGTTAGGCTACCTAACGATGAATACGAACGATGCCCAGCTGCAGGAGCTTGCCAGCGGGTTCCGCGAAGCCCTCCGCCACAGTATCTACCTGGTTCGGCGCCTGGACGCTGACGGTGAACTCAGCGCCGCCCAGCTCAGCACCCTCAAGATGATGCTCGGCGAAGGCCAGCGTGTGGGCGAGATCGCCCGAAACCTCGGAGTCCGCGTGCCCAGCGCCACTGAACAGATCATCAAGCTTGAGCGCGCGGGCCTGGCCCGCCGCGAGCCGGACCCGGCGGACTCCCGTGCGGTCCGCGTGATCCTGACTGAGGAAGGCCGCGCCGCCGTCGACTCCGCCAACAAGCGCCGCAACCAGGTGATGGCCGAAATCCTCAGCACCCTCACCGATCAGGACCGTAAGGCCCTGGCCGAAGCCCTGCCGGTCATCGACAAGATCAACGCATCCCTCCAGAACTGAACCGATTAGTACGAAACTTTAGGAGCACCCTCCATGGACGGCCAGCTCGCAGAATCCCTGCAAGCACCAGAATCAACCCTGCAGGCTGAAAAAGCCTCATTCCTGAAGCAGCCAAAGGCAGTCTGGGCCACCGCCCTGGCCGCCGTGTTTGCCTTCATGGGCATCGGCCTGGTGGACCCCATCCTCCCCGCCATCGCCACCAACCTGAACGCCACCCCCAGCCAGGTGTCCCTGCTGTTCACCAGCTACTTCCTGGTCACGGCGCTGGCCATGCTGATCACGGGATTCGTCTCCTCCCGGATCGGCGGCAAAAAGACGCTGCTGATCGGCCTGGCCGTCATCGTCGTCTTCTCCTCGCTCTCCGGCCTGTCCGCCAGCGTCGGTGAACTCGTGGGCTTCCGCGCCGGCTGGGGGCTGGGCAACGCCCTGTTTGTGGCCACCGCCCTCGCCGTGATCGTGGGCGTCGCCAGCGGCGGCGCCGGAACCGCCATCATCCTCTACGAAGCCGCCCTGGGCCTGGGCATCTCCCTCGGCCCGCTCCTTGGCGCCCTCCTGGGCGGCTGGCAGTGGCGTGCCCCCTTCTTCGGCACCGCCGTCCTCATGGCCGCCGCCTTCATCGCCCTGATCGCCCTGCTGCCCAAGACGCCGCTGCCCGAACGCAAGGTCCGGCTGCGGGACCCGCTGCTGGCGCTGGGCCACAAGGGACTGCGCACGACGGCGGCAAGCGGCTTGTTCTACAACTACGGCTTCTTCACCATCCTGGCTTTCACCCCGTTCATCCTGGGCATGAACGCGTACGGAATTGGCGGCGTCTTCTTCGGCTGGGGTGTGGCCGTGGCCGTGTTCTCCGTGTTTGTGGCACCGCCCCTGCAGAACCGCTTCGGCGCCGTGAAGGTCCTGACCGGGACGCTGTTCCTGCTCATGCTGGACCTGGGCGGGCTGGGACTGGCCGCCGGGCACTCGGTTCCTGCCGTCGTCGTCCTGGTCATCGTTGCCGGTGCGCTGCTGGGCGTCAACAACACCATCTACACCGAACTGGCCATGGGCGTCTCCGATTCGCCCCGGCCCGTGGCATCCTCCGGCTACAACTTTGTCCGCTGGATGGGCGGCGCCCTGGCACCGTTCCTGGCGGCGCAGCTCGGTGAACACTTTGGCCCGCAGGTTCCGTTCTTCGCCGGCGCCGTGGCCATGGTGATCGCCATCCTGATCGCGTTCGGCGGACGCAAGTACCTGTCCTCGCACGAACCGCACGTGGTCTAAGCACTGCTGGTCAAACAACAAACCCTCCATCACATGGCGTGTGATGGAGGGTTTGTTGTTTCCCTGCGAAAGGTGATGGGGCGTTACTTGGCCTTGGCCGACCCCTTTGGCACGAAGAGTGTCTCCGCCTGCTCCAGCGACATCCCGTTGGTCTCCGGCACCTTGAACATGACGAAGAAGAAGGACGCGGCCGCGAACAGGGCATACATGGCGTACGTCAGCGGCAAGGACGCGGCTGCCATCACCGGGAAGCTGAGGGTGATCACGAAGTTGGCCACCCACTGGGCAGCCGCGGCCAGGCCAAGGGCGCGGGCACGGATCCTGGACGGGAAGATCTCGCCCAGGAGAACCCATACCAGCGGGCCCCAGGAGGCGCCGAAGCTGATCACGAAGACGTTGGCGGCCACCAGGGCAACGGGACCCCAGGCGCCGGGCAGGCTGATGTCCTCGCCGCTGCCGGTTGCCGAAGAGAATGCCAAGGCCATTGCACCCAGGGACACTGCCATGCCCACCGATCCGGTCAGGAGGATGGGGCGGCGGCCAACGCGGTCCACCAGGGCAATGGCCACCAGGGTAACCAGGATGTTGGTCACGGAAGTTGCCACCGAGATGGCCAGGGAGTCCTTCTCCTGGAAGCCCACAGCCTTCCACAGAGTGGTGGAGTAGTAGAAGATCACGTTGATGCCCACGAACTGCTGCAGCACGGACAGGATGATGCCCACCCAGACCACGGCCTGCAGGCCCAGGGTCTTGCCGCGCAGGGAGCCCTTCTGGCCGGCGAGCTTGTCCTCCTCGATGGCTTCCTGAATGTCGCGGATGTGCCGGTCCGTGTCCTCCGCCGGGGCGATGGAGGCGAACACCTTCCGGGCCTCGTCCTCCTTGCCCTTGAACACCAGGAACCGCGGGGATTCGGGCAGGGTGAAGGCGATCCAGCCGTAGACGACGGCGGGCACCGCGGCGGCAAGGAACATCCAGCGCCACGCTTCAATGCCCAGCCAGAAGTTCTGGTCCGCGCCGCCCGCGGTGGTGGCCAGGACCGCGTCCGACAGCAGGGCGGCGAAGATGCCGGTGGTGATGGCCAGTTGCTGCAGCGAGGCCAGGCGGCCGCGGACCTTCCGGGGTGAAATCTCGGAGATGTAGGCGGGGGCGATGACGGAGGCCAGGCCGATGCCCAGCCCGCCCACCAGGCGCCAGAACACCAGGTCCCACACGCCGAACGCGAAGCCGGTTCCCAGGGCGCTGACCAGGAAGAGGAGTGCGCCCAGCTTCATGGCCGGGATACGGCCGTGGCGGTCCGCTACCCTGCCCGCCAGGAAGGCGCCCGCCGCGCAGCCCAGCAGGGCGACGGCCACGGCGAATCCGGTCACGGCCTCGGACAGTGCGAATTCTTCCTTCAGTGCGTCCACGGCACCGTTGACCACGGACGAATCGAACCCGAAGAGGAATCCGCCCACCGCCCCCGCAAGCGCCAGCCAGATCACCCGCCGCGGTATCCCGGTATTGGTCTGCTCCTGTGCAGTGGGCATGGTTCTCCCTGGGTTCTGGAATGGGTGGAAGCGGTGCGGCCGTCGTCGGCTGCAGAACCGGTTACGTCGCCGGTGCGCTTCCGCCAGTGTTCCATGCCATGGCTCCCTGATCCACTCGAGCGGCTGCGCGGGCGCTCTGCTGCGCGCCAAGAAAGAAGGCGACGACGGCGGTCCGTGCCGCCGTCGTCGCCTCCTCCACGCTGCCCTGCTAGTGCGCCGGGATCTGCATGTTGTCCTTGTCCTGCGGAGATGCCTTCTGGTCGGTCAGCTTCTTCCGCGGCAGGGCGAAACTGATGAGGAACGCCAGGCCCGTCAGTGCTGCGGCCGTCAGCATTACCGTGTCGATGGACGTGGCGAATCCTTCGGTAATGGGCCGGGTCAACGTGCTGTTGGCGGTGTGCAGCCAGCTCGTGTCGTTCAGCGAATCGTTGGAGGCGCCGTTCTTGAAGAAGTCGTACAGCTTGGCGTTGGCGGGGTCCGAGGCCACCGCCGGGTCCTTGAGGACGGCCAGGTAGGCGGGGTCGCTGGCAGCGGCCTTCATTCCTTCGGCAATCTTGTCAGCTGCCAGGCTGAACAGCATGGAGATGAAGACGGCTGTGCCCACGGCGCCGCCCATGGAGCGGAAGAAGGCGGCGGAGGAGGTTCCCACGCCCATGTCCCGCGGCGGCACCGAAGTCTGCATGGCCAGGGTGAGCGGCTGCATGCAGAATCCCAGGCCGGCGCCGAAGAACACCGCGATGAGGCCGGGAACCCACAGTTCGGTGTCCACTTTCAATACCGAACCCATCACCAGGGCTGCGGCGGTCAGGATGCCGGTGCCCATGATGGGGAAGATCCGGAACGTGCCGGAGGCCGAGATGGTGCGGCCGGCGGTGATGGAGCCGAACAGGATGCCGATGGTGAACGTGATCATCATCAGGCCGGCTTCGGTGGGGGTCAGGCCCTTCACCAGCTGCAGGTACATCGGGAGCATGGCGATGGCACCGAACATGCCGATGCCGATGATGAAGTTCAGCAGCGAGGACAGCCCGAACGTGATGTTGTGGAAGAGCCGCAGCGGGATCAGGGCGTAGTCGCCGGCGCGCTTTTCTGCCAGCAGGAACCACACGATGCCCAGCACGCCAACGCCGTAGCAGAGGAAGGAGTTGGTGGAGGTCCAGCCCCAGGAACGGCCCTGTTCGGCCACCAGCAGGAGCGGAACGATGGCCACGGTGATGGCGGCGGCGCCCCAGTAGTCGATCTTCTGCTTGAGGTGCCTGGCCGGCAGGTGCAGGAACAGGAACACCACCACCAGGGCGGCGAGGCCGATGGGCACGTTGATGAAGAAGACCCAGCGCCAGCCGTCGAAGCCCAGGATGTTGGCGGAGCCGGCGAAGGCGCCGCCCACCACGGGACCCAGGACCGAGGAGATGCCGAAGACGGACATGAAGTAGCCCTGGTACTTGGCGCGGTCCTTCAGGGAGACGATGTCCCCGATGATGGTCAGCGCCAGGGCCAGCAGGCCGCCGGCACCCAGGCCCTGGATGCCGCGGGCAATGGCAAGCTCGGTCATCGAGTGCACGGACCCGGCGTAGATGGAGCCCGCCAGGAAGACGGCGATCGCGGTCAGGTACAGCGGGCGGCGGCCAAAGATGTCGCTTAGCTTGCCGTACAGAGGGGTGCTGACGGTGGAGGTGATCAGGTACGCCGTGGTGGCCCATGCCTGCAGGGAGAGCCCGTCCAGGTCATTGGCAATGGTGTAAATCGACGTGGAGACGATGGTCTGGTCAAGGGATGCCAGGAACATGCCCAGCATCAGGCCCACCATTACGGTGACGATCTGGCGTTGCGTCAGGGCTTCTCCGGCGCCGGGCGCGGCCGTGGATTTGGACATGGGTGCTCCAAGGGAAAGAAAAGGATATAAGCAGCGATAGTTGCTTTCAGTAACTATCTTACCTGCTCTTTCTATTCCCCGCCTTGGAGACTTTTCGCTTTACGGCTCCACAAGGATGCCATCCGGGTCGCACCAGACGGTGGCTCCGGGACGGAAGGTCACGCCGTCGATCACTACGTCCACATCCACCTCGCCGGCGCCGGCCTTCAGGCTCTTCCGCGGGTTGCTGCCGAGTGCCTTGACACCCAGGTCCAGCTGCCCAATCGCCACCCGGTCCCGGATGGCCCCGTTGATGACGACGCCGGCCCAGCCGTTCGCCACCGCGCTTTCGGCGATCATGTCCCCCATCAGCGCCGTGCCCAGCGAGCCGCCGCCGTCCACCACCAGCACAGCCCCGTTGCCCGGAGAATTGAGCGTCGACTTCACCAGGGCGTTGTCCTGGAAGCAGCGGATGGTACGGACCGGGCCGCTGAAGTGCGAGCGGCCGCCCAGGGACTGGAACTGCAGGGAGACGGACACCAGTTCGTCGCCGCGCTCGTCGTAAAGGTCCGCCGTGTTTACCGCTGTGCCTTCTGCCGGGGTGGGTGCGCTCATCTGGTTCTCCTTTTTCCTGGCAATTTTGTTCGTTGGGCAATGGGCCGCCAAATACCCGGGCGGCCAGCTACCGCCCACGATAGTCTGATCCCACCGCCAACCGGCCGCACCAGGGGGAGCCAAGCCAATGAGTCCGTTCCACACGCCCGTGCCGCCGGGCGGCACCTCCGAAGGTGTCAGTACGACGGCGGCGCTCTCCGAACCGGTGCACGAGGTCACCGCCCGCTGGGTCACCGGCCTGGTGCTGGTCAACGTAGGCATCAACGCCGCGTTCTTCGGCCCCATCAACGTGTTCATCGGCCAGCAGGCAATCACCATCGACGCGCCCGGCAAGGAGGCCATCCTCTCGCTGGTCACGGCCTGCGGTGCGGCGGTCTCCCTGGTGGCCAACCCGCTCTTCGGCGCGCTCTCGGACCGGACCACTTCCCGTTTTGGCCGGCGCTCGCCGTGGGTGCTGGCCGGAGCAGTGCTGGCCACCGCGGCGCTGCTGGCCATGTCCTTCTCGGGCGCCGTGGCGCTCATGGTGCTGTTCTGGTGCCTGGTGCAGCTCGGCGCAAACGCCGCCTACGCCGCCATCACCGCCGCAGTGCCGGACCGGGTGCCGGTGGTCCAGCGCGGGGGAGTGGGCGGGCTCGCGGCCATGGGCCAGACACTGGGAATCCTCACCGGGGCCGTCTTCGGTGCCGTGGTATCCGGCAACTTCATGGTGGGCTACTGGCTGTGTGCAGGGGCGCTGCTGCTGTCCGTGCTGCCATACCTGTTCCACCGGAACGACCCCGCACTGCCAAAGGATGCTGCCGGCCGCTTCCGGCCCGGCGGGTTTCTCCGTGGCTTCTGGATCAGCCCCCGGTGCTACCCGGACTTCGCGTGGGCCTGGCTGACCCGGTTCCTGGTGAATGTGGGCAACCAGCTGACCATCGTCTACCTGCTCTTCTTCCTGCGGGACGTGATCGGGCACGAGGATCCGGCCGCCGGCGTGCTGGTCCTGACGGGGATCTATGCCGTGATGGTGATGATCACCGCAGTGCTGGCGGGGCCGTGGAGCGACCGGATGGGAAGGCGAAAGCCCTTCGTTATCGGTTCCTCCGCCACTATTGCCATGGCCGGTGCCATCATGGCGTTCTTCCCCGTGTGGCCCGGCGCCTTGGCCGGCGCTGCCGTGCTGGGTATCGGCTTCGGGGCGTACCTGGCCGTGGACTTCGCCCTGCTCACCCAGGTCCTGCCCTTCGCCGTCAGCCGCGGCAAGGATATGGGGGTGATCAACGTGGCCAATTCCCTGCCGCAGGTGGTCGCCCCGGCGCTGGCACTGCTGGCCGTGACCTACGGGGGCGGCTACCGCACACTGTTCCTTACGGCAGCCGTCATTGGGCTGCTGGGCGCCGTCTTCGTGGTGAAAATCAAGGGCGTCAACTGACCCTGCTGGAGGCAATAGTAAGGCTGGCTGACTAATTAGGGCACGGATCTGTGCCGTATAGTTGAACCGGCTGCAGGGCGGTACGGAAGTGGGGGCGCTCCTGGCCGCAGTCGCAAAAACACAACCCCGGAATGCTGATGCCCGAGACTTTTTCAGACCATCCGCCCATGGCCGCCCGGCCTTCCGCTCCACGCCAGCGCCTCCGCTATGCGCGGATCCTCGATACAGCTGCAGGGTTCGCCCGCACGGGACTCGACGGCGTGGAACTTTCCCAGGTCGCAGAAAAAGCAGACGTGCCGCTGGGCACCCTCTACCGCTACTTTCCATCCCCTACGCACCTGATGCTGGCGCTGTACCGGCAGCAGCTGGACGAGCTGCAGGCAGGAACCCGTAACTCCTCCCCGCGCTTCCGCGGCCGCGCACTCTCCGGCCTGCTGATGGAGATCTTCCACATGCGCGTCATGCAGCCCGCGGTGGAGCAGTGCCTCAGCCGGGGCGTGTACCTTCCGGAAAAGGACACCACGGACCTCCTGCGCGAGATCGACGCGCTCAGCGAAAAGCTCGTTACCGCTGCCTGCGGTGACGCCGTAGGGGCGCGGGTCCTCCTGCTGACCGTGACTGGCCTGGTCCAGTCCGTGCGGAACCGCCGGCTTTCCCTCTTCGAAGCCGAGGAGGACCTCAAAAAGGCATGCGGCAGGCTGTCTCCGGAGGCGGATTCCAGGTTCACAGTGACCAAATCGGCGTAACTGGTCTAGACCAAAAGAGCATTAAATCCGTCATAATGCCGTGATCTGGATCATAGAATTCTTGCCTAAACGTTTTTTCTCCTCGCAGTGCTGTCAAGAGGCCCCTAAAGCTGCTTCTTCGGTTGCCTACCATGGAGGCACAGGAGCGGCAGGGCGGAAACATCCCCGGCGTTCCCACGGACCCGCTACCCATGGGTTTCCTGTCGCACTACTTTCCCTGCTTGGGCCCGGCCGGGCTCCAGCCCCATGTGCCGTGTGCCCACGGCGAGCACCAGGAGACAACGACGTGTCCATTGACGCAATCACTGCCATTGACGATTCCGCAACCGCCCCGCTGACCGAGGACGAGATCTTCGGAGCCCACCAGGGCGGCAAGCTGTCCATCAGCACCACCGCACCGCTGTCCAACAAGCGGGACCTGTCCATCGCCTACACCCCGGGCGTGGCAGAGGTCAGCCGCGCCATCCACGCCAAGCCCGAACTGGCCCGCACCCTCACCTGGGCCGAGCGCCTGGTGGTCGTGGTCAGCGACGGCACCGCCGTCCTGGGCCTGGGCAACATCGGCGCCAGCGCCTCGCTGCCCGTTATGGAGGGCAAGTCCGCCCTGTTCAAGACTTTTGGCGACCTGGATTCCATTCCGCTGGTCCTCAACACTACCGACGTGGACGAGATTGTGGAAACCCTGGTCCGCCTGCGCCCCAGCTTCGGCGCCGTGAATCTTGAGGACATCTCCGCCCCGCGCTGCTTCGAGCTCGAGGAAAAGCTGATCGAGGCCCTGGACTGCCCGGTCATGCACGACGACCAGCACGGAACCGCCGTCGTGGCCCTCGCCGCCCTGACCAACGCCGCGAAGGTAACCGGCCGGGGCCTGGAAGGACTGAAAGTGGTGGTGTCCGGTGCTGGCGCAGCGGGCATTGCGGTCGCTGAGATCCTGTTGGCTGCCGGCATCAGCGATGTGGTCCTCCTGGACTCGCGCGGTGTCATTAACAGCAGCCGCCCGGACCTGGCAGCAGACTCCACGAGCAAGAAGGCCGACATCGCCGGCCGCAGCAACCCCCGTGGCCTTTCCGGCGGCCCCGCCGAGGCGCTGGCGGGAGCCGATGTCTTCATCGGCGTCTCCTCTTCCAAGCTGGACGAGGCACACCTGGCCACGATGAACCAGGACGCCATCGTGTTCGCGCTGTCTAACCCGGACCCGGAAGTCCTGCCCGAGGTGGCCGTGAAGTACGCCGCAGTGGTTGCCACCGGCCGCAGCGATTTCCCCAACCAGATCAACAACGTCCTGGCCTTCCCGGGCATTTTCCGCGGCGCCCTCGACGCCGGCGCCCGCCGCATCACCCCTGCCATGAAGCTTGCAGCGGCGCGTGCCATCGCCGAGCTCGCGGCCGAGGACCTTTCGGCTGACTACATCGTGCCCAGCCCGCTGGACCCGCGCGTTGCCCCAGCCGTGACCGCCGCCGTCGCCGCGGCGGTGGAAGCCGAGTAAGACTTCTTCCTGCAGGAAACCACGACGGCGGTGCCTCCTTCGCGAAAGGAGGCACCGCCGTCGTGGTTTAAGAAGCTGGGCGTTACGCAGCGGCCCGGCTTGGGGGCCATGACAGACTGGGGACTATGAGCTCCGAGACCATGGTGACCATCCTGTGCGGCCTGGCGATCCTGGTGGGGGTGGCGGGCACGATCATCCCGGTCCTGCCCGGAAGTGTCCTGATCGGCGTGAGCCTGCTGGCCTGGGCCATCTGGGGCGGCGCCGGGACTGCCGGATGGGTGGTCTTCGCGGTGGCCATGATCTTCGTCGCCGCGGGGATGACTGCCGGCGCTGTCCTCACGGGGAGGAAGCTGAAGCAGCACGCCATTCCCAGCCGGAGCATAGTTGTGGCCCTGGTGGCGGGCGTGGTGGGGATGTTCATCATCCCGGTTGTGGGGCTCTTCGTGGGCTTCGCTGCCGGTCTGCTGGTCAGTGAGTTCCTCCGCACGCGGAACATGTCCACGGCGGCGCGATCCAGCTGGGCGGCGCTCAAGGCCACCGGCCTTGGCATGCTCGCCGAATTCGGGCTCGCCTGCCTCGCCGCCAGCACATGGGTCATCGGGGTTTGGATCGCTGCCGCCAACGGCTGAATCTAGAGACCCAAGCCGCCGAGCTTGTCGCCCAGTCCGCCCGGAAGTTTGTCCCCCAGCCCGCCGGGAAGCTTCGACAGCAGGTCGGCTGGATTGATGCCCAGTTTGGACAGCAGGCCCGCATGCTGCTCAGTGTCCACCTGGTCCGGCAGCTCCGACTCCGCCTGCGACGCCTTGTCCTGGTCTCCCTGGGACCGCAGGAGTTCGAGGATCTGGTTCTTGTCGATCTGCATGGCATTTCTCCTTACTGGATGATTACTAAGGGTACTTACTACCTTTCCTGAAAATACGGCGTGGGACAAGGCCCCGTCACTGGGCGACATCCCCGGTGTCCGGGCGTTGGGGCGCGCGCCAGCCGAAAGCTCCCCGCGGCTAGCATGGAAGGATGAGCTCCGGGGATACTGCGCCGATCTACTGGGACAGCCGCGACCTCACTCCTTTCGGGCAGGCCCACCTGCGCACTCCAGTCCATGACCTCGCCGGGGGAGTAGGGGGCCTGCTCACCGGAGTTTTGGGGGGACGCAATCCAGCCCTGCTGTCCATCGACGGTGAGGTGCCGCGGCTCAAGCGGCTGCTGCCCAAGCCGGCCAAGGCGATCCATGAGGCTGTCTTCACCAGCCGGGAACCGGAGCGCCTAATCACCCTGGCGCGTGCCTACCCGGGTTGGGCCGGGCTCTGCTACCTGACGGCGGGACTGCTGGTTTACAAGCACGGCGGTTACCTGCGCGCCTCCGAGCTTCTCCAGCGCGGACTCACCACCAGGAACGACGACGAAGCGAACCGTTACTCCTCCACCTACCTCACCCGCATCGTCACCAGGATCGAACTCGCCGAGCGGGTGGAGATTCCCGTCCTGTTCAGCGAGGAATCGGTGTTCCTGGCCTTGGCCCACTCGTTGCGCGAGACGGGCCGCACCGAAGCTGCGCTCGACGCTCTCGCCGGGCTGCCGCCGTCGCTCCCTATGGCCTTGGCACGCTGCTCGCTGGCCCTCACCTTGGGCCGGAGCCGTACAGTAATCGACTGGACCGAGGGGCTGCTGAACGCGGACGACCTCTCGGCCGCCCTGTTGCTGGTCCGGGCCCGTGCCCTGCGGCGGGAGGGCCGGTTCGATGCTGCGCACCAGGCGATCGCCGAAGTCCTTCGCCGGCGCAAGACCCACCTGGCGCTCCGCAACGACGCGCTCACGGACAGGGCGATGTTGGTGCTGGAATCAAGCCGCCGGTCCCTGAACCCGCGTGACTGGGGACGCCGGCGCACGGACCCGGAACCGCAGCGGGAGCTTGAAGCGCCGGTGCCCATCCGGAAGGACGAGGAGATGCGGCGGATCTGGGAGCGGGACTGGAAGGAACTCAGCGGCGACTAGGAATTCCGCTGTGAACCAGGCATGGCCGGCACCTAAGCCCGCCCGGCCAGGAATGGTACAACCTGTTCGCCGAGGAGCACGGCTCCCAGCGCCACCATGATGATGCCGCTGGCGAGGGTCACTCCCCGCGCAGCACCGGGCCTGCTCTGCAGCAGGGTGCGTGACAGCAGGGCTACTGCCGTGTAAACCAGGCCGGCCAGCGCTACGAACGTCATGCCCAGCAGCCCCGACTGCACCGGCACGGGCAGGGAGGCATCGGCACTGACAAACTGCGGAATGAGGGCTACGTAGAAGAGGAGTCCCTTGGGGTTGATCCCGCTGGTGCCCATGCCCTGCAGGAAGGTGCGCAGCTGGGTGCCCGAACCGCCGTCGGCATCCGCACTGAAGCTGGCGCCCCGCCAGGATCGGAGGGTGCCCACGCCGAGCCACAACAGGTACGCAGCTCCGGCCAAAGTGATCCAGCCCAGGAGGCCGGGCATGCCGGCCAGCACCGCCGCGAGCCCGGCCACCAGCAGGGCTGTGTGGAGGACGTAACCGCCGCAGAGTCCGGCAACCGCGGGGACGAAGCTGCGCTGACGGAGCCCTGCGGAGATGGTGTAGGCCCAGTCCACTCCCGGGGTGCAGGCAAGCGCCGCGGCCACCACCAAAAAGGCCAGGAACAGCTGGGTATTCATCGGTTCTCCTGTCGAAGGGCTTTC
Organism: Arthrobacter sedimenti; assembly: GCF_042652025.1. Lineage (NCBI taxonomy): Bacteria > Bacillati > Actinomycetota > Actinomycetes > Micrococcales > Micrococcaceae > Arthrobacter > Arthrobacter sedimenti. Next base: position 46,844 of record NZ_JBHSDQ010000005.1, on the reverse strand, counting down.
AGGAGCAACCATAGGGAGAATCAGGCCATAAGTGCTGTCCGGTTTTCGCTTGACCCGCGGCCCAGGCGATATGTTTATTGCGTGATCGACAGCATCGACAGGAATATTTTGCGCCACCTGCAGGAGGATGGCCGGATGACGGCCACGGCGCTCGCTGCCAAGGTGGGTTTGACGGTGGCGCCGTGCCACCGGCGGCTGCGGGAACTGGAGCAGTCCGGGGTCATCCTGGGATACAAGGCGGATGTCGACCCCGCTGCCGTGGGCCTGGGATTTGAGGCGATCGTGTTTGTCACGCTGCGCCAGGTGGACAGGTCCACGATGGAGGTCTTTGAGAACCGGGTAGCGGATAATCCCAACATTATTGAGGCGCAGCGGCTCTTCGGCTCCCCGGACTATCTGCTGAAGATCATCGCGGAAGACCTGCCGGCCTACCAGCGCTTTTACGACACGGAGCTGACATCCCTGCCCGGGGTGGAGCGGCTGACCTCAACGCTGGTCATGAAGAACTTGAAATCCAACGCCGGGCCGCCGGTGTAGGAGCCAAGCCCCGCGGGTGCAGTGCCGCGGCGGGGCTTCAGGCTGCCGGCAGGACGTGGACGATGATGACCTGCGTGTCCTTGCTGCCGTCGAAGCGAAGATCGTAGTTCACGGTGAGTCCTGTGCCGGTTCCGGGCGTGATGGAGAAATCACTTTTCGATGTTGGGTCCAGTTGGGTGCTCTCAATCCACTCCTCAGCGGACTCGGCCGATATTCCGTACCGCTGCACGCCGTCCCTGATCAGCCCGAAGAATTCCTCGGGCGAGTTGGCAGTAAGAAAGTAGGTGATCTCGCTGAAGTCCGTTCGTTGATCAGTGGTGTTGAATCGGATCCTGTCCGTCTCGGCGGATATTTCACCGTTGGGGGCCAGGATGCTGAGGTTGATCTTGCCCGAGCCGCGGGTATTGATCTCGGGCCCGTAACTGTCCGGTGTGACCCGGACGGAGTCCTTTTCCAGCCGCCCGGAGCTCATGTCCAGCCGGGCTGTCCTGCTGTTGCGGATATTTTCCACGCCGACGGCATCGAGGGTGGAGAATGCTGAGGTTTTCACTGTGCTCCCTGCAGAAGATGAAGTGGGGCTGGCTGGTTCGGCGGGTGCCGGCACTGCTGTCCGGCAGCCGCCCAGGACAAGGAGTAAAAGAAGGCCAATGACGGCGGCGGTGCCCTTCCCCGGGGCGGTGGCCCGGGGGAGTCGGTTCACTGGTGGACCTCCGCGCCGAAGCCGTCAAGGAATCTGTCCATGATTCCCGCCACGTTGTTGGTTGGCCGGTACTGGTCCACCCTGCCGTCGAAATCCGAGCCGATGATCTGCGCTGCGCGGTCCGGATCCGTTGCCAGCAGGTGCTGGTAGGCCGGCAGGGTGTCCTGCTTGATGAGGTTCCAGCGCTGGTCCGCATCCGCGATGTTGCCGTCCGGGAAGCCCGTCGTGAAGTCGGTCCGGAATTGTGCCGGGTTGTCCCAGTTAGTGAAAGGGATGTTCTCCGGTCCGGGGCTTTCCACGCTGAAAGTGTAGGGAAAGACTTCGGGGTAGCTCCTGGCGCCGGGGATGGAGGGTTCGCCGGCAAGTGTCACCATATAGGTCACGGCTTCGCCGCCGGGATGGCTGCGCATATTGTCATAGTCGTCCGCGATGATCTCGTTTTGCTCGCGGTACAGCAGCGTTGTGTTGCCCTCACGGACCAGATCGGGGTTGCCGGAGTCGATCTGCGCCCACGCGTTAGCAGTGCCCTGGTCGATGGCACCCGAGTCGCGGAGCCGGTTGATCTCCTCGATGCCGCCGCTCATGTACGCCTGGTGCTGGCGGCCCTGGTCGAGGAAGATCTCCTTGTTCATGTCCAGCATGCTGGTTTCGTAGAACCGGATTTCCTGGTCCGTCATGCCCGCCAGCTGCTCCAGCTGGTCCAAGACCGGCAGCGGTATGTCCGAAGCAGGGTTGTCAGTGATCTGTTGGGCCAGGTCTCGAAGCATCGCCATGTCCCGGAAGCCGCCGGCAAAGGACGGGCCAATCATGTTGGCCATGCCCGCCCACTGCAGGTCCGGATTGGACAGGTACGCCTGGCCGTAGAAGTCGTAGACCTTGGCGATGGTCTCCCAGTTGTAGTCCGTGCCTTTGGAGGTGTCCCAATCCGCCGGATCAATGCCCATCTGCAGCATCGCCTGGCCGTTCCAATAGGAATTGAGGAAGTCCTGGTAGCCCTTGGAGTTCTTGCCGATCAAGCCTGAATCCGCGGCCGCATCCATGGCGCTCTTGGCGGCGGCCGGGTTGGCCTGGGCCCACTGGCGGAATTCGTCGGTAAGCAGGTAGGCGCGCCGTTCGGCCGGTGTCATGGAGGTCAGCAGATCCGTCAGGTCCTGGGGGGTTCCCCCGCCGGAGCCGCCCGTTCCGGGGCCGCCGGCGCCACCACCGCCGGACCCGCTGCTGCTGGCTTTCTCCTGTTCGTCGGCGTTGGCCAGCAGGGCCTTCGCCGCGGCCTCCAGGCCGGACGTTGCAGACCTTAGCAGTTTGGCGTGCGAGGAGGTCCACTCACTGCGGAACCGGTCGCCGTCCCTGCCTTTCCAAAGTCCTGAGCCGATGCTGCTGCCCAGTTGCTGCCTCAGGCCGTTGAGCCGGTTTGCGCCGCGGGTCAGCTCCTTGGCAAGCTGCCGGAGCTGCGCCACATCTGCCCCGTAGAAATTTCCCGCCATATGATCCCCCCGTTTGTTCCTGCCCGCCAGCCTAGCCGGGCCGCCACCGGCCGGCGATGGGGAGCACTATCCGTCCAAGAGTCCGGTGGTGCGGTACGGGATGACTTCGCGCAGGAACATGCTGGTGGAGGTCCGGACGATGCCGGGGCACAGGCGGATTTCTTCGGAGACGCGGTAAAGGTCGTCAGGGCTCCTGGCCACCACCCGTATCAGCAGGTCGGTGTCCCCGGCCGGTGCATGGCATTCCAGGACTTCGGGAATTTTGCGCAGCGCGGCGATGGCCTCGTTGAGGTGGCTCTGGTCCAACTCCGCGCTCACCGCTGCGGCAACACCCCGGCCCAGGGCCGAGGGCAGCACGCGGCTGCTGTTGGGCCGCAGCGCGCCGGATGCCGTCATCCGCTCCATCCGTGACTGCACCGTTCCGCGTGCCAGGCCCAGCTTCTGGGCCAACACCATGATGGGGACGCGCGGGTCCTCATCCAGGGCATTCAGGATGCGCTTGTCAGTGGCATCCAGTTCCTGCAATTTGATCACTCCCTGCCTGGTCCAGCCGCAGGAATTAGTCAGATTGACTAATCCAGCGCCTGCTTGTTGTTCTAACTGTAGAAGGCCTGCTGGAATAGTGGCAACAAGGGCAAAAGCTACCGCTGGTCCCCGCAGGCTACAGGTTCCCCGGCACACCACCCGGCACACTGGACACCGCTTCCCGCAAGGAGGCCGCCGCTGAATGAGGCTTGTTCACACCATGCTCACTCCGCAAACACGGCAAGAGCCCCTGAGCTACCGACGTCGGATTTCCGCAGTCATCGGTAGCTGAGGGGCTCTTGTGTTGTTCCGTCTAGGGTTGGTTCATGACCTCCGCCGGCCGCTTTGCCCCCAGCCCCTCCGGTGAACTGCACGTGGGCAACCTGCGCACCGCCATCCTTGCCTGGCTCTTTGCCCGTTCCACCGGGCGCAGGTTCCTCCTGCGCGTGGAGGACCTGGACCGCGCCCGGGCCGGCGCGGAGGCCGTGCAGTTGCGCGACCTGGCCGCCATCGGCGTGACGTGGGATGGGGACGTCGTCCGGCAGACAGATCGAGGAAACCTGTATGCCAAGGCGATCGCCCGGCTGGAGCAAGCGGGCCTCACCTACGAGTGCTTCTGCACACGCCGCGAGATCCAGGAGGCGCCATCGGCACCGCACGCGCCCCAGGGTGCCTACCCTGGAATATGCCGCAACCTGGACCGCGCTGAGCTGGAATTCAAGCGGTCCACGCGCCCTGCAGCCATCCGGTTGCGGGTGGACGTAACGGAATACACGGTGCAGGATGTTTTCCGCGGCGAATACACGGGGGCAGTGGATGACTTCGTGCTGCGCCGCAACGACGGTGTGACGGCATATAACCTCGCAGTGGTGGTGGATGATGCCGAGCAGGGCATAGACCAGGTGGTCCGCGGCGATGACCTGCTTCCCTCTACTCCCCGGCAGGCCTATCTTGCCTCGCTTTTGAATATTCCCATACCGGAATATGCCCACGTTCCGTTGGTGGTGAACCACGCCGGCGCCAGGCTGGCCAAGCGCGATGGCGCAGTGACGCTCGCGGATCTCGCGCAGGAAGGGGTGCCCGTCGAGGGGGTGCGGGACCGGCTGCTGGCTTCGCTGCGGTTGCCAGCGGGGAACCTTGACCACGCCCTGGGTGCATTTGACCCGGCAGGGTTGCCCAGGGAGCCCTGGGTCTGGCCCGGGAGCTGACTATTCCGGTGCGGGATTCCGCTCCAAAGCAGCCACGAACTCCTCCGCAAACCGCCGGACCCCGTCCCACTCTGTGTAAATGTAGTCGCGGCCGGTGTCCGTGTCCGCACTGCCCTGGCTGCTGACGATCTCCTTCATCATCATCCGCTTCAGGAACCCGTATTGGGTATAAAGGAGCGCCCCGCCAAATACGGCCACTGTCGAAGGATGCCAGCCGGTGGCGTCTTCGAACTCCGACACATACTTCTGTGCCTCCTCTGGGTCCGCGTGGGCGGAGAGGCTGACGGAAAACAGGGCGGCGGGCATGTGCTCCAGGGCATCCCGGTTCCTGCGGACGAAATCAGCCACGAACCCCTCGTGCTTTCCGGCGTGGATAGAAGCGCCCACGATGACACCGTCGTAGCCTTCCGGCAGGTCATGGTCTGCGTGCTTGAGGTCAAGGGTGTCGGCCCTATGGCCACGCGCCTGCAGGACATCGGAGATGTACTCAGCGATCCGCGCGGTCTGTCCCTCTGTAGTCCCATAGGGAATCAGGATCTTTGCCATGCCTCCCACTCTGGCGTTCACGGGAAACACGGCAAAGGGGCAAAAGTCCCGGCTAGTCCCTCCCCAGCGCCTCAATGTCCTCGAGGAAGTCCGCCTGCACTTCCGGGCTCACTGTAGTGCGGGTATCGCCGATGGCGTCGAGGTAGTCCTGGGTGGAGGGACCCTTCCTGACCGCCTCGCGGACGGAAACCTCGCCTCCGGAGGCCAGCCCGCCGTCGTCGTACACTGCCTTTTCCAGCGCCCGCTGGGAGGCACTCCGGGCGGCGTACTCGATGTCCGCGGGGGAGAATCCCTCCGTGCGTTCCACCAAAAGCTCCACATCCACCCCGTCCACCACGGTGGCGGGAATGAACCGCTGCCACATCGCCTCCCGGGCCTGCCGGTCCGGCAGTCCGATGGGGATGACGTAGTCGAACCGGCCGTGGCGCAGGAAGGCTGAATCCAGGGCGCGGATGAAGTTGGTGGCGCAGACCAGGAGCCGGCCCGGCTGTTCCCGGAACGCGGGGATGATCTTCAGCAGTTCGTTCGTGACGCCCTGCAGCGGCGACGGGGGATCCCCTGCACGCTGGGAGGCGATCTCCTCCACCTCGTCGATGAACACCACTGCGTGCTCCAGTTCGGCGATCTCCAGGAAGGTCTCGCGCAGCGCTCCGGCCAGGCCCTGCGGATCGCCGGCCAGGCGGGAAGGGAACACTTCCACGAACGGCCACTCCAGCCGGGACGCGATGGCCTTGGCGAAGGTGGTCTTGCCGGTGCCGGGCGGACCGAAGAGGACGACGGCGCGCGGCGGCACCACGCCGAACTCATCGGCCAGGTCGGCCTCGGCGAGCGGCAGCACCAGGCGCCGCTCCAGCAGTTCCTTTTCCTTGCGCATGCCGGCCACGTTTTCCCACAGGTCGCGGGCCAGGACACGCCCGCCCAGCTGGCCCAGGGCGCCGAGCTCCTGCCGCTGGACCGGGATGGTGCGTTCGAAGTAGCGCAGGTTCTTCTTGAGCGCGAAGCCGCGGCCCAGGAACGCCTCCACGCGGGTTTCGGATTCCGGCATCAGCGCCGAGAGCTTGTTCAGGCCGTGCGGAGCCATCCGGTTTTCGACGGCGGCCAGCAGCGAGGTGCCGATGCCCCTGCCGCGGTATTCGGGCAGGGTGGCCAGGAAGACGATCCAGCCCTGGTCGTGCGCGGCACGTCCGACGGCGGCGCCCACCACCTGCTCGCCCTGCACCGCCACCACCGCATGGTCCTTTTCGCAAGACGCGAGGACCTCGGACAGGGCGTAGACAGGTTCCACGTTGTTGGCCTTGAGCGTCTCCCAGAGGTGCAGGATCCCGTCCAGGTCCGCCGAATGGAAATCCCTGATGCGCCAGTTGGTCATGCGTTGCTCCTGTTTGGTTCGTCGTTGAGCCTGCTCAGCGTGCACTTCTGTGAGCATATGCGAACCAGGGCCTGCGGACGGTTGCGGCGGCGTTGCATGACGCCGGTTCAGACGCCCAGGGCATCCATGGTGGCGCGCAACGTGTCCGCGGAATGCCGCAAAGCTGCCATTTCGCCGTCGTCCATGGGCGTTTCCAGGACGCGGTGCACGCCGCCGCGGCCCACCACGCTGGGCAGGGACAGTGCCACCCCGGAGATCCCGTGGAGACCCGACAGCACGGTGGAGACCGGCAGGACGGCGTTGTCGTCGCGCAGCAGCGCTTCCACAATCCGGGCACCGGACAGCCCGATGGCATAGTTCGTGGCACCCTTGCCGGCAATCACCTTGTAGGCCGCCTGCACCACCTCCTTGGCGGTGGCGGCAAGGTATTCGGGCGTGAAGATCCGCTCGCCGCCGTCGGTCCAATCGCGGATGGGGACCGGCCCAATGGTTGCTCCGGACCACAACGGGAACTCCGTGTCGCCGTGCTCACCCACCATGCTGGCGTGGACGCTGGTGACGGAAACCCCCGCCCGGCGGGCCAGCAGCCAGCGCAAACGGGACGTATCCAGCACGGTGCCGGAGGAGAAGATCCGTTCCACCGGCAGCCCGGATATTCGCTGGGCGGCCACCGTCAGCACGTCGCAGGGGTTGGTCACCAGGACGTAGACGGCGTCCGGTGCGCGCTCAAGCAGCGGCGGCATCAGCTGCTCCAGGATCCGCACGTTGGTGCCGGCCAGGTCCAGGCGGCTTTGGCCGGGATTCTGCTTGGCACCTGCAGTGATGACCACGACGTCGGCGCCTTCCGTCACGGCGATATCCCCGCCTCCTGTGACGGTCGCCGAGGCTGCGGCGAACTGGCTGCCGTGCGCCAGGTCAAGGGCTTCGGCCTCCGCCTTGGGCGCGTTGACATCGAACAACGCGATGTTGCTGGCCGAGCCGCGGATCAGCGCGGCGTACGCCAGGGAGGTGCCGACGCTCCCGGCGCCCACTACTGCGAGTTTGGATCCTGCCATGGTGCCCTTCCCATCCGGAGTCGTTGAGAGTGTCCTACCCGAAGAGTAGCGTGGCCCACATCACTCGAACCCCACGTAGGAGCCACCATGCCACATCTCGGACGCCGGCTCGCAGCTGTTACTGCCGCGCTGGCAATGAGCGTCACCACCGGGGCCATCAGCCCCGCGTCCGCCGATCCCCGGCAGACCGACAAGAACCCCACGGCCACCGGCTATGGCGGCGCTGTCAGCACGGTGGACCCGGATGCGTCAGCGGCGGCCATCGAAGTCCTCAGCAAGGGTGGAAACGCGGTGGACGCCGCCGTTGCCGCGGCAGCCACCCTTGGCGTCACCGAGCCGTACAGTGCCGGGATCGGCGGTGGCGGCTATTTCGTCTATTACGACGCGAAGTCCGGGAAGGTCAGCACCATTGACGGGCGGGAAACGGCACCGGCCGGGATCAAGCAGGATGCGTTTATTGATCCAGCCACCGGCAAGCCTTACCCGTTCACCCCGGAGCTTGTCACGAGCGGAGTCTCGGTAGGTGTCCCCGGCACGCCGGCCACGTGGGAGCGGGCACTGGATCGCTGGGGCACGCTCAGCCTGAAGGACGCCCTGAAACCTGCCATCAAGGTTGCAGACCGCGGCTTCGTGGTGGATGAGACCTTCCGCAACCAGACGCAGGACAATCAAAAGCGGTTCGAGGCGTTCACCTCCACCAAGGACCTGTACCTGAAAGACGGCAAGCTGCCTGAGGTCGGCTCGATCTTCCAGAACCACGACCTCGCGGCCACCTATCGCATGCTGGCCAAGGACGGCATGAGCGCGTTCTACACCGGACCGCTCGCCGAGGAGATTGCCAAGACGGTGCAGAGCCCGCCGAAATCCCCGGACACCACCCTCCCGGTCCCGGTGGGTTCCATGACTGCGGAGGACCTGGCCAACTACGAAGCAGTGGACCAGGACCCCACGCACGTGAACTACCGCGGCTATGACGTCTATGGCATGGCACCCTCCAGCAGTGGCGGCACAACGGTTGGGGAGTCGCTCAACATCCTGGATGTGTTTGACCTGCCCGGCCTGAAGGCAGACCGGCCGGCCGTGCTGCACCACTACCTCGAGGCCAGCGCCCTGGCGTTCGCGGACCGGGGCAAGTATGTGGGCGACCCCGCCTTCGTGGACGTGCCCACCGAGGCGCTGACCGATCCCATCTTCGGCAAGGAACGGGCCTGCGAACTCGACCCCAACCATGCAGCAGCCAAGCCCGTCCAGCCCGGCGATGTGGCCAACTACGACGGCACCTGCCCGGCGGCACCGGCGGCGCTCGCCGACGAGAAGGACACGGAGAACATCTCCACCACCAACATGACCGTCTCGGACAAGTGGGGCAATGTGGTGGAATACACGCTGACCATTGAGCAGACCGGCGGCTCCGGCATGGTGGTCCCCGGCCGCGGATTCCTGCTCAACAACGAGCTCACGGACTTCTCCACGGTCTACAGCGCCACGGACCCCAACCGGATCGAGCCGGGCAAGCGGCCGCGTTCCTCCATGTCGCCCACCATCCTTTTGGAGGACGGCAAGCCGTTCCTGGCCCTGGGTTCCCCGGGCGGATCCACCATCATCACCACGGTCCTGCAGACCATCGTCAACCGCATCGACCTGGGCATGAGCACCCCTGACGCCATTGCGGCTCCCCGCGCGTCCCAGCGGAACACGGCCAGCGTCACTGCCGAACCGGCCTTCATCGACAAGTACGGCCCGGCCCTGACGTCCCGCTTTGGCCACAAGCTGACACCGTCGGGTGACTCGTTCACATCTGCCTCTGAAATCGGCGCAGCCACCGCCATCGAGTTCCTTGGGGACGGGCGCGTCCTGGCCGCCGCGGAGCCGGCCAGGCGCGGCGGCGGATCGGCCATGGTGGTCAAGCCGTCCAAGTGACGGGCTGAGCCACTCTTAAAACCCCGACGGCGGCACCCGCGTTCCGGACTTCCAGAACCCAGGTGCCGCCGTCGGACGTTTGAGGCGCGGTTACTTCTTGAAGGTGTCAGCCGGTGCGTTGGCGACCACCGGGGACATGCCGGTGAAGCCTTCACGGGTTTCGGCGATTTCGCGGATCCGGTGCCGGCAGGCGTACCAGCCGATGACCATGAGGACGGAGGCGATCGCGGTGACCAGCATGGTGAACGGTGAGTCGATAAAGACCATGATGAGGACGCCCACCAGGAAGAGCAGGGAGAGGTAGCCGGTGTAGGGGGCGCCGAACATCCGGAAGGAGGGGCGTTCCACCCAGCCCTTGTCGGCCCAGCGCTTGAGCTGGATCTGGCACAGCACGATGGTGGCCCAGGTCATGATGATGCCCACGGAGGCGATGTTCAGCACGATTTCGAAGGCTTCGGCGGGGACCAGGTAGTTCAGCGGAACACCGAGCAGGGAGACGACGGCGGTGATGGCGATGCCGCCGTAGGGGACGCCGGCCTTGTTCATGCGCGAGGCGAACTTGGGGGCCGAGCCGTTGACGGACATGGAGCGCAGGATCCGGCCGGTGGAGTAGAGGCCGGCGTTCAGCGAGGACAGGGCGGCGGTGAGGACCACCAGGTTCATGATCACGTCCACGCCCTGGACTCCGATGGAGCCGAAGAACGTCACGAAGGGGCTGACGCCCTTTTGGTAGGAGGTGAAGGGCAGCAGCAGGGCCAGCAGGATCACGGAGCCGACGTAGAACACGGCGATGCGGAAGACCACGGAGTTGATGGCCTTGGGCATGATCTTTTCGGGGTTTTCGGTTTCGCCGGCGGCGGTGCCCACCAGTTCAATGGAGGCGTAAGCGAACAGGACGCCCTGCATGAGGATGATCATGGGCAGCAGGCCGTTGGGGAAGATCCCGCCGTTGTCGGACAGGAGGTTGATGCCTACCTGCTGGCCGTCCACGGGGGTGCCGAAGATGACGAAGTAGGTGCCGATGATGAGGAAGGCGACCAGGGCGGCGACCTTGATCAGGGCGAACCAGAATTCCATTTCGCCGAAGACCTTCACGGAGACCAGGTTCAGGGCCAGGACCACGACGAGGGCGGTCAGCGCCCAGACCCACTGCGGGACGTCGGCCATCCAGGGGATGTAGTTGCCGAAGAAGTGCATGTAGAGGGCGGCGGCGGTGATGTCCACGATGGTGGTGGTGGCCCAGTTGATCCAGTAGAACCAGCCGGAGACGAACGCTGCCTTCTCGCCGAAGAACTCACGGGCGTAGGAAACGAACGAACCCGAGGACGGGCGGTGCAGGACCAGCTCGCCCAGGGCGCGCAGGATCAGGAACGCGAAGAAGCCGCACACCGCGTACGCGATGACCAGGGACGGGCCCGCGGCGTTCAGCCGGCCGCCGGCGCCCAGGAACAGGCCTGTACCAATCGCACCGCCGATCGCGATCATCTGGATCTGCCGCGGCTTGAGGTTCTTGTGGTAGCCCTTGTCCTCCGCGTGCAGGGAGGTTTCGGTGGCATGCGCGTGGCCACCATCAATCAGGTGGTCTGGAAGTGGGGTGTTTGCCATTGGGGATGTCCTTACAAACGGAGGAGGTGGTTGGGTGGGCCCACGCCTGCCGGGTTCCCTGGCCGAGCTTGCGAGGCGAGGGAGCAGGTGGGGATTACTTGCTGAGGTTGGCCAGGCGTTCGGGGCTGAGGAGTTCCTGGAGCTGGGCATCGGTAAGGAGCCCGTGTTCCAGGACGAGTTCCGCTACACCCTTGCCGGTGGCAAGTGCTTCCTGCGCGATGGCGGTGGCGGTGGCGTAGCCGAGGTGGGGATTCAATGCGGTGACCAGGCCGATGGACTGCTCCACGGTGCGGCGCAGGTGCTCGGTGTTGGCGGTGATTCCCCGGATGCAGCGGGCCGTAAGGGTGCGGCAGGCTGCTTCCAGGTGGGAGATGCTCTTGTGGAGGCTGTGGACGATGACCGGTTCGAAGGCGTTGAGCTGCAACTGCCCGGCTTCGGCGGCCATGGTGATGGTGACGTCGTTGCCGATCACCTCGTAGGCCACCTGGGAGACAACTTCCGGGATGACCGGGTTGATCTTGCCGGGCATGATCGAGGATCCGGACTGCACGGCGGGCAGGTTGATCTCGCCGAAACCGGCGCGCGGGCCGGAGGAGAGCAGGCGCAGGTCGTTGCAGATCTTGGACAGCTTAACGGCAACCCGCTTCAGCACGCCGGACAGGTGCACGAAGGCGCCCACGTCCTGGGTGGCTTCGATGAGGTCGACGGCGGTCACCAGCGGGAGTCCGGTGATCTCCGCCAGGTGCCGGCAGGCTGCTGCGGCGTACCCGGCCGGGGCGTTCAGGCCGGTGCCGATGGCGGTGGCGCCGAGGTTGATCTCGTGGATCAGCAGCTCGGCCTCCGCCAGGCGCAGCCGGTCCTCGCCGATGGTGACGGCGTAGCTGCCGAACTCCTGCCCCAAGGTCATGGGGACGGCATCCTGCAGCTGGGTGCGGCCCATCTTCACCACAGTGCGGAACTCCATGGCCTTGGCGGCGCAGGCATCCTCGAGTTCCTCGAGTGCTGCCAGCAGCTCGCGGGCGGCGAAGATTGTGCCCAGCTTGACGGCAGTGGGATACACATCGTTCGTGGACTGGCTGAGGTTCACGTGGTCGTTCGGGTGCAGCCGCGCGTAGTCGCCCTTGGGGTGGCCCAGGATTTCCAGGGCGCGGTTGGCGATGACCTCGTTGGCATTCATGTTCGACGACGTCCCGGCACCGCCCTGGACCACGTCCACCACGAACTGGTCGGCAAGCTTGCCGTCCATGACGTCCTGGCATGCCTGCCCGATTGCGTCGGCGCGTTCGTCGTCCAGCAGGCCGAGCTCACGGTTGGTGCGGGCGGCGGCCAGCTTGACCGCGGCAAGCCCGCGGACCAGGTGCATGTTGGAGGACAGCTTCTGGCCGGTGATGGGGAAGTTTTCCACAGCGCGGAGCGTGTGCACGCCCCAGTACGCGTGGGCCGGGACGTCCCGGTCGCCGAGCAGGTCGTGCTCCGACCTGGTCGGGGCGGAGGTGGTGGCTTCCGCCGCGGTATCGGTGATGGTCATGGTTGTCCTCACAGGGCTTCGTTGTCGGGCGTGGACTGGTTGGTGTTCAGGAAGTCGGTGGCCAGGAGCTGGCCCACAGGGTGGCCGCCGCCCAGCACGGGGGATGTGGCGATGCCGGCGAGCGGCCCGGCATCCACTCCCAGCGCCTCCAGCAGGCGGACGGTGGCGGGCATCCGGGCGCGGTCGCCGCCGTCGGAAATCTTCACGGCCACGGCGCTGCCGTCCGGCAGGCCGACGAGCTGTACGCCCTCAAAGCCGTCTTTGGCCACGGCCCCGGGGACCAGGCGCATCAGCGCGGTGACGTCGCGGCCTTCCCCGGCCACCATCTCCGGGTGCTGCTGCATGGCGAGCCCGACGGCGGCTTCCGGGCTGACGTCGTCGTCGTTTCCATCCAGGGAGGCCGCGGCCGCCCGGGCGATCCGGCCGAAGGCACGGGCCATGCCACCGAGCGTCAGGGCGAACAGCGGGGTGCCGCAGCCATCGGTGCTCAGGGTTGCCGGCTCCTCACCGGTCAGGTCAATAACTGTTTCCGCCACGAGCTGCTGCAGCGGGTGGGACGGGTCCAGGTAGCCCCGCACGGGCCAACCGTTGATCTTGCAGGTGGCCACCATGGCGGCGTGCTTCCCCGAGCAGTTCTGGGTGATCTGCGTGGCGCTGCCCCCGGTGCGGAGCCAGTCCTCCCGCTCCGCCGTGCCGTACGGCAGGTCAGTGCTGTTTTCCAGGTCCATGGGGGCGAGCCCGTGCAGTTCGAGGATGCGCAGGGCGCCGTCCCGGTGTGCGGACGCACCCGAATGGCTTGCAGCGGCCAAGGCCAGGAGGTCGGCCGGGAGTTCAAGTCCGGCGCGGACCATGGCCACAGCCTGGAGGGGCTTGAGCGCAGAGCGCGGGTAGAAGGGTGCCAGAGGATCGCCAGCAGTCGCCGCCACTGAACCATCAGCGCCAAGGGCTACGGCGGAGCCGTAATGGACGCTCTCTACCAGGCCGTCACGGACGGCGGCAACCAGCGGGGTGTGCTGCGGCAGGGCCAGGTCGGCCGGGGCAGCAGTGTGGGCAGCAGAAAACACGGGGGAGGGCATGGGTTCCTTGGAAGGGTTGGTTGAATCTGGCTAGCTATTGAGGATGAAGTCCAGGGCCACGCCCACGGCTTCCAGATGGTGGGCCATGGCGGCGCGGGCCTTCTCCGCGGAGCCGGACTCGATGGCGGCAAGGATCTGCTGGTGCTCGACGTCGGAGGCGTGCTGGCGGTCGGCCACCATGTTCAGTGTCTCGGACTGGTGTGCCAGGGCGTCCCGGATGTCGGCCACGACGCTCGCGAACACTTTGTTGCCGCTGGCGCGGGCGATGGTGGCGTGGAAGCTGGAATCCAGAGCCACCCAGGATTCGGGATCGGTTTCCACGGCCATTGCGGCGACAATCCCGCGGAGGATTTCCAGTTCCTCTGCGGTGCGCCGCTCAGCAGCAAGTCCAGCGGCCGGGACTTCAATGTGCGGGCGCGCTTCCGTCAGGTCGCGTGCCGAGTACTGCCCCAGGGTGAGGTCGTTGGCCACCTTGCTGGCGACGACGAACGTGCCCTTGCCGGTCCTGGTGACCGTCAGCCCCAGGGCGGTGCAGGAGCGGAGGGCTTCCCGGATCACCGAGCGGCTGACTCCATACTGCTGCGAAAGGGTGGCCTCCGAGCTCAGCTTGCTGCCCACCGGGATGACGCCGGATTCGATGTCCTCACGGATGGTGTTGAACACCGCCTCGGCGGCGCTCAGCCGGGCAAGGGGGCGGACTACAGGCTGTCCTGCTGTCCGGCTGTCTGACAGGTTCACGCTTCAAATATGGCACGGGTCACAAAGGGTGTCAAACCCTCCCTAGTCCTGGCGTTGGCCTGCCGCGCGCCGCCGTTGCTGCCGCCGTCGTGAGCGAAGGTGCCAGGCGATGAGTGCAGCCACGGCAACTGCTGCGATGACGACGGCGAGGTCCCGGCCCACTGCCTGGGCCACGGCCTCGTAGGAATTGCCGGCGAGGAAGCCCAGCAGGACGAAGCCGATGCCCCAAACGATGCCGCCCGCAGCGTTGTAGGCAAGGAACCGGCCATACGGCATCCGGGATGTGCCGGCCAGGGCAGGCATGACGGCACGCAGGAAGGCGGTGAAGCGGCCCAGGAACACTGCGGAACCGCCCTTGCGCCGGAGGAATTCCTGCGCGTTTTGCAGCTTGCGCGTGTGCCGCGCCAGCACTTTTGTTTTCATGAGCCGGGTCCCCAGGTGCTTGCCCACTTCGTAGCCCACGCTGTCACCGATGACGGCGGCTAACACCACCAGGGCCATCATGGTTCCCAGTTGCACCTCGCCGCGGCTGGCCACCACCCCGCCGAGGACGGCCGCCGTCTCACCCGGGATCACGAAACCGACGAATATGGCGTCTTCGGCGAAGACCAGGCAGAAGACGGCTATGTACGCCACGATCGGGCTGACGTTCAGGAGTCCGTCGATAAAGCCCGTCATGGAACCAACTTTAAGCCTGCGGAGGCTCAACTCGGTTCTTTAGCCGGTCAGAGTACCTACGAGTATGCGCTCGTGCTCCTGAAAAATCCCTGACAGTTGGCCACAGGACGGTCAGCACGGCCGCCAGGTCTTGCCGCCGGGAGCGTAGCAGCGCGGGCCGGTGTATTTAGTTGAGGGGGCAGGGGGAACGTACGGTTGCGGGGCCGGCGCAACGTAAGGCGCCGGGTTTGGTGCTGGTGCAGGCAGATTGCGTAGACGTTCAGCCTCAGCTGCGGCGTTCCGGGCTGCTTCATCGGCTGCAGCTTTCGCCGCTGCCGCAGCAGCCTCGTCTGCTGCCTTCTTTTCTGCCGCAGCGCGCTCCTCTGCTGCTTTGCGTTCGGCCACCGCCCTGGCTTCAGCCGCTTTGCGCTCTTCCTCGGCTCTTTTTTCCGTTGCTTCCAAGGTCGCTTTTGGCGTTTTCGTGTCTTCTGCCTTCTTCTCCGCGGCAGTGATCTTCTTGTCCAGGTTGGACACATGTTTCGCGAGCACGGCAGTGGAAAGTCCGGCCCACAATAGGGCCCGCTCAGTTACTTTGTCCCCATTCAGGACCTTTCGGAGTGCCTTCGCCGCTGCCACTTTGCTCGCGAGGACGCCCGCTGCCGCACCTGCCGCGGCAGAAGTGGTTGCCGGTGATGCCTCGGTGGCCGTCTCGAGGCCCTTCGTTGTCTCAGCCAACTGCGCAGGAAGTGTGCACCCGATGCTCTCGGAGAAGAGCCCACTCTTGGCAGCCCTGGCCTCTTCGTAGGCTGCCTGCACGGGCGGCAGGAACTTCCTGTTGCCGCCGTACTCGACTGGAATTCCCAGTCCCTGCTGCGCGATTTTGGCGTTGACCAGAGACCCGTCGGCTGTGAAGACTCCCGCGAGAGTCCTGCCGTACTTGTCGTGGCGCTCGGCGTCGAACTCGAGTCTGACCTGGGTCCCCTTCGGCAGTAGGCCCTCAAGGTACTTTGAGGCCTCCGGACCGAGGCACTCGACCGGTTGGTTTGGGTCCTTGGTCTCAGGAGTGTCGATGTTCAACAGTCGGATGGTGTGGTCGCCGTTGTTGATGGAAACCACCAGAGTGTCCCCGTCGACCACGCGGACAACGGTGCCGGTACCAGCGTTGGCAGCTGCACCTGCAGCAAATGATCCTGCGACCAGGCCAGTGGCTGCCAGTGAAGCGATTATGAGTTTTTTCATGCCAAGTTCCCCCAACTGCAGCAGGAAACGAGGCCGATCGAGCGCTCTACCTCGGAGAATCCTGAGTGTTTACTCCACTAATGCTGGAGATGGAGAAGCAAGGATTCATCAAGGGTGGATCAAGGAATGCGCAGTTTTCGGTGCACCCGGGGAAGCGCGCCCTAGAGGTGCTGGATGCCGGCCCGCTGCATCGCGTCCCGGTAGGTCTCCACGTTCTTGGCCAGGAGCTCTTCCTGCTTGGCCTCAGAAACAGCAAAGGCCCTGCCGCCAAGGGCAGTGGCCTTGTAGATTTTGATGCCGTTGTTCTTCAGCGAGGAGTGGTAGGTCTTCTCGAACAGGGTCAGGAACGTGGACGCATCCGTACCGTGCGCGATGATGGCCGAAACGCGGGAGTTGATCTTAAGGAACTGCCTGAACGGGCGGAGCCCGTCGGTCTTCTCCTGGACACTCAGGGCCGAGGGGCTGCCGCTTTCGCGGATCCAGGGATAGGCGTTCCAAGGCATGACGTAGCGGGGGTCCAACTCAGCGAGCTCGTAGATCTGGGTAGCGCGGCGGGCCGCTTCGTCGTCGTTGTTGTGGGAGACAAACCCGGACTCGGTGCCCTTGCCGGGGCTGGCTTGGAGGCTGATGATCCTGCACTCATCTTCGTCGTGCACAGGGTCGATGTAGGGGACGGTGGAACCGGGCTTCTTTTCCATCAGCTCATCGCAAAGCTGGGTTACCTTCGCGATATTCGGTTCCTGTAGCAGGGCCTTTTTTTCGTCCCAGTCAATCGTCACGATTTCTCCCTTAGCAGCAAGGCGTCCAGAATCAGGCGTCCTATGTCACTCTACGCTTTCACCGAGAGTGGTGCGCACACCGAATTTTTTGCAGCTGGCCAACCTAGTGCGGTCCGCGCAGGTGCTGCCTGTGCAGTTCACTCAGCTGTTCGTCCGTCAGCTCATCGAAGACTCCTGCTTCCCGCTTATCGCTGCGTGAGAACCGGACGAACATGAGGATGATCAGTGGCAGGTCCACAACTTCGCAGATGAACCAGAGCAGGTTTCCCGCAAACTGCTGATCCTGGAACGCATCCCTGAACCACCACTGGGGGTTGGGCACTGACATCACGTGGTCGAGCACCTGGCCGTTGAGACTGAGCAGGATTCCGGGGATCGCGTCGATCAGCAATTCAATGAAGACGAACATGAATTCCAGGGTCAGGTACGCGCTGGACCGCTGGAAGTCCGATTCCTCGATGATGGGCAGCGCCATCAGCATGCCAAGCAGCGGTACACCGAGGGTGAGGAGTGCGCCGGCCACGGGATCTGTCCGGAGTGTGTAGAACATGGGAGTCAGGAACGTGGAAAAGAGCACCAGGCCCAGCAGCGGTGCACCGAAGGAGTTGCTGACGAACCGGACAGGCCGGCTCGCCAGGACAGTGTTCAGCGTGCCTATTCCCTTGGCCGGCAACGCTGCCCGGGCAAGGGTGAGCGGCTTTCCCAGCCCAATAAGCAGCGGAACGACAAAGAGCAGCATGGAAATCTTGATGGTGAATGCCCACCGCTGCTGCGCGCCGTAGACGCCCGTGAACCCACAGGTCAGGACAACGAATGAGCCCAGGCCCAGGACGTAGAACGCAACCGCCCGCCACACGGGCCAGTCCTGGCCTCGGCGGGCGGCTGACCGCATTCCCCACCCGTACAGGACACCGGCCACAACGACGAAGGCAGTTGCAGCCCAGTCGAGTTGCCAGGAGGACATCAGGATCTCAAGGGGTGGCACGCGCCAAGGATAGGTGGCGTTCCTGTGAATGGCCTGACTGCTCCCCTAGGTGAACACGCAAACGCAGCGGTGGTCCCCGACCTGCTGTTCAATGGACTATGCAGTTCACCAGGAAGGGCCTGAAGGCCGAGGGTTTCGCTGGCTTTAGGCCCATTCAGGCCCTGGAAACCATGAGGATCCCACAAGGAACAGGCCTCGTCGCCGTGATTGCTCCGGACGGCTTCCAGCCACGCTTTCTCCCGAGAAGCACCGCGGGCGTCTTCAAGAAGAAGGACCCGTCCCTCCCCGCGGCCGCGTTAGCCGCCGAGTGGGTGGAAGGCGCCGTTGTTCTCTACTTGGGAAAGGCCGGACCCGGAAGCAAGGGTAACCGCGGGCTTCGGCGCCAAATCCAGGAATTCGTTGACTTTGGGCAAGGCAAGCCGCCCGGCCACTGGGACGGGCGGCTTATCTGGCAGCTTGCTGACGCGGGATCACTGGCCATTGCATGGAAGGAACTTCCGGCCGACCAACTGAACGGCGCAGAAGCTGGTTACCATGCTGCCTTCGTGGAGAAGTTTGGTCGGTTGCCGTTCGCCAACCTCGTGCAGGCACGCACCAAAGCCGGCCCCTGACGCCGGCAGCACGCCTGTCACGCAGGTCCGCGAAGCCGATCCATCTCGCGGCGGTCCTTCTTGGTGGGGCGTCCGGCGCCCCTGTCCCGCTGCGGCAGTCCGAGCGCGGGAAGGACTGGCCGCGGCGGAGTGTGGTCGGTAAAGCAGTGCGACGCGGCCTCGGCCCCCACGCGCTTGGCGATGAGCCGCCGCACCTCGAGGATGCGCTCGTACCCGGGCATGCGGACGGTGACGGTATCGCCCGTGACCAGCGTTGCCGAAGCTTTCGAGGGGCTTCCGTTCAGGCGCACATGTCCGGCGCGGCAGGCGGCGGTGGCGGCAGACCGTGTCTTGTACGCGCGGACGGCCCACAGCCACGCATCGATGCGGACACTGGCGGGGGAGGAAGGGAGGATGGTCATGATTGGCACCGAGTATAGCCCCGGGCCCGCAACATCACTCCACCGTCACGGGCACCCTCTGCACCACGTTGTTGCCCATCCCCTGGAAATTCCAGGCCTGCTCCAGGGGCTGGGTGGCACCCGTGATGTCCGTGGCGCGGCAGGAAAGGACGTGCTCGCCGGGGTTCGCCACCCAGGGCAGGGTCCACCGCCGCCACGCGTAGCCGCCCGCCGGCTTGTCCAGGTGGGCGGGCAACCAGGTGCCGTCGATCCCCACGTCGACGGCGGTCACGGCACCTTCGCCGGACCATGCCCTGCCTTCCAGCATGACCGGGCCGGGGCGCAGGAACCGACGCCGGGAGAAGAAGTCCGGGACGCCCGGCGGGACCATCAACGAACGTACCCTGATCCGCGAAACCGGCGTGCCGGCGTCGTCCGCGGAGTCCTGGTAGCGGTAGGCGACCTCCTGCTGGAAGCCAGCGAACGGTGTCTTGACCACCTCGATGGACTCCAGCCACTTGACGCTGGCCATCCCGTACCAGCCCGGGACCACCAGCCGTAGCGGGTAGCCATGCTGCGGCGGCAAGTCGGTGCCGTTCATTTGGTAGGCAAGGACGACGTCGGGACGCAGCGCCTCGCGGATCGGCAGGCTGCGCGCGTAGCGCTGGGGAACGCCGCCCTGTACCCCGGCGTCGGCCCCGGTGAAGACCACCTCCACCGCGTCCGGAAGCACGCCCGCCTTGCCAAGGAGGTAGGCCAGTGGAACCCCGGTCCAGTGTGCCGTGCCCACCGCCTCCAGGACCCACGGCTGGCTGAGGGGCCGCGGCTCAAGGAGCGAACGGCCGTTCCCGGCGCACTCGAGGGTGACGGGCACGGTGATGGCAGGGTCCCTGCGGAGCGCCGCCATGCCCAGTTCCAGCGCACGTTCCACAGCCCCGCCGATCCGCAGATGCCAGGACGAACCGTCGAGGTCCGGAATGTCGAAGTGCGTCAGCACGTAGTGGAGCCCGGGCGGGGTGACGTCGCGGCGAAGCGCTTCCAGCGGCATGGAGTGGTTCCGGGCGGCGAGCTGCAGCTCCTCCCGGGTGAGCGGACCGGAGGCAGGCTGCGTGGCCGGTGACGGGACCGGCGCAGGCTCCTGCCGGGTTGACTGCTGGTTGCTGTAATTCATGGCGGTGCGATTCTGCTTGGCGGACTAACGACGCCCCCGGCACCAACAGGTCTACGCCGGGCCCACCCGCCCGTCAACGGGTGAAAACCATCTCCTACAGCACCGGCCGGGTCAAAAACTCTGCCAGGCTGATGGGATCCTGACCGGTCAGCCCGTGGACGTCCGGCGAAAGCCCTGCCATCTCGCCGGCAGCCATCGCCGTGTAGGTGCTGACCCAGGCATCGAGCTGCCACTGCGGGGCACCGTAGGAGGCCCGGGACGCGTAGGCTTCCTCCACCGTCTCCGGCTGGTAGCGCACCTCCCGCCCGGTCCCGGTACTCAGCACCTCGGCGGCCTGCGCCATGGTCAGCTCTTCCGGCCCGGTGAGGTTGTAGGTCATGCCCTTATGGATGGCCGGATCGCGCAGCACTGCATGGGCGCAGCGGGCAATGTCCTCCCGCGCCACTCCCGAAAAGACGCCGTCACCGGCAGGGCCCCGGATCACGCCGTCGTCCCCGGTCATCAACGGCAGGAAGTCCAGGTAGAAGTTGTCGCGCAGGAGCGTGTACTCCATCCCGGACGCCTTGATCCGCTCCTCCGTGGCGTAGTGGTCCCGGGCCAGGGTGAAGGTGGCATCCGGTGCCGCGCCGTAGAAGGACGTGTACACCACGTGCTCCACTCCGGCCTCCGCAGCGGCATCCACGAACGCGTAATGCTGCTGCAGTCTGTCCTCGGCCTCCGCGGCGGACACCATGAACAGGACTTTCGCTCCCTCAAGGGCCTGCCGGGAGGCCGCGCCGTCCCCGTAGGAACACACCACTGCATGCGCGCCGTCCAGCTGCGGCGCCCGCGCGGCGTCGCGCACCAGCAGGCGCTGGGCGAAACCGGACGCGGCAAGCTGCCGCGCCACCATTCCGCCCAGGCCTCCGGTGGAGCCGGCTACCGCAAGCTCCGGCAGTTCCGACGGGGTGGCCACTTACGCTTCCCGCGTGGCCGGCGACTTGGTCTGTGCCGGATCCCGTTCCGCGAGTCCGCCGATGGCGTCGTCAATCCGCTTGAGGACCTCAGCCTCCAGCTTCACGCCGGCGGCACCCACGCTGTCGGCGATCTGCTCGGGCCGGGACGCGCCCACAATGGCGGACGCCACGTTGGGGTTCTGCAGCACCCAGGCGACAGCCAGCTGTGGCATGGACAGCCCTGCCTCCTGGGCAATCGGCTTCAGTTCCTGCACGCCGGCCAGGACGTCGTCGCGCATCCACCGCTGGATCATCTTGGCGCCGCCCTTTTCGTCCGTGGCGCGGCTGCCCTCGGGAGCGGGCTGGCCGGGCTGGTACTTGCCGCTGAGGACGCCCTGGGCCATGGGGGACCAGACGATCTGGGACACGCCCAGCTCTTCCGACGCCGGAACCACCTCGGCTTCGATCACGCGCCACAGCATGGAGTACTGCGGCTGGTTCGAGATCAGCTGGAAACCCAGTTCCTTGGACAGCTTGTGGCCTTCGCGGAGCTGCTCCGCGGTCCACTCGCTCACACCGATGTACAGCGCCTTGCCCTGCCGGACGATGTCAGCGAACGCCTGCATGGTCTCTTCCAGCGGCGTTTCGAAGTCGTAGCGGTGGGCCTGGTACAGGTCCACATAGTCCGTCTGCAGCCGGCGCAGCGAACCGTTGATGGATTCCATGATGTGCTTGCGGGACAGGCCAAGATCATTCTTGCCCTTGGGGCCGGTGGGGCCGAAGACCTTGGTGAAGATTTCCAGGGACTCGCGGCGTTCATCCTTCAGGGCCTGGCCCAGGACGGTCTCCGCGGCCGTGTTGGCGTAGACGTCTGCTGTGTCGAAGGTGCTGATGCCGGCGTCGAGGGCCGCGCGCACGCACTGGGTGGCGACGTCGTTCTCCACCTGGGAGCCATGGGTCAGCCAGTTGCCGAACGTGATTTCCGAGACTTTGAAGCCGCTGTTTCCGAGGTATCTGAATTCCATGTGTTCACGCTAACCCAGATGGTTGCTCAGGGTAAGGGCTTAGCCGTTCTCCTTGGCCTGCTCCTTGAGTACCTGCTGCGGGCCGGCCAGCGAAACCAGGGACCCGGTATCGAGCGGCGGCACGGGGTGCAGCGGCTGGGGCTTCTTGAAGGACCGCGGCATCTCATGCGGCGGCCGGTGGTTGTGCAGGGCGGACTCCACCAGCGGGGCCACTTCCGAGACCTTGTCGGCAGGTACGGCCGGATCCGGAAGATCCCGGACCGAGAGCTTGATTTCGGGCCGTTCCGCCCGCGCCCTGGCCTCGGCGCGTTTATCCGCCTGGGCAACAGCGGAGGCCCAGTCTTCAGCGAGGACCGGGGGCTCCGGACGTGCGGCAGCAAGCTTTGGATGGCGTACGACGGCGGTGCGGAGCGACTCCTTCAGCCGGCCCGGCTTCAGCGCGGCGGCCCGTTCCCGGAGCGGCTTGCGTGGCTCCGCCTGGCTGGTTGCCCTGTTGGCGAAACGTTCGGAGCCGGTCCGGCCGGGGACGCGGCCGAACAGAACCATCAGCACGATGGCGGCCAGGCGGCCCAGGCCCGCGAGGACCAAGGTGATGACGCCCAGCAGGAAGAGGACACCGAACATCATGAGGGCCACGCCCACGGTGCCCAGGAAAGTCAGGTTGAGGACGAGAGTGTCCGGGTGCTCCACGCCATCTCTCCTCTCTGCCTGCATCCTGGGCTTACATCCCGGCGTCAAGTGCCGGGCGGAAGCTCCTTCTCCACCATACGGATTTTTGGCCGGACGTGCCGCCGCGGACCACGGGATGCCCGGGGTTGTAGCGAACCTGTTACCGGATGTGACAGCATCACCGGGTGACCGCGCCAATTGACTCTGCAAACTGCTTGTGCCTGTCCGGGGAGCCGTACTCCCAGTGCTGCGGCCGGTTCCATTCGGGCCAGGCCCAGGCGGCGACGGCGGAGCAGCTGATGCGTTCCCGGTACAGCGCATTTGCCCTGCTGGATGAGGAGTACCTGCTGCGCGCACACCATCGCTCCACCGCACCCGCCAGCCTGGACCTGGATCCGGCCATGGAATGGCGCCGCCTGGACATCGTGGGCACCAGCAACGGCGGCCCGTTCGATACCGAGGGGACCGTGGAGTTCAAGGCCTACTACCGGCACGGCAACGAACGGGGCGTCCTGCACGAGAACAGCAGGTTCGTCCGCGAGAACGGCCGGTGGTTCTACGTGGACGGCGACGTCCGCGCCTGACTACTCCTCGTCGTCGTAGAACTCGCTGTCCGGGGTGAAGCCTGCGCGGTCAACCTTCCGGTGGAAGCGCATGCCGGCCAGGCCGCCGAGCATGGCCCCGATGAGGGCCACCACTGCCACAACCACCGCGGCGATGATGCTGGTGGTGGTGAGCTGTCCTTCATTGATGGGGATGCGGGGGAAGCTGTTCAGGTTGGCCAGGACGTTGAACTGCTGTCCAGCCACCAGCCCCAGGATTGCCACCACGACGGCCGCGATCAACGCCCACACCCACACCATGAGCCCCTGCTTGGCGCCGTTGAAGCGTGCCATCCGGCCGGCCACGTAGCCGCCGCTGTAGTAGGAGAGGAACAGGATCACCAGCAGGACGATGATGCCCACCAGTCCAACGGTGCCGCTGTTCTGCGCGGCCTGGTTAACGGCCTGGTTGACGTCGGTGTTGTTGGCGAGCCCCACGGCGGTCCCGGCGGCGGCCACCAGCGCCGTCAGCAGCACGGCCATGCCGGTGGCGGTCAGCCAGCCAAAGAACGCCGAACCCACCTTGATGCCGCCAAACCGCTCCTTCTGGCGCGCGACGGCGGTTTCCCGGTCAGCCAGCGCCGGGTTCACTACCGGGGTGGCAGCCGTTGGCGCGGGCTGGTATTCCCGCTCCGCCCTGACGTCCGAGCGGTCCCGGTCCACGACGGCGTCCCGATCCCTGCCAATCACGCGGTCACGGTCCACGGCGCGGGTTGGTACTTCTTCCCGCGCAGCTACTCCATCCCGGGCCGGCGCCTGGTCAAACGAGCGCGTGGCGGCGTCGTCCGCGGCTCCGTCGCGGAAGGCTCCGCGACGGGTGGTTTCGTCCTCCCGGGCGCGGCGGGGAGGCAGGTTCTCTGGGTCCGTTGAGCTGCTCATAGCTCAACTCAACCACCCGCTCCACCCGATAGCAAGCGTGCTTACTACTTTGTGACCTGCGGTTTTACCGGTATTTCCGGTGCAGGTCCTCCTTTTGGGACGGGCCCGGCGAGGCATCGGCGATCCAGGGGCCGGTGCCTTCGGACTGGTCCAGGACCCCCGCCTCAAGCCAGGTGTAGTCACCGGCCAGGACCTTGCGTGTCAGTTCCCGGTCGGCGTCGTCCGTGTTCCGCCACAGCTGGTCGAAGTACTCGTCCACGCGCACCTTGGCCTGCTCGCAGTAGGCGTCGGCCAGCTCATAGGCGCTGGCAGCCTTGTCGGGGGACGTCTTGAGCAGCATCTCGGCTCGGGAACAGCAGGCGGTCATGGCGAAGAGTTCGGCGCCGATGTCCACCACGCGGCCCAGGAACGCCTGCTTCCGCTCCAGCTTGGCCTGCCACCGGCCCATGCCGTAAAAGGTCTGCCGCGCCAGCCGCCGCGATGAGCGTTCCACGAAGCGGAGGTGCTTGGCCAGCCTGCCGAATTCGCTGTAGGAGCGGGGGTCCATGCCGGCGCCGGCCACCAGCTTGGGCAGCCATTTGGCATAGAAGCTGGAAGCCCCGACGGCGGCCTTCGCTTTGTCGGCAAGGCTCGCGTCCAGGGACGCAAGATCGCCCGCGGCGGCCAGGTGCGCATCCACCGCTTCCCGGGCGATCAGGAGCCGCATGATCTCGGAGGACCCCTCGAAGATCCTGTTGATGCGCAGGTCCCGCAACTGCTGCTCGGCCGGCACCGCCCGTTCACCGCGCGCAGCCAGCGACTCGGCGGTCTCAAATCCCCGCCCGCCCCGGATCTGGACCAGCTCGTCCGCGATCGTGCAGCTGATCTCCGTGGCCCAAAGTTTGGCGAGCGCCGCCTCGATCCGGACGTCCTTCTGCCCGGCGTCGGCAAGCTCGGCGGAGAGTTCGAAAACGGCATCAAGGGCAAAGGCTGAGGCCGCGATAAAGGCAATCTTTTTGCCCACGGCTTCGTGCTGGCCCACGGGACGGCCCCACTGCGTGCGGGCGTTGGACCATTCCCGGGCTATCTTCAGGCTCCACCGCCCGGAGGCCACGCAGAGGGCGGGCAAGGCCAGGCGGCCAGTATTAAGCGTGGTCAGCGCGATCTTCAGGCCCTGCCCCTCACGGCCCAGGCGGTTCGCGGCGGGCACCCGCACCTGATGGAAGCGCGTCACCCCGTTCTCGATGCCGCGCAGGCCCATGAACGCGTTGCGGTTTTCCACCGTGATGCCCGGGGAGTCCATTTCCACCACGAACGCACTGATGCCGCCCTTGTGCCTGGTGCCGTCCGGATCGGTGTGCGCCGGGACCACCGCCATGACCACCACCAGTTCGGCGATCACCCCGTTGGTGGTCCAAAGTTTCACGCCGTCCAAAAGGTACGCATCGCCGTCGTCCGTTGGCGTTGCGGTGCTGCCCAGGCGCGCGGGATCGCTGCCCACGTCCGGTTCGGTGAGGAGGAATGCAGTGACGGCACCGGCGGCACAGCGCGGCAGGTACTCGCGCTTCTGTTCCGGCGTCCCAAAGACCTTCACCGGCTCCGGCACACCGATGGACTGGTGGGCGGAGATGAGGGCGCCCAGGCTGGGGTGCACGCTGCCCAGCAAGGCAAGGGCCCGGCCGTAATACACCAGCGAGAGCCCAAGGCCGCCGTATTCCTCCGGGATCTTCATGCCAAAGACGCCCAGATCCGCCAGGCCCTTGATGTAGTCGTCCGGGATCCTTGCTTCCCGCTCGATCACCCGCCCCGACATGGTTTTGGCGAACTCCGTGAGGCGGGCCATGAACTCCTCGCCCCGTTCCACGGACGCAGGGTCCGCGACGGGCCAAGGGTGGACCAGATCCAGGTCAAAGCTGCCAAGGTAAAGGCCCTTGGCGAAGCTGGGGCGGTCCCAGCCGGATTCGCGGGCGGCTTCGGCGACGGCCCGGGCATCTTCAGCGGTGGCCCCGGCGCCGATTTTGCCGGCTGGGACTGGGGTTTCCTCAGCCGGGGCGTCCTTGGCCTGGCTGTCAGTGGCGGAGGTCATGGGTTATCTCCTTGGCCGGATGGCCGGTGTAGCCATGGATCCGCCGGGGTTGGAGAACCCTTCAGCTGTCCCTCAAGATTACCCGCGGGTAGGTTCCGGTGCTAGGGGACGTTTGGCCCTGGAAATCGGCCGGAAGGTCCACGGCGGAGGCGCGCCGGACCAGCTTGTCCCAGCCCGCGTTGATCCCGTGGACCACGGCCATCAGCGTATTGACGACCACCATCCAGGTGAGCTTGCCCGCGCCCAGCAGCGCCAGGGCAACCAGCCCCGCGGTGAGGACGAATCCGGCCAGGATGGCACCGAAAACCAGTGTCCCGATGAAGACCAAGGTGGCTGTTTCCACTGAGCTTAGATCGAACTGCATGAATCCCCCTGCTGCGGCATTGCTTTGCGAAAGACTGCTGTGTGGCGAAGACCAGTAGAAGCAGATTAGGGGGACGCGGGGCGGCCAACCAGAGCAGCATGGGTCTGATGTGACTGTTGATACGGGATCGAAACACTACCGGCAGGTAGGTCACGAAGCGGTCGCGGCGGGCTGCGTTAACCTTGTAGTTGGCAGTTTTCCGGTCCGTCCCGTTCAGACCGCCCTGCCCCGTCCCCGGAACAGTCCAATAGCCAACAGCCCAAGGAGAGTGTGTGCCCCGCTCCGCCAGGTCATCCGCTGACGCCATCAGCGCCCGGCTCCGGGACCTCGAACTCCTCACCAAGGGACCTGCCTGGGCCCTGACGCGTTCCGCGCCGTGGGTGATCGCGGTGCTGCAGGCTTCCTTTACCCGCACCCGGCCGCAGGTGCCGCTTGAGGAGTTCCATGCCGACGTCGACACCTTCCTTGAGGAGCTCCGGCGCCAGGATCCCGGGCTGGGCGGAGGGGCCAACGGTAAGGCCTTTGGCGATGAATGGACCCGGCGGCAGTTCCTGACCCGCCGCAACCAGTCCGCACAGATTGTCTATGAGGCCACCGAGCCTGCCGCCCGTGTGCTCGCCTTCCTGGACAGCCTCTCCAGTGAACGGTCCACCCTGAACGGTTCCCGCCTGGGTACCTTGCTGGGCGACGTGGAGAAGCTCGCCAACGAAACCAACCCGGACCAGAGCGCCCGGCTCGAGGCCCTGGAAGAGGAAATCGGAGAGCGCCAGCAGCTGATCCAGGACATCAACACCGGCGAGTTCGACGGCCTGCTGGACGACGACGAAGCCGTGGAGGCCGCCGGAAACATCCTGGACCTGGCCGCCAGCCTCCCCGCCGACTACAAGAAGATGCGTGACCGGATTGAGGAGCTGGTGGGCGGGCTCCGCAACCAGATCATCGAGGAGTCGCTGACCAAGGGTGCCACCATGGCACAGGTCCTGGAGGCGGATAAGCGTCTCCGCCAAAGCCCGGAGGGCCGTACTTTCCGTTCGTTCACCGCGTTCCTCGAGGACCCGCAGCAGCAGCTTCGCTTCCGGTCTGCGATCGGCGAGGTGCTGAGCCGCCAGTTCGCCGACGACCTCTCTCCCGATGACCGGGAAACACTGAAGAACCTGGTAGCCGAGCTCCGCCAGCAACACAGCCAGATCCAGCGCATCTACGGCAAGCTCAGCGAGAGCCTCAATACATACGTCCAGAGCGACGACTTCCGCCAGTCGGTAAGGCTGCGGCAGGTCCTGCGCGAAGCTGAGCAGGCCATCCGTTCCCTCCCCTATGAGCGGGAACGCCCCGGCCTGGTCCCCGGACCCGTCCTCTACAACGCCGGCTTCGAGTCCCTGTCCATGGTGAAGCTGTTCGATCCGGATGAGTTTGCGGCACCGCCCCGCCTGGCCGATCCGATCGCCTTCACCGACTCGGACCGGGTGCGCTCGCCGAGGACCGGCAAGGCCAAACCTGCCGTGGTCCGGGCGGCCATGGCAGGGGCCGGGACGCTCGCCGACGCCTGGCAGCAGCTGCCGCCCGAAGAGCAGCACATCAACTCCATCCGCGCCCTCCTGTCCGAGGCCCTTCACGCCGGGGCCGACTTTAACCGCAGCGACTACCAGGGCCTGGACTTCGAACAGATAGACGGCTCCACCCGCAGGGCCTACCTGCCGGTGGTCACGCTCGCAAAGGATTCAGATGACTGAGGTTTCACACGACAACGGGCTGGACGAAGCGGCGGACATCCAGCCCGAAGCTGAGGCTGCACCGGCGGCCGAGCGTCCTTTCGCCGTCTCACCGCGCGACACCTTCGTCGACGGCGCTGCCTTGTTCCCCGGCGACACGGGCGTTCTGTCCATGAAGGTGCGCCAGGCCCTGGTGAAGCTCCTCAAGGGCCCCTACATTGACGGCGGCCGGGACGAAAAGCTCTGGACCGTGTTGCTGGATAACCAGGTGATCCTGCGCAGCCGCCTGTCCGAGCTGTTCCTGACCTTGCAGTTGGACCATGAGCGGAAGATCGCCGTCCTGCGTCCCGTGGATCCGGAGGTGATCGGCGGCAACACCCGGTCCAGCATCCTGCGCCAGCAGCGCGCCCTCAGCCGGGTGGAAACCATCGTGCTGCTCCGGTTGCGCCTGCTGCTGGACCGGCATGTCACTGCCCAGACGGACCCCACCATCACCCGCGAGGAGATCACGGACCTGGTGGCGCACTACCAGCCCGCCGGACAGCAGGACGCCCTGCGCGACTCCGACGTGGTCACCCGCGCCATCACCAAGCTCCTGGCCCGCCAACTCCTGCTCCCCACCGGATTGGACGACGTCTACACCATCTCCAACGCCCTGCCCCTGGCCTTGCCGTTCGAAAACATCGGCGACATCCCGGCCCACATCGAGGCTTTGGTAGCGGCCTCGGCAGACCCCACCGGCACAGAGGCGATGCTCGACCTCGACGGTGATTCTTCCGCGGAGGACGACGACGCCGATGCCGCCCCCGCCCCTTCGCCGGTCGGCATACGTCCTGCGGACGATGCGCCCGGCTCCGACAGGCCCGATGCCACTCCCGGGGCGGCATCGGCGTCGTCTCCCTTGAGTGCACTGGTTCCAGCCACGAGCGGTGGTGCCGCGGTAGGCGAGCCGGCAGCAGAACCTGAAGGAGAAGCCAAGTGAGTATCGCGAGCATGCTTCCCTTGGGGGACGTGACCAATCCGGGGCAGATGCGGCTTGCGTTGGTGCAGGTGGTCAACTGGGGGACGTTCCACGGGGCGCACACGATGCACGTGGACCGGAACGGGACGCTGCTGACGGGTAATTCGGGCGTGGGTAAGTCCACGCTGTTCGATGCGATGCTGCGGGTTTTCGATGCGCGGCCGCGGTCGAATGAGGCGGCAGCGCAGCGGTCGGGCGGTGCCGTGGAGGACAAGCGGACCACGTTCACGTATATGCGCGGCAAGGTGGGCGACAAGGCCGTGGGCGAGGGGTCGGCGAGTGCCTTCCAGCGCCCCGGTGCCACATGGTCCGCCGTCGCGCTGACGTTCGATAACGCCGCCGGCACGCGGGTGACGGTGTCGGCGCTGTTCGACCTGCCCAAGAACGGCACGGAGTCCAGTGTTGGCCGCTTCTACCTGATCGACAACGTGCCCCTGGACCTGGAGCTACTCGAGGGGATTGCGGACAAGCGTTTCACCAAGGGTGCATTGGAAACGATCTTCCCGCACGCCCAGGTCTTCGACGTGCACAAGGCTTTCGCGGAGCGGTTCCGGCGCCTTTTGGGGATCAGTTCGGACCAGGCACTGCCCCTGCTGCGCGTCATCCAGGCGGGAAAGGGGCTCGGCGGCAGCGTCAACACCTTCTTCCGCGACCAGGTCCTGGACGCCCCGGCAACGCTGGCCGCCGCGGACGACGTGGTGGAGGAGTTCAGCAACCTGATGTCCATCCGCCAGCGGCTGGAGGACGTGCGGCAGCAGCGCGACCAGCTGGCGCCGGTGCCGGGGATGAACCGGGAGTATGCGCAGTCGCTGCTGGACGCCAACCGGCTCCGGGAACTGGTGGGCGAGGAGTTCGAGGCGTACAAGCAGCAGCTCGCCGTCACGGTCCACCAGAAGACGCTGGTCCGTTTCCGCGAGCTGGCGCAGGCAAAGGCCAAGGAACTCGGCGCCGAGCGTGCGGTCCGGGACGGCCTGGCCAAGGAGCTGCGGCAGCTGGAAACCGACTACAACAACCAGGGCGGCAACGCGATCTCTGCCATCGAGCAGTCGCTCGAGAACGCTCGGGTTGGCCTGAAGCTCCGCCAGCAGGTGGAGGAGGCGGCCCAGCAGGCACTGGCCGACGCCGGGCTGCAGCTGGAGTGGAGCGCCGCCGGCTGGGAGCAGGCCCACGAGCAGGCGGCGGCACGGTCCGCTGAGCTGAAGGATGATTCGCAGGCCCTGCAGGAGCTGAGGTTCGAGGCGTTCGATGCGCACGCCGGCCGGAAACGCGAACTGGCGGCGGCTGAGCAGGAACTCGTCTCGCTGAAGACCCGCAAGTCCCTGCTGCCGCCGTCGAGCATCGAAAACCGCGCCGCCATTGCCGCGGCAACCGGCATCCCCGAGGACCGTATGCCCTTCGCCGGTGAGCTCATGGACCTCGCCGAGGGGGAGGAACGGTGGCGTCCCGCCGCCGAACGCGCGCTCCGCAACCTGGCCACCACGCTGCTGGTTCCCGGCGAGCACTTCGGCGCCGTGACCCGGTACCTCAACGACCACAACGTCCGCGGCGCGCTGCGGGCAGTGGACGTCTCCAAGCCGCTCGCCGGCGGCGCGCTCGCCGTGGAGGACGTGCGCGACGACGACCTGCTCACCAAGCTGGACATCCTCGCCTCGGGCACGGCTGCTGAAGCCGGCGAATGGGTCCGCGAACGGATCGCCCTCGACTTCGCCTACCCCTGCGTGGAAGACCCGGACGAACTGGCCTCCCTGGACAAGGGCCTGAGCCTGGGCGGCGTGGTCAAGCGCAACCGGCACACGGTGGAAAAGGACGACCGCTTCACCAGCCGCCAGGACTATGTTCTCGGCTTCGACAACGCCGCCAAGCTGGAACTCGTGGCGGCCCAGGTGGAGGACCTCCGGCAGGAAGTGGCCAAGGCCGCCGAGCTGGCACAAAGCCGTGAAGACTCGCACCAGGGCATGAGCAGGCAGCTCGACGCGCTGCGGCGGATCGCCGAGGACGACCGCCCCTGGGAACAGGTATCTGCCGCGGTGGCCGCCGATGAGCTGGCGCGAATCGAGCAGCGGCTCAAGGACGCCCTGGCTGCCCAGGCAGACCTGGAGCCACTGCGCGCCACCATCGAGGAGGTCCGGCAGAAGCACCAGTCGAGCACGGAATCCGCCGCGGTGCTGCAGAGCGAATACAAGGCGCTCGACCGCCAGCTGACGGCTGCGGATGCCCTGCTGGAAGCCGCGCGTGACCGCCTGCGCCAGGCGCCGCCGTCGGACGCCACCGTCAAAGCCCTGGAACCGTACTTCGCGGAATTCGGCGACGTCACCGAGATGCACGAGCTGGACAACCTGGCCAACCGGGTCCGAACCGCGCTGCTGGGCGAACTGCACGCCGCTGAATCCCGGGGGCAGGCTACGGCTGAGCGGCTCACCCGCATCTTTGAAGGCTTCGTCCGCGAGTGGGGCAGCGCCATCTCGGCGGACCACGGCACCAGCATTGGCGCGGCCAGCGAATTCGAGGCCCGCTATCACGCGATCGTCAACGACGGCCTGCCCGCGCAGGAAGCGGAGTTCCGCCAGTTCTTCAACCAGCGCACGCACGAATCCTTCAGCACGCTGCTGCACCTGCTGGATGAGGAACGCCGCTCCATCACCAGCCGCATCCTGCCCCTGAACGGCATCCTGTCGCAGGTGAACTTCCACGAGGGCAGCTACCTGGAACTGGACATCAAGCAGACGCTCCCGCCCACAGCCAAGCAGTTCAAGGACGCCATCCAGAACGCACTGAAGGCGCGGCACACCCGGCCGGCCAAAGCTGAAGCCGGCCGCGCAGACGGTCCCGGTCCGGACAGGGACGACGACGGCGAGCTCACCGCCCGCTACAAATCCCTGGAAACGCTGGTCAAGCGGCTCGGTTCCCAGGCACCCGAGGACCGGCGCTGGCGGGCCGAGGTGCTGGACGTGCGCGGGCACCTGTTCATCCAGTGCAAAGAGCACCGGGAAGTTACCGGTCCCCGTGGCGGAAAGAAGACCGACGTGTTCATGCACGCCGACACCGGCTCCATGTCCGGCGGCGAGCGGCAGCGGTTCACCGCGTTCATCATGGCCGCGGCCCTGAGTTACCAGCTGGGCATTGCCGAGCAGGGCTTCACCACCTACGGGACGGTGATGATGGACGAGGCGTTCGTGCTCGCCTCCGAGGAGTTTGCAGGTGCCGGGATCAAGGCGCTGCACGAGTTCGGCTTCCAGTTGCTGCTCGCGGCTCCCGAAAACGTAATCGACCTGTCCCGGCACCTGGGATCCGTGACCGAGATCCTCCGGGACCGGCGCACCAACCGCTCCGGCGTCCTTACCGCGCCCGTTATCCGGCCCCGTCCGGGGGAGGAAGGCGCCTGGCGGTCCGAGGCAAACCCGGTGGACATTGTCCTGCGCTGAGACGGCCGGGCAATATAACAAATAGATGGATTTATTGCGGGGGCCATGGTGGCCGCTGTTCGCGTTGTGCCACTCTGGGATGACCAAACACACCTCGCCTGAATAAATCCCATAGGTACTGCGGGATGCTGGGTCCGCACAGTTCCAAAAGAGAACAATGGCGTCCTCTTGAAAGGCACCTCCATGCGCCGACTCCAGCGTGCCGCATTCCTCCTCGCCGCAGTCGCCGCCACCGTGCTTTGCGTGGCAGGTTGCTCGATCAGCGGCCGCGTAACCGCCGGTTCTGCGGGGCCGTCTACGGCAGTGGCGGCCGCACCCACGACGGCGGCCGTTCCGCCGTCAATCAAGGCTCCCGCGGGGCCGGAAACCTTCACCTTTCCCGATGGCCGGCTGTCCTTCAGCCATCCGGCGGACTGGACGGTGGAGCTTTTCGAGCCGTCCAAGACTCCGTACGTGGGAACGGCCATGGTCCACGATGCCGAAGGAAACAGCCGCATCAACATCTACTACGGCCAAATTGCCGACGTCGTGGCCGGCTCTGCCAACCGGACCGTCATCGAAACAGATCCTGTCCCGGGCCTCCGGGACCATTCTGTTCCCACGCCGCATTCGTCGTTCTTTGTAGACCGCAGCGGAGGCGCCGCAAGATACCGCATGGAACTCACGGCCGGATTGCCTGTCTCTCCGGATGGACAGGTGCGGGAAGGCCCGGTGCTTCTTGGCGGCCGGGTATTGAGCGCGAACGTCCTGTTCGACCCGCAGCCGTTCACCAATGATGAGGCGGCCAAGGCCTGGTACTGGGGCCCCGAAGGCCAGGCGCTCAAGGCGGTGCTGGTGAGCTTCTCCTACCGTTGACCAGCACGCGGGAAAGCCCCGTCCACCTCAGCGAACGGGGCTTCCTTGCGCCTGCTACTTCGACTGCACCCTGCCCAGGAACTGCGCCGTGCGTTCCTGCAGGCCCTGGATCTGGCGCACCACGACGGCCGCCGGGTCCGGGTTGATCTCGTTGACCGGCGGTTCCTTGCGTACGTTGCCGCAGCAGAGGAAGTCGGCGCAGATCAGGGTTCCCACGGTGTTGCCGTTGCGCCCTGACTGGCCGGCGCGCTTGGCGACCCAAAGGAGCACGTCGTCCTTGGAGTGCACGTCGCGGCAGAGCTCACACAGCACGGCGCGGTTCTTCCTCGCGCCGCCTTCGGGTGCCCGGAGCATCACTCCGGTGATGCCCTTTGGGCCGGGGACCACCAGGTAGCCGCGCAACGGCATTTTCTCGTCCCGCCAGCCCAGGAACTCCAGGTTGTCCCAGTCAAGGAAGTCGAAGTTCTTGGGCAGCGTGAGCTTGGCAGCCTCTGAGCGGCTGGCGTTGACGAAGGATGAACGGATCTGTTGAGGCGTGACTAATTGCATGGCTGAACTTTCCTAAAGGGTGGGCGGCCCGGAGCCCGGGCCAGGGTAACAAGGGGGTCAGTCAGTCCCCGCGGTGCAGGCCAAAGCGGCCACCCCGCTTTCCACGGCAGCGGCGGTCCAAGTGACCTTCTGCGTGCGCATCGTTCCCGTTGTCCTGTTCCTGTTCAGCATTCCGGTGTCTATGCCGCCGGTCCGGCACAGGACATCCTGCCAGTTCAGCTGCTTCCTGTCCAAGGACTGCTGCCGTTATGTGGTGTTCGTCACCTTCGGATATTAGGTGATAAAAGTGTTGCGTAATCCGGATTTACATAGGTTAGCCTTACTTAAGTTTTTGATCAGCCTGATTCAAGGAGC
The DNA here is from genome assembly GCF_042652025.1 of Arthrobacter sedimenti. Taxonomy (NCBI): domain Bacteria; kingdom Bacillati; phylum Actinomycetota; class Actinomycetes; order Micrococcales; family Micrococcaceae; genus Arthrobacter; species Arthrobacter sedimenti. The sequence continues at coordinate 12,282 of NZ_JBHSDQ010000005.1, read as the reverse complement.
CCCGTGACCAACCCCCTATTCCCCGGCCCTCTTTCAACACGCCGGGCCCTCTTTTCCTCTGCCGGCAAGGGAGTGACAGTACTGGTGGCAGCGGCCCTCACGCTTTCCGCCTGCAGCACCGGACCCGCCACGCCGGTGTCGGACGCCACGGGCTCCGGCAGCAACGCCCAGTTCCCGGTCGCAATCAAGCACGCGTACGGCGAAACCACCATCGAGAAGCAGCCCACCCGGGTTGCCACCGTCTCCTGGGTGAATGACGACGTCGCCATCGCCCTGGGGGTGGTGCCGGTGGGCGTCCCGAAGAATGAATGGGGCGGCAACGACAAGGGCTCCACCCTCTGGAAGGACGCCGCACTCGAAAAACTGGGCGCGGGCTTCGGTTCGGCCAAGGCCCCCGCCCAGTACTCGGAAGCGGACGGCATTAACTTCACCGAGATCGCCAAGCTCAGCCCGGACGTCATCCTCGCCGCTTACTCGGGCCTGACGGAAGAGGACTACAAGAAGCTCAGCCAAATCGCCCCCGTGGTGGCGCACCCCGGGGTGGCTTATGGAACGTCCTGGCAGGATGCAACCACCATCATCGGCAAAGCCCTGGGCAAGGACGCCGAAGCCGCCAAGTTGGTCTCCGACACCGAGGCCACCGTCAAGGACAAGGTTGCCCAGTACCCGCAGATCCAGGGCAAGAGCTTCATTTACGGCAACCTGGAGCCCGCCAAGGGCGACGGCGTGAACGTCTACACCGCCAACGACAACCGCCCCCGCTTCCTCAGCGAAATCGGCATGACCCTGGCCCCGGTGGTGGCAGACAACTCCAGGGGCTCCAAAGAGTTCTACATTCCGTGGTCCGCCGAAAAGGCCAACGAACTGCAGTCGGACATCTTCGTCACCTGGGTTCCCGATACCTCCACCACAGGCGCGATCAAGGCGGATCCGCTCCTCGGCCAGATCCCGGCCATCAAAAATGGCGCCCTGGTGGCCGATTCCGACAACACGCTGACCCTGTCCATCTCGGCCTCGTCGCCCCTGAGCCTGCCGTGGTCCCTGGACACGTTCCTCCCGCAGCTGGCCACAGCAGCGAATGCAGTGAAGTAGGCGCACCTCAATGAGTACGACGACGGCGCGTCCGGCAGCGGACAACGGCACCCGGGTGCCGGCCATGGCAGCCCCGGGCACCCTCCGCGGTGATGCTCCGGGAAGGAGACGGGCCGCCTCGCTGCTGGCCGCCGTCGTTGTGCTGGTGCTCCTGGCCGGCACCTCGCTGGCCGTCGGTGCCCGCGCGGTTCCCATCGGCACCGTGTGGCAGGCACTCGCCGCGTTCGATCCCGCAAACGGGGACCACGCCGTGGTGCACGCCCGCATCCCGCGGACCGTCCTGGGCCTGCTGGCCGGCGGCGCGCTGGGCCTGGCCGGCGCGGCGATGCAGGGTGTGGCACGCAATCCGCTGGCCGATCCCGGCATCATCGGGGTGAACGCCGGAGCGGCCCTGGCGGTGGTCGCCGGAATCTACCTGTTCGGCGTGACCACCTTCACCGGCTACATCTGGTTCGCGTTCACCGGGGCAGCCGCAGCTGCTGTCGTCGTATACCTCATTGCTTCGCTGGGCCGGGAGGGAGCCACTCCGGTGAAGCTCGCGCTGGCGGGAGCAGCATTGAGTGCCGGGCTGTCCTCGCTCATGAACGTGATCCTGGTTTCCAGCCAGGACACCCTTGACCGGTTCCGCTTCTGGCAGGTGGGCGGCATCGCCGGCCGTGACTGGTCGGTGCTCCTGCCGGGCCTGCCGTTCCTGGCGGCCGGTGCACTGGTGGTGCTGCTGGCAGGGCGGACCCTTAACAGCCTTGCCTTGGGGGACGACATTGCCCGCGGGCTGGGCCAACGCGTGGCCCTGTCCCGCGCCTTAGTTGCCCTGGGGGTTGTCCTGCTGTGCGGCACGGCCACCGCGCTGGCCGGACCCATCGGCTTCGTCGGCCTGGTCATCCCGCACGCCGTCCGCTTCCTCACCGGCCCGGACTACCGCTGGATCCTGCCGTTGTCCCTGGTGGCCGCCCCCGCCCTGCTGCTGGGCGCGGACATCATCGGCAGGGTGGTGCTGCTTCCCGGTGAGATCCCGGCGGGCATCATGACCGCCCTGATCGGCGCCCCCGTGTTCGTGTGGCTGGTCCGCCGCGGGAAGGGGGCAGGCCTGTGACCGGCATTGCCCTATCAGATATGGCTGCCAAAACCGGCCCTAAGGGACCAAAAGTGATGGAGCAACGCGGGGGACGGGGGCGACCGCATCGGACCGCGGTGCTGGCTGCCGCCGTCGTGATCCTGTTCTTCGCATCCGTCCTGCTGGGCAGCTACACGGTGACCATTCCGGACTTCTTCACCATCGTCTTCAACCACCTCACCGGCGGCGTGAAGATTCCGGGCGCCAGCTTCATCGTGATGGAGAACAAGCTTCCGCGGGCCGTCATCGGCACCCTGATCGGAATCGCCTTTGGCCTGGCCGGCGCTCTGTTCCAGACCATGCTGCGGAATCCGCTGGCCAGCCCCGACGTGATCGGCATCAGCTCGGGGGCCAGCGCCGCCGCCGTTGTTGCCATCGTCGTCTTCGGCGCCTCCGGTGCCGCAGTGTCCGGGGCGGCGCTGGCGGGTGCCCTGGCCGTGGCTGCGCTCATCTACGCAATCTCCAGCGGTGGAAAGCTCCGAGGAACCAGACGCGGGAACGCCGCGGGAAACAGGCTGGTCCTGGCCGGCGTGGGCATCGCGGCCGCACTTCAGGCCGTGGTCAGCTTCCTGATGTCACGGGCCGATATCCGCACCGCCGCGGACACGCTTGTCTGGCTCAACGGCTCCCTGAACTCCGCTTCCTGGGACCGGGCCGGCGTGCTGCTCCTGGCGCTCGCGGCGCTCGTACCCGCCGCCGGGGTGGTCGCCGCGCCGCTGCGCATCCTGGAACTCGGGGATGACGCTGCCGCCGGCCTCGGAGTCCGGGTGAACAGGGCGCGGCTGGCGCTGGTAGTCACCGCGGTATCGCTGGCAGCAGTGGCGACGGCGGCCGCCGGCCCGGTCTCGTTCGTCGCCTTCCTGGCCGGTCCAATCGCCCGCCGCCTTACCGGCACAGCCAGCCTTCCGGCGTCGGCTTTTGTTGGTGCCCTGATCGTCCTCGCTGCGGACTACGTCGCCGCGAACCTGGCACCCCTTCTGCTCGACGGCACGGTCCTGCCCGTCGGCGTCATCACCGGCGCGCTCGGTGCCCCGTTCCTGCTGTGGCTGCTGGTCACGGCCAACCGAAAGGAAGCCTGACGTGGCAGTTCTGGAAGCCCGCAACCTGACGCTCAAATACCACCAGCGCTCCGTGGTGGACGGGCTCAGCGTCCGTATCCCGGAAGGCAAGGTGACCATGATCGTGGGTGCCAACGCCTGCGGAAAGTCCACCCTGCTCCGCGGCCTGACCCGGCTCCTCAAACCCGCCGCCGGCGCCGTGGCCCTAGACGGCAGGGACATCCACACCCGCCCGGCGCGAGAACTGGCCCGCAGCTTGGGCCTGCTGCCCCAGCATCCCACCGCGCCGGACGGCATCACTGTCCGTGACCTGGTAGCCCGGGGCCGCTACCCGCACCAGGGCTTCTTCCGAAGCTGGACCGGAAAGGACGACGCCGCGGTGCAGCGTGCGCTGGAAGCCACCGGAACGCTGGAACTCGCCGGGCGGGACGTGGACGAGCTGTCCGGCGGCCAGCGGCAGCGGGTGTGGATTGCCATGGCACTTGCGCAGGAAACAGAGGTCCTGCTGCTCGACGAACCCACTACTTTCCTGGACCTGGCGCACCAGGTGGAGGTCCTGGACCTGGTGACGGACCTGAACGGCACTCGCGGCACAACCGTGGCCATCGTCCTGCACGACCTCAACCTCGCTGCCCGCTATGCGGACAACGTCATCGCCATGAAGGACGGCGCGGTGGCGGCGATGGGTGCCCCGGAAGATGTGGTCACCGAGGAGCTGGTCCGCGAGGTCTTCGGCCTTGAAAGCCGGGTGATGCCGGACCCCGTCTCCGGCACGCCTCTCATCATCCCCATCGGACGCCATCACGCCACCGCCAACGAACTGGAGCCCGTGTCATGAAGACCACTGAAAACGCCGCCCGGCAGGTGAGCGCCCAGCCCATGAGCCTGGCCTTCGAGGTCACGGTGTCAGCAGTCCGCCAGCTCAGTCCCTCGTTCCGCAGGATCACATTCGGCGGTTACTCCTTGCGCGATTTCGGCGTGCACGGCGACACGCTCGATCTCCGGATCAAGCTTCTGATCCCGTCGTCGGCAGCGGATGGCTCACCGCTTCCGCTTCCCGCCGTCCAAACCACCCAGGCCGGCTGGTACCGGGACTGGCTGGCCATGGACCCGGAGGTGCGTGGCTCGATGCGCACGTATACGGTGCGCGACGCGCGGCTGGATGCGGTGTACCCGGAACTCGATGTCGACTTCGTCAGGCACTTTGACACGCACGGAAACGGCGGGCCGGCGGCGAACTGGGCGCTGAATGCCAAGCCCGGCGACGCCATCACGATCATCGGTCCGAACAACCGGGCCGCACACTGTGTCACCGCCGGGACCTACTCGGGCATCGAGTGGCGCCCAGGCCTGGCGCAGCGCATCCTGCTCGCCGGCGACGAAACCGCGGTTCCGGCCATCTCCGCGATCCTCGAGGCCCTTCCGCCCTACATGAGCGGGCACGCCTTTCTGGAGGTTCCCCAGGCCGGAGACTTCCTGGACCTCAGCTCCCCGGCCGACATTGAAATTACCTGGCTGGCCCGCGGCGCCGCCCCCGGCCGTTCCCGGGCGCACGGCCAACTGCTGCAGGAAGCCGTCCGCAAAGCAATCCCCGTACCGGGCTGGGTGGGCATCACAACGGACGACGGCGGAGCCGGGCCGGAGCCCGAAGACGTCGATGTGGATGAAGACATCCTGTGGGAGACACCCGCGCGCTTGGACACGGCGGACATCAGCGCCACCAGGAACCCCCACCTGCCATCCGGTGCCCTGCCCTTCTACGCGTGGCTCGCCGGCGAAGCAGCCGTCATCAAGGACCTGCGGCGGTACCTGGTCCGGGACGTGGGTATCGACCGGAAACAGGTGGCGTTCATGGGGTACTGGCGGCAGGGCAAAGCCGAAGGGTGAATGCCTCCCGCCCCGGACGCCCGCTAACCTTTCGCACTTTTCCCTGCGACGCCCCATCAGGTTTTGCAGGTTTTTTCGCAACGCCCGCTCACTTACTGTTCATCCCGACGTCGTACTTGCGTTGGTTTGTTTTGCTACTTTCTTGCCTGTGCCCTCTGTTCCCCTGCTTCCTGACTCCGGGCGGCGGGTGTTTGTTGCCCTTGGCGACTCCTTTACCGAGGGGGTGGGGGACCGGGATGAACGGCTGCCCAACGGGGTGCGCGGGTGGGCTGACCGGGTGGCGGAGAAACTGGCCAAGGCGCAGCCCGGATGGAAGTACGCCAACCTCGCCATTCGGAGCAAGCGGCTGCGGCACATCATCGACGAGCAGCTGGAACCCACGCTGCGGATGCGGCCAACATTGGTCACGCTGTACGCCGGCGGCAACGACATCCTGGACCTGAAAACGGACATGGCAGCGCTCATGGCGGACTACGAACAACTTGTTGCGAAACTCGCGGGCACGGGGGCCGTCCTTGTCCTCTTCACCGGATTCGACGTCAAGGTCTCCGCGCTGCTGGAACCGCTGAAGAAGCGCAACACCTACTACAACCAGCGGGTGCGGGAGATCGCGGAGAAACACGGGGCCGTGCTGGTGGACTACTGGTGCCTGGACGCCTTCCACGACCGGCGGATGTGGGACTCCGACCGGCTCCACATGTCCAAGGCCGGCCACAAATACCTGGCCGGGCAGGTGCTGGACCAGTTGGGCGTGCCGCACAAGATCAAGCCGAAGGACTGGGAACCGCAGCCCAGGCTGGGACTGCGCGAATGGGAAAGGCGCCAGCGGCGCTGGGTCCACGACTGGGTCCTGCCGCTCTTTGGCCGAAAGCTCCGCGGCGTGACGCTGGGGGACGCGCTCACTCCCCGGTGGCCCGAGCCCGTGAAGGTGCCGCGGAAAGGCGGGCTGAAGAAGCTGGCCGCAGAAAAGTACGACGGCGGGAGCGCGCCCTAGGCAGTGGGCGCGGGTGGGGTGTCCAACAGGTTTTCGTACCCAGGGGCCACCCGGCCCGCATGGAACTCCACTACCTCGAAGTCGGCAACACCATTGGTGTAAAACGGGTCCTGCGCCAGGCTGGCGTCGAGAGTTTCCCGTTCAGCCTGCGACAGCAGCAAGCCCCCGGTGCGCGGAATTTTGCGGCCGGCAGCAATGAACACGCCGTCGTCGAACGACTTCTGCAGCCAGGCGATGTGGGCGTCGTTGTGGAAGTCGACGATCTCCTGGGGCACGCGGTAGGTGAGGGAGACAACATACATGCGGCAAGCCTACCGGGGCCCGGGCAGCTGGTTGAAAGATCAATCGTAGAATGGGGTCCATGACCGAACCCCGCTGGCTTACCGCTGACGAACGCCGGGCCTGGCTGGCACTGGTGAGCATCAATACCCTGCTGCCGGCGGCCTTGGATACCAGGCTGCACGCTGCAGGGAAGCTGTCCCTCTTCGACTACACGGTATTGGCCATGCTTTCCGAAGCGGAGGACCGGTTCCTGCCCATGAGCGAGCTCGCAGCCCGCAGCAGTGCGTCCCTGTCGCGCCTTTCGCACGTGGTCACCAAGCTGCAGAAGCGCGGCTGGGTGGAACGCCGCCCCCACCCCTCCGATGCCAGGGTGACCACCGCGCACCTCACCGAGGAAGGCATGGCCACCATCGTGCAGCTGGCCCCGGCCCATGTGGAGGATGTCCGCGACCTGTTCCTCGACGCCCTGAGCGAGCAGGACGTGCTGGACCTGGCCCGGATCGGCGAAAACGTGGTGGGACGGCTGGACACCGACCACTGGATCCTGCGCGAAAAGCAGGCCTGACCGGGGACGGGAACAGCCGATTGGTTGCTTCCGGCAACGGGTGGCAAACTAACCGCATGGATTTCACTTCCCGCTACGTGGCCCTGGGCGACTCCTTCACGGAGGGCGTTGGCGACGACGACCCCACCCGCCCCAACGGTGTCCGCGGCTGGGCGGACCGCGTGGCTGAGCAGCTGTGCGCCGCCGATCCAAACTTCGGCTACGCCAACGTGGCTATCCGCGGCAGGAAACTCCGCCAGATCCTGGCTGAGCAGGTGGACGCCGCCGTCGAACTCAATCCAACCCTGGTGACCATCTACGCCGGCGCCAACGACATCCTACGTCCCAAGGTGGACATCGACGACCTCCTGGCGGAATACAACGACGCCGTCGGCAAGCTCACCGCAACCGGCGCCACCGTGGTGATGTTCACCGGTTTCGATGCCCGGGGTTCAAAGGTTTTTGGCACCATGCGCGGCCGAACCGCCATCTACAACGAGCTGGTCCGCGGAATCGCCGGGGACCACGGTGCCCTGCTGGTGGATTACTGGCGCTTCAGTGAGTACTACGACTGGGGCATGTGGGCCCACGACCGGATGCACATGTCCGCCGCCGGCCACGGCAACATGGCCAAGCGCGTTCTTGAGGTCCTCAAATACGACCACTCCATCGATGTTCCGCCCATCACGCCCGTTCCGGAACTGAGCCGTGCCGAAGCCATCCGCGCCAACGCCCAGTGGTTCCGCGAGTACGCCGCGCCATGGGTGGTCCGCCGCGTTACGGGCAAGTCATCCGGAGACAACCTCCAGCCCAAGTACCCGCAGTTCACCCGGCTGTAGCGGGAAGTCCCGCCGGCCGTCCCGTGCGTTTCAGGAGGACTGGAAGCCCGGCGTTGCCAGCATGGAACCGTCGGCGCGGATGGCCAGCACGGCAACATCCCAGTGGTCCGCGGCGCGGTTCAGCATGCGCGTCCCGCCGGCGACGATCGCGGTCGCCAGCACATCAGCGGTAACTATGTCCGCTGCTGCCACGCTGACCTGGATGAATTCGCCGTCGTTCCCCACCCGCCAGATGTGCTCGCCGCGTTCGGCGGAGCCGGAGGTTGCGATGGCTGCATGGCGGTTGGTGCCGCCCAGTGCGTAGCCCGTAATCAAGGTGCGGCGGTCGGCAGGATCCACGACGCCGGCCTTCCACGGTTCCGCGCTTCCGGGGCGCGGCGAGCCGCTGACCAGGACGTCGCCGCCGGCGTTGAGGCACCAGTCGCGCCGGCCCAGGGCCAGCAGCGACGTTCCCGCCTCGCGGATGGCGTGCCCCTTGATGATCCCGGAAAGGTCCAGCACGCCGTCGGGCCTCTCGGGGGTGAAGGCGCCTTCTGTCCGGAGCCGCCATTCGTGGGCCTCGGCATACCGCTCACGCATTTGCGCCGAGGCCTGCGGAAGCTTCACGTCACCCCTGGCAAGTTTGCTGGCCTCCGAATCGGGGCGGTAGAGGCTGAACGTTTCGTCCAGGTCCCGGAAAAGGCGTTCGACGACGGCGGTGGCGGCACCGAGCTCATCGAACCCCGGCTGCCCCTCCGTGGGGGAGTCCGCGGGCATGGTGAGCCCGATGACCGTTCCCATGCACTGAAAAGTGCGCGCCTTCAGTGTGCTGGTCGCCGCGTTGGCGTCAGAGGTTTGCTGCATCGATGGCTGCCTGGAGTGAGGTCAGGTACGCCTCGCTGGTGATGGTGGCGCCGCTGACGGTTTGGATATTTGCCGACTGTGCCGCGAGGACCTTGCTGCGAAGCAGGGGAGCCGCGCGGTTGCTGATCTGGATGGACTTGCCGTCGGTATTGGTGAGCTGGAGGGCCGTGACATCGGTGATCTTCCCGCTGGCCACCGTGATCTGGACCTGAACGGGGCCGAACCGGGTCTGCACGGTGTTGCCCTTGTAGGTGCCGGAGGCTGAGGAGTTCGAAGAACCGGAGGAGCTGGTCGAGCCTGAGGACCCGGAGGAGCTGGAGGAAGCCGCCGAGCCTGAGGAGCCCGAAGAACCGGAGGGCCCCGTAGGCCCCGACCCGGACGAACCCGTGCCGGACGAGCCGGTGCCTGTCGAACCAGTGGTGCCTGCCGCCGTCGTACTTGATGCGACGGTGCTGATGCCGCCTGCCTGCGTTCCCGTCTGCCAACCGGCCAGGAGGATCCCGGCTGAGGCCAGGGCTGCTGCGACTGTTCCGCGTATTTTCACCAGTCAAACCTTTCGTGATGGATCTGTTCCTCGGGGACGCCCGCCTTGCCGGCATCCGCTATGACGTTGGCCGCCCACACCGCCGGGCCGCAGACGTAGACGTCCGCATCCGCGATGTCCGGCACATAGGAGGTGAGGCTGTAACCGTTCCGCACGGCGTCCTCGGGAAGCCATGTTGATTGGGTGCGGGACCGTGGGCCGGTGAGGTGGAAGAGCCGGACACCCCGGGCCTGGCAGAGGTCGAGGATCTCGCTGCCGAGATACAGCTCCTGCTCCGTGTGGCCGCGGAGCAGGACCGTGGCCTCGCCTGGCGCAAAAGGCGTGGTCTCCAGCAGCGCCCGCAGCGGCGTGATGCCGATGCCTGCGCCGATCATCACCACCTTGTTCTTGGTCCGGGCTGCCGTGCTGAGCAGGCCGTACGGGCCTTCCAGCGCCACCTTGGTTCCTTTCCGCAACCGCAGAAGCTGGGCGGAGCCGTTGCCAAGGCCGCGGACCGTGACCCGCAGCGTCCCCTGGCCGTCGGACCCACTGAAGACGGGTTCCGCGGACAGGCTGAACGGGTGCGGATGCCACCACATGCCCGGGGCGAGGAAGCGCCAGATGAAGAAGCGCCCGCCCGTTCCCGCGAGCTGGTCCAGTTTCCGGCCCCGCATGACGATGTTCACCACGCCCGGCGCCACCCTTTCCACCCGTGCCACGGTGAGCTGATGCCGTGCCGTCGCGAGCACCGGCTCCAGGATGCGGAAGTACACCAGGGCCGAACCGGTGTAGATGCAGATGGATAGCCAGTACCAGCGCTGCCAGGTGCCGGCCGCAAAAAGGCCGCCCACGCTGAACTGGTGCGGGATTGATGTGGCCACGGCCGCGTAGGTCAACAGGTGGACCACGTACCAGAACTCGTACGGGAAGCGGCGGCGCACGGCCACCAGGGATGTCACGACGACGGCGATGAACAGCACCATGGAGACGAAGGCCAGCCACGTGTCGGGGACTTGGACCCAAAGGTTGATGGACTCGCTGACCGGATCCAATCCTTCGGCCATGCCGTACCCGATGGCCAGCAGGACCCCATGCGCCAGCAGCAGGTACAGGGAGGGTTTCCCGAGTTTGCCGTGGAACTCCAGCGCACGGTCGTGGCCGATGGTGCGGTCAATGAAGGGGATCCTTGCGGCCAGGAGCAGCATGAGCAGGACCAGGTCCATGCCCGCCAAGCCGGCCACGATCCCCGCCGCCGTGAAAAGCGAGGCGGGTGACGTGATGTTGGTGGCCCCGCCGTCGGCAAGCCATAGGGCAATGGCGGCAGCGACGGACGACCAGGCGATGACGGTCAGGAGGTCCGTACGCAGCATGCGCTGCCGGTACTGTCGGGCAAACCAGCCGCGGGGCGGTCTCTTCGTAGTTGAAAGCTCCGGGCGGCCGGAGCTGCTTGCGGCCGGTGATGCCGGCAGGAGCTGCGTGTTCATGCATCAAACATGCGTGGCGAAGCTATGCCGCTGCTGTGAAAAGGGGCAACCCCAAGCTGTGACCTTGGCTGGCGGTGGCCGCCCTTATACACCCGATTGGTCTTTAATTGCGTCAACTCGTAGACTTGGTAGGCGCTAAGTGCGCGGAGCGTGCGCAATTGCTCCGGTTGCCCGGTAATTTTCTCCAGGGTGGCCGGTAGTTAGGGGCTCAAGTTGCGTAACTAACCGTTGCCCGTACATTCTGTGGGTCGCCCTTAGCAGCATGGTCCAGCAGCCGATATGCGGATCATTACTTTCAATTCTTGAGGAGAAGTCATGGCAGCACACTGCCAAGTGACCGGGGCCGAGCCGGGCTTTGGGCACAGCATTTCGCACTCGCACCGCCGCAACAAGCGTCGGTTCGATCCGAACATCCAGAAGAAGCGCTACTGGGTTCCGTCCCTGCGCCGTAACGTCACGCTGCAGGTCTCTGCACGTGGCATCAAGACCATCGACGTGCGCGGCATCGACGCAGTCGTCGCCGACATTCTGGCTCGTGGGGTGAAGCTCTAGTGGCTAAGGACAAGGACGTACGTCCGATCATCAAGCTCAAGTCGACCGCGGGCACGGGTTACACCTACGTAACCCGCAAGAACCGTCGTAACGACCCGGACCGCATGGTCCTGAAGAAGTACGACCCCAAGATCCGCCAGCACGTCGAATTCCGAGAGGAGCGCTAAACATGGCTAAGAAGTCCAAGATTGCTCGCAACGAGCAGCGCAAGGTCATCGTTGAGCGTTACGCTGCAAAGCGCCTCGAGCTGAAGAAGACCCTGGTTGACGAAAACGCAACCGACGAAGCACGCGAAGCAGCCCGCCTGGGCCTGCAGAAGCTGCCCCGCAACGCGTCCCCGATCCGTCTGCGTAACCGCGACATCATCGACGGCCGTCCCCGTGGCACCTTCCAGAAGTTCGGCATCTCCCGTGTCCGTTTCCGCGACATGGCACACAAGGGCGAACTCCCGGGCATCACCAAGTCTTCCTGGTAATCCAGCACCGCTGATTCCAGCTGCTTGAGAAGGGCCGGCAACCTTTGGGTTGCCGGCCCTTCGGCGTTTAACTCCTTAGCGCCCGGGTGCCCTGGCTGCCGTGTGCGGCAGCCCACACAGGGGAATTACGACGGCGGCAGCCGGGATGGGTGCCTGAATGGCCCGTCCTGCCGCGCAATCGCGGGGATTTCATCGGCCCCGCCCGACGGTTTGCGGTGAGGCTCCAGTGCGTGTATTGTTTTCTAAGTCGCCGCGGGGGAGACAGTGAAGAACTGATCACCGGGCGGCCAAAAACTCCCAAAATCAAAGCCAAAATCTGGTTGCTCTTTAGGGCGCTGGAAACGGGTTGGGAACGATCTTCCACCGAAAAGAATTCCGAAAGATGGATTTGCTTCGGGGCGGGGGATCGGGTAAGTTTGAAAAGTTGCTCCGGAGCGATCCTGAATGTTTGGTTTGGGTGGTGCCGGGTGTGTCTGTTGTTTGAGAACTCAATAGTGTGCCAAGTTTGTTGATACCGATTATGTATGTAATTGGTTGAATTTGCCGAATCGTGCCGCCCCTGTGGTATTGGTTTGGTGTTTTTAGCTGGTTTCAA
>NZ_JBHSDQ010000004.1:0-460721 GCF_042652025.1 Arthrobacter sedimenti | reverse complement strand
GGCGTCGGGGGAGAGCCTGCCAGAGGTGAGCGGGCGTCGGGGGAGAGCCTGCCAGAGGTGAGCGGGCGTCGGGGGAGAGCCTGCCAGAGGTGAGCGGGCGTCGGGGGAGAGCCTGCCAGAGGTGAGCGGGCGTCGGGGGAGAGCCTGCCAGAGGTGAGCTGGCGTTCGGGGAGAGGCTGCCAGACGTGAGCGGGCGTCCGGAGAGAAACGGGGCCGGAAGCTCAAAGCGGTCCTGGAGGGGTGCGAATATGCCCCGGAATCGGTGATTAACCTCAAAAAGTCCCGGAAACACGCGGAATTTGCGGACCGTAACGGCCCAAGCTGGTAAGTTTTCGGACAGTGGCCTGTGCGCATGCCGCGTGCAGGCTCCAGAATCAGAACCGTCCAGGAGGACATAAATGGCTAAGAACCGTAGTGAACTTGTTGCAGAGGTAGCAGGCAAGGCCGGCACCAGCCAGGCTGCCGTTAACTCCGTCCTCGATGCACTGTTCGAGGTTTTCGAGACCTCTGTCGCCGCCGGCGAGAAGATCACCATCCCGGGCTGGCTCGCAGTTGAGCGCACCGACCGTGCAGCCCGCACCGGCCGCAACCCGCAGACCGGCGAGACCATCCAGATTGCAGCAGGCCACAGCGTGAAGCTGACCGCCGGCTCCAAGCTGAAGGCTGCAGTCTCCAAGAAGTAGAGCTTCCCCTGCCGGCGTATTGTCGGCCGGAACAGGAGCGGCAACCGAGAGGTTGCCGCTCCTTGCCTTTTAACCCGGATTCGCGGCCTGGGCGGGCGTGGCGGACAATGGAATGGTGTCTTCTGCCGCAAAACCACGTTCCACCCCTCCCCAGACCGATCCCGGCAAGGGAGCTGCGGTCCGGGATGCCGGAACCCGGGGGATTACCCTGCCCTGGCAGCTTGCGGGCCTGGCGGCGCTCTTCCTTGGCCTCGCGGCAGCACTGATCTTCTCCGGCGCCGCAGCGGCCCGTAGCGTAGCCGATCCCGGTGCCCTGGTGCGGTGGGGCCTCCCCATCAGCAAAGCCATCCACAACGTCTCGTTGGCAACCGTCGTCGGGGGCCTGGTCTTCGCCGTCGGCATCCTTCCTAAGAACCTCAAAGCCCGGGCCCACGCGCCGCGCGGCCAGGATCCAAAAGCGCGCAGCGAGGAGCCCGAGCATCCCGCCTTCACGAGGGCCTTGGCGGTAGCAGCTGTGGCGGGTGCTGTCTGGACCTTGTCCGCCATCGCAGTCCTGGTGCTCACGTACGGCGACGTAGCAGGGCAGGGGTTGTCCGGCGACCCGGCGTTCACCCAAGCGCTGGTCTACTTCATGACGGATATCGAAACCGGGCGCGCATGGCTCGCCGTCATCATCATTGCCGCAGTGGTCACCACCGCGCTGTTTGGCGTTCGGTCCCTGGGCGGCCTGGCCCTCACCCTCATCCTGGCCCTGATCGGCCTGGTACCCACGGCCCTGATCGGCCACTCATCAAGCTCCTCGGATCACGAAGGCGCCATCAATTCGCTCGGCCTGCACCTGGTGGGTGTGACCACCTGGGTGGGCGGCATCATCATCCTGGCCCTGCTGTCGGGCATCCTGACCGGTACCAAGCCCGGGGCCGCAACGGACATCACCGAACCTACGCTCCGGCGCTTCTCCAGCCTGGCCGGGTTCGCCTTCGTCCTGGTCTTCGCATCAGGCATCATCAACGCCAGCATCCGCGTCACCAGCTGGTCCGATCTCTTCGGTTCCGCCTACGGGCAGCTCATCCTGGCCAAGACGGCGGCTGCGGTGGTTCTGGGCGGGATCGGCTTTATGCACCGGCAGTGGGTCATTCCGCAGCTGGGACGCAAGGGCTCCACCATGTCCTCCAGGCGCGTCCTGTGGCAGCTCATCGTTGCCGAACTGTTGATTATGGGCGCCACCTCCGGCATCGCCGTGGCGCTGGGCCGCTCAGCCCCGCCGCAACCCACCGAGCTGGCACCCAACGCATCCCCCGCCTTCATCCTCAGCGGCTACGAGCTGCCCCCGGAACTCACGCCGGAACGCTGGTTCACGGAGTGGCGCCTGGACTGGATCTGGGTGGGCGTGGCCCTCTTCGGCCTGGTGACCTACTTCAGGGGCGTCGCCAAGATCCGCCGGCGCGGGGACTCCTGGCCGTGGTTCCGGTCCGTCAACTGGGTTGTTGGCCTGGCGGCCCTGACGTACATTACGTCAGGGCCGCCGTCGGTCTATGGCCGCATCCTGTTCTCCGCGCACATGGTGGACCACATGGCCCTCACCATGGTGGCGCCGATCTTCCTGGTGCTCGGCGCGCCGGTCACCTTAGCCCTGCGTGCCCTGGCCGCCCGCGGCGACGGCTCACGCGGGATGCGCGAGTGGCTCCTGGTCTTCGTGCACTCGAAGTTCTCCCAACTGGTCACCCACCCGCTGTTCGCCGCTGCCAACTTCGCCGGCTCCATCATCCTGTTCTACTACTCGGACCTCTTCGGTTACGCGATGCGCGATCACGTGGGCCACGAGCTGATGAACCTGCACTTCCTGCTCACGGGTTACATTTTCGTGCTGACCATGATCGGCACGGACCCGCTTCCGCGCCGCGCCCCATACCCGATGCGGCTGCTCCTGCTCCTGGCCACCATGGGCTTCCACGCCTTCTTCGGCGTCTCCATCATGGGCGGGACCGGGCTCCTGGCCGCCGACTACTTCGGCAACCTGGGCAGGGCATGGGGGCCCTCGGCCCTGGCCGACCAGCAGGCCGGCGGCGCCGTGGCCTGGGGGATCGGCGAGGTGCCCACGCTGCTGGTGGCGATCGGCGTCGCCATCATGTGGTCCGGGTCGAGCCAGCGGGAGGCGACACGCGTGGACCGCGCGGCGGACAGGAATAATGACGCCGATCTAACCGCTTACAACGTTATGTTTGCCAAATTGGCCGAACGCGATGCCAAGCTGGCTGAACGCAACAAGCTGGAAGGACGCTGATGAGCGAAACCGTACGCACGCATGCCCGGGTCCGGGCCTCCGAACTGGTGGGCCGCAACTGGTTGAACACCGGTGGCAAGACCCTTGACCTGGAGGCCCTGCGCGGCAAGATCGTGCTGCTCGATTTCTGGACCTTCTGCTGCATCAACTGCCTGCACGTCCTGGATGAGCTGCGCCCGCTGGAGCAGCAGTACTCCGATGTGCTGGTCACCGTGGGCGTCCACTCGCCCAAGTTCGAGCACGAGGCTGACCCGGTGGCGCTGGCCGCGGCCGTGGAGCGCTACGAGATCCACCACCCCGTGCTGGACGACCCCGAGCTGGACACCTGGAAGGCCTACACGGCCCGCGCTTGGCCCACCCTGGTGGTCATCGACCCCGAGGGCTACATCGTGGCGCACCTCTCCGGTGAGGGCCACGCTGACGGGCTGGCCGTCCTGATCCCCGAACTGATCGCCGAGCACGAAGCCAAGGGCACGCTGCACCGCGGCTCCGGCCCCTACGTGGCACCCGAAGCGACCTCCGGCACCCTCCGCTTCCCCGGCAAGGCGCTGTTCCTGCCTCCGGGCCGCGGTTCCGCGGCTTCGGGTGAAACGTCCGACGGCGGCAAGCCAGCAGGTGCCGCGGCTGCCGTTGCTGCGGAGAAGGGTTCCTGGCTGGTCACCGATACCGGGCACCACCGCCTGGTGGAACTCGGCACCGACTTCGAAACCGTTCTGGCCACCTTCGGCTCGGGCACCAAGGGCTTCGCCGACGGCCCCGCCGCGGGTGAAACCGCCAGTGCCCAGTTCAATGAACCCCAAGGCCTGGTGCTGCTGCCGGAAGATGTGGCAGCCAAGGCGGGCTACGACGTCGTGATTGCCGACTCGGTCAACCACCGCCTCCGTGGACTCTCGCTCACGGACGGCAAGGCCTCCACCCTGGCCGGCAACGGCATCCAGCGCCTGCTGGAGACCGGCCCGGCGCGTGTGGACGAGGAAGGCGCCGGCTTCAGCGGCTCGCTGGGCAATGACCCGCTGGACGTGGCGCTGAGCTCGCCGTGGGACGTGGTGTGGTCGCGCAAGCTGAACGCGGTGGTGGTGGCCATGGCCGGCACGCACCAGATCTTCAGCTTCGACCCTGTCACCGGTGCCGTGTCGATCATCGCCGGCAACGGGCTCGAAGGCCTGCTCGACGGACCGGCGCACGAGTCCTGGTTCGCACAGTCGTCGGGCCTGGCCGAAGACGCCGACGGCAACATCTGGGTGGCGGACTCCGAGACGTCCGCCCTCCGCAAGCTTGTCATCGCCGACGACGCCTCCATCACCGTGGAATCCGCCGTGGGCAAGGGCCTGTTCGATTTCGGCTTCCGCGACGGCCCCGCAGCCGAAGCCCGCCTCCAGCACCCGCTCGGCGTGACCGTCCTGCCGGACGGCTCCGTGGCTATCGCGGACACCTACAACGGAGCCGTGCGCCGCTACGATCCTGCGTCCGGCACCGTTTCCACGCTGGCCCGCGGACTCGCTGAGCCGTCCGACGTGATCGTGGACCACACCCAGTCCGCAGGCACGGAGCCCCTCCTGGTGGTGGTCGAGGCCAACAAGCACCAGCTGGTCTACGTGCCCATTCCCAAGGAAGCGCAGCAGGTGGACGAGGGCGCCTCCCAGACCCAGCGGCCCAAGAGCCCCGTGGCCCCCGGCGCGCTGGACCTGACCGTTCGCTTCACCGCACCCACCGGGCAGAAGCTCGATGACCGCTGGGGCGACCCCACGCAGCTGAAGATCTCCTCCACCCCGCCCGAGCTGCTGGTGTCCGGCGGCGGAACCTCGGTTGGCCTCCTCCGCACTCTGGAGCTGTCCCCGGACGTTCCCGAGGGCGTGCTGCACATTACCGCCCGCGCCGCCGCTTGCGACGGCCCCGAAACCGAGGACGGCGAGATCCCGGACCACGCCGCCTGCCACCTCTACCAGCAGGACTGGGGCATCCCCGTGGTCCTGCAGGCTGACGGCGACACCGAACTGGTCCTGGACCTCCGCGGCATGGACTGACCGGGTTCTCACCCGCTGAACTGGCCCAGTCTTCAAGCTTTGAAAGCCTGAAGACCGGGCCAGTTCTGTTTCTCCGGCGCCAAAACTGGGCCAGTGTGCGCGGCCCCTTGTCCACATAGGACTCCCGACACCTGCCGGCAGCCACAGGGGACAGACATTGTGGCGTCATGGACCCATCGGAAATCCTCAAATCAGCCGGAGGAGTGCTGCTGCGGCGTGACCTGGCCGCCGCAGGGGCAACGGAAGCGGACATTAGCCGTGCAATCCGTGGCGGGCATGTGGTGCGGCTCGAGCGCGGGCTGCTGGCCGTTCCGGGTGCGGACGCGGAACTGGTGGGCGCAGGACAGGCCCGCGGCCTCCTGACATGCGCATCGGCCGCCCCACATTACGGACTGTGGCAGCTTCAACCGGCTGCCCGGCCGCACTACTGGCAAAGCAACGGAAGACGTACCGTCCGCTGCGTCAGCCACCGGCTTCCCCTGACACAGCGGCCCCGTCACCGGACACTTGCAGCACTTCCCGACGTCCTGCTTCACGCACTGTTGTGCCTGCCTGAACTCGAGTCGCTGGTCATGGTGGAGTGCGCCTACAACAGAGGGGACATTGAGCCGTCCCTGCTGTTGCGCCACTTGAAGGGCAACCGATCAGGCAAAGCACGCAGTGTTGTGTCAAAGGTTGAGCGCGGCGCAGACTCCCTGTTGGAAACGCTGGCCCGGGTGCTGTTCAGGGGTGCCGGCATATCCACCGAGACCCAGGTGTGGATTGAGGGGGTCGGCCGCGTGGACTTCCTGCTGGAGGGGTTCCTCATCGTGGAGATTGACGGGCTCGCCTTCCACCTCGACGCCCGCCAATTCAAAAAGGACCGCCGCAGGGACAACATGGCTGTCCGCCACGGCTTGCCCGTACTCAGGTTTTTCTATGACGACGTGGTTTACGCCCCGGAATCCGTCCTGGCGCAGGTCCGGGAGGTCCTGGCACGGGGGTCACTGCGGTGGCCGCAGCCGAACCAGCCCAGTTTTCGGGGCGATTGGGTCTAAAACGGCGAGGAACACGGCAGGCATGGCTTCAAAACTGGGCCAGTCTGGGCACAGGGAAGTGTCGGCGGAGCCTAGAAGCTCAGCTGCGGGGTGACCTTGACCGTGTCACCCGTGACGTCCAGTCTGGTGGTGAAGCTGAAGTCCACCTCTTCGTCCAGCGGGTACCAGGCCCCGGTGAACGAGTTCTGCTGCAGCGCTTCCACCTTGGCCTTGCCATCCAGGGGCGCCACCACCCAGCGGCCATCGAACGGTTCCACCGAGACACCCGGGTATTCGGTCACGGACCATCGGATGCTGCCGTCCTGGACCCGGTTGTTGCTGGCGTAGTAGAAGGGGCAGTCCGGCTGGAGTTTCTGCTCCTTGACCGCCTCCGAGGCGCAGCCGTCCAGGAACTCCCGCACCTTGGCGGCGACGTCGCTCTTCAGCTTGTCCGTGGCCTGGGTCAGCAGGTTGAGCGGAGCCACGGGGGCATCCTTCGAGGTGACCGTGGCGCGCGTGGCGGGAGCCGAGAAGTACTGGCCGTCCAGGGAAGCCTCGTACTGGCCGGGGTAGAACACGGCGAAGGAGTTGCGGCCATTGGGCATGTTCACCGGAACCCCGTTGACCTGGGCCTCGTTGCCGTTGACCACGGTGATGTCGACCGTGGGCAGCCGGGACGGCACGAACGCCCAGGTGTTGAAGAACAGCCACTCGGTGCCGGTCTTCTGCAGCAGGAATTCCGTGTGCAGCCGGCTGCCGTCGATCGTGTAGTCCATGGGAACCGTCACCTGGTTGCCCGGGCGTTCCTCCGGGTCCCCGATGCTGATGTTGGAGAGCCGGGAAGCGGATGACTGCAGCCCCGGGCCGTCCAGCATCGCGGCGTTGCTGGGCGGAACCGCGGCCTTCAGGAGCCCCAGTGCCCGCCCGCCGTCCCCGCTCTTCAGTGCGTCCAGGTACTCCCGGACCGGTTGCTGCGGACTGGCCACAGTGTTGTTCACAATGTTGATGGCCACGACGGCTCCGGCGACGGCAAGCATGAGGCCCAACAGCCATCCGGCCGCGATCCTCACCAACGCTTGACTCATCTGCACGTTCTACACAGTAACCTCAGTGCGGACGCACTCTAAAGTTGGTGTCTCCCCTAATCGGGCGGACAACACCTACCTAAGGCCCGACGGCGGGCCGCCGGGACAGCGGCAAAAGGAGCCTTGGGCGCTGACCAGGGACAGCAGTTGCCCGGTGGGAAACTTGGCTCAGCGACGACGGCGGCGGGACGAGGTGCCGAACACTCCGCGGAGCAGTTCGCGGCCCAGCTGGGTACCCATGGACCGCGCCATGCTCTTCAGCCCGCCGCCCAGGGCGCCACCGAGGACCCCGCCCAGGTCACCCATCATGCCGCCGGGCTCCGGCTGTGGCTGACTGGGCTGGGACGCTGGCTTTCGGGTCCGCGGAGCCTTGGCCCGCGGCTTGGACTCACGTGGCTCGCTGTAATCGGGCGTGCCGTACTGGACGTCGAAATCCTGTGACACGGGCTCCGTGGCCTGCGGCGGCCTGCTGCTGGGCCGGCCCAGGATCTCCTCCTCGATGCGCCGGGCTTCGGCGTCCACGTCATAGGAGCCCGGAGCAGCTGGAGTACCGGCAGCAGGAGCACCGGCAGAAGGCGTCCCAACAGGCTCCGCTGCCGGACCCGTGGGCGCCGCAGCCTTGCCGTTCAGCTTCTCGTACGCGGACGGGTTGTCCACCGCAGTCCCGTACTTGCCCAGCAACGCGGACCCGGCAACCGTGCTGCGCACCAAAGCGTCCTCGCTGGGGCCCATGAGGGATTCCGGTGCCCGCAGCCGGGTGAGGGCCACGGGCGTGGGCGCACCTTTTTCATTCATGACGGTGATGACGGCCTCCCCGATACCTGCAGAGGTCAGGGTCTCTTCCAGGTCGTAGTCGCTCACCGGGAACGTGGACACCGTGGCCTTCAGAGCCTTGGCGTCCTCAGGGGTGAATGCGCGCAGGGCGTGCTGCACCCGGTTGGCCAGCTGGCCCAGGACGTCGGCGGGAACGTCCTTCGGGGTCTGGGTGACGAAGAAAATGCCTACGCCCTTGGACCGGATGAGCCGGACGGTGGTGGTGATGGCGTCCAGGAACGCCTTGGTGGCGCCGTTGAACAGCAGGTGTGCCTCGTCCAGGAAGAAGACGAGCTTGGGCTTGTCCAGGTCGCCGGCCTCGGGGAGGTCCTCGAACAGGTCGGCGAGCAGCCACATCAGGAAGGTGGAGAACAGCATGGGCTTGGTCTGCAGGGTGGGCAGCTCCAGGCAGGTGACCACACCGCGGCCGTCCGGTGCGGTGCGCAGCAGCTCCGCGGTATCGAACTCCGGCTCGCCGAAGAACTTCTCCAGCCCCTGCGCCTCCAGGTTCACGATCTCCCGCAGGATCACGCCCGCTGTCGCCTTGGACAGCCCACCGAGTTCCGCCAGTTTGTCCTTGCCCTCGTCCGAGGTGAGGAACTGGATAACGGCGCGCAGGTCCTTGAGGTCGATCAGCTCCAGGCCGTTTTTGTCCGCGAAGTAAAACACCAGCTGCAGGCTGGATTCCTGCGTGTCGTTAAGTTCCATGATCCGCGAGAGCAGGATGGGCCCGAACGACGTCACGGTGGCGCGGACCGGGACGCCGTTGCCGTCGCCTCCGAGCGCCAGGAACTCCACGGGGAACGTCTTGCCCTCCCACGGCTGCCCGATGCTGTCCGTGCGGGCCTTGAGTTTGTCGCTGCCGACGGCGGCCGTCGCCAGGCCGGAAAGGTCGCCTTTGATGTCGGCCAGGAACACGGGGACGCCGGCCGTGGACAGCTGTTCGGCCATCATGTGCAGCGTGACGGTCTTGCCGGTTCCGGTGGCGCCGGCCACCAGTCCGTGCCGGTTCATCATGGCCAGCGGCAGCCGCACCGGCGCGTCCTTGTGGAGTTCGCCGTCGATGATGGCGGCTCCCAGCTCGATGGTGGCGCCCTCCAGGGTGTAGCCCTTCTGGATGGTGGCAAGCTTCTCTGCTGTGGTTTTGGTGGCCATGGCGTTAGCTTAGCGGCGGGTGCCTTCTCTGCAGGGAGCCGGCGCCTGTCAATTCGGCAGGTCTTTGGTGAACGCCAGCGGCCCGATGGTCTCAGGGTCGGCGTCCACGTCGAACTGCGCCTGGTAGCCCGTGTTCAGGTAAAGGTCCTTGGCCTCGGGCTGCCGCGGCCCGGTGGTGAGGTACAGCCGGGTGTAGCCCCGTGCGGCAGCAAGGGCTTCCAGCTCAGCCAGCACCAGGCGGCCCAAACCACGACGGCGGTGCGCTGAGTGGGTCCAGATCCGTTTCAGTTCCGCGGTGGTTTCGTCGTACCGGCGGAACGCCCCGCCGGCGATTGACTCACCGTTCTCCTGGATCACCAGGAGCGCGCCGTGCGGCTCCTCGAATTCCTCCGCCGGGTAGCGGTTCAGCTCGTCAGCGGCGGCGCTGCGCCCGAACAGGTCCCCGTAGCGCGTGTCATATTCGACGGCGAGCTCGTCCAGGAGCGGCCGGACCCGGGGATCGTGCATGGGCAGGCTGAGGATGTCGAGCCGGGCGGGATCGAGTGGCCAGGGTTTGAGATCGGATTCTGCGGTCATTGATTCAGTTCTTTCCGGCGGCGGCTGGTTCTGGAGTTGTTGGTTCTGAAATTACCGTGGCGGACGGCCGGGCGGCGATATCCCGGGAAACCCCGAGGATGGTCCGGGCCAGGGCGTCGTTTTCGCGGAACGGTGCGGCATTGGTGTTGGGACGGGCAAAGGCGCCGGCGCCCCATCCGGACGTTCCGGGGCCGATGCCGAAGAGGGTGGCCTGCGCCTGGCCGTCGGCTCCCACCAGCCGGTGCTCAGCGGAGACCAGCAGCTTCCCGGTGGAGTGGATGCCGTCGGAGGTCAACAGCCGCTGCTCGCTGCCCAGCCCGCTCTCATGCAGCGAGGCAAGCACGGGGTTCAGGGACCTGGCCACCGACGTGGACGGCAGCCGCGCCTCGATCAACGCCTTGGCAGAAACTGTGACATCCGACTGCCGTGAGGTGGCGCGGAAGGTTCCACTAGCCTCATCAGGGGTGACTTCCAGGCCCGGGCCCAGGAACTGCAGCAGGCCGGCCCGGTGCAGCGCCAGCATCTGCCGGAGCCGGTGCGGCGGCGGCCCGGAGTCCACGAAACTGAAGAAGCCGTGCCACCACCCGTGGATTACCTGCTGCGAGCGTGCGTTCAGCCGCTCCGGCTGGACCACGCGCCCCACCTCCATATAGACGTGCAGCAGGGCCAGGAACAGGGCGAGGGTTTCCGGATGATCGCGGCTGTCGCGCAGCGCGAGGTCCTGCTCGATGTACCCCGCCACCGCCTCTTGGACGGCACGGTGCCCGTCGAAGCGAAGACCGGCGAAGGGCCGGTCCAGCCGCTCCAGGTCCAGGTGCAGGCCCGCGTCCGGGACGGCGGCGGCCACGAGGTCGGTGCGCTCGCCGCTGTACCAGTCGAGGCCGGTGTACCGCGCGGCGAAGGAATCCCACCCCATGGCACCCCGTTCAGGACTGCCGGTCAGGAGTTCACGGTAGTAGTAATAGCCGGCCTCCTTTGCGATCAGCGGCCACAGGTGTTGCCGGAAGTCCAGTTCGCCGTGCTGCGCCAGCAGGGCCTCCACCGCGTCGGCGGTAAAGAACCGCAGCGGCCCCGGCGCCAGGCCCCGCAGTGCTGCCGAAATCTTGGAGTGGTACGGCACCCCTCGGCGCGACCCTGCCCACAGCCGCGGTTCCCGTCCGGACGGAAGGTAGCGCAGCCCGCCGTCGTCCGTTTCCTGGAACCTGCCGCCGCGGCCCTCCATGAGGAGGACCAGCAGGTCCACGAACGCCAGTCCCATCCCAGCGACGATCACATCCTGGCCCGCGGCAATAGGGGAATAGTCGACGTCGGTGGTGTAGCTGGGTGCCGCGTGGTAGCCGCCGTGCCGGGCAGCGAAGTCCGAGAACCTGGCAGAGATGGCATCCGGCCGGGAGTCCGTGTGGCCCAGGGCGGTGACCACGATGTCGGCATGCAGCGTCCGCCCGTTGGCCAGCTCAACGTGGTGTCCGCCGCCCTCCTGCGCCGTGATGCCGACGGCGGTGGTCCGGTGGACGGTCACGCTGCGGCCCAGCGACCTGGACGCGCGGCGGAAGAACCACTCCAGGTACTGGCTCTGCAGCTGGCGGGTGGGGAAGGTGGTGCCGGTCAGGGTCCGCAGCTGCTGCCACAGCGGCTGCGGGAAGTCCGGAACGTCAATGATGGAGGCGTCCAGCACCCCGGCGGCCCACTCGGCCAGGCCGGGGCCGGGGGCGGCAGGCCCGGCGCACTCCACTGACTGGTCCGTGAACATGGTGATGTCCGCCGCCATGGAGTTCAGCAGGAGGCCTGGGTCCTGGTGGTACCGCCAGATCCGGCCCGAACCCGGGATGTGCGGCTCCACCACGTGGATCTGCAGCGGCCCGGTGAAGACGTCCGGCCGGTTGGCTGCAATCCGCTCCAGCACCCCCGCCGTGCGCGGCCCGCCGCCGATGAAGACGATGGCCGGGATGGTGGCTGGCATGGGCGCTCCTGGCGGTGGGGGTGGGATGGAGAGCCTCATGCTAGGCAGCGGTGACGACTGCGGTCGAGGACCTGGTCACGCCCGTTAACTCCGCGTCACAGCGGGTCAAAAGACGCAAAGAACCGACTCATGACGCCGTGCGAACTCCGGTGAAGATATGCAACCGGCCGCCTTGCTGGCCCGTTCCGGCCGGTCCTAGATTTGCAGCCAGCAGCGGCCGGAAGGGCCCTACAGCCAGAGCAACAGCCAGGGGCAACCGGCCCACACGGAACCCACGACAAGAAGCGAGGTGGCGCATGAGTTCAGCAGCAACCAAGGTGGCGCAGTCACAACAACCGCAGCCGGCGGCGGAAGCGCCGCCGAGCAGCATCGGTAGTCAGCCTGATACCGCCGTCCGGCAGGCCGTGGACTACTCGTCCTACCGCGTGGTGGCAGCCAAGCATCCGGGGCGCTGGGTGGGGACGGCCGTCGTCGCGCTCGGTGTCCTTGCCGTGGCCTGGTCCCTGGCCACCAACCCGCGCTGGGAGTGGGGCGTGGTGGCGCAGTGGTTCACCGCGCAGTCCGTGGTCAACGGGCTGGTGGAAACCCTGAAGCTCACCGCCATCTCCGGGGTCCTGGGCTTCGTGCTGGGCTTCATCCTGGCGCTGATGCGGCTGTCCGCGTCGCCGCTGCTGGTCTCGGTGTCCTGGACGTTCTCCTGGATCTTCCGGTCCACCCCGCTGCTGGTGCAGATGCTGCTTTGGTACAACCTGGGCTACCTGTACGAAAAGATCGGCCTGGGGATCCCGTTCACCGACGTCCGGTTCTTCGAGGTGCAGACCACCACGCTGATCAGCCAGTTCGCGGCGGCAGTGCTGGGGCTGACCCTGAACCAGGCCGCGTACTCGGCGGAGATCATCCGCGGCGGCATCCTGTCCGTGGACCAGGGCCAGCTGGAGGCCGCCGCCGCGCTGGGCATCCCCGCCTGGCGCCGCTCCACCCGGATCGTGCTCCCGCAGGCCATGCGGGCCATCCTGCCCACGGCGTTCAACGAGATCATCGGCCTGGTCAAGGGCACCTCGATCGTCTACGTCCTGGCCTACTCCGAGCTGTTCTACACAGTGCAGGTCATCTACAACCGCACCCAGCAGGTCCTGCCGCTGCTGCTGGTGGCCACGCTCTGGTACATCGTGATCACGTCCGTGCTCAGTGTGTTCCAGTACTACATCGAACGGCACTACTCCAAGGGCGCGGTGCGGAACCTGCCGCTGACGCCCCTGCAGAAGGCCCGTAAATTCTTCGCCACCCACGCGGTAGTGCCCAACCGAAGGAACTTCTGATGACTGAGACCCTTACCGCCCCCACCGCCACCCGCGGCCTGGTGGAGATCACCGGCGTCCGGAAATCCTTCGGACACACCGAAGTCCTCAAAGGCGTCAGCCTCACCGTGGAACCGGGCGGCGTGGCCGTGATCGTGGGCCCGTCCGGCTCCGGCAAGTCCACCCTGCTGCGCACCATCAACCACCTGGAAAAGGTGGACGGCGGGTACATCGCCATCGACGGCAAGCTGGTGGGCTACGAGGTCCGCGGCGACCGGCTGCACGAGCTGCGCGAAAAGGACATCCTCAAGCAGCGCACCGAAATCGGGATGGTGTTCCAGAATTTCAACCTGTTCCCGCACCTCACTGCGCTGGAGAACGTTGCGGAAGCCCCGGTGGTAGCGCAGGGACGTTCCAAGGAGGAGGCTCGGCGCCGCGGCCTGGAACTTCTGGACCGGGTGGGCCTCAAGGACCGAGCCGACGCCTACCCCCGGCAGCTCTCCGGCGGCCAGCAGCAGCGCGTGGCCATCGCCCGCGCCCTGGCCCTGGACCCCAAGATCCTGCTGTTCGACGAGCCCACCTCAGCCCTTGACCCCGAACTGGTCAACGAAGTGCTGGACGTGATCCGCGAGCTTGCCACCTCCGGCACCACCCTGATCGTGGTGACCCACGAGATGGGATTCGCCCGCGACGTGGCGGACACCGTGGTGTTCATGGACCAGGGACAGATCGTGGAACAGGGCAGCCCGCAAGAGATCTTCAGCAACCCCCAGGAACCGCGCACCCGGAGCTTTTTCTCCAAGGTGCTGGAACCGGCCTTCAACATCTAAGGAATCCCATGGCTTTCCCAACCAGCGGCCTGCGCCGCAGCCGCCTACACGCGGCGCGTCCCGCCGTCGTCCTTCTGGGCACTGTCCTTTTCGGCACTGCCGCGCTCGCCGGCTGTGCCGACCCCGGCGCCTCGGCTGCCGCAAACCCCAGCGGAGGAGCGCAGACGACGGCGGCCCGCAACGGCGTGGTCTACAACACCTCACCGGACCAGCAGCGGATCCGGGCGGAGAAGGATGCGGCGCTCGCCGCCAAGGTGCCTGCGCTGATCAGCAAGGACGGCAAGCTCACCGTGGCCACCACGGCCGGGTCTATCCCGCTGTCCTTCCACGCCACGGACGACAAAACGCCGATCGGCTCGGAGCTGGACATCGCCCAGTTGGTGGCGGACAAGCTGGGCCTGGATCTCGACGTCCAGGTCACGTCCTGGGAGAACTGGCCGCTGAAGACCCAGTCGGGCGCTTTCGAGGCCGTGTTCTCCAACGTGGGTGTGAACAAGGACCGGGTGAAGCTGTTCGACTTCGCCAGCTACCGGGCCGCGTACATGGGCTTCGAGGCCAAGAAGTCCTCCACCTACGACATCAAGGGCGCGGACGACATCTCCGGCCTGAAGATCTCTGTGGGGTCCGGCACCAACCAGGAGAAGATCCTGCTTGCCTGGAACAAGGAACTCGAATCGAAGGGCAAACCGCCGGCCACCCTGCAGTACTACTCGTCCGACGCCGACACCATCCTGGCGCTGTCCTCCGGCCGCACGGACCTGAACATCGCGCCGTATCCGTCCACCGTGTACCGGGAGAACACCCGGGACGACCTGAAAGTGGTGGGCAAGGTGAACGCCGGCTGGCCCTCCGAAACCCTTGTGGCCGCCACCACCCTGCGGGGCAACGGGCTGGCGCCGGTGATTTCGGAGGCCCTCAACGCCGTGATCAAGGACGGCTCGTACGGGAAGGTGCTGGAACGCTGGGGCCTGTCCGAGGAAGCGCTGCCCGAATCCAAGACCATCACCGCGGAAAACTTCGCGGCGACGCAGCCCACTCCAACTCCTTCCGGGAAGGCATCATGACCACAGCATCCACTGGCACCGCCCTTGAATCCTTCGAAACCGACTGGCAGGAGTGGCACGCGGCCCACGAACGGCAGCGGGCACACCCGCACGGCTTCCTGGCCGTGACCCACCTGCACTGGCTGGGCGACGAGGCCACCCGGCTGGAAGGTGCCCCGGGCACCTGGAGTGTGAAGGCCGGCGTCGTCCGTCTGGTTTTGGAGCCGGGCGACAGCCTGCAGCAGGACGGCAGGGAGCTGAACGGTCCGTCCGGCGCCACCCTGGAGTTCGGGCCCATCGAGGAGCGCGGCGGCATCAACCTGCTCTCCGGCGACACGGTTATCGAGGTGGCCAAGCGCGGCGGCGAGTACATCGTGCGGCCACGGAATCCTTCGAACGCGCTGCTGCGGCACTACCAGGGCACGCCCGCCTACTCGCCGGACGCCGCGTACGCCGTCCGCGGGACGTTCGTGCCGTTCGAGGCGCCGAGGCCCACCACCGTGGGGGCCGCCGTCGAGGGCATCCAACACGTCTACGAGGCTCCCGGTGAGATCCGCTTCAAACTGGCCGGCCAGGAACTGGCGCTCACCGCTTTCAACGGCCACGCGCCCGGTTCCCTGTCCGTCCTGTTCACGGATCAGACCTCCGGCAAGACCACCTATGCGGCGAATCGCTCGCTTTCGGTGGTGCCCGCCGCGGACGGCTCCGTGCTGCTGGACTTCAACCGCGCCGTGAACCTGCCCTGCGCGTACACCGACTTGGCCACCTGCCCGCTGCCGCCGGCCGAAAACCGGCTGCCCGTGGCCATCGAGGCCGGCGAGAAAATTCCCTACGAACGTCAGGACCAGCAGTGAGCAATATTCAGGGTTTCCTTGCCATCGACCTCGACGGCGCCGGCTGGGACGGTGCGGACCTCACCCGTGCCGTCCTGGTCGCCGAGTCCGCGGGCTTCCACGCGGCCACCTTCACGGACGCACCGGCTCCCGGCCGCACCAATGCGCTGCAGCGCGCCGCGTTCGCCGGACCGGCCACGCGGTCCATTGCCTTGGTTCCCGAGGTGGACACCGTCTACACCGAGCCGTTCCACGTCTCCACCCAGCTGGCCAGCCTGGACTATGTGTCCGGCGGCCGGGCCGGGTGGATCGTGACGGCTGCCGAATCGCCGGAAGCGGCGGCCGCCGTCGGACGTTCTTCGGTGAC
Organism: Arthrobacter sedimenti; assembly: GCF_042652025.1. NCBI lineage: Bacteria > Bacillati > Actinomycetota > Actinomycetes > Micrococcales > Micrococcaceae > Arthrobacter > Arthrobacter sedimenti. The sequence continues at coordinate 444,754 of NZ_JBHSDQ010000004.1, read as the reverse complement.
GGGTGCCGGGCTGGGGCAGGAGGCCGCGGCGTCCATCGAGGTGTCCCGGCGGCTCTGGGACTCGTGGGAGGACGGCGCCGTGATCCGTGACGTTGCCACCGGGCGGTATATCGACGTGGACAAGCTTCATTACGCCGATTTCGAGACGCCTGCCGATTTTGCAGGCGCCGGCTACTCCGTGAAGGGGCCGTCGATCATCCCGCGGCCGCTGCAGGCGCAGTTGCCGGTGCTGGTACCGGCGTCGCTGCTGGGTGAAGTGCCGGCTGACGCCGTTGACGGCGTGCTGGTGTCCGCGCCGACTCCCGAGCTGCTGGCCGCCGAGGTCCGGGACGTGCGCACCAGGGTGGGTGCCCCGGTTGCGGTGATCGCCGAGCTCGACGTTGTGCTGGACTCCCGCGGGCAGGCTGCGGGTTCGCGGGAATCAGCGTTCGACGGCGGCCGGGCGGCTTTCGCAGGTACTGCAGCCGGTCTCTCTGACCTCCTGGCGTCCCTGCTGGCCGAGGCGGACGGCGTGCGCCTCCATCCGGCGTCGCTCTTTGTGGACCTGGAGGAACTGGGCCGCCTTGTGGTGCCGGAGCTGCGCCGCCGCGGTGTGCTCCGCGCGCCGGTACAGGACGGGACCTTCCGCTACCTGCTGGGACTGGAGCGCCCGGCCAGCCGTTACACATCAGATACTGCCGCGCCTGACGGTGCCGGAAAGTAAGGGGAAAACCATGACGCAGCACACCCGTGCTAAATCCGACGTTTTTATGCCGAGCGGCCAGATCCAGTTCGGCGTCTTCTTCCAAGGAGTCAACTCCGGCACCATCTGGAAGGCGGCGGAATCCGGCTCGCAGACGGACTTTGAGTCGTTCCGTCGCATCGCGCAGACCGCCGAGCGGGGGCTGTTCGCCGCGTTCTTCCTGGGTGAGGGGCTGCGCCTCAGGGAGCACCTGGGACGCCCGCACGCGCTGGACGTGGTGGGCCGCCCGGACGCGCAGACCATGCTCGCCGCTCTGGCATCCGTCACCAGGAACATCGGCCTGGTGGCCACCCAGAACACAACGTACAACGATCCCGCGGACCTGGCGCACCGGCTCGCCTCGCTGGACCTGATCTCAGACGGCCGCGCGGCCTGGAACATCGTGACCACGGACAACGCCTGGACCGGGGCGAACTTTCGCCGCGGCGGTTACCTGGACCACGCCGACCGGTACAAGCACGCGGAAGCGTTCGTGGAGACGGCCAAGCGGATCTGGGACTCGTGGGAGTCTCCGGATGGTCCTGCCCGGCGCGTGCTGCACGAGGGCCAGCACTACACGGTGGACGTGACGCCGCGGCTGCCGCGGAGCGCCCAGTACCGGCCGGTGCTGTTCCAAGCGGGCGATTCGCCTGAGGGCCGGAACTTCGCTGCCCGCCAGGCGGACGTGATCTTCTCGGCCCACCCCAAGTTCGACGACGCCGTGGAGTTCCGCAAGGACCTGGTGGAGCGTTCGCTGGCTGCCGGCCGCGCGGCCAACGCCGTGCAGATCATGCCCGCCAGCGAGTTCATCCTCGCGGCCACTGCTGCGGAAGCGGCGGATAAGAAGGAGTGGGTGCGGAGCCTGCAGATCGGCCCGCAGCAGGCCATCGCCTACCTGGAGCAGTTCTGGGGCCGCGAGCTGTCCAGCTACGATCCGGACGGGCCGCTGCCGGAGATCGATCCCGTGGTGGAGGAGACGTCGGAGACCCGCGGCAGCGGCTTCCACGGGGCCAAGGCACGGCAGCTGGCGGACCAGTGGCGGGCCGAAGCCAAGGACAAAGGGCTGTCCATCCGGCAGTTCGTCACCTCCAAGACGGCCCGCATCGATTCCACCTTCACCGGTTCCTACACGGCTGTGGCGGACCAGCTGGCCGAGTACGCGCGCGTCGGCGCGGTGGACGGATTCAACATCTCGCCGTGGCTGATTCCCACCGGCCTGGACGACATCGTCAACCACCTCGTGCCGGAGCTGCAGGAACGCGGCGTGTACCCCACCGAGTACCGGGGCAGCACGCTCCGCGAGCACCTGGGGCTGGAGGCGCCGGAGCGCACCGCGGACCAAGCTGCCGAGGTTGTCCGCGCCTGATGCGCTGGGCTGGTTTTGCTGCCTGGGCCGGCTTTGTTGGAAGGGCCGGGTCGGCTGGAAGGAACGACGACGGCGGCGAGGTGGGCGCCGTCGTCGACCCTTCAGTGGGCGGTGCTTCAGCCGGGGCCGGCTCCGGGACGGTCAGCTTGCTGCTGACGGTCTGGGAGCAGTGGGTGTAGGAGCGGGGCCGGGCCAGCCCCCGGACCCCTAGTCGGTTTCCGGGCCGTGGCAGTAGAAACAGTTGCCGGAATCGCAGTCTTCTGTTGTTTCCTGGTCCGTTTGGGGCTCGTTCATTCCGGGTCCTTTCGGTGGGGTTGTTCGATGTCAGGTGTTGGTGTGGGCTACAGGATGCCCGTGGGGACCAGCAGCGCCCAGGCCATTGCTGGCGCAACCAGGACCACCGCCCCGGCGTAGAACATGAGTTGCCGGTAGACCCGTTGCCGGTCGTCTTCCCGGGCGTTGGCAACCACCAGGGCGCCGTCGGTGGAGAAAGGCGAAACATCGACAACGGTTGCGGCGATGGCAAGGGAAGCGACAGTTCCGGAGGCGCTGAGGCTGCTGGTGGCAAGGAGCGGCCCGGCCATGGGGATGAAGGCCGTGAGCAGCGCGGTGGAGGACGCGAACGCCGAGCCCACGCCGATGACGTAGCACAGGACCAGCGCGATGAGCAGGGGTGCGCCCAGGGCCAGGGCCTGTTTGGCCAGCGTGTCGATGACGCCGATGCGTTGGAGCAGCGAAACGTAGGTGATCATTCCCGCCACGAGGAGGACGGTTGACCAGGAGATGCCGCCGATGAACGTGCGGTGCTCCTTGATGTTGACCAGTGCCAGCAGGAGGCCGGCGGAGAGGGCAACGAAGCCGATCGGCATTTGGAAACCCAAAGTGCACACGAGCAGCGCCAGGATCAGCACCAGGGTGAGGACCTGCTGGCCGTGGGGCCGGGTGGCCGTGGCGGGGCCCTGGGTCATCTCCGGGCTGCCATGGGAATCATGCAGCCGGCGCAGGAGGACGAAGGCGACTATGGTCAACACGGACAGGAGGAGGTTGACCGCGAAGCTGGCTGCGAACAACGCGGCCTGGGAAACCGGGAAACCGTTCTTCAGCGCGATGTTGTGGACCAGCACCCCGGCCACGGACAACGGCGAAAAGCCGCCCGCGTGGGCCCCATTGATGATGAACGCCCCCATGAGGACAGGGTGGAGGCGCGATTCGTAGGCGAAGCCGATGGCAGCCGGGGCGAGGAGGGCGACGGCGGCGGGAGAGAAAGTGCCCAGGGACGTCAGGATGGCGGCCATGAGGAAGAAGACCCAGGGCAGCAGCATGGTGCGTCCCCTGACCAGGCGGACGCAGGTTTGGACAATGATGTCGATGGTGCCGTTCCGGTGGGCCATGCTGAAGAAGTACGTGACACCAACAATCGTCAGGACGATGGCGGCCGGAAACTCGGAAAGGATTTCGCTGTCGGTCAGTCCAAGCATGAAGTAGCCGACTCCGAACGAGGCCACCAGTCCCATCACGCCAATGTTCAGCGGCCACTTGGTGGCAACGACGAACATCACCACCAGAATGACAAGCGGAATGATCTGGGTGGCTGTCATGGCCTGCTCCGATCTGCCGTGCGGGCCGGAGCTCCGGTCACAGTGGTCTCTTTGCCGGCCGCCGATGGAGCGTGACGCCGTCGCTGTGCAGGAAGAGTGCGCGGTCGTTCCCGTGCTCCTTGAGGATCCACACCATGCTGCCGTCAAGGGCAAGCATATCGATCTGGCCGGCGGCGATGGGGCGGCCGTCCCGGCATACTTCCACCTCATCTGAACGCTTGAGCGAGCACCAGTTCGGGATTGGCTGGCCGCGGGGATGGCGGCGGGGGAATCCGTTGCGTAGGTTATCTGCTTCCACTGCCCTTGAGGCCTTTCGTTTGCGCCCTTGCGTGCCTTGCCGGCAATCAAGTGTCACCCGGGTTCTGCGTGAATTACAAGCAAATAATTGTTCAACGGCATGCACTTTTCCTTCATCTCTCAATGAGAACTGACGCCGGTTGGTGCTATTTCAGCCTTGGCGGTGGTGCCGCAGTGAAGGCTGCCCCCGACCGTCTGCCTTGGCCTGAACTGTGATCGTAGAATTGTGCAAGGTATTGGAAGTTTTACTTCAAGGGTGCAGCGATGCTTAACGTAAAAAGACTGGAATTGCTTCTTGATGTCGTTGAACTGGGATCAGTCACCGCTGCGGGCGCCAAACACGGATACTCCCCATCTGGTGTTTCCCAGCAGCTGAGGCGGCTTGAAACGGAAGTTGGGCAACCGCTGCTGCAGCGGCACACAAGGGGGATGGTGCCTACCGAAGCCGGCCACGTCCTGGCGTCGCATACCCGCCGGATCCTTCGGCAGTTGGCTGCGGCGGAGTCGGACCTGGCGGGAATCGCGGGGTTGGGCCGCGGCTCAGTCACCATGGGAACCTTCCCCACTTTGGGCGGTTCCTTCCTGCCGCTGGTCATCAGCCGCTTCAAGAAGCAATACCCCGCCATCGAGCTGCGCGTGCGCAGCAGCCGCTTTGAGGAACTCGTTGAGATGCTCGAAAACGGCCAGGTGGGGCTGTCGCTGTTGTGGGACTACGAGTGGGACAGGATCCAGCCGGAAACCTTCGCCCTCACCACTGTCTTTGAGGATGCAACCGTCCTGATCGTCGGTAAGGAGCACCGGCTTGCCCGCCGCAAGCAGGTGGCTATGGCCGACCTCTCGGCGGAGGAATGGATAGTGCGTGGGGACGAGCATCCCGTCGTTGAAGTACTGCATAGAAGCTCCGAGGCTGCGGGATTCACCCCGCGCATTGCCTTCGAGGCGAACGACTATCAGGAAGCCCAGGCGATGGCCAGCGTTGGGCTGGGGATCGCACTGGCCCCGCGGACGGCCGTCGTAAACAAACATCCCGGCGTGAGCATCCTCTCCCTTGGCGCCAGTGCGCCGTCCCGCCGGATCCTCCTGGCGCACCGCCACGAGAGGGTCCGCGCTGCCGCGGAGATTGCCTTCCAGGGCACGCTCCTGGACGTCGCCAAGGATCCGGGCGCGGCCTTCTAGTTCCGGACCGCGCCAGGCAAAAAACTGCCCGGGACCCCTGATGGGGTCCCGGGCATTCAGTGGGAGGTGGTGGCCTGCCCGCCGGCTAGTGTGCCAGGGCGGGCTCGGCCAGCTGCACCTTTTCCGCCTCGGTGGGCACGAAGCCCGCCTGGAGCTCGGAGCGGAGCTTGGCCATGTCCAGCTCGCCCTGCCACTTGGCGATTGCCACGCAGGAGACGATGTTGCAGACCGTGCTGGTGAGGGCGCGGGCCTCGCTCATGAAGCGGTCGATGCCAACGATGAGGGCCACGCCGGCCACGGGCAGGGTGGGCATAACCGTCAGGGTGGCCACCAGGGCCACGAAGCCGCTTCCGGTGACGCCGGCCGCACCCTTGGAGGTCAGCAGCATCATGCCGAGCATCAGCAGGATCTGGCCCCAGCTGAGGTGGATGTCGCAGGCCTGGGCGATGAACATGGAGGCCAGGGTGAGGTAGATGGCCGTGCCGGTCAGGTTGAAGGAGTATCCGGTGGGGACCACCAGGCCTACAACGCTGCGGTCGCAGCCGATCCGTTCGAGCTTGGACAGCAGGCGCGGCAGGACCGGTTCGCTGGAGGACGTGGCCAGGACGATCAGGAATTCGTCCTTGAAGTAGCGCAGGATCTGCCACAGGCTGAAGCCGGTCACCTTGGCCAGGATGCCTAGGCCCACCGCCACGAAGACGATGCAGGCGGCGTAGAAGGCAAGGATCAGCATGCCGAGGTTGCCGATGGAGTGGGCACCGTACTTGCCCACGGTGAAGGCCATGGCGCCGAAGGCACCCAGGGGAGCTACCTTCATGATGTAGCCGAACATGATGAAGAGCAGCTTGTTGAAGCTGTTGACCACGTTCAGGGCCAGCTGGCCCGGTGCGCCGAGCTTGCTGAAGGCGAAGCCGCAGAGCATGGCGATGACCAGCACGGGCAGGACCTCACCGTCGGCGAAGGCGCCAACGAACGTGGTGGGAATGATGCTCAGGATGAAGTCCACAGGGTTGCTGCTGGGCAGCTGAGTGGTGTACTTCTGCGCCACCGAGGAGTCCAGGTGCGTGGGATCGATGTGCATGCCCGCCCCGGGCTGGAACAGTGTCACCGCGGCCAGGCCCAAGGCCAGGGCGAGTGCGGTCAGTGCGTAGAAGAGGCCCAGCGACCGGATCAGGGTGGGGCCCACCTTCTTGGTGTCCCGCAGGGAGGTGATGCCTCCCACGATGGTGCAGAACACGATGGGGGCGATCATGAACTTCACGAGTTTCACGAAGCCGTCGCCGATCGGCTTGAGGGAGGAACCGAGGTCCGGCCACAGTGCGCCTACAACGACGCCGAGGGCGACTCCGATGAGTACCTGGACATACAGGTGTCCGAGGATGGATTTGATCTTCATTGAACAACTTCCTGGTTGGTGCGGCCCCTTAATAATGGGGCAAAGAGATGGGGGTTTTAGGCGGACAGCTCGGCGGCCGGGGCCACATCGATGTCTGCGGTGGCGATGTGGCGGGCTGCCCGGTGGAGGGCCACTTCGCTGACAGCGCCGGTGTCATCGGTGATGATTTCGGCGGTGATCACGCCGGCGGGCGTCCCGACCCGCAGCAAGCGGGGGGTTCCGGTGCCGGTGGAGGGCGATTGGCCCGCCGCGGCGGCTACCACCGATGACGGCTGCGAGGCCGCCAGGGCGACTGCCACCGCTGAGGTGAGGCCGATGGCCGGGTGCGGCGCGAGCATGGACAGCATCCGCACCCGCACGTCGTGGCTGCCGGCGCTGATGGTTGTTCCGTCCGCGGCGGTGTAGTCGCCGGCAGGAGCCACGACCCCGACTTTCGGGACCGCGTTCTGCGGCGGATCCTCGGGCTTCCGCAGCCCCATGATGAGGCCGGCTGATGCCCGTGCCGCGATGAGGTCCGGCAGTTGGGCGGCGAGGTTGTCCGTCATTGAGGAAAGATCGACGCCGGCCTGGTCGGCTGCGAGGAGCACGGCAGGGGCGCCGGCGTCCACCATCGTTGCGTCCAGTGTCCGGCCGTTCACTTGGAGCTGCTCCACCGGGTTGCCGGTAGGCAGGAGTGCACCGGTGTTCTGGCCCCAGGGGCCGTGGAACGAGAGGCTGACGGGAACACCGGCCGCGCTGCTGCCGGGAACCCGGGCCAGGCCGGACTTGGGAATGCGGCCCCGGGGGGTGGGAACCGCCCCGCTGAGGACCGCGCCGGAAGTGACGTGGCGCATGCGGACCTTGGTCATGCCGTCCCGGGCGGGAACGATGCCCGTCTGGACTGCGAACAGGGCTATGGCGGTGGCGCAGTTGCCGCAGTTGGAACCCAGCTCAACGGTGGGGTCACCAATCCCCACCTGGGCGAAGAGGTAGTCGAGGTCTGCTTCGCCGCCGGGGGTTGCCCAGATGACTGCAGCCTTTGACGTGGTGGATGTTCCGCCGCCCACGCCGTCCAGCTGCCGCGCATCCGCTGCGCCGAAAGCGGCTGACAGCAGTGCGGGGATGTCCTCGCGGGTGGGGGCGTGGAGGGCCACGTCCCTGGCATCGAAGAGCCAGCACTTGCTGGTGCCGCCCCGGTACCAATGTCCTTTGAGTCCCACTGTATTTCTCCCTCGTAACTTTCAGGTGCTCTACTTCACAGCACCTTGTACTTCTACGATCCGGGATGAGAGCCTTCAGCACAATCGCAAATAAATGGACAACTATCTACTTTTGCTAAACTCAGTGCATGGCAATCCTCGATCTCCACCGGCTCCACGTGCTCCGCGAGGTGGGCCGGTCCGGCTCCCTGACCTCCGCTGCGGCCGCCCTTTCCTTCACCACCTCGGCCGTCTCGCAGCAAATCGCGAAACTCGAGCAGGAGATGGGCGTGGTGCTGATCGAGCGCCACCCCCGGGGCGTGGTGCTCACCGAAGCGGGCCACGCCCTGCTGCACTATGCCGATGACATCGACAGGACCGTGGAAGCTGCCCGCGCCGAAATGGGGGAGTTTGCGGGCCTCCGGCGGGGCCAGCTCCGGCTGGGGACCTTTCCCACCGGCGGGGCTTCCCTGATGCCGGACGTGGTGCTGGCCTTTCGTGCCCGCCATCCGGACGTGGCCGTGACCGTGGTCAGCGCCCGCCGCGACGGCCTGCTGGAGCGGTTGCGGCGGAGGGAAATCGAACTGACGCTGCTGTGGGACTATCCCTGGCAGCAGATCGAGGACCCCGACCTGGCACTGGTCCGGCTGACCAACGATCCCACGGTGCTGCTGGTGCCGCGGGAGCACCCCATCGCAAAACTGGGCTCGGTCCGCATCGGCGCCTTGAGTGACCAGGAATGGGTGGTGCGCGACGAGCACCCCGTGGCCGACGTCCTCAGCCGGGTATGCCGGGACGCCGGGTTCGAGCCGCGGATCGCCTTCGCCGCCAACGATTACCAGGAGACCCAGGGCATGGTGGCCGCCGGCATCGGTATTGCCCTGGCTCCCAGGCTGGCGCTCACGGCCCTGCGCCCCGATGTGGTGGCCGTCCCGCTCGCCGGGGCACCGAAGCGGCGCATCCTCCTCGCCCACTTGGAAAACCGGAGGCTGAGCCCCGCCGCGCAGCAGGCAACCAAGGTATTCCGGTCCATCGCCAAGGGCGCGGCTTCCTGACGAAGGCCGGTGCCGCCGTCGTGCATGGTCTTTAAGACGCCTACCGGGCAAGGGGACCGGCCACCAGCGCGCGGGCCAGGTCCGTGAATTCGGCGTGCGTGACCGGAGCCGGGGACGCCGCCGGGGCACCTACGGCGCGGGTGTTCCGGGCGATGGCAAAGCGGTCGCTGACGAAGCGGCGGTGGACGATGACGCTGCCGATGGCCGGCAGGACCAGGAGGAACTGGCCGTAGTTGCCCGCCGCCAGGAACGCGCCCTCCCATTGGGGGCCGGTTTCCCGGGGCAGCCACCACAGGTAGCCGTAGTCGCAGGTGCCGAAACCGGTGGCCGGCGCCATGTCCGCGCGCCTCACGTGCGGTGCCAGGCTTTCCCTGACCCACTCCCGGTGCACAAGCTGCCGGCCCTCCCATTGCCCGCCGGCCGCCATTAGCAGCCCGATCTTGGCCAGGTCCCGGGCGGAGAGGAAGAAGTGGTAGGCCGGAAAAGCGGACTTTCCGGGGTCGCCGAGCATCCGCTGGCGGCGGGGGTCGTAGTCGCTCAGCCCCAACGGACCGGCCAGGTACTTCTCGAACGCCTCGAAGACGGTCAGGCCGCCGGCCTTCTCGAAGATGGCGCCCGCGGCGTTGAAATCCCAGTTGTTGTAGACGAAGTACTGCCCCGGCGTCTTCGTGCCGCGTGGCGGAAAGGCGTCCTCATCACTGCCGGGGCTGGACGGTGGGTGGTAGACCCCCGACCGCGACGTCAGGAGGTGGCGGAGCCTCGCTGTCTTCTCGAGGGGGAGCAGGCTGCCGGTGTCATCGATCCCCAGCGCGCCCAACGTGTCATCCAGGCTGACAGTGCCGGCTTCCACCTGGATGCCGAAGAGGATGGAGAGCAGGCTTTTGCGCACCGAGGCGACGTAGCTGGCCCGGGCGGTGTCGCCGAGTTCAAGGACGGTTGCCCCATCCCGGAGGACCAGCAGGGCTGTGGTGTTCCGGGGGACAGGCAAGGCGGGGTGCGGGGAGGTCACGGGGCTCCTGGGGTATAAAAAACGTGCCTGGGGACCCGGCGGCTGCCGGGTCCCCAGGCACGGGAGGGATTTACTTGGTGTAGCCGAACACCTGGTTCCACTTGGCCAGGTCGTCCTTGCCGTAAGTGGTGGCGTCGCTGTTCTGCATGCGGTAGACCTTGCCGGAATCGACGGCGGGGAGGGTCACACCCATGATGGTGGGCGGTGCCACGTCGGTGCGGACCGGGTATTCACCGATCTGCGCGAAGACCTGCTGGCCCTGCTTGGAAAGGTTGTAGTTCATGAACACCTTGGCGGCTTCCACGTTCGTGGCTGTGCCCGTCATGCCCAGGTAGTAGTCGTAGGAGACCAGGCCTTCCTCCGGCACGATGAACTTCACGGGAGCCTTGTCCTGCACGGCCGAGATGTTGGTGCCGCTGATGGTGACCGTGCCGACGGCGACTTCACCGCGGGCCAGGGCGGTGGCTTCAGCACCCAGGGAGTCGTAGATCTTGGGCTTCTGCGCCGCATACTTGGCGAAGTAGTCGCCGCCCATCTTGGTTTCCATGAAGCGGTTCAGCGCAGCGGTGCTGCCGCCAGAGCCGCCCTGGACGATGCCCAGCTTGCCCTGCCACTTGCCGCCGACGGCGTCTGCCCAGGACTTGGGGGCATCAGCTTCCTTCACCAGCTGGGTGTTGTAGCCCAGGGTGTACACGGAGTTGAACATGCGCGTGAACTGGCCGCCGTCCACGGAGACGTCCTTGAGTGCGGAGGCGCCGGGGACGTCGTAGGCCTTCCAGACCTTGGCGTCCTCCATGGACTTGGCGATCCGGTAGTCGGAGGTGCGGATCACGTCGGCGCTGAGCTTGCCGGCACCCTGTTCGGACAGTACGCGTTCGGAGAGTTTGTTCGGGGTGAGCCGGACGACGTTGACCTTGATGCCGGTGTCCTTGGTGAAGGCGTCCACCAGGGCGCTTTCGGAGGAATCGGTGTAGCCGGAGTAGAGGGACAGGGTTTGGGTCTTGGCCTTCTCGTAGGTGGCCTTGTCCGCGATGGATTCGCCGTTGATCACCAGGCCGTTGTCGGTGTTCACGGCCGCGGTGGCCGTGACGACGCCGGCGCTCTGGGCGGCGCTTCCACAGCCGGTCAGGCTGAGGGCCAGGAGCACTCCGGCGGCGGTGAGGGCGGGGAGTTTGGACGCTAACTTCATTGTGGGTGTCCCTTTCAAAGGTGGGGTGGAAGGTCAGTTCTTGGTCTTGCGTTCGCCGCCGACTTTTTGGGCGATGACGGCGAGGATTCCGATGACGAGGCAGTACAGGACGCTGACGGCGGCAGCTGCCTGGCTCTGGCCGTTGTCGAAGTTGTCGAACACGAGGATGGACAGGATGCGGGTGTTGGAGGTGAACAGGAAGATGGAGGCGCTGAGCTCACGCATGGAGAGCATGAGGAACAGCAGGAAGGAGGACATGATGCCCACCCGCATCAGGGGCAGGGTGACGTCCAGGACGGACCTGGTCCGGCCGGCGCCGAGCATCACGGCGCTGTCCTCGAGGTCCTGGTCCATCTGGAGCATGGAGGCGGAGACGCCGCGGTAGCCCTGCGGCATGAACACTGCCACGCAGGCGACGGCGAGGATCGCCAGGGTGCCATAGATGGGCAACGGAAGCAGCAGCCAGGTCCAGAGCAGTCCGATGCCCATGACGATGGCGGGGACGGCCAGCGGGGTCATGGCCACCAGTTCGATCAGGCGCCCCACCTTGGACTTGGTGCGGTACCGGATGTAGGAGGCGATGAAGCTGAGGGTTGTGCCGGCGAAGGCCGCGATCAGGGCCACCAGCACGCTGTTCTTCAGGGCGAGCTGGAAGTCGTTGGAGCCCAGGACCTCGCCCAGCTTGGCGAAGCTGAGGGCATTCGCCTCCAGTAGCTGGGACATCGAGGACACGAACGGGGTGGCCTGCATCGACGCGGCCAGCAGGGCGAGCATGGGCAGGACCACGGACACTGCGAAGTAGGCCAGGGCAATGATGGTGAAAGGCCAGCGCATCTTGCGCAGAGGCACCTGGCGGGGACGGTTGCCCTTGCCGGTCATCGTGGTGAATTTGCGCTTGTTGATGATGCGCTGCTGGATGAGCGTCACGGCCATCAGCGCAACCGTCAGGATGACGGCGACGCTGGCGGCCTGGTTGCTCTTGGCCGGTGTGGCGCTCATCAGGCGGTAGATATAGGTAGGCAGCGTGTCCACGCCGGCCGGGTTGCCGATGACCTGGGCCACGGGGAAGTTTTCCATCGTCAGTGCGAAGACCAGGACGGCGGAGCCCAGGATGGCCGGCAGGGCCAGGGGCAGGGTGACGGTCCGCAGCATGGTGCGCAGCGGTGCGCCGTGGACGGTCGCAGCCTCTTCGAGGTCGGCGTTCATCATCGACAGGGAGCTGTGCAGCAGCAGGAAGGCGTACGGGGCGTAGAAGATTCCCAGCACGAAAACCAGGCCCGGAAGGCTGTAGATGTTGATCGCGGCATCAATGCCGAGGTCCCGGAGGAAGATGTTGATGTAGCCGGCGCTGGGCGAGCACAGCAGGGACCAGGCCAGGGCGCCGACCAGGGCCGGGATGAACATCGGGGCCATGCCGATGAAGAAGATGAACTTCCGCCACGGCGCATCGGAGCGGGCGCAGACAAAGGCCAGGAACGCACCGATCAGCAGGGCGATGACGGCCGAGCCTGCTCCCACCATGAGCGAGTTGACCAGAGCCCCGAGTGCCTCCGGGGTGGCCAGCAGTGCCAGGTTGGACAGCGTCAGGCCGCCCAGGGAGATGCTGCCGGGCCGCGGGACGCTGTCGGAGAAGGCTGCCAGCAGGACCAGGGCGAGCGGAAGCACAATGAGGATGCCGAGGATGACCAGGACGATCAGGCCCGGCGTGTTCTTCCGCAGGCCCGCAAGGGTCCGGGCAGAGCGGTAATCCTTGGGCGCGGGCGTCGAGGCCGGGCGGGCCTCGGCCCGGCTGGTCGCTACGGTCTTGAGGCTCATGCGAGGACCTCGGCCGGAAGGATCTGGACTTCACGGGGGTTGACCGTCACCCAGACGCGGTCCCCGACTTTGTGCTGTTCGCCGCGGCGCAGGCCGCCCAGGGCGTCCAGCTCGGGCCCGGATTCCAGTTGGATGGCGTACCGGATGTCGTTGCCTTGGAAGCCGGCTACCCGCACGGTTCCCGGCCATGAGTTCGGGTGTTCGGTGGGCATGGCGGTGATCTGCAGGTCCTCGGCGCGGATGCACACCTTGGGGGATGTGCCCGCGTCGGTGGTTGTCTGCGCCGACTGGACGGTGAGTCCGCTGTCGGTGATGCGTGCGGTGGTGGATCCGGCAGCCGTGCCCTCCGGAGTGCAGTCCATGATGTTGGAGACGCCCAGGAAGTGCGCGATCGAGGCGCTGGCGGGGGCTTCATACATGTGCTGGGGGGCGCCCATCTGAACGATCCGGCCGCCCTGGAGCAGCGCGATGCGGTCCGCCAGTGCGAAGGCTTCGTGCTGGTCGTGGGTGACATATACGCAGGTGAGGCCCAACTGAAGCTGGATCTCACGCAGCTCCACCCTGAGGCGGTCACGGAGGCGGGCGTCCAGGTTGGAAAGCGGTTCGTCGAGCATGAGCACGCTGGGCCGCATCACCAGGCTGCGCGCCAGGGCGACGCGCTGCATCTGGCCACCGCTGAGCAGGCTCGCGCCGCGGTCCGCATAGGGCTCCAGGCCAACCAGGGTAAGGGCCTCCATGACGCGCTCATCGATTTCGCTCTTGGAAAGCTTCTTCTGTTTCAGGGAGTAGGCGACGTTTTGGGCCACGGTCATGTGCGGCCACACGGCGTAGGACTGGAAGACCATGCCGACGTTGCGCTTGTTCGGTGGCAGGTTGATGCCCTTTTCGGAGTCGAAGACCACCACGTCGTCGATGATGATGCGCCCTGAGGTGGGCTCCTCCAGGCCGGCGATGCTGCGCATCGTGCTGGTTTTGCCGCATCCCGATTGGCCCAGGAGGACGAGCGCCTCGCCGTCCTCGATGTCGAGGTTGAGGTTTTCGATGGCAGTGAAGCTTCCGTACTTCAGCTGCAGGTTTTGAATGCTGATCTTCATGGCTGGTTCCTTGGGCTGGGTTTTTCCGGTAGGGGTTACTTCAGTCATTTGGCACCAGGATGGTGCTTTCGCTGATGACGCGGGCCGAGCGTTGAAAGGAGACCTCAGCCGGATCGGCTGCATCCAGCGCCAGTGCGGTCTTGCCGTTCAGCAGGTGGATGGACAGTCCGGCCTCGGCTGCGGGAACCATGCTGCGCCGCACTACGCTGCCCTCCGTCCCGGAAGCGGCAGCGACGGCGACGGCGCTGGTGAGCCCGATGGCGGGGTGCAGCGCGCTCATCGAGATCATCCGGGCTGACACTCCGGTTGTTCCTTCGGGCGGAGGCCCCACGACGCCCACCTTGGGGATGGAGCTGAGGTTCTGCGGAAGGTTCATCTTGCGGGCAGCCGCGGCACGCAACTGCGGTGCAATCCGGACCAGCGCCTCCAGCGCTTCCTCACTGCCCGTCGCGTCCAGTCCCAGGTCCCGTGCATCGAAGAGCGCAGCCGGGGCACCCGCGTCGATCAGTGTCGCCTGGTACCGCCGTCCGTCAACGTCGATTTCATCAAGGGCCTTGCCGGTAGGGAACTGTGCTCCGTAGCTGGACCACGACGTCTTCTGGAAAACGACGTCGATGGGGACGCCGGGGTAGTGCTGGCCATCGAGCCGGCGGCCGCCGTACGCCGGAACCTGCGCGCCCGGTGTCGGGATTTCACAGATGAGGCGCAGTCCGGTGACCGTGTTCAGGATGGGGACCCGGGTGACGTCGCCGGTGGGGGTGACCAGCCTGGCGTGGAGTGCATAGAGCCCCAGTGCGGTTGCGCAGTTTCCGCAGTTGCTGGCCCATTCAACCGCTGGTTTATCGATGGCAACCTGCGCGAACCGGTAATGCACGGTTCCGTCCGGGCCGGTGCCACCCACGGTGATTGCCTTGCTGGTGGTTGAGGATGCGCCGCCCACCCCGTCGATTTGGCGAAGGTCCGGTGAGCCGAAGGTGCGGATCAGGAGCCGTTCGGTCTCCTGGGGGTCCGCGGGAAGGTCCTCGTCACGGAAGATCCAGCATTTGCTGGTACCTCCGCGGACCAGGGTTGCCGGGACTGCGGTGACGGGAAGGCTGCCTGCCTGCGGTTCTTCCCTGAATAGAAGCGTCATTGATTCTCCTGAAAACACCGAACCGCCGTGTGCAGCTGGTGGATAAATGTTCAGAGCCGCACGATCTGGAATCCGGAAACTCCTGGTCTGTATGGCGTTGGTCACAAACGGTATACCGCTGGAGTGACTTAAGCAACAGATTGGGAATTGTTGAATACAGATCTGCTTCAACAGCGTGCAGCCCCGCTCCATCGCGTGCTGCTGATCGTGCACGGTGTTCACAGCCGCGCGAAACGGTATGCAGTGCGTTAGAATTGCGGCTAAAGGTATGGCGCTGTTTGCGTCTTGCCGCTTGTTCCATGAAGACCGGAGGCCGCCCGTGGCGTCGCAAGCTGAGACAAGCCCCTACCTGATGATCAGGAACGCCATCATCTCGCAGGAGCTGCCTCCCCGTGCCCAGCTGGTGGAAAGCGCCCTGGCTAAGAAGTACAACGTCTCCAGGACTCCCATTCGGGAAGCGTTGCGGCGCCTCGAAACGGAGGGCTTGGTGGAGCGTTACGGGTCACGGATGCAGGTGCGGGAGTACCGGCCGGAGGAGATGCTGGACCTCTACGAAGTCCGGACCTTCCTCGAGGAAGCGGCCGCCAAAACCGCCGCCCTCCGGCATACGGACATGGACCTGATGCTCATTGACCGTGCGCACCAGGCCATGGTCACCCTCGACTTTGATGCCGCCACTCCGGCTGAGCTGGCCGCCGCCAACCGCACCTTCCATGAGCGCATCTGGGCTGCCAGCCACAGCGCAGCGCTCCTTGACCTGCTGGACCGGATCCTGGTGCACTTCATCCGCTACCCCGGCACCACGCTTTCCACCAGGGAGCGGTGGGACCGGGTGCTGAAGGAGCATGAGGAACTGCTGGTGGCTATCCGCGCGCGGAACGCGGAGGAGGCCGGCCGCATTGCCAGCGCCCATATGGACGAGGCGAAGAACATCCGGATCCAGATGTACATCGACGCGCAGGAAATCAGCCCTCCGCGCCTGGGCTAGCCGCAAGGACCCACACCTCAGTCCGCTCCTGCGCACCCGAAAAAGGCAGCAACCACGTCATTGCATCCAAGGGCATACCTATGTATACAATCGTGTACAGCGATGGAGCTGAGGAGATGATGATGAACAAGAGCGATGTTTTGGTAGTTGGCGGCGGCAACGCCGGATTCGCGGCAGCACTTGCAGCCGCCGAGCGCGGACGCAAGGTTGTCCTGCTGGAAAAGGCCCGGGAAGCCGCATCCGGCGGCAACAGCTTCTACACCGCCGGCGCCACCCGCATCTCCCATGACGGGCTCGGGGAGGTCATTGAATTCGTGGAGCCTGATGACCGGCACGCCGTCACCGAAGTCCCCGCTTACACCGCTGCCGAATACCTCGCCGATCTGTCCAAGGTCTCCGAAGGCCGCAACGACCCCGAACTGTCCGCCGTCCTGGTCAGCGAAAGCAACCCGACGCTGCGCTGGCTCCAGGGCGTGGGACTCAAATACCGCCTGATGTATGAACGCCAGGCATACCGCACCCAGGACGGAGGATACCTGTTCTGGGGCGGCCTGCACGTGGGCAACGTGGGCGGCGGCAAGGGGCTCATGGCCGACCACCGGGCAGCCGCGGAGCGCATGGGCGTGGAGGTCATCTACGACTGCGCAGCCACCGGCCTCATCCAGGAGGACGGCCGTGTAAGCGGGGTCCGGTACCGCACCTCAACCGAAGAGGGCGAGTTCCGGGCTGAGTCCGTAGTCCTCGCGTCGGGAGGCTTCGAGGCATCGCCTGAACTGCGTCGCGAGCACCTGGGTGAGGGCTGGCAGAACGCGAAAGTACGCGGCACGCCCGGCAACACGGGCGAGATGATCCTCGCTGCCCTTGAAGCCGGGGCGGCCAAAGGCGGGGACTGGTCCACCTGCCACAGCGTCGCCTGGGACGCCTGGCACCCGGAGAACGAGGGCAACCTGGAACTCACCAACCAGCTCACCCGCGGCGGGTACCCGCTGGGCATCGTGGTAAACACCGAGGGCAAGCGGTTCGTGGACGAAGGCGCCGACTACCGCAACTACACCTACGCGAAGTACGGCCGCGACATCCTTGCCCAGCCGGGCTCGGCCGCCTTCCAGATCTTTGACGCCTCCTCCCGCCCCATGTTGCGGGCCGAGGAGTACGACATGCCCGGAGTCTCGGTGGTCACCGCGCCCACCCTGGCCGAGCTGGCCCAGAAAGCCGGCATCAGCCCGGAAGGCCTGGCAGAGACGGTGCAGGGCTTCAACAACTCGATCGCTGAGGACGCGCCGTTTGACCCCAACGTCAAGGACGGACGCCGCGCCGACACCCAGCCCCCGAAGAGCAACTGGGCCCGCAGCATCGCCACCGGACCGTTTTACGCCTTCCCCGTTACCTGCGGCATCACCTTCACCTTCGGCGGCCTGAAGACTGATACCTGGGGCCGCGTGCTCACCGAAGACCCGGAGCCGCTTGAAGGGCTCTATGCCTGCGGGGAAGCGCTGGGCGGACTGTTCAGCGGAAACTACCCCGGCGGCTCCGGGCTTGCGGCAGGCGCGGTCTTCGGACGCCGGGCCGGTTCAATCGCCTAGACGCCAACACAGCAGTCCCGAAGATCAAACGGAAAAGAGGAAAAAGTGGCCAGTCCCGTCCATCAGCGGCTTCGCGAAGACGTTCTCGCCAGTGTCTTTGCGCCTGACGAGCCGCTCACGGAAGCCAAGCTCACCGAGCGGTACGGGGCATCCCGGACGCCCGTGCGGGAAGCCCTGCAGCGGCTGGAGCAGGACGGGCTGGTGGAAAGGCGCGGCAAAGCGGTGGTTGTCCGCACGCATTCGGCCGAGGAGATCATCGACATCTATGAGTCGAGAATCATCCTCGAGCAGGCCGCCGCGGCCAAGGCCGCCGTCAAGGCCACCGCCCTGGACCACCAGCTGCTCAAGGGACTGCTGCTGCAGATGCAGCAGCTGGATCCCACCGACGGCCGTGCGCTCGCAGAAACCAACCGCGCCTTCCACGCGCAGCTGTGGCACGCCACGCACAGCCCGTCGCTGATCGGACTGCTGGAACGCCTGGACCAGCAGGTGCGCCGGTACACCCTGACCACGTTGACCTACCCCGGCAGGTGGCCGGCAGTGCTGGCGGACTACGCCGCCATGCTGGCCGCCATCGAGGACGGGGACTCCGGGCACGCGGGGGAGATCGCCGCCCGCCACATGTCGGACGCTTTGGCCATCAGGCTGAAGATGTACGCCGAAGATCCCAGGACGCTCTAGGCCGCATCGGCGGCCCCGAGGCGTTCCTTTTCAAGCCCGCCGGCAGATGTTCCTGCATACTCCATCGCAACAGGTAACCCGAAAGTCGGGCGCAGGAGATTCGCCGGCGCAAGAGGTGGGGCAGGCTCCAATGAGCCTGCTCCACCTTGCCTTTCCCCTCAGCCAGCCATGGTCCAACGTACGACGACGGCGGGCAGGTGAGTGCCGCCGTCGGCCCTTCCGGGGGTGCTTCCGCTGGGAGGAACTCCCCGGGACACAAGGCTCTGGCGGTGCAAGGCCGGCCGAACTATGCTCGCTCGCATCACCCAGCACGTCGTGAAGGGATTAATGATGAAACTGAGCCACATTCCCCTCCGCCTGGCCACCGGAGCTTTTATTTTCAACGCCGGCTACAGCAAGCGGAACCTGGACAAGGACAGCGCCGCTCGACTGCAGGGCATGGGGGCCAAGGTGTACCCGCAGGTGGCCCGGTTGGAGCCGGAAAAATTTGGCAAGCTTCTTAGCTATGCCGAGATGACCCTGGGGGCAATACTCCTGGCGCCGTTCGTGCCGAGCAGGCTGGCGGGGCTGGGCCTTGGTATCTTCTCCGGGTCCCTCCTGACCATGTACCGGAGGATTCCGGAAATGACCCTGGAGGACGGGATCCGGCCCAGCCAGCAAGGCACCGTACTGGCAAAGGACATCTGGATGTTCGGCATTGCCCTGGCGCTGATCCTGGACCGGAAGGGTTCTCCTATGCGGGGTGCACAGCGTTCCACTCCAGGAGCCGCGCGTCGGCCAGCCCTTCGGTGACGAAAGGGTCGCCGGCGACGAACCGTTCCGCTTCCTGGCGGGACGTGAAGATGCCCATCGAGCTGGCGGCCGGGTCGGGGTCCTGGAACGGGCCGAGGGCAACGAGGCCTCCGCCGTCTGCGTGGAAGGCCTGGTAATAGGCCTTGTGGCGCGGGTAGATCTCCATGATCCTGGAGCGATCCACGCCCTCACGCACGGTGTACAGCACGACGCATTCCATGCGCCCGAACTTACCACTTGAAGTGTGCGTGGGGGCCTGAACGCCGAGGGCGCCGACCTCGGTGATTAGGTCGCCTCCTACTCGAGCTGCGTGACCTGAAGGCTGCTGATCGTCGCTGTACCGCCGGCGGCGAAGACCGCGAGGTCGGTGTTGTCCTCGGCCGGGAAGATCAGTTCAGCCATGGTGACCTGGCCGCCCTGGGCGAACACTTCTATGGAGCAGCGGTCAACGAAGATGCTGAGGTCGTAGGAATCCGATGATGACCGGACGGGTGCGGTGTCGACGGAGGGGAAGGATTCGTGGAAGTCAGTCTGCCCGGACTGCCGCCGATCGACGAACAGTCTGCCTTCGTCCGGCCGGATGCCCACATGGGTGCCCTTGGCGCCGTCCCCCCGCAGGACAAGTCCGAATTCCTTAGCACTTCCGGGAGCGAAGCTGACATCAATGCGCTGAACCGTGCCTGCCGCGCCCGGCAGCACCTGCTCGCTGTCGTCAATAGTGGTTTCAGCAAGGGAGAAAGGCTCCTGCGTCACCAATGCAGTCCAGTCGCCTGCGGGTCGCTGGACCAGGCACAGGTTTCCGTCGATGGTCTGAAGGGAGACTTCGCGGGCCAGGCTCATGGGGCTGCGCCAGGGTGTGGTCGGGATGTGGTTGGCGTACTCCCAGTTGTTCATCCACCCGATCATGAGGCGACGGTTGTCCGGGGCGTCGTTGAAGGAGACGGCTGCGTAGTAGTCCCGGCCCCAGTCCAGCCAGTGGTAGGCGCCGTGGTCGTCAGGGCTGTGGAGGCCCGCGGTCTCCGCACTGGTGGAGGTGAATGAGGTTCCGTCGAAGTCGCCAATGAAGTATTGGCCGGCCGACCCGCGGTTGGGGCCGCCAGGGTTGAGGTTCACGGTCAGCACCCACTTGACGTTTTCCGGGTCGCCGTCCACAGGCAGCGGGAAAAGGTCGGGGCATTCCCAAATGCCGCCGGTGGCGTTCGCGGGGCCGAAGCTACTGAGGAATTCCCAATTCTTCAGGTCTTCGGACTTGTAGAACACCACCTTGAAGTCTTGCGCCTCAACGGCGACCATCACCCAGCAACTGCCCTCGCCGCCGTCGTACCGGATGACTTTAGGGTCGCGGAAGTTGGCTGACCGGCGGTCCAGTACGGGGTTGTTGGCGTGTTTTGTCCAGGTGTAGCCACCGTCCAGGCTGTACGCCAGGGACTGGGCCTGGATTCCCTCGTGCTCGGAGCCCGGCTTGTAGGCGCTGGTGTAGATGGCCACGAGCGGGGCAACGGAACCGGTGCCGAAGCCGCTGGTGTTGGTCCTGTCATAGACGATGCTGCCGGAAAAGATGTCTTCGTTGTCGTCGCAGGGGATGGCGACGGGGTGTTCGGTCCAGGCCAGCAGGTCCGTGGATGTCGCGTGTCCCCAGGACATGTTGCCCCAGACGTTGCCCAGCGGGTTGTTCTGGTAATAGAGGTGGTAGACGCCGTCATGGAAAATCAGGCCGTTGGGGTCGTTGAGCCAGGTGTCCCGGGCTGCGTAATGCAGGGCAGGCCTGTAAATGTCGGTGGCTGCTGCATTGTTCGTCGTGAGGGTTTCCATGGGTTCCTTTGGAAGTCTGGGCTATTTGCTGGCGCCGGCCGTGAGGCCTTCCCGCAGGGTTCGTTGACCGAAGATGAAGACGACCAGTGCCGGCAGCATGGACAGGATTACGCCGGCGAGGACCACGGAGATGCTGCCGGTGCCGAGGTTGCCTTGGAGCGTGACCAGGCCGAGGGGAAGGGTGAAGTTCTGTTCGCTGATCGTCAGGATCAGTGGCCGGAAGAACTCGTTCCAGTGGAAGTTGAAGGCAAGGATCCCGACGATGGCCATGCCGGGGACCGCCAGGGGGACGTAGACCGACTGGAAGATCCGCCATGGTCCGGCACCGTCCAGGGCGGCTGCTTCGGCGAAGTCGTTTGGCAGGCCCAGGAAGTACTGGCGCATCAGGAAGGTGCCGAATGCTGTCGGAATAGCCGGCAGGATCAGGGCCAGCAGGGTATCGGACAGGCCCATGCCCCGGATCAGCATGAACACCGGGACGATAGTGACCTGCACCGGGACCATCATGGTGGCCAGCACCAGCGAGAAGATGGCGTTCTTGCCGCGGAAGTCCAGGCGGGCGAAGGCGTAGCCGGCCAGGGTGGCCGACGCCATCTGGCCAAGTGCGATCAGCCCGGTCACCAGGGCGCTGTTCAGGACCAGGAGGCCGACGTTGATCTGCTTGAACACCTCCTGGTAGGCGGTGAAGTCAGGGTTGATGGGCAGAAACGACGGCGGCAGGTTGAACGATTCCGACGGCGTCCGCAGCGAGGTGGACAGGGTCCACAGGACAGGGCCGAGGGTCAGCGCCGCTGCCACGGCCAGGGCGGCGTACCTTCCGATGGTGCCGGCTGCGGGCAGGCGGCGGGTGCGGTACGGCTTGGGGGTGGCGGGCGGTTCGGCGGTGGAACCGGAATGCTTGCCGGTCCTGGTCTGCAAAGTCTGGCTGGACATGGGGGGCCTCACTGGTAGAAGACGAAGCGGCGGCTAAGGCGGAATTGGAGAGCGGTGACGGCAAGGATCAGCACGGTGAGCACCAGGCCGATTGCAGAGGCTTTGCCGAACTCCAGCTGCTGGAACGCGGATTCAAAGATCACCATGACGGCGGTCCTTGTGGAGTCGCCGGGACCGCCGTTGGTCAGGACGTACGGCTGGTCGAAGACCTGCAGGGCACTGATGATGGCCATGACAGAGGCCACGAGCACAGTGGGGCTGATCAATGGAAGAGTCACATTGCTGAACTGTTTCCAGCCCGTGGCGCCATCCAGGTTCGCTGCTTCGTGCAGTTCTTTCGGGATGTTGGTGAGGGCGCCGAGGAAGAGCAGGAAGGAGAACCCGAAGTTCTGCCAGACGTAGACCAGGACAACGACGGCGGCAGACGCCGTGGGACTTGTCAGCCACGGCACAGCGGGAATCCCGACGAGCGACAGGAGCCAGTTCACCACGCCGAACTGTTCGTTGAACATGTACCGCATGAAGATGGACACCGATGCGGCGGACAGGACCAGCGGGAAGAAGAAGGTGGAACGGAGGAACACCCTCAGCCAGGACGGCATCCTGGCCTGCAGCATGGAGGCCAGGCCAAGCGCGATGCCCAGTTGAAGGATTACTGCAACAACTACGAACCCGATGGTGTTCAGGAAGGACACCCGCACGGTGGGGTCCTGTGCCAGTGCTGCGAAGTTGGCGAAACCGACGAACTGCGGTGCGGAGATGATGTCCCAGCGGAAGAAGGCCAGGACCAGCGAAGCGATGATCGGCAGGAACGTGAACAGGGCCATCCCGAGCACTGTGGGAGCAAGGAAGATCCTGGCCAGCCATCGCTCGACAAAGGAGCGGCGCACGGCCGGTGGTTTCACGGTTTGCCGCGGGGCGGCGGAAGTGGTGGTCATGAGTTCCTCCTCAGAGCCAGTTCAAGGTCACGCTGCAGGTTGCCCATGGCTGCCCGCACATCGGCGGAGCTGCCGCTGACTGCGGTGGAGACGTTCTTCATCAGGGCAGTCTCGACGGCCGCCTGCTGCGGCGGCGCGGGGATCGGACCGGAGGTGGGGAACCTGTCCAGGGTGTCGTAGAAGACCTTCCAGTGCCGCGGCCCGGTGGCTGCGTAGAAGGATTCGTTGACCATCGAACGGCGGGTGGGCGTGGTGTTGGGCTTGGGAATGGCCAACTGCATCGCTTCGCGGCTGGAGCAGAACTTCACCCATTCCCACGCCGCGTCCTTGTCTTTGGCCGTGCGCATGATCGCGTAGCCGGCAGCGCCGAACTGATGGCGCTGGGTCCGCCAGCGGGGGAAGAACTGAACGTCGAATTGATCGGCGGTCATCCCGGCCTCGTGCAGGCCCTGCGCCCAATAGCCACCGGCCGGCGTGGTGCCGATGCGGTTGTTGCCGAACAGGCCCACCAGGGCGTTTCCGCCGCCGGATTCGGGACGGACGCCGAGTCCTTCGGCCACCAGTTCGCGCAGGTAGTCGAAGGTTTCGACAACCCGCCCGTCCTCGGCGTTGGGGGCCAGCCACTGATACCCGCCGCCGCGGGTGCTCCGGGCAGGATCGTTTGCGTAGAAGCGGTCCCAAAGCCAGTCCCCGCCGGGAGCCTTCGTTTCGGACAGGAAGCTGGTGTCATTGGCGTAAAGCCACGGCACGACGCCGCCGAAAAGCCGGTTGGTCCAGTAGTACGGGGTGAAGTCAGCCGGGCGGGCCTTGCGTAGGGCCCGCAGGGTGGCGGTGAAGTCGTCCTTCGTCCAGTCGTCTTTTGGCCGCTCAAGCCCGGCCTGGGCGAAGGTGGTGGTGTTCAAATTCATGTTCGCCGCGTTCCAGTCCAGTGGAAGCTGGTAGAGGCTTCCCTGGTACATGAAGGCTTCCAGCAGGCTCGGGTGGACGTCGGCAAAGTAATCGCTCATGGCGGCGGCATCCCGGCGGACATAACTGTCTAGAGGCTCGGCGAGCTTGTCGGCAAAGAGCTGGGCGCCTTCGGTGGCTACATAGACGACATCCGGCGGCGTTCCCGCGGCCACCATGGTCAGGATCTTGGAAAAGAAGTCCTTCCAGTCCGCACCCTGAATGGCCTGCAGTTGCACCGGGATGTCGGGGTGCGCGGCGGTGAAGGCCTGGATGAGGCCCTGGCGTCCCGCGGCATCCGCTGCCGTCCCCAGGATGGCGATGTTCAGGGCCTTGCTGCCGCGGCCCGGGATATCGGCGCCAGTCAGTCGGGGCCACGCCCCCACGGTGGCTCCCGCCAGGGCGAGTCCGCTCAGGCCAAGCATGGACCGGCGGGTGAGTTGTGAGAGTTTGCTGCTGGACGGCAGCGGATGCGAAGGGGCTGGTTGCCCCGGTGTCTTTTCAGACGTCATTGTCGGCTCCTCCTAACACGTGTTAAGTAGATTAGAAGCGGCACCTAACACGTGTCAAGGGATTTTTTTACTCAGCTGACCCCGTTGGTGCGGGAGCCGCCGTCGTCCTAGGAAGAAGGGGGAGCGCCGGTGGATGCCCGGGTGATCACCCGGCAAGGCACCAGGATGATTTCGCCCTCATCCTTTTCTGCTTCGGGCGCTTTCCCTTCAACCTCATCCAAGAGCATGGACATGGCCGTTTCTCCGATTTCGGCGTGCGGAAGTGCCACGGTAGTGAGGGCGGGAACAAGGTTGGCGGCCACGTGCTGCTGATCGTCGTATCCCACAACGGACAGGTCCTGCGGTACACGCAGTCCTGCGGATGCCGCAAACAGCAAAACGCCGGTGGCCACCCTGTCGTTGGAGCAGATGATCGCCGTCGGCCGGTCTTCGCCGCCCAGGACGGCAGACGCAGCCCGGTAGCCGTCGTCAATGTCCCAGCCGGTCGGGTGGACACGTTGTTGCTCGCGGCCCAGTCCCGCCGCTTCCATCGCCTCGCGGTACCCCTGTTCGCGCTGCGGGGCAGCAGGCGAGCTGAGGGTCCCGGTCAGCAGGGTGATGCGGCGGTGGCCCAGGTCGATCAACAGCTGTGCGGCGGCGCGCCCGCCGTCGACCTCCGCAGGTATGACCGAGCGGAACGGGGAGGCGGCGTCAGTGCAATTGGCAAGGATGGCCGGCAGAGTGCGCATCGTAGTAGGGGTAGTTACTTCGCGCAGGCTGCCGGTGGCATACATGATGCCGTCCACCTGCCGGTGTACCAGCTGCTGTGCTGCAGTGCTTTCACGGGACACGTCGTGCTCCGAGTCAATGACAAAGAGCATGTATCCACGGGTCAGGGCCGTGCGTGAGGCGCCACTGATCAGCCGGCCGGCGAACGGGCTGGTGACGATGTCGTCCGTGATGACGCCGATGGTTGACGTCTGCTGGTTGCGCAGGCTCAAGGCGACTGAATTGGGTGTGTAATCCAGCTCAGCGGCAGCGCGGAGGACGCGCTCTTGTCGTTCCGCCGTGACATTGCCCTGAGCCCTGCCATTAAGCACCAGCGATACAGCGCTGCGGGACACGCCCGCGCGCTTCGCCACGTCCAGTGCGGTCGCCTTACGTTTCGCCATGCTCATCCCCTTGCCTCTCGGACCAGCTTAGCTAACTCGTGTGAGGCACTTTTACCGAGGCCCGGCGCCTTCGCTCGTTTCGTGCTTGGCGACTCGATACTCATCGACCGACGAATTCTCCGCAGGGTCATGAGACCGCATGCAAGAATGACCGCATGACGCACCCCAATGAGCCGTCCGCCTCGGCAGGAGCCGCACCCTTCGACCCCGCCTTCGAGGCCGCTTACCAGGCTGCGCAAAAGAGCCTCAACGAGGGCGGCATTCCGATTGGGGCCGCGCTTGCCCGTGACGGTGTGGTCATCGCGAGCGGCCACAACGAACGGGTCCAGAGCGGCGACCCCATAGCGCACGGGGAAATGTCCGCTCTCCGCGCCGCAGGCCGGCAGAAGAGTTACCGGGACACCACGCTCTACACGACGCTGGCTCCCTGTGCCATGTGCACGGGAACCATCATCCAGTTCAAGATCCCGCGCGTGGTGGTGGGTGAGGCGCGAACGTTCGACGGCGAGTTCGACCTTTTGCGGTCACGTGGCGTTGAGGTGGTGGTCCTGGACGATCAGCGGTGCGTGGAGATGATGCGGACGTTCCAGGAGGACAACCCGGATCTGTGGGCAGAGGACATAGCGGAGGAGCCCGCCGGGTAGGGGCCGGTGCTCGCCGGCATCGTCCAGCCGACTCACAGTCAGGGCACAGCGGCGAATGGTCCGGTCCATAGCCTTGTGCGGTTTTGTTGGAGCCATGACCACTTCACGCACACCCCGCCTGCCCGACGTCGACCAGCCGCATCCCGACCACGACCGGGGGCTGGAGTTCGACTTGAATACCTTGGTGAGCCGCCGCTCGCTGGGGCTGTTCCTCGGTGCAGGCGGGGCCGCCGCCGCGCTCGCCGCCTGTGCCCCGGCCGGAAACACCGGATCCACTTCTTCTGCGACATCCACGGCTACCAGCGCAGCCTCGTCCGCAGCAGGCTCCTCCGCGGCTGCCTCTGCCACGGACGCCGCCACTGCCACCCCGACCCTCACGCGGGCCATCGCTGAGTGCGGCGTGGAAATCCCACAGGAAACCGCGGGCCCCTATCCCGGCGACGGCTCCAACGGACCGAACGTCCTGGAAGCGTCCGGAGTGGTGCGCCGGGACATCACCGCGAGCTTCGGAAGCGCGTCCGCCAAGGCGGAGGGCGTTCCGCTGACGTTCACGCTGACCCTCCTGGACAACGCCAACGGCTGCGCCCCGATGGCTGGTGCCGCCGTGTACGCGTGGCACTGCGACAGGGACGGGAAGTATTCGATGTACGACTCGAGCCTGAAAAACGAAAACTATCTCCGCGGCGTGCAGGAGGCGGATGCCAATGGACAGGTCACCTTTACGTCGATCTTCCCGGCGGCCTACTCCGGGCGCTGGCCGCACATCCACTTCGAGGTGTTCGAGTCGATGAACAACGCAACGGCGGCCGGGCAGGTCCTGGCTGTTTCCCAGATCGCGCTGCCGCAAGCCGCCTGCGACGACGTGTACGCCACTCCGGGGTACGAGCGCAGCATCACGAACATGAGCCGTACTTCGCTGAAGTCGGACAACGTGTTCGGCGACGACGGCGGCATCTACCAGCTGGCAACGATGACGGGTTCAGCTGCCGCCGGCTACACGGCGGGGCTTAACGTGACCATCTAGGACGACACGGCCCACGCGGGCTACGACCGCGGCGGGGTGGGCCCGCCGTCGAACTCATCCACAGAACTGGGCATTAGAGTGTGCAGCAGGCAGCCCGTTTCAATGGCGTATGCCGGCAGTTCACATCCCGTTGTCAGGAAAGGTAATAAAGAGATGTCCCACGATCCGTATGCCGCACTTCCCCAGCTTCCTGAA
The DNA here is from genome assembly GCF_042652025.1 of Arthrobacter sedimenti. Classification (NCBI taxonomy): domain Bacteria; kingdom Bacillati; phylum Actinomycetota; class Actinomycetes; order Micrococcales; family Micrococcaceae; genus Arthrobacter; species Arthrobacter sedimenti. The sequence goes on along the minus strand of NZ_JBHSDQ010000004.1, from coordinate 417,530 downwards.
TTCTCCTTGTCCAGCACCGATATCCAGGACGGGCAGGCGCTCCCCGCGGCCCAAGCGAGCGGGAAAATGGGAGTCGACGGCGGAGAAGACCGGTCTCCGGCACTTGCCTGGGAGGGGTTCCCGCCGGAGACCAAAAGCTTTGCCGTGACGGTCCTGGACCCGGACGCTCCCACCGGCAGCGGGTTCTGGCACTGGGCAGCCTTCAACCTGCCTGCGTCCACCACCTCCCTTCCTTCGGGCGCGGCCGAGGCCGGCCTGCCCGCGCCTGCGGTGCAACTGATGAACGACGCCGGCTTCCGGGGCTTCGTCGGCGCGGCTCCTCCCGCAGGGCACGGTCCGCACCACTACCACTTCGTGGTTCACGCAGTGGACGTGGAACAACTCGACATCCCCGCCGATGCAAGCCCCGCCTACCTTGGCTTCCAGCTCTTCAGCCACGCCATTGGACGGGCCAGGCTCACCGCCACATTTGAAATCCAGTAAAGGAAGATCCGGCCACATTCTGCAGGCGCAGCCGGAGAAGGTGTTGCCACGAAGACCCTCCCGCTGGAAGGGCCGACGACGGCGGCAAGGTGAGTGCCGCCGTCGTACCTTCCGTGTGGGCCACGGCGGAGCGGTCAGAATCCGACGTTGTCCCTGCCCTTGAGGCCCAGCATCTCGCGGGCTTCATCGGGTGTTGCAATCTCGAAGTTGAGTGCTTCGAGAATGGTGCGGATGCGCGTGACCTGCTCGGCGTTGGAGCGTGCCAGCTGGCCTGGCCCGATCCATAGGGAGTCCTCCAGCCCCACCCGGACGTGGGAGCCCATGGCTGCGCCGATGGTGGCAAGCGGCATCTGGTTCTTGCCGGCGCCAAGAATGGACCACTGGTAGTCGTCGCCCAGGAGCCGGTCCGCGGTGCGCCGCATGTGCATCAGGTCCTCGGGGTGGGCGCCGATGCCGCCGAGCAGGCCGAAGACGGACTGGACGAACAGCGGTCCCTTGGCCAGGCCGCGGGCGTGGAAGTGGGCCAGGTTGTTCAAATGGGAGATGTCGTAGCACTCGAACTCGAAGCGTGTCCCGTTGGCATTGCCGATCTCCAGGATGGTCTCGATGTCCTGGAACGTGTTCTTGAAAACCAGGTCGCGGCTTTTGACCAGCCCTTCGCGTTCCCACTCGTGGGTGAAGTCCTTGAACCGGTCCAGCATCGGGTAGAGCCCGAAGTTCATGGACCCCATGTTCAGCGAGGCGAGCTCGGGCTTGAACAGGGCCGCCGGCTGCATGCGTTCTTCGACGGTCATGTGCGGTGACCCGCCGGTGGTGATATTGATGACCGCGTCGGTGTTCCGCTTGAGCTTGTCCAGGATGGGCTCGAAGTGCTCGGGATTCTGCGATGGGCGCCCGTCCCGTGGATCGCGGGCGTGCATGTGCACGATCGCGGCTCCTGCCTCAGCGGCGCCGATGGCCGCATCAGCGATTTCCTGGGGTGTGACGGGCAGGTGTTCGGACATGGAGGGGGTGTGGATGGCGCCGGTAACGGCGCTGGTGATGATGACCTTGCGTGTTGCTGCCATGGGACGTTTCCTTTCGGGGTCTTAGTAGAGTTTTTCGGTGTTTCCGTCGACGGCCAGGGCCTGGCCGTTGACGTTGCGCGCCATGTCGCTGGCGGCGAAGAGGGCCATGTTGGCGATGTCTTCGGCTTCGATCAGCCGGCCCAGCGACGACTGGTTGTGGTACAGGGCGGAGACGGTCTCCACGGGCTCGCCCAGCATGTCCGCTTTGGCCGCGATGACAGCGGCGATCCTTGGCCCATTGACGGCACCCGGGCAGATGGCGTTGACCCGGATTCCCTCCGCCCCGAGCTCAATCGCCAGAGTCTTCGTCAATCCGACCACTGCCCACTTGGATGCCGAGTAGGCGCTCCGGCCGGCCATGCCCAGGCGGCCAGCCGCCGAGGAGAGGTTGATGATTGATGCCTCCGGGGTGGAGCGCAGGAGCGGCAGGGCGTGCTTGATGCAGTAGAACTGTCCGTGGATGTTGACGTCGAACGTCGCCTTCCAGTCCGCGCTGTTGAGGGATTGGATTGGACCGGTTGGTCCGGCGATGCCGGCGTTGTTCACCAGGACATCAAGGCCGCCGAAGTCGTCCTGGATCCGGGCCATGAGGTCCTGGACCTGCGATTCATCCGATACGTCGCTGACAGCGGCGTGGAAGCCCTCGGCACGCGCTTTTTCGACGGCGTCGGGGTCGATGTCCGTCACGAAGACGTTCGCCCCGTGGGCCTTGAATTTGGTGGCGATGGCCAGGCCGATGCCGTTTGCGCCGGCGGTAACCAGGACGCGTTTGGAACTGAAGTCCATAGGGTTTCCTTTGTTGGGTGGGTGGGAAGACGCTTTTTGGGCGTGCGGGATCACGGCGCCGGCAACAGATGCCGATGCCCTGGCTGGTGAAGCGGAGGGGCGGTTAGGCGGGCGGTGCGTTACACCCGCACGTTCTTCCGATGTGAATGCGGTGCGGACAAATCGAAGAACTGTAGGTGTTGGACGGGGATCCGATCCTGCGCAGCAGCATGGCAAATGCCTCCTGGGCCATCTCCTGCTGCGGCTGGACAATGCTCGTCAGGTTGATCAGTCCGGAACGGCTGTGGGCCAGCCCGTCGCACCCCGCAACCGCCACATCCTCCGGGATGCGCAGGCCCTGCGCAAGCGCGTATTCCATGACGCCGATGGCGAGTTCGTCGCTGCCGCACACCACGGCCCGGGGCGGGTTGGGCGAGGAAAACAGCCGTTCGGCTGCCAGCCGGCCACCTTCGTTGTTGACGCAGGTGCTGATCTTCCACTCGCCGCCGATGGTGACGCCGGCAATGGCTGCAGTGCGGACGAAGGCCTGTTCGCGGGTAAGGGAGGCGGTGGAGAAGCGCGGTCCCACCACGGTGGCGATGTCCCGGTAACCGTGGCCCAGCATGTGTTCCATCAGCAGGGTTGCCGCGGCGTCGTCATCAATGCCAACGAAGTCGCCCTGCAGGAAGTCCGCCCTTCGGGACAGGCAAACGTAGGGGATCCGGGCAGTCCGCAGGGTGCGTAAGGCGGTGGCGTCTTCCCTCAGGGCGGCGGCAAGGATGACGCCGTCCACGTTGCGGTTCGCGAGCGTGGCGGTGACCTGGGCAAGCGTGGCCGCGTCGTCCTGCGTGGTGGCAACGAACACTTCGTATCCGGATTCGGCGGCTGCGGAGATGATGCCCTGGGCCCACCGGGGATACATGGGGTTGATGATGTTGGGCAGGATCAGCCCAACGACACGAGTCCGCAGCGGATCAGAAGATGAAGACGACTTACGGGGCCTGAACCCCAGTTCATTCGCCACGCCGATGATGCGCCGCCGGGTTTCGACCGACACACCACCCTTGCCGTTCAGCGCGTAGGACACCGTGGCAGGGGAAACGCCGGCCGCACGGGCAACAGCAGCAGCGGAAACCGTTGTGGCGCGGGGCCCGGGGGTTGCGCTGACTTTATGGCCGCTCACCATCGGCCCCCTCTCCATTGACGTGCATCCGCGGTGTCCTTGTGACGTCAATTACAGTAGGAGCCTGCTTGAGCGTTAAGCAACGTTAAGTACTTTGGAGGTGCTACTGCTGGAAGGCACGACGACGGCGGCGCGGCGAGTGCCGCCGTCGTGCCTTCTGCTGGAGGTGCTTTGGGACCGTCAGCTGCCTGCTACCCGCTGGATGAACTCGACCGTTTCGCGTTCCGTTTCGGCGCGGGTGGTGGGTTCGTTGTGGACCTCGTGGCGGACGCCGGGGAAGACGCGGGTGCGGACGTCCGCGTGGCCGGAATCAGCCAGGCGGTTGGCCACGTGGTAGGCGCCTTCGCCGTAGTTGGTGACGGGGTCCTGGTCGCCGGCGAGGATCAGGACGGGGAGTTCCGCGGGGAGCTGTTTGTACCAGTCGTCGGAGGTGACCTGGTCGTAGAGGTCCACGAAGCCCTGCAGGAACCGGGCGCTGAGCGGTGCGCCGAAGTTGTTGAAGGGGTCCCTGCCGTGGTCGGTGACGACGTCGGCGTCCAGGGCCACCCAGGCGGTGGGTTCGGCATCATCGCCGAAGCGGCCCAGGAAACCGTCGAACAGCTGGGCCACCAGCTCCTGCGGCGCCGGCTCTGCCGCGCGCTCGCCGGTGGCAAGCCGCGCCAGTTCGGGCCGGTCGATCATCTTCTCGATGCCGCGCATCTGGGCAGCGATGCCGCAGAGGATCAGGCCGGAGAGCTGCGCCTGCGGGTCCGTGGCCAGGGCGCGGGCGATCATGGATCCCCAGCTGTGGCCGAACACCACGTAGGGAAGGTGGGGGAGTGCTTCCCGGGCCTTGGCCTGGAGGGTGACCTCATCGGCGACCACCACGCTGGCGGCGTCCTCGCCGGCGTCGCCCCAGGTGCCCTGCTGCATGGCCGTGCGCCCGTGCCCGGAGTGGTCGCCCGCCACCACGATGAACCCCGCCTCCACCAGGGTGGAGATGAGGTGGAGGTAGCGGCGGGAGTGCTCGCCGAGCCCGTGGATCAGCTGCACAATGGCCTTGGGCTGCCCGATGGGTTCGTAGACCCACGCCTGAATGGTGTCGCGGCCGTTGGCGGACATGAATTCGATTTCCTGCAGTGACATATCTTCCTCCCATGCCGGCGCCGTCGCCGGCTTGAGGCGAGCCTAACCATAAGGCCGTCATGTGCGTCAATGATTGCTGGTTCATCTAGGGGGCTTCCGCCTAGTCTGAAACCAATCCCGTCTCTTTGAAGGAAGCCGATGCCGCACCCCGACCGTCCCCTGCGCAAGCTGGGATTCCTCACCATTGGTTTGTTCGATCCCGATAATCCGGCCGCGGGCCACGAGTCCACGCTGCAGATCATCGAGCTGGGGGAGCAGCTGGGGTTCGACAGTGCCTGGCTGCGCCACCGGCACCTGCAGTTCGGGATCTCCTCTCCTGTGGCGGTGATGGCCGCGGCCAGCCAGCGGACTTCCCGGATTGAGCTTGGTACCGCCGTGACGCCCCTGGGTTGGGAGAACCCCCTGCGGCTGGCGGAGGACCTGGCCACCGTGGACCTGCTGGCCGGGGGACGCATCAATCCCGGCGTGAGCGTGGGGGAGCCGATGCAGTACGACACGGTGAAGCATGAGCTGTACCCGGACACCGCGGACGTGGAGGACTTCAGTTACGCCCGGGTGGAGCGGTTTGCGCGTCTGGTAGCGGGGGCGCCGGTGCGGGAGTTCTCCGGCAAGCAGGGCGTGGTGGAGGAGTTCTCCAATCGGGTGGAGCCGCACTCACCTGGGCTGCGAGACCGGCTTTGGTACGGAGCGGGCAGCACGAAGTCGGCGGTGTGGGCGGGTGCTCAGGGGTTCAATCTGCTGTCCAGCAGCGTGATCTTCCCGGACAAGGACCAGGAACCGGACTTCGCCCTGGTCCAGCAGTCGCAGATCCGGGCGTTCCGGGAGGCTGCTTTGGCCTCGGGGCATGCTGGGGCGCGGGTGTCGCAGGGCCTGGTGGTAATTCCGACCGACTCGGCATCGCCGGCCCAGCGGGAGAAGTACCAGCGGTACGTGGACGAACGCACTCCCCGCACCGCTGCGCCGCAGGGGCCGCGAGGCATGATGTTCGCGGCTGATCTCATTGGAACCAGCGAGGAGATTGCCGAGCAGCTATACGCGCATGCCGGGTTCCAGGAAGTGGACGAGGTGGCCTTTGCCCTGCCCTTCAGCTTCGAGCATGAGGACTACGTCCAGATCCTTACCGACATTGCCGGAAAGCTGGGGCCGGCTTTGGGCTGGGTGGCAGGGGAGGCTGGGCAGCCGGCGTAGTAGCATATGCTGGTTTTGTGAGCTCGCCTGCTGCCAGCCAGCACGGCAACAGTGCTGAATGAGCGTGCCCTGGAGAAGCAGAGCCTCACCGCGATCAAGACTTTGGCCCGATTGCTCGAAAACCTTGGGACGAAAGTGTCAGCTTTGACTCTATGAGTGTTCGTGGTTCCTAGGGAATTAGTGCCTACGACCCTATTCCGACGCCTACCTTCTTCCGAAACCTGACGTTAGCTTGAGGTATCCAAACGGGGGCTGGGAAAGGAGACGACGGTCTGCCCTAATGTCCTTATTGCGGGGATGCGTTTACACGGCTGCCGGCTGCCAGTCAACAAAGTTTGAAGAAAGGCAGCAGGCCCAACAATCAAGGAATATAACCAAGGTTAAGTCTCCGCGTCGGCGCGGGTTAGCCGAAGCGAAAGCCGAAAAGCCCTCCCGCGTCTGTCTCGTCAGTGAGCCGAGTTTCAAGTATATATGGCTCTGCGTCAAAGGCGCCGTTACTCTGAGCCTCAACAGTCGCGAGAAAGTCGGAGTTGAGAGTCACGATGTATTGGAAACCGTGCTTCTCGGCCAGCCTGGCCCCAATGTTTAGGCACGAAGCCACTTGCCGTCCGTCAATTGCGTCGAATAGGTGACTATCGTGGACGAGTATCCGGGGTGATCGCCCCGCCTTGATTGCCGCTATCTCACAAACAACATCAAGCATGAACGTCTCAACGTTTCGGACACCGGTGCTCGCATCCCCTGAAACTTGAGGCTCGACGCTAAGGAGACCCTTCGCGGTTGGAGAAACAAGCAGCGAAGCCTCACGATCGGTGTATATTTCCGCACCAAGATCGCTGAACAATGAGATCGACTCATCGAGTTTGTCATCTCGTTCGTTTAGTTCTATACGAACTGATGCGACGAGTTCTGCGGTTCTAAGTTTAATCGTATCGCTGATGGTGCTGATTGAATTTGCCGCTTCTAGCCGACGCTCCAAGTCCGCAACGTCGGCTTCCTGCTTCGCAAGATCCCGCTGAATGCTCAAAAAAGTGTCAAGCGCTACAGTCTCGTTGAGTAGCTGCATGATCTGAGATCTTTGGCCGTCCAAGCTCGGCGTTCCGCGTCTATGGACTCAAGCCGTGATTTTACGGCGCCGAGTTCCTGCTCCAAAAACGACCGCCGATTACGCACGACGGACTCATGGAAAGCCACGACCTCGTCGTAGCGTCTGCTTACTACGTCAGGGAGAACGAGACCTATTTCAGCATATACGCGAGCAAGTCTCGCCGTCAGATCGCCGCCTTGGGGAGGCTGTACCTCATCCCTCAACACTTCATCTAGCTCACGTGATCGGCGTTGCAGGGCCAGCGCCTCATCATTGAGACTCTGTATCGCACCACTGATCCTGTCGGCTTCTTGTTGGTGGTCGGCGTACCGTTCGTCGACTTTGAACGAGCGCAAATCCTGTTGCATGCGATCCCGCTGACGACGGGTTGTGGCGAGCTGTGCACGCAGCGCTGGCTCATCAAGTGAGAGGTGCGCTATTGCTCCTTCCCGGACTGCTCGGCGGATTGCCTTACCTTGCTTGGTGAGACGATCGACATCTCCAGCCTTGCCTAGGATTTCTGGCGACAGGCCCAACATGAAGCCAATCTTCACACCGGATTCCCAATCGGCCTCGGCTTGGTGACCCTTGATGGGGTTGCCGAAATACGTCCGGATGAGTTGCGCCCAAAGCTGTCCGACTGTCGGTCGAATTGCATCAGCGGGGATGCGAAAAACATGACGAGACAGTAGCTCGCGCCACTCATCAACATGAAGGTCCGTGGACCCGGGAGTTGCGGACCAACCAGATAGTTGGACCCGCGTAGTTGGGGAAACGGCGCGTGTGACGGAAACCTTTTCTTCCCCGGCCCCCTCCACTGTCGGAAGTCCGAGGATGACTGTGAAACTGTGTTCAGCCAATTCAGGCACCTTGAATTCAGATGGTAGATCACCACCGAGCATGTACCGCAGAATTTTGACAAAACTTGTCTTGCCAATACTGTTTCGGCTGTCACCCTGCGCTGATGCCTCCGTGCGGTCAGCGACTAGGATGTTCAGTCCTTCGCGAAAGCGAAGGGTTTTAAACCTCGGGTCAGATGAGGTAAGCGAGCTAAGAAACATGCGCACGCCTGAGGTAGCCATCAACCGACCTATCTACCAATCCCATTGCATAAAGGGCGGCTAGTGCTAGCGAGAACCAGTCAAATGTGATTCGGCGCGACCTAGCCGAAGCACGCTGCCGAACCCTATAGCGCTCCCAGAGCGCTGACACGGACATCGGATCGCGAAGCTCTTCAAGGATTTCTGAGCCGATTGTCATGAGGGCGCGCTCGGATGATACTCCTTTAGTGGGCAACAGCATCGGGCACCTCTCCCCTTGCCACATCTCCTTCTGCCGGTGGCGTCTCGAAAATGTGGCAGGAATCGAAGAAATACGAGACAACGGCGAACGCTGCATTGGCCCGCTTTCCATCCATCCGGAAGTTAGCGCCGGCCACAGACACATACAGCCGCTCCAGAATCTCGGCCGGCACTGTCGTGACTGCTCGGGCTTCCTCATAAAGAGACCGGAACTTGTCCCCGTGAACATCGTAGAGACCTGGATCCGACGACTCCTCGTACCAACGATCAATCCGGGGCGCCAGAAGCCTTCCTGCATTAAATTCGATACGGCTTGCCTCCGGCAGTTCATTGAAGTCCATTTTGGAAGCGGGAACCGGAAGTACGTCTGCGCCAGCGTCGATAGCTGAACCCTGAGTACCAAGAGTATCGAGCAGCGGGAGCAAATCTGCGAGCTCCACGTTTTCGGCTCCAGGTGCGCCAGGGAAAAGTTCGTTAAGGACTGCCGTCTCCAGAGTGCCGACTACCTGCCGCCACAGGGCCTCCGAATTAACGACGCGGACTGTCAAGGGCCGATCGCTTGCCGGTCCGTGATCCTTCTGCAGCTCCGTTACGGTCCTCAATGACTCTGGGCCGATGGGTGCGTTCGTCACGAACTTCCAAGTGTGGAAACTGCCCCACTGACTCAAACCGCGTGTGAAGTCGGAGCTGATTTTCGCGGCCAGTTCTCGTTCGGCGTTGCGACCCGGCCTCTGCCCATAGCAGGCGTAAAAGATGGTGCCCCCTTCAGCCAAGCCATCACAGCCGCCGTCTCCAAGCGTCCCGGATGGGGCGGGGTTCACGAAGTCTGGGTGAAAAAGTGAGAGGACCTTCGAGACGTAATCCTCAAAGGGTGTGCCGGATTTGAAGCACTCCTGCTGGTGACGGAAGTGGTACCAATCACGCCAGTTTGGTGTCAGTAGCATCGTCACCCCCGTAGTGGCCAATAGCGATTCCCAACGATCGCCTCCCCAAGGCTACCTCCCAAGACGCCACGCTCTGTGTAGATGAAGATATAACCACGTTCGCGGTCCCAGGCATGGAGTCATGCGTGTCGATGGTTTGGTTTCACAAAGCTTGCCTTCTGCTTCAAATTGCGCCTCATCAGAGGCTTCGGAGCGCCCCAGGGGTGGTTCCTTCCGTGGCTTCCTTGACGGAACAGCTGCGAAGGCGAAGTCCCTACATGATCCAGTCGCAGCGACAACGGTGAGGCGCATAAGCAGAGGCTTCCCCGGAATACGGTTGGAGAGATACTCAGAAAACCCGGCGGTCCGGCGAGCTATGAATTGGGTATGACTTGAGTGACCGCACTGACCATTTTGAAGCCTTTACTTTGACATATAGAGGAGACACATTGACCAAATTCCAGAACGAAAATCAGCTGAAAGGCCGATTTGGGGAGTTGCTTGCGTCTTTTGCCTTCCCACCAGAATGGGTCGTCCGTCCCATCCAGCACGACTACGGACTCGACCTGGAAGTCGAGGTCTTCCACCCTGTCCGGGCAGAGGGGGGAAACAGATGTATCAAACTTGGGGCGAGCACCTTTACCTTCAGGTGAAGACGACGGACAAGTTCAAATTTTCCAAACACGTGGAGGATGACCGCGTCACCCCTGTGCTGAAGTTCTCGATAGAGACTGCAGAACTCAAGCTGGTGGAGGCTATGGGGGCCAGTGTTCCTGTCGTTCTCCTCGTGGTGGATAGAGCAGACATGAAGCTCTTCTATGTATGCCTGAACGACTACATCTCCAAGAAGCTGGCCGTTAGCAGCCCTACGTGGCGAGACCAGCAGAGCATCACTCTGTATATCCCTATCCGGAACGAAATCAGGGTTACTGATGAAGAGTTCGATGGGTCGTCGCACTGGGGATACTTCGCCAGGCTCGCGCAAAGAAGCAAGATCTACAGTGCCGCGAATCTGACGCACCACTATTCGGTAGAGCTCGAGCATGCTTCAGACAAACTCTTCGCAGACGAGATGGACCCAACTTTTTTTGGGCCCGCGGCGGCGGACTACATTCACAGGGTTGAGACGTTTACGAATGAAGTGGCAGAGCTAGATATTTGGCGCAAGACCGACAACGAGTGGGCGGCACTTGAAAATCATCGCCAGGCCCTCAATGAACTGAAGGAGCGTACCGCCAACTTGAAGGCAGAACTTAAGGCACTTGATGGTCCTCCAGAGAGTCTCCTGGACTCCAACTTCTTTTTGGGCCGTCTGGACTTCCTGAGCAGCGCATTTAGAACGCTCTCGCTCCTAGGTCGAGAATACGAACAAACAGCGAGGCTTGAGCGCCTCCCCGGAGGGGATCCCTTTGCCTCGCATGACGAAGCCTGAACAACATCATTGTGTCGGCAACTGCCCCGCCCGGTCCTGAACCGGGGTCGGCTCGGGACCACCTCAGATCCCTCCCGCCGTAGCATCCAGACACACAGCGCAACGTTGGCGCCCCCGCCCGTAACCTGTTTAAATGCCTCGTTTCGCACTGGACATCGAGTCCGTCCCCCGCCCCGCCCGTTCACAGGAACTCCTGGACGCCGTAAACCACCGGGTGGTCATTGCCGACGGCGCCATGGGCACCATGCTGCAGGGCCGCGATCTGCAGTTGGACACGGACTTCCAGAACCTCGAGGGCTGCAACGAGATCCTTAACGACACCCGTCCGGACGTCATCGCCGACATCCACGACGCCTACTTCGCCACCGGCATCGACGCCGTCGAGACCAACACCTTCGGCGCCAACTGGTCCAACCTCTCCGACTACGGCATCGATGACCGCATCGAAGAACTCGCGAGAAAGGGCGCAAGGATCGCCCGCGAGCGAGCGGAAGCGGCAGAAGAAACAGACGGCCGCATGCGCTGGGTCCTCGGCTCCATGGGCCCCGGCACCAAACTCCCCAGCCTGGGCCACACCAGCTACGACTACCTCAAGCAGACCTTCGCCCTCCAGGCTGAGGGCCTCATCGACGGCGGCGCCGACGCCTTCCTCATCGAAACCAGCCAGGACCTCCTGCAGACCAAGGCTGCGGTCAACGGCTGCAAACAGGCCATCGTCGCCAAGGGAATCCGCCTCCCCATCTTCGTCGAAGTCACGGTCGAAACCACCGGCACCATGCTCATGGGCTCCGAAATCGGCGCCGCACTTACCGCCCTCGAGCCGCTCGGCGTCGACGCGATCGGCCTGAACTGCGCCACCGGCCCGGACGAGATGAGCGAGCACCTCCGCCACCTCGCCAAGCAGTCCTCCGTCGCCATCGCCTGCATGCCCAACGCCGGCCTCCCCATCCTCGGCGCCAACGGCGCGCACTACCCGCTCACCCCCACCGAACTCGCCACCGCGCACGAACAATTCGTCCGCGAATTCGGCCTGGGCCTGGTGGGCGGCTGCTGCGGTACGACGCCGGAGCACATGGCCGCCGTCGTCGAACGTTTGGCTCCCTTCCGGACTAAAGCCGTGGACACCAAGGAAGCCAACGCACCAGCCCGCATCCCCGAAGAGCGCGAGGCCGGCGTCGCCTCCCTCTACCAGCACGTCAACTTCGACCAGGAGTCCGCCTACCTGGCCATCGGTGAGCGCACCAACGCCAACGGTTCCAAAGCCTTCCGCCAGGCCATGCTCGAGGAACGCTGGGATGACTGCGTGGACATCGCCCGCGAACAGATCCGCGTGGGCGCGCACCTGCTGGACGTCTGCGTCGACTACGTGGGCCGCGACGGCGTGGCGGACGTCAAGGAGATCGTCTCCCGCTTCGCCTCCGCCTCCACCCTCCCGCTGGTCATCGACTCCACCGAACCGCCCGTCCTCAAAGCTGGCCTGGAACTCATCGGCGGCCGCCCCGTGGTCAACTCCGTCAACTACGAGGACGGCGACGGCCCCAACAGCCGCTTCGCCCGCATCATGCCGCTGGTGAAGGAACACGGCACCGCCGTCATCGCCCTGACCATCAACGAAGAAGGCCAGGCCCGCACCACCGAGGGCAAAGTCGCTATCGCCTCCCGCCTGGTCGACTCCCTGGTGGGCGAGTGGGGCATGCGCGTCGAGGACATCATCGTCGACTGCCTCACCTTCCCCGTCGCCACCGGCCAGGAGGAAACCCGCCGCGATGGCATCGAAACCATCGAGGCCATCCGCCAGATCACCGCGAAATACCCCGGCATCAACACCACCCTCGGCGTCTCCAACGTCTCCTTCGGCCTCAACCCGGCCGCGCGCATCGTGCTGAACTCCGTGTTCCTGCACGAAGCTGTGCAGGCCGGCCTGACGAGCGGCATCATCGACGCCGCCAAGATCGTCCCGCTCGCCTCCCTCCCGGAGGAACAGCGCAAGGTGGCTCTGGACCTGGTCTGGGACCGCCGCGAATACGACGCCGACGGCAACACCACCTACGACCCCCTGGCCAGCATGCTGGACATGTTCGCCGGCGTCGACACCGCAGCACTCAAGGACCAGCGCGCAGCTGAACTCGCTGCCCTCCCCACGGGCGCACGCCTGGAACGGCGCATCATCGACGGCGAGGGCAAGGGCCTCGAAGAGGACCTGGACCTGGCCCGCAGCGAAGGCATGACCCCGCTCGGCATCATCAACGACCATCTGCTCGAGGGCATGAAGGTGGTGGGCGAACGCTTCGGCGCGGGCGAAATGCAGCTGCCGTTCGTGCTGCAGTCCGCCGAGGTCATGAAGAACGCCGTGGCCCTGCTGGAGCCGCACATGGAGAAGGCGGACTCCTCCGGTAAGGGCACCATGGTGATCGCCACCGTCCGCGGCGACGTGCACGACATCGGCAAGAACCTGGTGGACATCATCCTCACCAACAACGGCTACAAGGTCGTCAACATCGGCATCAAGCAGGGCATCGCCGAGATCATCGCAGCGGCTGAGCAGCACAACGCCGACGTGATCGGCATGTCCGGGCTGCTGGTGAAGTCCACCGTGGTGATGAAGGAAAACCTCGCCGAGCTGCAGTCCCGCGGCCTCGCCAAGAAGTGGCCCGTGATCCTGGGCGGCGCAGCCCTCACCCGCGCCTACGTGGAGCAGGACCTGGCCGAGCAGTTCGATGGCGTGGTCCGCTACGCCAAGGACGCCTTCGAGGGCCTCTCCCTCATGGAGCCGCTGGTCCGCGTGGCCCGCGGAGAATCACCGGACGACGTCGGCCTGCCGCCTTTGAAAAAGCGCATCCACAAGGGCGGCGCCAAGTTCACAATTACTGAGCCGGAAGCCATGCCCGGCCGGTCCGACGTCGCCACCGACAACCCCGTGCCCGTGCCGCCGTTCTGGGGCACCCGCATCGTCCGCGGCGTCTCGCTGCACGACTACTCCGCGTTCCTCGACCAGCGCGCCACCTTCATGGGCCAGTGGGGCCTCAAGCCCGGCCGCGGCGAGGACGGCGCCTCCTACGAGGAACTCGTGGAACGCGAAGGCCGCCCGCGCCTGCGCTACTGGCTGGACCGCATCCTCGGCGAAGGCATGCTGGACGCCTCCGTGGCCTACGGCTACTTCCCCGTGGTCTCCGAGGGCGAACAGGTGGTGGTCCTCCACCACGGCGAGGATCCCGACGGCGTCCTGGGCCAGGCAGGCCTGCTCGCCCCCGACGGTGGTTCAGGCGGCCCGATCGGCACCGACCGCCTGCGCTTCGATTTCCCGCGCCAGCGCCGCGACCGGCACCTGTGCCTGGCCGACTTCGTGAAGTCCCGCGAGTCCGGCCAGATCGACGTGCTGCCGGTGCAGCTGGTCACCGCCGGTTCCAAGATCGAAGAGTTCACGTCCAAGATGTTCGCTGCCAACCAGTACCGCGACTACTACGAGCTCAACGGCCTGGTCATGCAGCTCACCGAGGCGCTGGCCGAGTTCTGGCACGCGCGCATCCGCAAGGAACTCGGCTTTGGGTCCGAGGAGCCCAAGGACACGGCAGGGTACTTCAAGCTGGACTACCGCGGTGCCCGGTTCTCGCTGGGCTACCCCGCCTGCCCCGACATGGAGGACCGCCGAAAGGTCACCGAGCTGCTGAAGCCCGAGCGCATGGGCGTCATCCTGAGCGACGAGCTCATGCTGCACCCCGAGCAGTCCACCGACGCGTTCGTGTTCCACCACCCGGAGGCCAAGTACTTCAAGGTGTGAGGTGGGCCGGCCCGGAGCGGCACGACTGTCACTCCGGGGCCGTTTCCTGTCATTCCCCGCCCGGGAGGGAGGTGCCCGGCAGCGAGGCCAGCTGGGTCAACGAACCGCCGCGGTCCAGGCTGAGGATGAGGTCCAGGTCCAGCCGGTCCAGGAACGCGTCATCGTGACTGACCACAATCACGGCGCCCCGATACGCAGCGAGGGCCTCCACCAACTGGTCCACGCTGCGGATATCCAGGTTGTTGGTGGGCTCGTCCAGGATCAGCACCTGGGCGGGCGGGTCCGCGAACAGCAGCGTGGCCAGGGAAACCCGGAACCGTTCACCGCCGGAGAGCGTCCGCACCGGCCGGTTCACGCTGTCCCCGCGCAAAAGGAACCGTGCCAACCGGTTCCGGATATCACCGGAAGGCACCGCCGCAGCGGCGTCCTGGACGTTTTCGAGCGTGGTGGCTTCTTCCCTGAGCCCATCGAGCCGCTGGCGCAGGTACCCGGCCCGGTCCGTGAGCAGGCTGCCGCCGGCTTCACCGTCGGTGCACGGAAGGCAACCGGCCAGCCTCTCCAGGAGCGTGGTCTTTCCGGCTCCGTTCGGGCCAATGATCGCGACCCGTTCGGGGCCCTGCACCACGTAGGAGCGGTCGGTGCCCCACAGCTCGGCGATCCGCCGGCTGCGCGGAACCTGCGGGTCGGGAAGATCCACCGATATCCGTTCCTCCTCGCGCACCCGGGAAGCAGCGGCGTCCAAGGCATCCTGGGCCGCCTGCACCCTGGAATCCATTCCGGAGCGCATTTTTCCTGCCGCCACCTGGGCGTCGGAGGCCCGTTGGTTCATCAGGATTTTGGACCCCTTCTTGTTCTCGTAGCTCTTCTGGCCTGTCCTGGCCCGGCTGGCCAGCTTCGTATCCGCCTCCTGCTTCTGGCGCTTTTCCTTCTTCACCTGCTGTTCGGCCGAACGGGTGGCCTGCACCGCGGCGGCCTGCTGTTCATCCAGGTAGTCCCGCCATTCGCTGTAGGGTCCGCCGAACACCGTCAGCCCTCCCTCAAACAGCTCTGCCGTTTCGTCCATAAGCTCCAGCAGCGCAAGGTCGTGGCTGACCACCAGCAGGCTTCCCGGCCAATCACCCAGCATCCGGCCAAGTGCCGAACGGGCATCCCGGTCCAGGTTGTTGGTCGGTTCATCCAGCAGCGTGATGGGAGTCCGCCGGATCCTCAGCCCGCTGATGGCGGCCAGCATCGCCTCCCCGCCGGACAACTCACCCACGCTCCGGTCAAGCCCGGCCCCGGAGAGCCCGATATCCTGCAGCGCTTCACCAGCGCGGGCTTCGATGTCCCAGTCGTCACCGAGGACGTCGAAGTGCTCCACTGCGGCATCTCCGGATTCGATGGCGCGCAGGGCGGTGACCTTGTCCTTGATTCCCAGCAGTTCCATCAGCGTGGCATCGCGGCGCAGCGTCAGGGTCTGAGGCAGGTAGCCAACGTCGCCTCCGGTGGAGATGGTGCCGGCGGTGGGCGCGAACGTCCCTGCTATCAGGCGTAGCAGGGTGGATTTTCCGGAACCGTTGGTTCCCACCAGCCCGGTTTTTCCCGGCCCGAAACTGCCGGAGATCCCGGACAGCGCCGGTGAGCCGTCCGGCCACTGGAAATGGACGTCCGTGAGGACGACGGATGGAGTATGTGATGTAGGCATGGTGCTCCCAATAGAAGATGCCGGGCGGCCGGGCCGCGGTTCGCCAAAAAGGTCAGGTGTGGAACGCGCGGGAAGTCCTACGGGGGACGGGCTGCCACGGAAGCCGGCCAGGGCGCGCGGGGATAAGCACCAGGCTGTGCAGGGTGGCGGGAAATCAGTGCAGGGCAAAGAACGCCATGGATTGGCATCGGGCTCCGGGTGGTTTCAGCGGTAGAAGCGCTGAGACCTGCCGGGCCCTTAGGGCATCAGGGAAGTGTCAGCGCGCGGACTGCGTCGCGAAACCTGAAATGCCCGTCACAAGATTGCCTAACACTGGGGAACAGAGGACATCAGTGTCACAAATTCAGTACGGGAACGCAATCCGCCATCACAGGTGTGCGCCGGCGCTTTCCCTGCGATCCGATCCGCCACGCGCTGCAGGCGGCAGTGAGTCCTGCCGGCCCCGGCCCGCAACCGCGCTGGATACCGGCTTCACCCGCCGCAGCGAGGCAAGCACCGCCCGGCCCACCACGGCGATGCCAATTACCGTGGTGACGGCGCGCAGGGTGTCCCAGCCCGCCGTCGAGGTCAGCAGCGAGTAGAGCAGGAAGCTGCTGAGGTTGGCGCCCAGCGGTGCGCCCGGAACATAGGAAATGCCGGTGCCCGCACCCACAGCGAACGGCCAGAACCACAGGTTCAGCAGCAGCCCGAACACGTAGGACGCCACGACGCCGTAGCCGGCCAGCATCCACAGTTCGGCCTTGCCGCGCACCCGCTTGGGGAGCAGCCCGGCGCCGGCGCCCACCCACGCGCAGGCGAAAATCTGGAACGGCGTCCA
Source organism: Arthrobacter sedimenti (assembly GCF_042652025.1). NCBI lineage: Bacteria > Bacillati > Actinomycetota > Actinomycetes > Micrococcales > Micrococcaceae > Arthrobacter > Arthrobacter sedimenti. Next base: position 400,697 of record NZ_JBHSDQ010000004.1, on the reverse strand, counting down.
GGGCCCGATGCCGCCCCAAAGTGCGCTGGACACGGCGATGGTGGCGGCGCCCAGCAGCAGCCCGAACCGGGCACCGAACGCACGCCCGGCCAGGATCAGCAGGATAAACACGGCCTCCACGCCGCCGACGCCGGTGCTCGCCACCCGCACGGCGGAACCGACGGCAGCCAGCACGCCGAGCAGCGCCACCGTATGTGCCGAGCGCACCGATCCGTCCAGCGAAAGCACGACGGCGACCGCGGCCACGGGTGCGATGGCCAGGGCAATGTAAGGGGTTGCGGCGGCAGCGTCCTGGGGGAGCGCCGCGGCAAGCAGCGGCCAGCAGAACGCCGCAAGGGCGGCCAGGTTGGCAACGGCGAGGACAGCAAGCTCGGCGCCGCGCGGCATCCGTACCCGGTGGGGCTTCCTGGCACGCGGGTCGTCTGCCTGTTCAGCGGTGGACACCCCCGCCTGTGCTCCGGCAAGAGCGGGCCCGGATGTTTGGACGCGGGGCGCCCGGACATACGGTTCCGGAGCAGCGACAGGTTCCAAAGATGGTGCCACGCCATCGCGCATCGGGAGGATCCGGGCGCCCAGGCTGTGGGCGAAGTCGAGGTCGTGCGTGGCGATCAGGACCGCTTCGCCGTCCTCTGCCGCGGTGCGCAGGGCCGCGGCCACCGCAGTCCGTGCGGCAGGATCGAGCCCGCGCGTGGGTTCGTCGATGAGCAGTACATCCGGGTCATCCATCGTCTGCAGGGTGATGGCCAGGATTCTGCGTTCGCCGGCGGAGAGGTCCCGCGGATGCCCGTTCCCGACGGGAATGCTGCTGCCTCCCCGCAGCCGGGACAGCCGTGCCGCCGCGGTACCGGCAGTAACCGCTGTGCCCTTGTTCCGCCGCGCCTGCCGCCGCTCCGCCGACCGCAGCTCGCCCGTTACCGTGTCCCTGGTGAAGAGGTCGTCCGACGCGTCCGGCACCAGGGCGACCCGGCCGCCGTCGGACGTTGCGCCGGTACCTTCACCCAGGGCCAGCGCCACCAGCAGGGACGACTTCCCGGCCCCGTTCGGTCCCACCAGCGCCACGATCTCGCCGTGGTGCAGGGCCAGCGAGGCGTCGCGGACCAGCGGTACGCCCTTCCGACGCACCTCAAGGTGGGTTGCCGTCAGCACAGGGGCGCGACCGGGATCCGGAACGGCCGCTGGCCGGGCCTCGGCGGGAGTTGCGGGGGAGGGAGGGGCGCCCGGCACCAGCGCGCCGCCGTCGATGGCCCACCAGGAATCAGCCACGGGAACCAGCGCCGCCGCCCGGTGTTCGGCCACGATGACGCACACGCCGTGTTCGCGGGCCAGGGCGTCTAGCACGGAAATGACGCGGCGGCGGTGTGCGGCATCAAGGTCGGCCAGGGGCTCATCCACCAGGAGCAGCTGCGGGTTATCCACGACGGCGGCGGCGATAGCAACGAGCGTTGCCTCACCTGCAGAAAGGGTGCTGACGTTCCGGTCCAGCAGCGCCGCGACCCCGATCCTGTCGGCCACCTCCCGTACCCGGGCCTTCACGGCAGTGGAGGGCACGCCACGGAGTTCAAGGGCCAGGGCGATGTCGTCCCCGACTCGGGTGGTGGCGAAGGCGGCCCGTGGGTTCTGCAGGACGACGCCCACCAAGTCCGCGGTATCACGCGGGGGAGCGGAGGCGCGGTCCGTCCCGGCAATCTGTACGGTGCCGGAAAGCTCCCCTCCGTCCACGTGGGAAAGGAGGCCCGCGAGGCCGCGCAGGATGGTGGACTTGCCGGAGCCCGTGGGCCCGGTGATCACCGCGACGGACCCGGCCGGCGGTGCAAACGAATCAACCTGGATGCGCGCGTCAGCGATGCGGAACTGTGCGTCGCGCACCTGAAGCGGGCCGCCGTCGTCGTGGTGTCCTTGGCGGGATGCCCGGCTGCCGAAGCCGCGCAGCTCCAGGGCCGCGGCAATGCGGCCGGCGTGTTCCAGGGTGCGTTCGAGGATGGGAACCAGGGCGCGGGGGCCGAAGCGTTCGCCGCGGAGCCGGAAGGCCAGGCGCATGGAGGCCACGGCGTCGGCCAGCGCGGGGAGCGCCGCCCAGGCCACCACCAGCATCCGGGCCACCCCCTGCAGGGGACCGCCCCGGGCCAGGCGGACAAAGCCGCGGGACACATCCACCCAGGCATTGAGCAGGCCGAAGCCGAGGATCGTCGCGGCGATCGGGAGCGCTGACAGCACGGCCGCCCAGAGCCCCGGGGCGGTGATGGGGCCCAGGAACACCACATGGGCGTATGGGGCGGGAAGCCGCAGCGGCGGGAGATTGAGCAGGACCGGACTGCCGGTGCCGGCTCCGTTGAAGAGGACGCGGTAGACGACCCGCGCCGCGATGAACACAGCAGCGAGAACCGCCGCTGCGCGCAACGGCGCGGGCCGGAAGGTCATGACGCGGGAGCTGCCGGTTCGTTGTCCACGGTGTAGAGCAGTTCAAGGCTCTCGCCGGGGTTGAGCTTCAGGCTGTCCAGGCCTTCCTGCGCGTAAGCCCACGTGCCGGCGGCGGGCTTCACCCAAAGTGCCCAGTACGAGACAGTGTTTTTGTCATCGCACGCTTCACGGGTGGTGCCACCCTTGTGCTTGATGTCGAAGTCCGCGGCGGGCACGCCGTTGACGCGGCACGCGAAGCTCGTGGGGTACTTGGCGGTGCCCTCGGTCTTGATCTTGGCCTGTTCGAGGACCTTGGCGGCCACGGTGGGTCCGTCCACGGACACGCAGGCGGAGGTGTCGGCGGCGGACTGCTTCAAGGCGCCGGAATCGACGATGACTTTCACGCCGGCGCAGGGGGCGGCGGAGGTTGAAGCGGCGCTGGCGCTCGACGAAGCCGCTGCGGAAGTGGCAGGGGCCGAGGAGCTGGGCTGGGTGGAGGCCGGCGTGGAACAGGCGGCGAGGGTCAGCAGGAGGCCTGCGGCGGCCAGGGAGCCCGCGGACGCGGTGCGAAGTTTAGTCAATGTCACCTGTCAAGGGTAGGGCGTTGGCGCCCCGGAGCCGATGGCCGTTCCGTTGTGTGACGCGGGCCCTCACCATGCGCAGGCGCTGGGGACGGAAAAGGGCCGACGACGGCACTCGAGTGAGTGCCGCCGTCGACCCCTGGCATGTGGTGTTGCTAGCTTTCGGTTGCCATGACCGCGTTTGCCGGCACCGTCTCCTCCGGCGCGTCGTACCGGGGGTCATTGGACGAAGGATGGGCCGCCACGGCTGCGGCGTGCTCGGCCAGTACGCCGGTCTGGTGCCGGATCTTCAGGCGGTAGAGCAGGGCACCGCCAACAACCACGGCAGCCACGAACATCACCCCGCCCCACTGCAGGTACCACTCAAACGGCGGCACCGAGTTGTAGATCTCGGGCCGGGGCCAGACCAGGTTGATGGTCATGGCGGCGCCCCACAGGACGGCCAGGATGTTCACCGGCAGCCCCCACTTGCCCATGCAGAATCCGGGCTCGGAACCGTCATCCAGGATGGGCCACTTCCTGGCGAACCGCTTGCGCAGCAGGGGCACCGTGACCAGGAGGTAGGACAGGTAGATCAGCACGATGCTGATGCTGGACAGGATGGTGAAGATGGCCGGCTGCATGACGTTGACCAGCAGCGGGATGACCGCCATGATGCCGATGACGATCGCAGCGACCGTTGGGGTCCTGCGAACCGGGTCCACCTTGCTGAGCTGCCGGCTGAAAGGCAGGTTGTTGTCGCGGGCCATGGCGAACATCATGCGGATGGCGGCGGCGTGCACGGCCAGGGTGCAGACCACCACGGCCACCACGATGCAGGCCAGGAAGGCCTTGCCGAAAGGGCCGCCCAGGACGGAGAGGACAATGTGCTGCAGCCCGCCGTCGGGGGATCCCACCTGGGGGTCCGTGAGGTCCGGTGCTGCCAGGATGCCGAACAGCAGGATCAGGCCGCCCAGCACGAAGGACGCCGTGACAGCCCGCAGGATGGCCTTGGGTGCGGTCTTCTTGGGGTCCTTGGTTTCCTCGCCGAGGGAGCTGGCGGTGTCGAAGCCGTACATGACGTAGCCGGAGGCCATGGCGCCGATCAGGAAGACGCCGAAGAAGCCAAGGTCGTTGCCTTCACCGAAGCCGTTGGTCTGGAAAAAGACCTCGGGTCCGCGCACCACGTGCCAGCCGAGGGCGAGGACCAGCAGCACGGCGGCGATGAGTTCCACGAAGACGCCGATGCTGTTGATCCGGGTCATCAGCTTCACGCCGAACGCGTTGATGAGGGTGGAGATGGTGATCATGATGGTGGCCAGCACCACGCCGTTCATGGCGAAGTCGTAGGGGCCGGTGCCGTCGCCGACGAACTGGAAGCCCTCCCAGAGCTGGGGGAGGGTGATCTGCAGGGCCAGGGCCACGGAACCGAGCGCCATGATGGAGGACAGCAGCAGCAGCCATCCGGCCAGCCAGGACGAGGTTCCGGAGGCGAGCCGCTTGGCCCAGTTGTAGACGGAACCGGCCACGGGGTAGCGGCCGGCCAGCTCGGCGAAACAGAGGGCCACCATCAGCTGGCCGACGAACACGATGGGCCAGGACCAGGCATAGGCCGGGCCGGCCATGGAAAAGCCGAAGTAGAACAGTTGGAAAACACCGGTGAGGATGGAGATGTAGCTGACACCCGCCGCGAAGCTGGCAAACTTGCCGATGCTTCGATCCAGCGTCTGGGTGTAGCCGAATTCGTCCATGCCGCTTGAATCAATACTCTTGCTGGGTTCCAATATGGACTCCTAGTTCAGAAAAGCACGATGGGTACGGCCGCCCTGGGGTGCGGCGAGATAAACGTTCTGCGGGGGCCGCGCTGTTGGGAACGCGGCCCCTTGTGACCCGCCGCTCAGGCGAGGGACGTGGTGAGCTCCTTCTCTTCCAGGGCGTCGGTGCCGGCGTAGTCCGCCTTGATCAGGTCGGCGCAGCGCTCGCCGATCATCATGACGGTGATGTTGGGATTGACGGTGACGTGTTCAGGCATGACGGACGCATCGGCGACCCGGAGGCCGGTGACCCCCTTGACCCGCAGCCGGGCATCCAAAGGCGACATCCCGTCGTCGTCCGCTCCCATGCGGACGGTGCCCACGGGGTGGTACACGGTGTTGTGGGTCTTGCGGATGTAGTCCTGGAGCTCCTCGTCGGTCTGTGCTTCGATGCCGGGGGACAGCTCGCGTCCGGTCCATTCCGCCATGGCGGGCTGGGCGGCGATTTCGCGGGCCTTGCGGATGCCGGCCACCATCACGCGCATGTCATGGCCTTCCGGGTCCGTGAAGTAGCGGGGATCCACCATGGGCTTGTCGCGGAAGTCGCGGCTGCGCAGCCGGACGGTGCCACGGGAGCGGGCGTGCGTGACGTTGGGGGTGAGGCTGAAGCCGTTCTCCGTGGTGGGGTAGCCGTGCCGAAGCGTGTTCATGTCGAACGGGACAGAGCCGTAGTGCATCATCAGGTCCGGGCGGTCCAGGCCGTCCTCGGTGGGCGTGAAGATGCCGATCTCCCACCACTGGGTGGAGGTCTGCACCATGGGCTGCTTGGCCTCGAACTGCACCACGCCCTCCGGGTGGTCCTGCAGGTTCTCGCCCACGCCGGGGGAGTCCACCAGGACCTCGATGCCGTGTGCGGCGAGGTGCTCTGCCGGGCCGATGCCGGAGAGCATCAGCAGCTTGGGGGAGTCGATCGCGCCGGTTGACACGATGACTTCCCGGTGGGCGGTGAGCCGGTGGGTCCGGCCGAACGCGCCGTCCACCACGTCCACGCCAGTGCAGCGCTTGTCCGCGTCGAACACCAGCTGGCGGGCGCGGAGTCCGGTCAGCAGCGTGAAGTTGGGGCGGTCCACGATGGGATGGATGTAGGAGACGGAGCTGGACGAGCGGGTGCCGTCAGCGCGGCGGTTGATCTGGAAGAAGTTGGCGCCGTTGACCACGGTGGTGCCGGTGTTGAACTTCGCCCGGGGAATCCCGGTCTGCTCACAGGCATCCAAAAGCGCGACGCCGGCAGGATCCGCCGGGGGCACGTTCATCAGGTGCACGGGGCCGGAGTCGCCGTGGTGGGGTGCGTCCGGGCCCGCGTCCTCGTTGGTCTCCAGCCGCTGGTACAGAGGCCACGCGTTGGCGGCGTTCCAGCCCGTGGCGCCGTACTTGGACTCCCATTCGTCCAGGTCCTCGCGCGGGGCCCAGAAGGCGATGCAGGAGTTGTGGCTGGAGCAGCCACCCATGACTTTGGCGCGGGCGTGGCGCATGAAGGAGTTGCCGTTTTCCTGCGGCTCGATGGGGTAGTCCCAGTCATACCCGGATTCCAGCAGTTCCATCCAGCGGTCCAGCTGCAGGATCTCGGGAATGTTCCGGTCATCCGGGCCCGCCTCGACGAGGGCCACGATCACGTCCGGATCCTCGCTGAGCCGGGCTGCCACGGCGGCACCGGCGGACCCGCCGCCGATGACGACGTAGTCGAACCCGCGGTCGCTCACGTCCTCGATGTTGTCGTAGTGCATCTAGTTCTCCTTGCCGTGGTCAGCAAACCAGCCGGTGACCTGCGGGCTGGTGTTCTGGTAGATGTGCTTGGCTTCCTGGTACTCGGCCAGGCCCGTGGGGCCCAGCTCGCGGCCGACGCCGGACTGGCCGAAGCCGCCCCACTCGGCCTGGGGGAGGTAGGGGTGGTAGTCGTTGATCCAGATGGTGCCGTGCCGGAGCCTGCCGGCCACGCGCTGGGCCTTGCCGGCATCCTGCGTCCAGACGGCGCCGGCCAGGCCGTAGATGGTGTCGTTGGCGGTGGCCACTGCCTCGTCCTCGGTGCGGAAGGTTTCCACCGTCACCACCGGGCCGAACGCCTCATCGGTGACCACGGACATGCCCCGCTGCACCTGGTCCAGGATGGTGGGCTGGTAGTAGAACCCGGCGTCGTACTTTTCTCCCTGCGGCGCCGCGCCGCCCGTCCGCAGCCGCGCGCCCTCCGCGATGCCGCGCTGGACGTAGGCGTCCACCTTGTCCCGGTGGGCGGCGGAGATCAGCGGGCCGGTCTCGGCGTCCTCGTCGAAGGGGCCGCCGATCCGGATGTCCTTGGCGCGGCGGACCAGTTCATCCACGAAGCGGCCGGCGATGGATTCCTCCACCACCAGCCGGGCGCCGGCGGAGCAGACCTGTCCGGAGTGGACGAACGCGCCGTTGAGGGCGTTGTCGACGGCGGCGTCGAAGTCCGCGTCGGCGAACACCACGTTGGGGTTCTTACCGCCGAGTTCCAGCGCCACCTTCTTGACGGTGCCGGCGGCGGCCGCGGCGATGCGCTTGCCGGTTTCCAGGCCGCCGGTGAAGGACACGAGGTCGACGTCGGGATGTTCCGAGAGCGGTGCGCCTGCCTGGGCGCCGGCACCGGTGACGAGGTTGGCCACGCCGTCCGGCAGGCCGAGGTCCTGCAGCAGCTGCATGGCCAGGATGCTGGTGGACGGGGTCAGCTCGGAGGGCTTGAGGACGAAGGTGCAGCCTGCGGCCAGCGCGGGGGCGATCTTCCACGCCGCCTGGAGCAGGGGATAGTTCCACGGCGTGATGAGTCCGCAGACGCCCACGGGTTCGTAGACGATTTTGCTGGCGACGGCAGGGTTCCCGGCATCCACGACGCGCCCTGCCTGCTGCCCGGCCAGCCGGCCGAAATACTCGAAGCAGGCGGCAATGTCGTCCATGTCGATGCGGCTTTCCACCATCCGCTTGCCGGTGTCCAGCGACTCTGCACGGGCAAACTCTTCCCGGCGCTCCCGCAGCCCGGCGGCCACCTTCAGGAGGAATGTGCCGCGCTCAGGGGCCGGGACGGAGGACCAGACGCCCGAGTCGAAGGCAGCGCGGGCTGCCGTGATGGCGCGTTCGGCGTCTTCGCGGCCTGCCTCGGACACCAGGGCCACCAGCTCGCCGTCGGCCGGGTTGCGGATTTCACGGACGGCGCCGGAGGCTGCCGGTTCCCATTTGCCGTTGACGAACAAGGTGGCGGCTGTCTCGGTTGCAGTGCTCTGGGCGGCTTCCTGGGCCGGTGTGGCGTAAGTCATAGGAAGGACAGTAATGCACATTGAACGAGTGTTCAATACTTTTCTTGAACACTTGTTCAATACTACGCAGGGGCGCTACAGTTGCGCTGCTGCAGGGTTTCTTAGGGCTGGCCGGCTTCCTGCTCCTGGCTGGCCGTGCCGTCCAGCGGTGCGAACGCGATCTGCTCCGTCCGCTCGATGCTTCGCTCAATTGAAGCCTTGTCAACGCCCAGCAGCGCGGTCAGCCAGACGCCGTTCTGGATGACCACAATGTCCGACGCCCGCTCCCTGCACACCTCCCACGGCAACTCCGGCCTGGCGCTGGAAATGAGTGCCGCGACGCCGTCGATATACCGGTCGAAGGCGGCGGCGTTGATCTGCGCGTAGTCCTCATCGGCCTGGGCCAGGGCCCACAGATGCAGGCGCAATGACAGGTAGCGCGTGGTGAGCAGGTCGGCTCCTGCCACCCGCCGGAGCGCCCGCCGCAGCTGTTCATCCGGGGCAACCGACGGGTCGGGGGCGACGAGTAACAGGTCATGCTCGTCCACGCGGCTCAACGCAGCGCGGATCAGGGTGGTTTTGTCGTCGTAGTAGTAGTTGACCAGGCCCAGCGCCACGCCGGCCTCCCGCGCCACGGCGCGCATGCTTACGCCCGAAATCCCGTGGCGTGACAGCAGTTCCATGGCTGCGTCAAGGATGCGCGATTGCCTGTCAGTCTGTTCGCCGGAGTTCACGGCACTGGTCCCCATCTGGCCAGACTATTGCCTGTGCCTTGCGCGTGCCTAACGCGGCTCCAGCGCGCTCTGCCGGCGGGCGGCCAGCCAGTGAATTGTGTTTGAAGTCCCCGCTAAAGGGCACGGTGGTTGTACACGCGGGATTCTTTAGTACAGCTTGGAGAACGATGGAAAGCGCCAGCCTCATGGCCCTCTTATTCGCCGGCGCCTTCCGCGCCGGCGAAAGCGCGCAGCCCCACGCGCCGCATTTCAGCGCGCAGCCCGGGCGGAAGCGGTCCGCCTGGCTGGCTTTCCGGAGCAGGACCGCGACCCTCCTGCACCGGCTGGCGTGGGCGCTGGAGCCGGACCCGCACTGACGCAAGGTTCCGGCGGCCGCTGTGAGAAGCCCGGTCAGGATCAAGGCTGGGCGTGGTCGGCGCGCTCCAGCAGGCGGGACACCCCGTAGCCAATGACCAGGCCCCAGAAGGCTGCATGGATGTTGAAGAGGTTCATGCCGGAGATGGTCACCACGAACGTCACCAGCGAACCCAGGGTGAAGCTGGTGGCGAAGGCCGTGACGAACGCCTGCTGGAGGGCCCGCAGCATCGCGATGCCGCCCAGTGCCAGGACGAACTCCTTGGGCGCGGCCAGCATCAGCCGTGTCAGGGTGGGGGCAAATGCCGCGAACACCAGGGCCAGCAGCCCGTATGCCACGGCCGCCGTGTATTGGCGCTCCCTCTTCCCGGACGAGGTCAACAGAGCGTTGGTGGGGCCGGTAACGCACGCCGAAACTGCGCCGAAACCGGCATTCAGCACCGAAAAGGCGCCGGAGGCAATAGCGAAGGCATTGACCGGCGGCTGATGGCCGGCAGCGCGGAGGACGGCGATGCCCTGGCCGTTTTGGACGAACAGGACGGTCAGGGTCAGGGGAACCACCAGTTCGAGCTGGGCGGCCCACGTGAAATCAGGGGCGGTGAAGACCGTGGTGGCCAGGAGCGGTCCGCCGGGTGGCAGGTTGAACTGGCCGCTGGCCGCCACGGCGATGCCGCCCGCCACCAGGGTGCCCAGGACCGGCGGCAGGTACCGGCCCAGCCTGGGAACCGCGGTGAGGACCAGGAACGCAGCCACCATCGGGGCAGCCACGGCCGGGTTGTCCTGGGCGGAGGCAACAATGTCCGTGCCGAACTTCAGGAACACCGCAGCCACCATGGCCATTACGAGCGGCATGGGCACCAGTGCCATGGCTTTGCGCACCACGCCGGTTGCGCCCAGGGCGAGGATCAGCACGCCGGAGGTGAAGAAGGCCCCGACGACTTCGGGGAAGGCCAGGTGCTGCAGGGACGGCCCCAGGAGTACCGTCCCTGGGATGGACCAGGCGAAGCCCAGCGGCTGCCGGTAAATCAGTGACATCAGCAGGGTGGCGGCCCCGCCGGAAAAGAGGATGCCAAAAACCCAGGACGACAGCTGGCCCTGGGTCAGGCCGCCCGCGGTCCCGACGGCCAGCGTGACGGCGATGGGCCCGGACGCCGCGAAAATGAGCCCAATGGCGCCGTTTGAGACATACGACAGGCCCAGGTCGCGGAGGATCCGGCGGGGACCCGCGGGCCGGACCCCCGGACGTTCCAGCAGGGGTTCCGGCGCCGGCCGGCCTGGCTCGACGGAGCTGGCGGTCGGATGGTGGCGGGGGTGGCTCATCGGGGCTCCTGGCTGGGGGGCGGAAAAACCGGAAGCGCTCCGAAGCATCAGCTCCGGAGCGCCTCCGTGCGGGGATATCTCCCAGTTTGCGTGCTACTTCTTCTGGCCCTGCTTTGCCAGGACGTAGTCATAAACTACTTCCTCGCCCTTTCCGTCGGTACGGGGGCGGGGGTCCAGCATCAGTTCAGGCTTCACTGCCGAGGCGATGTCGTCGGCGTTGTGCGGATCGCCGGGGAAGTAGAGCTGCTGGGTGACCGGCTCGTAGCCCGGTGCGGACACCTTGATGTGGATGTGCGCCGGACGCCAGGCGTGCCAGCCCGCCGCACTGATCAGCTGCCCGCAGGCCCCGTCCGTGGGGATCTGGTAGGGCGCCGGACGCATCGTGTTGATCTCGAACCGGCCATCGTCGGAAGCCTTGACGGTGGCGCGGAAGAGCCACTCGGGCAGGCCCGGGGCGTACTGGGAGTAGAAACCGGCGGCGTCCGCGTGCCAGATCTCCACCTGGGCACCCTGGATGGGGTCGCCGTCGGTGTCGGTGAACTGGCCGCTGAAGCGCAGCGGGGTGCCCTCCTCGCCGTCGCGCATTTCAACCGTGGCGGGCGTCTGGAGTTCCGGGGAATTGGGAACGTAGTACGGGCCCTCAATGGTTCCCACGGTGCCGGGACGGTCCTGGGAGTTGACGTCCTCAACGGTGTGCTCAAGCCAGACGTCGAGGAACAGCGGCCATTCACCGTCCGTCCCGACCTTGATCAGCCACGCTTTGAGCGCGTTGTATTCCTCGTAGGTGACCTGGTGTTCCTCGACGATGTCGTTGGCGGCCTTGATCAGCGCGCCGGCCAGCAGGCTCACCCGTTCCTTGGATACATCCACCTTGGAGAGCTTGCCCGACGCTGCGAACCGCTCGGTTGCCTTGGTGCCTGCTTCGACGGCGGTGCCTTCGTTTTCCGTGCGGCTGTCCGTTGGGGTTTGGGTCATGACAATGTCCACCTTCCTCATTGAATGGGGACAGGAAGGGCTCCTGCACCCGACGCGGGCTGCCGGGCCAGTCGTCATGCCCTGCGCCGCACCGCGTGATGTCGGTCTCAATCGTAGGCCCGCAGATAAGGACGCTACAAATATCAACTAGGCGTCTTTTGAGTCATTATCGATACATAAAGACACCCTTGGTGGAACCTAGGTATTTGCCTGATGTGAGGCCAATCACGAGCGGCAAGAATTGCTGGACAACGTCCGCCGCCGAAGCCCCTTCCCGAGTGGACCTCCGACCATCCGTCCAGCAATCTCCAATGAAGGAGCACGCCATGACCGAGAACCTGATCCATGCCCGCGAGGTCCTTGCCGACGCCGTGATCGACGACCGCGAGAACGGCGTCATCCGGGCCAAGCGCGAGATCTTCACCGACCAGGAGATCTTCGAACTCGAGATGAAGCACATCTTCGAAGGCAACTGGGTGTATCTCGCCCACGAGTCGCAGATCCCTAACGTGGGCGACTACTTCACCACCTACATCGGCCGTACCCCCGTGATGATCACCCGGGACAAGGATGAAAACCTGAACTGCCTGGTCAACGCCTGTTCGCACCGCGGCGCCATGCTGTGCCGCCGCAAGACGGACAACCGCACCACGTTCACCTGCCCGTTCCACGGCTGGACCTTCAAGAACTCCGGCGAGTTGCTGAAGGTCAAGGACTCCCGGAACGCCGGCTACCCCGAGACCTTCAACAAGGAAGGCTCACACGACCTCACCAAGGTGGCCCGCTTCGAGTCCTACCGCGGCTTCCTGTTCGGCTCGCTGAAGGCCGACGTGCTCCCGCTCGAGGAGCACCTGGGCGATGCCACCAAGGTCATCGACTCGATCGTGGACCAGTCGCCCGAGGGCCTGGAAGTGCTGCGCGGCTCCTCCACCTACACCTACGACGGCAACTGGAAGGTCCAGGCCGAGAACGGCGCCGACGGCTACCACGTCACCGCCGTGCACTGGAACTATGCAGCCACCACGGCCCGCCGCAGCGCCGGGGATTCGGCCAACAAGACCAAGGCCATGGACGCCGGCAAGTGGGGCAAAGTCAAGGGCGGGTTCTACTCCTACGACCACGGGCACCTGCTGCTGTGGCAGGAATGGACCAACCCCCAGGACCGCCCGTTGTGGGACCGCCGCGACGAGCTTGTGGCCAAGTACGGCGAGGAGATGGCGAACTTCATGATCAACATCTCGCGCAACCTCTGCCTGTACCCGAACGTCTACATCATGGACCAGTTCTCCTCGCAGATCCGGCACTTCCGGCCCATCTCCGCGGACCAGACCGAGGTGACCATCTACTGCATCGCCCCCAAGGGCGAGTCCCAGGAGAACCGTTCCAAGCGCATCCGCCAGTACGAGGACTTCTTCAACGCCACGGGCATGGCCACGCCGGACGACCTGGAGGAATTCCGCTCCTGCAACAAGACCTACTGGGCCACCAGCGCCCCGTGGAACGACATGACCCGCGGCTCTGCCCACGAGATCACCGGGCCGGATGAGCAGGCACAGGCCCTGGGCATGACCCGGGTGATCGCCTCCGGCATGCGCACCGAAGACGAAGGGCTCTACCCCATCCAGCACGGGTACTGGAAGGAAGTCATGGACCGGGCCCTGGCGGAGGAAGAGGAGCGTTCCGCCCTGGAATCCGTTCCCGTCTCCGCCTGAGAGCCCGCCGAACCACAGAGAGCGCAGAACCCATGACCAACCTGACCCACACCGCCCCGGCCCTGAAGACCGCGGAGGAGATCGCAACCCTCGAAACCGTCCGCGCGTTCCTCTACCGGGAAGCCCGCCTGCTGGATGACCGCCAGTTCGACGAATGGCTGGAGTGCTACCACCCGGACTCCGAATTCTGGATGCCGGCCTGGGACGTGGACGACCAGCTGACGCAGGACCCCCAGAACGAGATCTCCCTGATCTATTACGACAACCGAGGCGGCATCGAGGACCGGGTGTTCCGGATCAAGACCGACAGGTCCTCCGCCACTTCCCTCCCGGAGCCCCGCACGGGCCATAACATCACGGACGTCGAGGTGTTGACGAACGACGGCGGCACGGTGGACGTGCGCTTCAACTGGTTCACCCTCTACTTCCGCTACAACACGACGGACACCTACTTCGGCACCAGCTACTACACCCTGGACCTTTCAGGTCCGCAGCCGGTGATCCTGAAGAAGAAGGTGGTCCTGAAGAACGACTACATCCACCACGTGGTGGACGTCTACATGATCTGACCTGCCAGCAGCCGGCGCCCGGGACCTGCGGGCGCCGCACGGCATTTTCCACCCTGTGCCCACCGGGCACGCCATAACTTTTTCCGGACCGCGATGGCGCGCCCGGACAGTCAGGAGGACCCCATGGGCCACAAAGTAGCCCTCAGCTTCGAGGACGGCGTCACCAAAGTCATCAAGGTCGGCGACTATGAGACCGTCATGGATGCCGCCTATAAGGCACGCATCAACATTCCATCGGACTGCCGGGACGGCGCCTGCGGCACCTGCAAGGCCTTCTGCGATTCCGGTTCCTTCGACCCGGGCGACTTCATCGACGACGCCATGACGGAGGAGGAACTCGAAAAGGGCTACCTGCTTACCTGCCAGGCCGTGCCGGAGTCGGACCTCGCCATCCAGATCCCGGCCACGTCCGAATCGGCGAAGACGGCAGCCGCGTCCTTCACCTCCACCATCAAGGAGCTCAACCGGCACACGGACACCACCGTCTCCTTCACCCTTGAGGTGGACAACCGCGACGCGCTGGCCTTCCTCCCCGGACAGTACGTCAACCTCAAAGTCCCCGGCACCGACGCCGAGCGTTCCTACTCCTTCAGCAGCGGCCCCGAGGTCCAGGACGCATCCTTCATGGTCCGGGTGACCCCCCAGGGCGCCATGTCCGAGTACCTCCGCGACCGTGCCGCCGTGGGTGACACCATCAACTTCACCGGCCCGTACGGATCGTTCTTCCTGCGCGAGCCCAAGCGGCCCCTGCTGCTCCTGGCCGGCGGCACCGGCCTGGCCCCGCTGCTGTCCATCCTGGAAAAGCTCGCCGAAAACCCGCCCTCCACCCCGGTCCACCTGATCTACGGGCTCACCCGCGAGGCCGACATCGTCGGCCTGGACTGGCTGCGCGCCTACGAAGCGAAACTGCCCGGCTTCACCTGGGACTACATCGCCTCCGAGCCCGGCACCTCCGCCCCGCACACCGGCTACGTCACCCAGATCATCGAACCGAAGCACCTCAACGACGGCGACGTGGACATCTACCTCTGCGGCCCGCCGCCCATGGTCAACGCCGTCTCCAAATGGCTGGACACCGAAGGCATCAAGCCCGCCAACTTCTACTTCGAACGGTTCGCGCCGAAGGAAACCACCGGAGGCGACGCCGAAACGGGTGCCCCGGCTCCGGTTGAGAAAATCCAGGCCGATGGCGACACCATGAGCCGCGGCGAGGCCGTGTCCTCGCTGGAGACCGGCAGGCTGGACTTCCGCAAGGAGGACAGCTTCGCCCAGTTGGACGCCCGCATGGGCCTGGAGCTTGCCGTCAGCGAACTGCTGCTGGGGCGGCTCAGCCAGGAGCAGCTGCGCCAGTTCCGCCGCCTGGCCGAAGCTACCACCGGTTCGGTGCAGGCAGGAAACATCACCGATCCCGACGCGTTTGCACGCACCAACGAGGAATTCCACGAGTACCTCTTCACGATCTGCGACAACCCGATGCTCCTGGAGTCCTACCGCCGCCTGGACGTCCACGCGCAGATGGCCGCGGCCTTCGAAGCCGGCACGCCGATCTTCGAGCGCGTCACGCAGGACCACCTCGACGTCGTCGACGCCTTTGAACGCGGGGACAAAGCCCGGCTGCGCGAAGTCATCATGGCCCACGCCCAGGATGCCAAGGGCACCATGGTCGGTGCCATCGACGCCAAGGCGGCCCACTGATGGCCGCGCCGTACGCCGGGCAATACGTGACCCCGGGCAGGTTCGGCGGCAAGGTCGCCGTCGTCACCGGTGCCGCCCAGGGGATCGGCCAGAAGGTGGCCGAACGCATCGGCGCCGAAGGCGGCGCCGTGGTCCTGGTGGACCGCGCGGACCTGGTCCACGATGTTGCCCGCGGCGTCGGGGAGGCCGCCAAGGCGTCGGGTTCGGGCGGCTCGGCCACATCCGTCACCGCGGACCTGGAAACTTTCGCCGGCGCCACCCAGGCCGTCAAGGCCGCCCTCGCCGCCCACGGCCGGGTGGACGTCCTGGTCAACAACGTGGGCGGCACCATCTGGGCCCGGCCCTACCAGGAGTACGACGAGGACAAGATTGAGAAGGAAATCCGCCGCTCCCTCTTTCCCACGCTCTGGACCTGCCGGGCGGTCCTGCCGGCGATGATGGAGCAGGGCTCCGGCACGATCGTGAACGTCTCCTCCGTAGCCACCCGGGGAATGCACCGGGTGCCCTACGCCGCCGCAAAAGGCGGCGTGAACGCCCTGACCCAGTCGCTGGCCATGGAAGTGGCCGGGCACGGCATCCGCGTGGTGGCCACCGCCCCGGGAGGCACGGAAGCCCCTCCGCGCAAGGTCAAGCGCGGGCCGGAAGCCGAATCCGCCACCGAGAAGGATTGGTACCAAACCATCGTTGACCAGACGGTGGAGTCCTCGTTCATGAAGCGCTACGGCACCCTGGATGAGCAGGCAGCGCCCATCGTGTTCCTTGCCTCGGACGAGGCCTCCTACCTCACCGGCAGCATCCTCCCTGTGGCCGGCGGCGACCTGGGCTAGTGCATCCGGTGGATGCGCGCAATGGGGGCGCCCGGGCCGCTCCGGTAGGATGGCGGCCATGACGGCGGGCTCCACCCAGGGCGAGATGGCGGAGGGCTTCCCGCTGGCGGGCCGGGCCGCGGCGTTCGAGCAGCTGCTGGAAATCCTCCGCACCGTCCGCAAGGGCAAGGTGGGAACCGTGGTCCTCTCCGGACCGTCCGGGTCCGGCAAAACCGCGCTCCTGGAACTCTTCCTTGACCACTGCCGGACGGCCGCCCGCGGCGTCCGCGTCCTGTCCGCCATGGGGGACGACTGGGAGGCGCAGTTCGCCCTGGCCGGCTACTCCCAGCTCATGCGGACCCTGCCGCTCCGGACGGCTAAGGATTACGACGGCGGCCCGGCCGTGGCGCCGGGGCCCGTCGCCTCCCTGACCCCCGACCAGGTGATCAACTACGCCTCCACCTTCAGCACCCATCTCGAAGGCCTGCAGACGCACGGCAGCGTGGTGGTCGCCGTCGACGACGTCCACAAGCTCGATGAGGAGAGCCTGCGTGTCCTCACCTTCGTCATGCGCAGGCTGCACGACAAGCGGGTCCTGTTCCTGCTGACACTGAACCCTGGTGACGCGTCCCGCGTCCCCGCCGGTGTCCTCGACTTCCTCACCGGCCACCAGGTGGTCCGTATTCCACTGGAACCGCTCACGCCGCAGCAGGTCCAGGACGTGGCCCGGGGCCTGTTCGGCCTGGACCTCAGCGCGACGGCGGCCCACGGCCTGGTGACGCACACCGGCGGGATCGCCCAGTCCATCGTGGAGCTGCTCCGTGAGCTGCCGCCGGAGACCTGGCAGTCGTGGTTCCCGTCCCTTCCGCCCACTTCCCGGGTGCGCGCCAGGGTCCGCAGTGTCCTGGCGGCCGCGTCCCCTGCCCTGGTGACCGCCGCGGAAGCCGCTGCGGTGCTCGGCCCCGGCGCGGGCCTGGCCGAGGTGGCTAGGGTGGGCGGCCTGGAATCCGTCATGCCGGCGCTCGATGAGGGGCACCGCGCCGGGCTGCTGGGGCTGTCCGTGGACCAGTCCCGCTCCGCCGTCGCCTTCCTGGAACCCGGCACCGCGGAAGCCGTCTACGAACAGATCGTCCCCAGCCGGCGCATTGCCCTGCACCGGAAAGCCGCCGAGGTTGTCCAGTCCGAGGGCGAACAGCTGGGCCACCGCGTCGCTGCCACCCCGGCCGCGGACGAAACCCTGGCCGCCGAACTGGAGGAATTCGCCCGGCGGCAGGCCACGGTGGGCGCATGGCAGGATGCCTCCACCGCATTGTTCTCCGCCTCGCGGCTCTCCCCTGACATCCGCGCCCGCAACCTCCGGCTCCTGAAAGCCGTCGACGCCCTGGTGGGCTCCGGCAACGTGGCCCAGGCGCAGGCCTGGGCCGGCGCGGTGGACGCCCTGCCGCCGTCGCCCCTGCGCTCCTCGGTGCTGGGGTACCTGTCCACGGTGTCCGGCCAGAATGACAGCGCCCAAAGCCAGCTGGAGATGGCCTGGCGGACCAGCAATCCGCAGCACGAACCCGCCGCGGCGGCGCAGGTGGCCCAGCGTTTCGTGCTCCACGGGGTGGCCTCCTGGAATGGTCCGATAATCACCGGCTGGGCCGAACGCGCCATGGCCCTGACGGAGCCTGGAACTCCGGCGCACATCGAGTCGGAGGCCATCTACGGCCTGGGCCTGTACGCCCAGGGCCGGATAGCGGACGCCGAGGCCTCCTACCAGCGGGCCTCTGCCCAGGCCGCCGAGAATGCCCAGAAGCAGCGGGTGCAGATGGGCGCCGGCTGGCTGGCCCTGCGCCTGGACAACGCCGAATCCGCGCTGGTGAATTTCGAGTCTGCCGCCCCCACCGAGTACCGCGGGGGATCGCTGCGGATCTCCCTGTGGGCCGAGGCCTGGCTGGCCCGCACGCACCTGGTGCTGGGCAACTGGGACGCGGCCGCCGCCACCATCTCCCGGGCAAGCGTCCGGCTGGAGACCTCGCGGATGCCGCTGATCCGGCCGCTGCTGTACTGGACGGCCGCCGAGCTGTGGTCCATGCGGGGCGATTGGGACCGGGCACGCTACTACGTGTCGCAGGCCGCGGTGCAGCCGGGAACATACCGGGCCATGCAGGTCCCGGCCAGCCTGGCGCGTGCCCGCTTCCACGAGGCGCGGGCGGACTACGAAAGCGCCCTGGCGGCCCTGCAGCCGCTGCCGGAGCTGGACCCTTGGACCGATCAACGGGTGTCCTTCTGGCCGTGGCAGGACACCTATGTCAATGCGCTGGTCATGACCGACAAACTCGACGCCGCAGAGACGTTCCTTACCGCATTCGAAGGAGTGCACCGCGAGCGCGAAGTCCCCTCCGACCTGGCCCGGGTGGCGTGGGCCAGGGGCCGGCTGCTGGCCGCCCAGGGGGACCCGGACACGGCGAGGGAGTACTTCGAGGCGGCGCTGGGTCACCTTCGTGGGCTCAACCGCCCCTATCTGCGGGCGCGGATCAGTTTCGCGTTCGGGCAAAGCATGCGCCGGGCCGGAAAGCGGCGCCTGGCCTCATCGGTGCTGCGGGCGGCGCGGGACCTGTACGACACCCTTGGCGCGACCACCTATGTGGAACGGTGCGACCGCGAGCTGAAGGCCACCGGCCTGGACATCGGGAACCTGCCGGACCCGGCGGACCCGGTGCTTTCGTCGGTGGGCAGCCACCATCAACAGCTCACGGCCCAGGAACAGGCCGTGGCCGAGTTGGTGGCGGCGGGCGCAACCAACAAGGAGGCGGCCCGGGCCTTGTTCCTGGCCGAAAAGACGGTGCAGTACCACCTCACGCGGCTGTACAGGAAGATGGGAATCCGGTCACGCAGCGAACTCGCGGCCGCGTTCCGGGCCAAGGACTGAGCCGGCTACTTCACGTCCGAGGGGTGCTTGGCAAGCGGCACCACGGTGATGTCCATGTACGGGAACAGGGGAAGGCCCTGCAGGATCCCGTGCAGCTCGTCGTTCGATTCGACGTCGAAGACGGAGTAGTTGGCGTATTCACCCACCACCCGCCAGATCTCGGGCCATTTGCCGGAGCGCTGCAGTTCCTGGGAGTAGGCCTTCTCCTTTGCCTTGATTCCGGCGGCTTCTTCGGCAGGCATGCCGGCGGGCAGGTTGACGTCCATATGGACCAGATACTTCATGGTGACCTCTCGGTGGAATTGGAATGGAAGGGTGTCAGTCGGTGCGGTAATGGGCGAGCTTGTCCTCGTCCACGTCGGTGCCGGCGCCGGGGCCTTCGGGAACGTGGATCCGCCCGCCGGTGATGGCCAGCGGCTGGGCCAGCAGGTCATCGGTCATGTCGAGGTAGTTGGAAAGTTCCGCCGCACGCTTGGCGGTGTGGGCGAAGGCTGCGCCGAACACCACGGAGGCCACGGTGCCTACCTGGGTGTCGATCTGGTTGCCGATGTAGACGTCGATGCCCATGCCCTCGGCCATGCCAACGATCTTGGCGGCTTCGGTGAAGCCGGACCGGGCGGTCTTGATGGACAGCAGGTTGGCCCCGCCAGTGAGGATTTCGCGGGCCGCCTCGCCCAGGTTGGCGGCGGATTCGTCCGCGGCAATGGGGATGGGGGAGTTGGTGACCAGCCGCCGGCGGCCCAGGACCTCGCGGGCGTCGTCCGGTTCCTCAAGGAACTGCAGGCCGAGGTCGGCGGTGCGGCGCAGCACCTCGGCGGCCTCGTTGGCGGTCCAGCCGCGGTTTGCGTCCATGTACAGCTCGGCGTCCTCGCCCAGGCCTTCCCGCAGTACCTTGGCGGCCTCGATGTCCAGGTTCAGCGGACGGCGTCCGGTCTTCAGCTTGAAGGTGTTGATGCCGTAGGTTTCCCGGAACTCCAGGGCCAGGGCCAGAAGCTCTTTGGCGGGTTTGAAGCCGAGCATGTGCGAGACGCGCAGCGAGTCGGTGTAGCCTCCCAGGAGCTTGGTCACGGGCTGCCCAAGGGTCTTGCCGATGACGTCCCAAACAGCGATGTCCACCGCGCCCTTGGCCGTCTGGTTGTGGATGGTGCGTGCCATTACGGCCTGGATCTTTTCCCGGTCAAAGACGTCAAGGCCCACCAGTTGCGGGGCGAAGACGTCCTGCATGACCGCGACGATGGACTTTTGCGTCTCACCGTAGGTGTACGGGCGGGGCGGGGTGTCTGCGGTTCCCACCACGCCGTCGTCGGTGTGGACGCGGACCAGGACGTGGTCGGCCTCGTGCACGGAGCCTGAGGCGAAATGGAGCGGGTGGCGGTACGGGATCGAGTAGGGGATCGCCTCGATGGCTGCGATCTTCATGATGGCGGGAGCCTTTCATCAGCAGGAGCGGGGGTGGCGGCGTCAGCGGTTGCCGTGGCCACGATGTCCAGGAAGTTTTGCAGCAGTGCGGACGGGTGGCCGCGCAGCCAGGCGACGGCGAGTTCCACCGGGGGAACATTGTCGATTTCCCGGTAGGCGACGCCGTCGAGCTGGAAGGCGCGCACACTGGACGGCATGACGGCGACGCCGCCGCCCGCGGCCACGAACGCCAGCATGGTGGAGGTCTCACCCACCACTTGCGTGATCCGCGGCTGGAAGCCTGCCTGGCGGCAGAGGTCCGAGGTGATGCGGTTCAGCACGGACTCCGGTGAGTAGGCGATGAAGTCCTGGTCCTGCAGTTCGTGCATGGCCACGGGGCGGTCCACCGCCAGGGCACTGAAGGAGGGGAGCGCGACGACGAGTGGCTCCTGGGTGACCACGCGGTAGTCGATTTCCTCGGAGGCAACGGGAGGACGCAGCAGTGCCGCGTCCAGGGTGCCGTTCCGCAGCCCCGCTTCCATGGACGGCGTCAGCATCTCTCCGTTCAGCGCCAACGACAGGCCGGGAAGGACCTGCTTAGTGAGCCGCGCGATCCGGGGCATGACACCGTAGGTTGCCGAGCCGGAGAACCCCACCCGGAGGACGCCGGTGGCGCCCTTGCCCACCTGGTAGACATCTGCGCGGAGCGTCTCGACGTCGTTGACGATTTGGCGGCCGCGGTCCAGCAGGAGCTGGCCCGCCGCCGTCAGGTCCACCCGGCGGGTGGTGCGGTTGAGGAGCTGGACGCCCAGCTGGTCTTCGAGCTGGCGGATCTGCTGGGACAACGGCGGCTGCGCCATGTGCAGGCGCTTTGCCGCCCGGCCGAAATGCCGCTCCTCCGCGACCGCGATGAAGTAGTTCAGCTGGCGGATTTCCATCCTGTGCCACCTTTCCACTGGCCGGGAGGAGGCGCGGCGTGGCCTCATTGATTCATAGAGTAACCATAAAAGGCCTTACTTAGATAGTTTTTCGACGTAATCTTGTGGCTCTTCAACGACCGGCAGGGCTTCCTCCAGCCTGTGCTGGCGCGGCACCAGGATGGTGACGGCGCCGCCGAGCAGGGCCACCGCGCCGTAAATGTAGAAGGCTGTTGCCCCGCCGATCCCCGCGGCTGCCAGCCAGCCGCCGATGATCGGACCCAGGACCCCGCCGAGCCGGCCCACGCTGGCGCACCAGGCGACGCCGGCGGCACGGGCATTGGTGGTGAAGTAGTTGGACTGGAAACCGTAGACCAGCACCTGGGTGCCCAGGGTTCCCACCCCTGCGGTGGCGATGAACGTGAAGAGCAGCGGCAGCGGGAAGCTGAAGGTCATCAGCCCCAGGGAGAGGGTGGCCAGGGCAAACGTGGCAGCGATGACCCGCTGGGGTCCGTTCCGGTCTGCCATCCGGGAGGCCACCAGTCCGCCCACCACGGCACCGAGGTTCAGGGCCAGCGGGAAGAACAGGGCGTAGGTCCGGCCGTAGCCGTAGCCCTCCATGATCTTGGGCAGCCAGGTGTTGAGCCCGTAGGTCAGGAGGAGGCCGCAGAAGGACATCAGGCCCAGCAGGATGGATGCCACGGCGAACTGGCGGGAGAAGACGGCGGCGAACCCGGACTTCCGCGGAGCGGCGCCGGCCTCCCTGATCACCTGCTCTTCGCCGAGCGGCACCCCGGTGCGCCATGCTGCGGCGAGGGCTTCCTCTTCCCGACCCCGGGCCAGCAGCCAGCGCGGGGATTCCGGGAGCTTCCGCCAGGCAATGGGCAGGATGACCAGAAGGGGCAGGGATCCAATGATGAAGAGGCCGCGCCAGCCGATGCTGTCCAGGAAGGCGATGCCCAGGACGGATGCCAGCACGCCGCCCGCGGGGACCCCGGAGTACACGACCGCGTTGTAGAACTGCCGCCGTCCCGCGGGTGCGAACTCGGCCATGGTGGCGCCGGCGCTGGCGATGACGACGCCCAGGCCCAGCCCGGTGGCAAACCGGAGGGCGCCGAAGGCGGTGACGTCCGTGGCCAGGGCGGTGGCGAACATGCCCAGGGAGAACCAGGCGATGCCGGCGAGCATCAGCCGGCGGCGGCCGAAGAAGTCACCGATCGCCCCGCATGCCAGCGACCCCACCAGTACGCCGATGAGGGCCCAGGACCCCAGGAGCCCGGCGGTGGCAGCATCGAAGTGCCCGATTTGGCCTGCGTCTGCGAGCAGTCCCGGAAGGACGGTGCCGTAGACCACCAGGTCGTAGCCGTCGAACAGGAGGGCGGCGCAGATGACGAAAGCCACCCAGTTGGCTGTCCGTGTCTCCTTTCCCGGGTTTCCGGAGATCGTGGGTTGGGGGTGCGGCAGCGTCATGGCGCAGGTCCTTTCGGGGGAGCGGGTGGAGAGGCGTTTGCGGTATTCGGATGGATCCGCGCAGGGGGCCTCGGCACCCCAGCGTGACAGGCAATGTGACGCACGGCATATGAGGGGAATTCCCGGTTTCGCGCCGGGGGTGCATTGTGCCGTTCCTGCGTATCAAAGGGGCTGTTTTTGCGATGGATCCCGCAGGAACAGGCTCAATGCACCCGGCGGCAGGGGCGTCCGGCCGGTGCTGGCAGACCGCGTCTTATTCCATAGGCGGACGGTATGAACCAGGCGGCCCGTAACCGTGGCCGGGGGCATGGCGCCGCGGTTAGGCTGGCGGAATGATCAATCCAGCACGGCTGCACTCAGACCTGTCCCGCCTGGGCCGGGAGACGGACATGTTCCTTGCCACGGTCTCCTCCTTGTCCGATGAAGAGCTGGCTGCTCCTTCGCTGTGTGAAGGGTGGACCCGCGCCCACGTCATCGCGCACGTCGCCTCCAGCGGGCGCGCACTGGTTGGGCTGATCGACTGGGCTACGTCCGGGGAGGAACGCCAGCTGTACGCGTCCCCCGAAGCGCGCTCGCAGGCCATCGCTGCCCTGGCGGCCCTGCCGCGGGAGGAGCTCCTGGCTGAAGTGCGGGACTCGGTCGCCGCTTTTGCCGATGAAGCCCGGCGGTTGACCGGGGAGCTTGCGGCGCCGGAAGTTAAGGTGGGTGGCCGGGAGCTGCCGGCAACGTCCATTGTGGCGCTGCGGATTGCCGAGGTGGTGGTGCACCATCATGACCTGGACACCGCCTGGACCATTGAAGAGGCCGACCCCGATTCACTGCTGAACGCCATCGAGGCCGTGGTCCGTGCCATGCGCGCCAAGGGTGCACCCGGGATGACGCTGGTGACCGAGGAACGCGACGAGTGGATCATCGGTGACGGCGGCCTGCGCATTGAGTCGGACCGGGAAGGCCTCCTGAAATGGCTGGCACGCGGTGACGCCGAAGATATTGAAGCGGGGGGTCCGGTGCCCGCGCTGCCGGCCTGGTAAAGCCAAAGAATCCCCGCCGGGCGCCAGCGATTGCTGGGACCGGCGGGGATTCCTTCGTCGGCAGGCCGCTACTTCTTGGGCAGGCCCGCCGGGTTCAGTTCGGACTTCTGGATGGCCTCGGAGGAAAGGCCCCAGCGGTCCAGGATCTTGGCGTAGGTGCCGTCGTCGATCAGGTGGTTCAGCGCAGCTTGCGCGGCGACTGCCAGTCCGTTGCCCTTCTTGGTGGTGAAGGCGATCTGTGCCGTCAGCGGCCAGCCGCCGTTCAGCGTGCCCACCTGCTTCGTCTTCCCGTCCTGCGCCGCCTTGTACGCGGCGGCGGCGTTGGGCCCGAACGTCAGGTCCGCACGGCCTGACTGGAGCGCCAGGCTCGAGGCGGAGTCGTCGTCGTAATACTGGAACTGGACCGGCGCCAGGCCGTTCTTCTTGTTCTCTTCGTCCCAGCGCACCAGGATGGCTTCCTGGTTGGTGCCGGAGCCCACGATGATCCGCTTGCCGGCCACGTCCTTGGCTTCCTTGATCTCGCCGATGCTGGAATCACTCTTGGCGTAGAAGCCCAGCAGGTCGTTTCGGTAGGTGGCGAAGTCGAACTTCTCCTTGCGCGCCTCCGTGACGGTGACGTTGGAGAGCACGGCCTCGTACTTGGATGACTCAATGCCCAGCGGCCAGTCCGCCCACGCTACGGGCAGGACCTCGACTTCCAGTCCCAGCGTCTCGCCCACCGCGTAGGCGATATCCACCTCGCTGCCGATCAGGGTCTTGTTGTCCGTGGCGAAGAGGCTGAGCGGAGCCGCCCCGCCGGTGGTCACCACGGTGAGCTTGCCGTCGGCCTTGATCGCCTCCGGGACCAAGGCGGCAGCGGCGGGGTCGGCGGAGACCTTGAAGCGGTCCTGCTGCGGGGAGAGGTTGAAGGTCTTGCCGGCTGAGTTGGCAGCGGACGACGACGGTGCTTCCGCCGCCGAGGCGCCGGGATCGGAGCAGGCAGCCAGTCCCAGCAGCGCTGAGACGGCAAGGGCCACGACGGCGGCCGGCTTGGTTGTGAAGGCCATGGTTCCTCCTGGGAAAGGGGCGAAAGATGCAACGGAATGTGCGCGTTGCAGCAACTATCCGGCACCCCCGGAGGGGGAACCAAAGGCCCTCGAAACCCTGGGATACAGGGAGTAACGGCGGTTAACCGGAGGACCGCGGCGGTCACATTTGGGCTTCCCTCCGATCCCTGTTCCTGCAGTCAAGTAGGGCTTGTCACACATTCAGCAGAAAGCGAGTACTTGGGGAAAAAAGACAAGTGGTGATTACGCGTGTTCTCCCCATACCCGGGAAATTACGGTGGGGCTGTGAGGCGGCCAGAGAGGTCCGCCGCAATGGTCTTATCAGGAGCTCGCATGCGCACTTCCCCGTCCAAATCCCCCCTGCCCCGGCGCCTGGCTGCAGCTGTGGTCCTGCCCGGACTGCTCACAACAAGCCTGGTGCTGGTCCAGCCCGCGGTGGCAGCCCCCGGCACGGCCCCCGGAATCTGTAACGGCGTGGTCAACCAGCTGGCGCACCGCGGCGCCGTCCAGGAGAACCTCCTGAAGGCCGCCGCCAAGAAGAACGCCGACGCCATTGCTGCCCGGCAGGCGGAGAAGGCTGCCCTTCAGGCCCAGGCAGATGCACTGGCGGCACAGAAGGCGGACGCGGAGAAGGCGCTGGCTGACCTTGCAGCGCAGGAGACGCAGCTGGACAGCCAGGAAGCAGCAGCGCTGGCAGAGGTGGACAAGCTAACTGCCCAGCAGACGAGCCTGGCCTCCCAGGTGACGGCAGCGGAAGCCGCCCTCGCCGACCTACAGGACCAGCAGGCAAGCGTGGCGGGCCAGCTGGCGCCGCTGCAGGATGAACTCGCCGCGGCCCAGGCCGCCTCCGCCGGCTTGAAGGACCAGGCGGACAAGCTCGGCGCAGAACTGGTGGCCAACAGCACGGCGATTGCGGCTGCCCAAACCGAGCTTTCCCGGCTGCAGCAGGCCGCGGACCAGGCGGCTTCAGACGTCACTGCCAAGAATGCACAGATCCAGCTGGCCAAGGAACAACTGGCCACCCTGACCACTCAGGCGCAGCAGGCCGCAGATGCCGTGAACGCTGCACAGACGGAAGTCACTGACGCCGAAAATCAGCTGAAGGTACTTGAAGCTGCCGGAACCACCGCGGTCGCGGACCTTCAGGCGCAGCAGGACAAGGTGGATGCGGCCAAAGCCGCACTGGCCACACTGCAGGAAACCGCTGCCGCCGCGGACGCCGCTGTCAGCAGCAAGAAGGATCAGATCGCGACGGCCCAGACGGAGCTTACGGCCCTGCAGTCCGCAGCCTCCACTGCCAAGGCGGCACTCGATGCCAAGAACGCAGAGATCACCGCAGCCCAGTCGGACCTGCGGACCCTTCAAACCAACGCGGCGGCCGCTGCAAAGGCGGTCAGCAACAACAACGCGAAGATCTCTGCCGTGAACACTGACATCGCCAACCTCCAGAGCCAGATTGACAGCGTGAAGAGCCAGATCGCCACGAAGCAGGCCACCCTTACCCAAGCCCAGTCCGACCTCGCAACCCTGGTTACGCAGAAGAACACATTAACTGCGCAGATTGCCGATTTGGACAGTCAAATCGCCGCCATCAACGGTAACTCCAGTAAGAAACGGACGCTTCAGGCCCAGCGCGACGCCGCCGCGGCCCAGCTGGTAACTGTAAACAGTCAGATCGCTGACAAGAGCGCTACCATCTCCGGCCTTCAGGGCGACCTGGCTACCCTCCAGAGCCAGGTGGACAGCCTGAACTCCCAGCTTGTGGCCAAGCAGCAGGAAAGCAGCGCCCTGCAGCAGCAGGCAGCCCCGCTTCAGGCAGCGCTCGATGCAGCCAATTCAGCGGTCACGGCAAAACAGAACGACATCGCCACCCTCAAGGCGCAGGTGCCCGGGCTGCAGGATGCCGTGAACCAGGCAAACGCCGCTGTTGCCGGCAAGCAGTCCGAGCTCAGCACCCTGCAGGGGCAGCTCCCGGCGCTGGAACAGGCGGCGAAGGACGCTGCCGGCGCGGTGACCGCCCAGCAGCAGGTGGTGGCGGACCTCGAAGACGCATTGCCAACCCTCACCGAAAACGTTGAGCAGGCACAGCAGGCCATCACGGACCAAAAAACGGTCCTCGACGCGAAAAATGCAGCATTGACGGTCGCGCAGGGGGCGCTCACTGCAGCCAATACCGCCGTTCAGGACAAGCAGACAGAGCTTTCCACCCTGCAGGGCCAGATCAGCGGACTCCAGGCCACCCTTGATGCCGCGAACACGGCCGTCGCCACGAAGACCGGTGAAATCAACTCGCTCAATCAGCTGGGCGACGACTTGGTCGCCCGCATCAACGATCTCAATGGCCAGATCGCCACCGCCGAAGCCAACGTCCTTGACCTTCAGGGCCGGGTGACGCCGCTGCTGGATCAGCTCAATGGCCTCAATGGCGAGATCAGCGCCGCTGAAGCCAACCTCAAGGCGCTGCAGAGCCAGCTGAGCGCGGTGGACACCCAGCTGACCGCGGCGCAGGGCCAGCTCCGAACCCTGCAGACACAGAAAAAGCCAAGCAAGGACGCGGTGGAGGCGCAGAAGCTGGTCGTAGCCAGTCTGCAAACGCAGCTGGCGGACATCCAGAAGCAGATCGCCGCGATCGATCCCACCATCGCGAACGGGGGCTGCGCCGCCTGATCAACGAGGCGTGAGGACCGGCGTCCAATGGCGTGCGCCGCAAGGAGGGGACCAGTTCTTTACGAACTGGTCCCCTCTGTTACTGCCTGAAAGACGTGCCGGCTAGCTCAGCGCGGTAAGAACTTCCTTGGCCACGTCCTCGCTGGACTGCGGGTTCTGGCCGGAGATGAGGTTGCCGTCCCGGACCACATTGGAGGACCAGGCCGCGCCGTTTTCGACGACGGCGCCCTTCTCCTTCAGCGCGTCCTCCACCAGCCACGGCGTGTTCTCACCGGTGCCG
Organism: Arthrobacter sedimenti; assembly: GCF_042652025.1. NCBI lineage: Bacteria > Bacillati > Actinomycetota > Actinomycetes > Micrococcales > Micrococcaceae > Arthrobacter > Arthrobacter sedimenti. Next base: position 372,799 of record NZ_JBHSDQ010000004.1, on the reverse strand, counting down.
CCGCCAAGCTCTTCCTCGTTGGTGAAGACCGTGAGGCGCCGTCCCTTGAAGGCGAATGCGCCGTCGTCGTCCGTTGCGCTCAGCAGCCCGGCGGGGCCGTGGCAGAACGGCGCAATGATCTTGCCGTCCTTGTTGGCTGCCACCAGGATGCGGCCCAGGTCGGCGTCCTTGTACAGGTCGGCCATGGGACCGTGGCCGCCGGGCATCACCACGGCGTCGTAGGAGGCAACGTCGACGTCGGCCAGGACCAGCGGGTGCGCCAGCTCGCCGTCGATCTTCGCGATGTAGTCCTTAAACCCCTGCGCCCGCTCGTCCCCACCTGCCGACTCGGCAGCCAGGCTCACCTGGTCCACCGTGGGCTTCCGGCCTCCCGGGGTGGCGATGTGTACCGTGTTGCCGGCCTCGGTCAGGGTCTGGTGGGACACCACCAGTTCCTCTGCCCAGTAGCCGGTGGGGTGTTCGCTGCCGTCCTTCATGGTGAGGGAATCTGCGGCCGAGACGACCATCAAAATGTTTGCCATGGTGTTTCTCCTGTCCTTGCTGACGTGAGTGTCTTTGCTGACGTGAGTGGCTGGAAGCCGCTTGCTACTTGCCGGCTGCTTCAAGCTCAGCGTACGTGTCGTCGTCGAGCGTGATGCCGGCGGCGGCCATGTTCTCCTCGAGGTGCTGCACGGAGCCGGTGCCGGGGATGGGCATCATCACGGGTGAGCGGCGCAGCAGCCAGGCCAGGGCTACCTGGGAGGTGGTGGCGCCCAGGCGCTTCGCGGCCTCGTCGAGCGGGCCGCCCGGCTGGGCGAGCTCGCCCGCCGAGATCGGAGCCCACGGGATGAAGCCGATGCCGTTTTCCTCGGAGTAGCGCAGCACGTCCTCGGAGCTCCGGTCGGTCAGGTTGTAGCGGTTCTGGACGGTGGAGACCGTGAAATGCCTGCTCGCAGCCTCCAGGTCCTCAACGCTCACCTGCGACAGGCCCAGGGCGCGGACCTTGCCTTCGTCCTGGAGTTCGCGCAGGACGCCGAACTGTTCCTCGGCGTCCACCTTGGGATCAATCCGGTGCAGCTGAAGCAGGTCAAGGGTGTCCACCTTCAGCTTCCGCAGGCTCAGCTCGGTCTGCTGGCGCAGGTATTCGGGCCGGCCAACGGGAATCCACTTGTTGGGCCCGGTGCGGGTGAAGCCCACCTTGGTGGCGATCTTCAGCCCCTCCTTGTACGGGTGCAGGGCCTCGGCGATGATTTCCTCGCTGATGTTGGGGCCATAGGAGTCGGCGGTGTCGATGAAGTCCACGCCGAGTTCGACGGCGCGGCGCACCACGTCGATGGCGGCCTGGCGGTCCTTGGGCTCACCCCAGACACCGTCACCCACGATGCGCATGGCACCAAAACCGAGCCGGTGCACGGTTCCCAGGTCCTTGAGGTCGATCGTTGCGGACAGTTCCAGCTGGTTCCTTGAATCATGGCTCATAGGGGCGGCAACATCGTAAGCGTGCTGAGTATTCCGGCGGAGACGAAATAAGCCGGGCTCCGCCGTCGTTATGCCTCAAGTGCCCGCCGCAATCCGGCCGGCGATTCTTACGAAACGTTCCTGAAAGGCCGCAACTGACGTGACTCTTCCCCTTTCCATCCTTGACCTGGCAACCATCGGCAAAGGCCAGACGGCGGCGGAGAGCTTCGCGGGCAGCGTGGCCATGGCGCAGAGCGCCGAAAAGCTGGGCTACCGGCGCATCTGGTACGCCGAGCACCACAACATGTCCTCCATCGCCTCCTCCGCCACCAGCGTGCTGATCGCGCACGTGGCCGCGCACACCGAAAGCATCCGGCTGGGTGCCGGCGGCGTCATGCTGCCCAACCACTCGCCGCTGACCATCGCAGAACAGTTCGGCACCCTGGAAACCCTGCACCCGGGCCGGATCGACCTGGGCCTGGGCCGGGCGCCCGGCAGCGACCAGAACACCATGCGGGCGCTGCGCCGCGACCCGATGTCCGCGGACAGCTTCCCGCAGGACGTCCTTGAGCTGCAGGGCTACCTGACCGGCCCCACCCGCATCCAGGGCGTCGAGGCCACCCCGGGTAAGGGGACCAATGTCCCGCTGTACATCCTGGGCTCGTCCCTGTTCGGCGCCCGCCTGGCCGCGCAGCTGGGCCTGCCCTACGCTTTCGCCTCGCACTTTGCCCCGGCCGCGCTGCAGGATGCGGTGGAAATCTACCGCCGCGAGTTCAAGCCGTCAGCCCAGCTTGACGCCCCGCACGTGATCGCCGGCGTCAACGTGATCGCCGCCGACTCCGCCTCGGAAGCGCAGGCGATGTTCCAGGCCACCAAGCGCGCCCGCGTCTCCCTGTTCTTCGGCGGCGGCCGCGAGTTCACAGACGACGAAGCTGACATGATCCTTGACTCGCCGCAGGGACGGCACATGGCGCAGATGATGACGTACTCCGCGGTGGGGACGCCCGACGTCGTCATCGATTACCTGGAGAGCTTCGGCAAGCACGCCGACGCCGACGAACTCATCGTGGCGCACCAGAGCCCAGGAACCCAGGACCGCCTGCGGTCCGTCGAGCTGCTGGCGCAGGCCGCCGGCCTGGTGGCGGTCTGACATGGCAAACGCGGCGAACGCCAAAGACGGCGTAGGGTTCCGGTCCGAGCGCGGGCCCATCCTCATTGCCCTAATGCTGTCCACGGGACTCGTGGCCATCGATTCCACCATCGTGGCCACGGCCGTCCCGTCGATTGTGCGGGACATCGGCGGCTTCTCCTCCTTCCCCTGGCTCTTCTCCGCGTATCTGCTGGCGCAGGCCGTGTCCGTGCCGATCTACGGCAAGCTGTCCGACATGGCGGGCCGCAAACCCATCATCCTCACCGGCATCGGCCTGTTCCTGCTGGGTTCGGTGCTGTGCGGCGTGGCCTGGAGCATGCCCTCGCTGATCGCCTTCCGGGCACTGCAGGGGCTCGGTGCCGGCGCTGTCCTGCCGGTGGCCGTCACCATCGCCGGCGACATTTACACCCTTCAGGAGCGCGCCAAGGTCCAGGGCTACCTGGCCAGCGTCTGGGCCATTTCCTCCGTAGTGGGCCCCAGCCTGGGCGGTGTTTTCTCCGCACTGGGCATCTGGCGCGGCATTTTCCTGGTCAACGTCCCGCTCTGCCTCCTGGCCGGGTGGATGCTGGTCCGCACCCTGCACGAGAACGTGGAACGGAAGAAGCACAAGGTGGACTACGCAGGCGCCGTGCTGCTGGCCGGCTCACTTGGCCTGCTCATCCTCGGCGCCCTCCAGGGCGGCCAGGCGTGGGCTTGGAATTCGCCCATCGGCATCGGCGTGTTCGTGGTGGGCGCAGTCCTGCTGGCGGCATTCCTCCTGGTGGAACGCCGGGCAGCGGAGCCCATCCTGCCGGCTTGGGTGGTGTCCCGCCGCCTGCTCGCCACCACCGCGCTGGTGTCCTTCGGCGTCGGCACGGTAATGATCGGCCTGACGTCCTACGTGCCCACCTTCCTTGAAGGCGCCCTGTCCTCCTCGCCGCTGGTGGCCGGCCTGGCGCTCGCCGCCCTGACCCTCGGCTGGCCGCTCAGCGCCTCGCAGGCCGGGAAGTTCTACCTGCGAATCGGGTTCAAGACCACGGCGCTGATCGGCATTGCCATCTCCGTGGTTGGCCTGCTGATCCTGTCGCTCACGGCCTCTTCGCCCAACGTGGCGCTGATCGCGGTGAGCTGCTTCGTCGTCGGGCTCGGCCTGGGCCTGCTGGCCACCCCGACGCTGATTTCCGCCCAGTCCAGCGTCCCCTGGCACGAACGCGGCGTGGTGACCAGCACCAACATGTTTGCCCGCTCCATCGGGAGCGCCCTGGGCGTGGCCGTTTTCGGTGCCGTGGCCAACGCCATCTACGGCGGCAGCACTGGTGGCGACGCCGATCCCGCCACTGTTATTTCCGCGTCCGGGGCCGTCTTCCTGGCCGCGCTGGTGGCCGGGCTGCTGACCGTTGTCGCCGTATTGACCATGCCTGCAGTCAAGGCTGACAGCGTGGAGCAGGCGGGCGACGGTGCAGGTGAAGCAGGCCAGGTTCCCAGCCGGGCGGAAGGCCGCAGCAGCTAGCGCGACGCCCGGAAGATCGACGGTGCCGGCCGGGTCCCCGTGGCCAGGTCCGCCAGGATCCGCCCCACCACCGGCGTGAACTTGAAGCCGTGCCCGGAGAAGCCCGCGCCGATCACCACCGGCCCGATCCGGTCCAGGATGAAGTCCTCGTCCGGGGTGGTGGTGTAGGTGCAGCTGATGGCCTCGAACGAGTCGGCATCCACGCCGGGCAGCCACTGCCGGGCATACTCCTGAAGGGCGGCGAGCTGCGTTGGCTCCGGCAGGAAGTCGCGGTGGTCCGGGTCCACTTCCGGGCCAACCCCGTGCCAGCCTGCCTTGATGCCCTCGCCTGGGGTCTGCATGCCGTAAACAGGGGAGTACCAGCCCTGGTAGTCCGGGGCGGGGTAGTGGTTGAAGCCGGGCCACACGGCGCCGGCGTCCGTCACCCGGAAGTGCGCCGGCTGCTCCTGGGTCACCCTGAGGCGGGGAATCCTGATGCCCTGCGGGCCGCTAACTTTGCCCAGCAGCTTCTCGGTCCAGCCGCCTGCCGTCACCACGGCCTGGGCTGCGGTGACCAGCTCAGTGCCTGCGGCCGAATCAAGCGTCAGCCGCACGCCGTCGTCGAACACCTCGAAGCCCACCACTCTGGTGTTATGCCTGACTTCGGCGCCCCGGGCGGACGCCAGCCGCTGGAAGGCGGGGAGCGCCGCTTCCGGGTTGAGTTGGCCGCCGTCGGGCATGTGCAGGACCTGCTGATCGAAGTGGATGCCGCGCCACTGTTCGCCGGCCTCGGCCGGGTGCAGGAACTCGGCGCGGATGCCGGCGGTGGTGAGGGCTGCCGCAATTCTTTGAGCGTCGAAGCCCGGGCCGTGGGTGACGACGCCGGTCCGCGTCAGCAGCCGCTCGCCGCTTTCCTGCTCCAGCTCCTCCCACAGCGCCAGCCCCTCGGCCAGCATGGCCACGTAGTCCGGCTGGTGGTAGCCCGGGTTCAGGTTCCGGGTGGCGCCGTGCGACGCGCCGATTTTGTGTCCGGGGCCGAACTGCTCCACCAGCGTCACCTGCCGGCCACGCCGCGACAAGGCCCACGCGGCCGCGGAACCCATGGCCCCGCCGCCGATCACCACGGTATCCAGCACAGTATTCATCAGCCCTCCAAGCTGCGGTTATGCCTGCTCAATGCCTATGCCAGGAGCAGCGCCACACCGATCATCGCCGGTACCGCCACCACGGTGGTGATCAGCACGGTGTCCTTGGCCACGGTAAGCCCTGTCTGGTAGCGGCTGGCCGCAACGAACACGTTCTGCGCAGTGGGCAGGGCCGAGGTGACCACCACGGCGAACAGGGCATGCCCGTCCATCCCCAGCGCGAAGCGGGCAAAAAGGTAGGCAAGGGCCGGCTGGACTCCCAGCTTGAAGCCGCTGGCCAGCAGGGTGTCGAGGCGCCGGTTGGCGGATGCCTGCAGCGGCCGGGTGCCGTTCAGGCTCATGCCGAATGCGATGAGCATGGCGGGAATCGCCGCGCCGCCGATCAGGTGGATGGGCTCCATGACCAGCTCCGGGACCTGGAAGCCGGTGCCGGCCACCAGCAGCCCCAAGCCGGACCCCACGATCATGGGGTTGCGCAGGATCATCAGGAAGAAGCCCAGCACGGTGGTGCGGTGCGTGCTGGTGCTCGAGTCAAGGATCATCAGGAACATCGGGGTGAAGAACGCCAGCTGGAAAATCAGCAGCGGTGCCACATAGCTGGCATCGCCCAGAACATATACCGCAATGGGAATACCCAGGTTTGCCGAGTTGGCCAGGGAGGCGGACATTGCCGACATCAGCGATTCCGGGAGTGCCCGTTTCAGCCAGAACCTGGTGATGGTGAAGAAAATGGCCGCCGTAACAATTGCTGCGACCGCCGTGACCAGCAGCGGTTCAGCGAAAACTTCCTGCAGCCGCGCCTTACTGAGGGTTTCGAAGAGCAGTGCCGGGCTGGCGACGAAGAAGGTCAGGCCGCTGAGGACGGGCCGGGCGTTGTCGCCGAGGATCCTTTGCCGGCCCACGAACCAGCCCACCAGGATGATGCACCACACCACGAAGAATCCGGCCAGCACCCCTAGCAAAGGATGCCTCGCGGGGCATGGAAGAAGGGTCTACCGGAGTTCACGCTCCGGGATCAGACGGTGGCGTTGTTCAGCGCGAACGGCGGGCGCACTACGCCAGGGGTAAGGCCCTCGGCGGGATCATTGCCCAGCTGGATCACGCGGTTGTTCTCGTCCACATGGACCACTCGGGGTTCGAAGGACTTGGCCTCTTCTGTGGTCATCTGGGCGTAGGTGATCAGGATGATGATGTCGTTCTCGTGCATCAGGTGCGCCGCTGCACCGTTGATGCCAATCACGCCGGAGCCGCGTTCGCCGGCGATGGTGTAAGTTTCAAGCCGCGCGCCGTTGGTGACGTCCACGATGGACACCAACTCGCCGGGAAGGATGTCGGCGGCCTCAAGCAGGTCGAGGTCAACGGTGACCGAGCCTACGTAGTGCAGGTCGGCGTGCGTGACGGTGGCCCGGTGGATTTTGGACTTGAACATTGTTCGATTCATAACGGGTCCAGTCTAGACCTGCGGTTCCTCACCTGCAGTGACGCACGAAACACAGGCCCACAGATGACGCCGCTGCGCACTGAGTCCGGCCGTCAGTGCGCAGGGGACGCACCTGCGCAACCACGAGCTCCCTGGGTGCGCAGTAAGGAGGCGTACGACGGCGGCCGGTCACCCGGCGTCGTCCGTTGCCACTGCGGCGGCGGCAGCAGCCAAGGTTTCCCGGGCGGCGAGGATGGCAGGGCGCTGGGCGCTGGAGCGGCGGACCGAGGTGAAGATGGTGCGGTGCGGCTTGCCGGGCAGCTCCAGCAGCTGGGCGGTGGTGCCGCGGCCGGTCCACACCAGGTCCGGCATCAGGGCCACGGCATTGCCGGACTCGATCAGCCGCGCCTGGGCCTGGAGGTCCGCTGTCTCGAAGCGCACGTCCGGCTCGAAGCCCGCGCTGCGGCACGCCTGCTCCGCCCAATGGCGCGATGCGGCACCCCGCGGTTCCATGACCCAGGCGAGCTCCGCGGTGTCCACCAGTGAACGGATGGCGGGTGCGCCGTGGGACGCCGGGGGAACGGCCAGCCGGATGGCATCGGTGGTCAGCTTCACCCGGTCCAGCTCCGGGTACCGCGGTGCCGCATGGCCGGGGTACTGCTCAGCGATCACCAGGTCGAAGTCGCGCGCCCATGTTTCATGCAGCGCCGTTTCCGGCTCCCGCTGGATCATTTCGATCCGGACTTCGGGGTACGTGCTGGCCATGCGCGTCAGGGTGTCCGGCATCAGGGCGAGCGCCGCGGACTGGAACACCGCGATGCGCACCGTGCCCGTGACGGTGGTCAGCGAGGCTGCCAGATCCGCCTCCGCCTGTTCCATGGTTTCCAGCAGCTGGGCGGTGTGGGCCACCAACACTTCCGCCTGCGGGGTCAGCTGGACCCGGCGCCCCGTTTTGCGGAGCAGCTCCACGCCCACTTCCTTCTCCAGCAGGGCCAGCTGCTGCGAGACCGACGACGGGCTGTACTGCAGGGCCTCCGCCACCTCAGCCAGCGTCCCCCGGATGCTTAATTCGCGGAGCAGCCGGAGCCTGCGGACGTCGAGCATGGCATATTCCTAACTGAAACTAACGAATATAGGTTAGAAGTAGTCACTTTATCTAACGCAAACCCGCACGCATACTGTTGAAATCGAGTTACCCCCGTCACAGCCAGGTCCCTTGGCGTGCCGCGGCGGGGTCGCCCCCCAAGCAGGAGTTCCTGATGAGCACCAAAGATTTGAGCCAGTCGATCATGCGGCGCAAGCCCATCGATGACATCGAAGAAGAGAGCAAGCACAGCGGACTGTTTAAGTCCCTGGGACTGTGGCAGCTCACCGCCATCGGCGTTGGCGGCATTATCGGCGTCGGCATCTTCTCCCTCGCGGGACTGGTGGCCGCCGGCAGTGAAGGCAACCCGGGAGTGGGGCCCGCGGTACTGATTTCCTTCCTGATCGCGGGCCTGGCCTCTGCGGCCGCGGCCCTGTCCTACGCGGAATTCGCGGGCATGATTCCCCGCGCCGGTTCCGCCTACACCTACGGCTACGTGGCGCTCGGCGAGGTGATCGGCTGGTTCATCGGCTGGGACCTGCTGCTGGAATACATCGCCATCGTGGCCGTGGTGGCCATTGGCATCTCCGGCTACCTTGACGCCTTCCTGTCCGGCATCGGCATCCACATGCCTGCCTGGATGACGTCCACGGTGGACGAGGGCAAGGGCGGCATCATCAACATCCCCGCCATCCTGGTCTGCCTCCTGGTTACGTGGATCCTGTCCCGCGGCACCAAGGCGTTCGGCCGGTTCGAACTCGTCGCCGTCGCCATCAAGATCGTCCTGATCCTCTTCATCATCGGCCTCGGCGTGTTCTACATCGACACCAACAACTACAACCCGTTCATGCCCAGCGGATTCGGCCCGGTTGTTGCAGGCTCCGCCACCGTCTTCTTTGCCGTGTTTGGATACGACGCCATGAGCACCGCGGCCGAGGAAGCCAAGGACGGCAAGAAGCACATGCCCAAGGCCATCGTGCTCTCGCTCATCATCGCCATGCTGCTCTATGTTGCCGCCACCCTGGTCCTTACCGGCATGCAGAACTACAAGGACATCGACCCCAAGGCCGGCTTCGCTTCCGCCTTCACCTCCGTGGGCCTGCCTGTGATCGCCACCATCATCTCGGTGTTTGCCGTGCTGTCCATCCTCACCGTGATGCTCACCTTCCTGCTGGGCGTCACCCGCGTGTGGTTCTCGATGAGCCGCGACGGGCTGCTTCCCGGCTGGTTCTCCAAGACCGACCGCCACGGCACCCCGCAGCGCGTCACCTGGATCGGCGGCATCGCCTCAGCGTTCCTGGCCGGCGTCTTCCCGATTAAGGCCGTCGCGGATCTGACCAACATCGGCATCCTGGCCGCGTTCGTCGTCGTATGCCTGTCCGTCATCATCTTCCGCTACAAGCGCCCCGATGCTCCCCGCACCTTCCGCTTGCCGCTGATGCCTGTGATCCCTGCCTTCGGTGTCCTGGCCTCGGCCTTCCTGATGCTCCAGTTGCACTGGGAAACCTGGCTGCGGTTCGTGGTGTGGCTGATTATTGGTTTGGTCATCTACTTCGGCTACGGCCGCAAGCACTCGCTGATGAACCCCAACAGCCCCCGCCACCAGGAACTGGCGGACCTCCACCGCCCGCTTTCCTAACCCCAACCCCCGCACGCCCGCTCACGTCTCGCGGGTTTTCCTGAAACGCCCGCTCACGTCTTGCGGTTTTTTCTAAAACCCTCGCTCACGTTCCGTCAGAACAGGAACCCTCCTGCACATCACGTGCAGGAGGGTTCTTTGTTTAGCCGCTGAAAGTGAGCGGGCGTTTGGGTTTTAGCCGCCAAAAGTGAGCGGGCGTTTGGAGTTTGCAAAGCATTGGTTTTTCTAACCTGTATTAGTTGGAAAAGATCGCTTTATCTTATGTGATTGGAAGCTCATACTGATGGAAAGACCCCTCCCTCAGTAAGAAAGATCGGGAACATCATGACCCACGTTGCAATGGAACCGGCAGTCGCCAAAGCGGCCACCCCGCAGGCGGTCGACGTCGACGTCCCCCAGGCAAAGGCCCTCGCCGATGAGGCAGTCGCACTGGTCCGCCACTGGCTTACCGAGGCCGCCAAGGTGCCGGTGGACCCGTCGGCCCAGCAGCTTGCCGGCGTCCTCAAGGATCCCAACGGCCTGGACTTCACCGTGGGCTTCGTGGACGGTGTGGTCCGTCCCGAGGACCTGAACGTCGCAGCCCGCAACCTCGCCGCACTCGCCCCCAAGGTTCCGGCCTTCCTGCCCTGGTACATGCGCAGCGCCGTGGCACTCGGCGGCACCATGGCTCCGGTCATGCCCCAGGTGGTTATCCCCATCGCCCGCAAGGTACTGCGCGAAATGGTGGGCCACCTGATCGTGGACGCCACCGACGCCAAGCTGGGCCCGGCCATCGCAAAGATCAAGAAGGACGGCATCAAGCTCAACGTCAACCTGCTCGGCGAGGCGGTCCTCGGCGAGCATGAGGCCTCCCGCCGCCTCGAGGGAACGCATACCCTGCTGGCGCGTCCCGACGTCGACTACGTCTCCATCAAGGTCTCCTCCACCGTGGCACCGCACTCCGCCTGGGCCTTCGACGAAGCGGTGGAACACGTCGTCGAAAAGCTCACCCCACTCTTCCAGCGCGCCAACTCCTTCGCCGCGGGCGGCCGCAAGGCCAAGTTCATCAACCTGGACATGGAGGAGTACAAGGACCTGGACATGACCATCGCGGTCTTCACCCGGATCCTGGATAAACCCGAGTTCAAGAACCTCGAGGCCGGCATCGTGCTCCAGGCCTACCTCCCGGACGCGCTGTCCGCCATGATCCGCCTGCAGGACTGGGCCGCAGAGCGCTGCGCCAACGGCGGTGCCGGCATCAAGGTCCGCGTGGTGAAGGGCGCCAACCTGCCCATGGAACAGGTGGAAGCCTCCCTCCACGACTGGCCGCTGGCCACCTGGGGCAGCAAGCAGGACTCCGACACCAGCTACAAGCGGGTCATCAACTACGCGCTGCACCCGGACCGGATTAAGAACATCCGCATCGGCGTGGCCGGCCACAACCTGTTCGACATCGCCTTCGCCTGGCTGCTGGCCAAGGAGCGCGGCGTGGAGTCGGGCATTGAGTTCGAGATGCTGCTGGGCATGGCGCAGGGCCAGGCCGAGGCCGTTAAGAAGGACGTTGGCTCCCTGCTCCTTTACACGCCCGTGGTGCACCCTGCCGAATTCGACGTGGCCATCGCCTACCTGATCCGCCGCCTGGAAGAGGGCGCAAGCCAGGAAAACTTCATGTCCGCGGTCTTTGAGCTCAGCGAAAACGAGGGCCTGTTCGAGCGCGAAAAGCAGCGCTTCCTCTCCTCGCTGGAGGCCCTGGACAACACCGTCCCGCTGCCAAACCGGCGCCAGGACCGGAGCCTCCCGCCGGAGCCGATGCCGCACACCGGTTTCCGGAACACCCCTGACACCGATCCCGCGCTCCCCGCCAACCGCACCTGGGGCCGCGCCATCCTGGGCCGTGTCGCCTCCTCCGCCCTGGGCGAGGACTCCGTCAAGGCTGCCTTCATCAACGACGAGGAAACCCTCAATAGCGCCATCGACAATGCCCTTGAGAAGGGCAAGGCCTGGGGCCGGCTCTCCGGCAACGAGCGTGCCGAGATCCTGCACCGCGCGGGCGAGATCCTGGAAGCCCGCCGCGCTGACCTGCTCGAGGTCATGGCGAGCGAGACCGGCAAGACCATCGACCAGGGCGATCCCGAGGTCAGCGAGGCCGTGGACTTCGCCCACTACTACGCCGAATCCGCCCGCAGGCTGGAAACGGTCGACGGCGCCACGTTCGTCCCAGCTAAGCTCACCGTTGTCACCCCGCCATGGAACTTCCCGGTCGCCATCCCGGCCGGGTCCACCCTTGCGGCACTCGCCGCCGGCTCCGCCGTCGTGATTAAACCCGCCAAGCAGGCCGCCCGCAGCGGCGCTGTGATGGTCGAAGCGCTGTGGGAGGCTGGCGTGCCCAAGGGTGCGCTGACCATGGTGCAGCTGGGGGAGCGGGAGCTCGGCACCCAGCTCATCAGCCATCCTGCCGTGGACCGCGTGATCCTCACCGGCGGCTACGAAACCGCTGAGCTGTTCCGTTCCTTCCGTAAGGACCTGCCGCTGCTGGCCGAAACCAGTGGCAAGAACGCCATTATCGTCACCCCCAGCGCGGACCTGGACCTCGCTGCCAAGGATGTGGCGTACTCCGCGTTTGGCCACGCCGGGCAGAAGTGCTCCGCCGCCTCGTTGGTGATCCTGGTGGGCTCGGTGGCCACTTCCAAGCGGTTCCACAACCAGCTGATCGACGCCGTCACCTCCCTCAAGGTGGGCTACCCGCAGGATCCCACCAGTCAGATGGGCCCGATCATCGAGCCCGCCAACGGCAAGCTGCTAAACGCCCTCACCACGCTGGGCGACGGCGAAAACTGGGCCGTGGAACCGAAGAAGCTGGACGAAACCGGCCGGCTCTGGAGCCCGGGCGTGCGCCACGGCGTCAAGCGGGGCTCCTACTTCCACCTCACCGAGTTCTTCGGCCCCGTCCTGGGCGTGATGACCGCCGAGACGCTGGAAGAGGCCATCGCCATCCAGAACCAGATCGAGTACGGCCTCACCGCGGGCCTGCACTCGCTCAACACCGAGGAACTCGGCATCTGGCTGGACACCATCCAGGCCGGCAACCTCTACGTCAACCGCGGCATCACCGGCGCCATCGTCCAGCGACAGCCCTTCGGTGGCTGGAAGAAATCGGCAGTCGGCGCCGGCACCAAGGCGGGCGGCCCCAACTACCTGGCGGGGCTGGGGGATTGGGCGCCGGCCGAGAGCACGGCTACTGCCTCTGTCACCCACGCTGGGGTGCGCCGCATCCTGGACGCAACTGGTTCCGCCCTGCAGCCCGCCGAGCTCGAGTCCGTCCAGCGTGCCCTGGCGTCCGACGCCGAGGCCTGGGCTGAGGAGTTCGGCACCGCCAAGGACGTCTCCGGGCTGAGCGCGGAGCGCAACGTCTTCCGCTACCGCAGCCTGCCGGTCACCATCCGCCTCTCTGAAGGTGCGCCGCTGGCACACCTCGTCCGGACTGTGGCAGCCGGGGTGCTGGCGGGTTCGGCACTCACGGTGTCCACCGCCGTCGAACTTCCCGCCCAGCTGCGCTCCGTGCTCACCGCGCAGGACATTGACGTGAAGGTGGACTCCGACGCCGACTGGCTGGCTTCGGCGGGGCACCTCGCCGCGGCGGGCAGGCTGTCCGGGGCGCGCATCCGCCTGATCGAAGGCGACGCTTCCGCACTGGCCGAAGCGACCGGCGGACGCCCGGACCTGGCCATCTACGCCCACGCCGTTACCGAGGCCGGCCGGGTGGAGCTGCTGCCGTTCCTGCACGAGCAGGCCGTCAGCATCACCGCCCACCGCTTCGGTACCCCAAACCACCTGTCGGACACGCTGATCTAGGGCAGGCAGGCGGTAAAAAGGTCCGGTGGTTGGGCTTGTTTACACAAGCCCAACCACCGGACCTTTTCTATGTCCTTTAGCCCAGGTACCAGCCGGGTGGTGCCCAGGTGGCCGGGACGCTGTGCGCGGAAAAATCCTCGCAGCGGGTGCAGGTGTAGGCTACCTCGCCAAGGGTGGCCACGCTTCCGTCACGTCGGTACGTGGGCGGAATGTACGACTCAAGGTAGACGAATTCGTCAGTACGGCATTTGTCGCAGGTTGGTTTTCCCACGTAACCGGAGTCAAGGGAGGCGTGTCCGGTTCCGAGGGTGTTCTGGCGCGTGGACGGCCGCGGTGCAGAGTACGGGCGTGCGTGGGCAGAACCGAGATGGATGTTCCTGGCTGTCGTCATTGGCTGCCTGTCCCAAGCGTTTTCCCATGCAGGGGACGCGCTTGATTTAGTGAACTGGCCTGCTGCTTGACCTTGAAAATTCAGCATAGGCCATGCCAGTTCCCCTATCAATGGACACGGACCCCCTAACTCCCCCAAATGCTGGAAATCGTGCCGGAAGAGAGTTAGGTTTGCCGGTTAATGGTCCGGCCGACGATCGACTGGGTAAGGGCGTCGATCACCTCGGCGTTTGCCAGCGGGTTGCGGATCAAAGTGAAGTCCACATCCCCCACGGGGGGAAGATCGAAGCGGCGGGTGATGATCTTCAGGTCTTCGGGCACCAGTGATGTCGGCATCACCGCAACGCCGATCCCGGCCCGGACCGCTGCCAGTACGCCACTGATCTGCCGGGTGGTGCAGGTGATCCGCCACGTCCTGCCATGCGCTTCGAGTGCATCGATGGCGAGCTTCCGGCTGAGGCTGGGGGCGGGGTAGGCAATCAGCGGTACAGGGTTGCCCGGCTCCATCACAGTCTGCTCCAGGCCCACCCAGGAGAAGGAATCGTGCTGAACCACAGTGCCGTCCTTTGCCCCGGCCACCCATTTCACGAAGACCAGGTCCAGTTGTCCGGCGTTGAGCTTGCGGTACAGCTGGTCGCTTTGCCCCACCGTCAGTTCCAGGTTGATCTGCGGATAGATCTGCCGGAACTCGCGCAGGATCCGGGGCAGCCCGGTGATGGCGAGGTCGTCCGCGGTGCCGAACCGCAACCGGCCCCGCATCGCGGAGCCGGAGAAATAACGGGCGGCGGCGTCGTGGGCGGACAGGATGTTCCGGGCGAATCCGGCCATGGCATCGCCGTTGTCCGTGAGCCGGACGTCGCGGGTATCGCGCGTGATCAGGCTGCGTTTGGCTGCCGCTTCCAGCTTGCGGATGTGCTGGCTGATGGTGGGCTGGGCCAGCCCCAGGCGCTCGGCGGCCTTGGTGAAGCTGAGGGTGTCGGCCACGGCCAGGAAGGAGCGCAACTGGGCTGGTTCGAACATGGGGACTCCGGTGTCTCTGGGGCTGCGGACCTATTGCGTATTGCAATACGAGTTATAGGGACCATACGCCTCCATAATCTGCTCTGCCAGCCTAGCGTTAAGGACATCCCAGACCGCCCCGCAATTTTGAGGACATCCCTGTGGCACCCCCACCGCCTTCGTCGGCCTCCATCTCCCAGCCAATCATCGACGCGGCGGGCTCAGCGCCGCCGGACAACCAGACCCAGCCGATTCCCGTCGTCGCAGACCGGCTCCCATGGAAGCACACCTTCATCTCGCTGAAGGTGCCCAACTTTCGGATCTTTGCTGCCGGCCACTTCATCGCGGTCATCGCCATCTGGATGCAGCGGATCGCCCAGGACTGGCTGGTGCTCCAGCTTTCCGGCTCCGTAACAGCCGTTGGCGTCACCGTGGCGCTGCAGTTCCTGCCCTCCTTGCTGCTGGGCCCCTGGGGTGGCATGATCGCCGACCGGTTCGCCAAGCGGAAGATCCTCATCCTGTGCCAGAGCATGGCCGCCGTCCTGGCCGCAACGCTGGCCACCCTTGCCCTCACCGGTGTCATCATGGTTTGGCATGTCTACGGCATTGCGCTGATCCTGGGCCTGGTGACAGTCCTGGACCAGCCCGCACGCCAGGTGTTCGTCAACGAACTTGTGGGCCCCACCTACCTACGGAACGCTATCAGCGTCAACTCCACCACCTTCCAGCTGGGCGGCCTGATCGGCCCGGCCATCGCAGGCCTGCTGCTGACGGCGGTGGGTGCCGGCTGGGCCTTCGCAGCCAACGCCCTGGCCTGCTGCTCCACCGTGGTGATGCTCCTGGTCCTGCGGAAGGACCAGCTGTTCGTCAGCGCCCCCACACCCAAGAGCAAGGGAATGCTGCGGGAGGGGCTCCGCTATGCCCTGAGCAAGCCCACCATCTACTGGCCATGGCTGATGGCCGGATTTGTCTCAGTCTTTGCCATGAGCCTGCCCGTAATCCTCGCCGCCTTCGCGGACCATATCTTCCAGGTGGGCGCCGGCGGCTACGGCGTGCTCAATGCCCTGGTGGCACTCGGTGCCCTCTCCGGCGCCGTGGCATCCACCCGCCGTCGTCAATTGCGCCTTCGGTCCGTGGTGTTCTGCGCCGGCATGTACGGCCTGATGCTCTGCCTTGCCGCGCTTGCCCCGTCGATGGTGACCTTCGGGGCGGTGATGGTGCTGTCCGGATTCTGGTGCCTTATGTTCCTGACCGGCTGCAACCAGCTGGTGCAGATCAGTTCCAACCTAGGCATCCGCGGCCGTGTGATGAGCCTGTACATCATGGTGCAGATCGGGGGCCAGGCGCTGGGCGGGCCCATGTTGGGTTCGATCGCCGAACATGCCAACCCCCATGTTGCCCTGCTGGTCTCCGGCGGCGTCCCGGCGCTGGCGGCCGCGACGGTGGGGGCAATCCTCGCGCGGAAGGGCTCGCTGCAGCTCAAGGTGGACTGGCGGGACCGGCGGCATCCGGTGCAGATCGCGCGGCGGGCGGCGGCGTAACAGGGCCGTGCTGGCAGGGTCAGGGAAGAGGGGAGGGGGCCTGGTCCGGCAGGAAGGGGTTGGAGCGGCTGACGGGAATCGAACCCGCGTATCAAGCTTGGGAAGCTAGCGCTCTACCATTGAGCTACAGCCGCAGCGCCCTCGCTTGAGCGGGGCAGAACTTAGCTTAGCGCAGATCTCCGGGCTCCCCGCCAACCCGGCAAGCAGCGGCGTCGTGTCCTTGAAACAGGCCATGCAACCCGCGGCGTCATCCAGTAACTCTTCAATAACGTCCGCGCTGCCTGCTAGGTCCGGGCGGTGAGCGCTGGCTAACCTGATCCGGGTAGCGGCCGCATTTGGGGGAGGCAGCTATTGCGGCAGCCGACGTCAACCACAGGAACTTTTTTCATGGCAATCGCAGAGCACGAGGTCCTCATCGAACGCGACGCCATGGCCGTGTACCAATACCTCCTTGACGCGACCAATCTTCCCGCCTGGCGCAGCGATGTCCGGAGCGTGAAGCTCCTGCACGGCCCGGCCGATGCCAACGGCGCGCTGTACCGCAAAATGGTGGCCGGCCGCTCCGGCCTGAGCATCCCGGCCGAGCTGGAGATCACCAACGTGCGGCCCGGGGCCGAAATAGAATTCCACATTGTCTCCGGCCCGGCAACGCGCTGGGGCGGCTACTACCTCAGCACCGAGGACGCCGGGACCCGCGTGCGGTTCTCCATGGAAGCGAAACGCGGCGGCCGCTTCGGCTTCCTCAGCACGTTCACGTTTCTCGACGGGATGCTGCAGCGCCGCGTCTGCTCCGATGTGGCCCAGCTGGACCGGCTGAAGCACGTACTGGAACTGCAGCCCGCAATCTGACGCCGGCTGAGGGGCGCCAGGGTTCCGGGTTTCGGTTGCCGGCTTTGGCCTATTGCGCCAGCCGTTGCCCGGCCCAGGGGCCGGCGATGTTCGACGGCGACGCGAGGCTTCCCGAGGTCAGGTCCCAGTACTGCACGGTGTCGTTGGCCCGCCGAAGCGCTATGCCAGTGGAATTCAGTCCGGTGACATTGCGCAGCGCCCGGATTCCCGTAACATCTGTCCACCCCGTCGCGACGGTGGGCCGGGCCTCAGCGCGAACGGCGGTGGTGCCCCACCCGCGGTAGAGCTGCACGGTGCCGTCGGTCTTCAACGCCAGGACGTCCTGGAAGCCGTCAGCGTCGTAGTCCACCATGGAGAGCCGGGAGGCGTAGACGCCCGTGGCAATGGTGACCCGGTCCGCGATATCCCCCGTGCCCTTGTTGGCATACATGAACAGGTTGCCGGCGCCATCCAGCGCCAGGATCTGGGGCATCCGGTTGTTGGCGCACCACCCACCGACCGCCAGGGTCAGGGTGTTCCAGCCGCCTGTTCCGAGGGTGATGGGCGCCTGGAACCCGCCACTGGCGATGCCCCTGTGCAGGGTCAGGTTGCCGCCGGTCCACTGCGTCAGGACGTCATAGGCGCCGTCCCGGTCCCAGTCGGTGACAAAGACTTCCTTGGCTCCGCCAAAGCCGGATCCGATGACCTTGGCTGCGGCGTAGGTGCGGGGCCCGGTGGACGCCCGGTTCAGCAGCTGGCCGGCGGAGTCGACGGAAACGAGGTCGGCCGGGCCGGTGATTGCCGCGGCGGCGAGGTTGAGGGTGGGCGGCATGTGCTTGACGGGTGCATCGCACAGACTTGGCGGCGGCGGCGGGAAAGCCCCGCCCGACCCGGCGCCGCCCGGGGAATCGAGCGTACCTGCCGGCAGTGTGGTGTATCCGAAGAAGTTCACTACACCCCAGATCTGGTAGGTGGAGTTCGTGTAGGAGATCCCGGCGCCCATTACGTTGAAGCGCGGGTCGAGAAGCATGGCGTTGTGGCCCGGCGATCCCTTCCACCACTCCACGAGCTGGGCGGCGTCGCGGTCGGTGCGGATGGCAATGACTTCGCCGGCGCCGTTGTTGGGGTTCAGGGCGCGCGGATCGGTCCAGAAACTCGCCCGGTGCTCGATCACTTCACGCGAGGCAATGCTGTCCGACCATTCCTGCGACATCCCGGCCACCGTGGGGTGGTACTTGACCTTGTTCAGGCCGTTGGCCACCCGGTACTCGTTGATCTTGTTAAAGACGGTAAGGACGGCGGACGCGTTGCTGTCCGGTACCAGTGCCTCGGTGGAAAGGGTAGCGGATTCGGGAGCCGGCAGCTGTGTTGTGGACGGTGATGCCAGTTCCTGGTCTGGTGCCCACAGCGGTGGGATGGACGCCGTTTGGGGTGTGGGCTGCGTGGAAGCGGCAGTGGCCTCCGGAGCCGACAGCGTTTCCGTGGCAGGCGCAACCCCTGCCTCGGACGAACGGGCGACGTCGGGGCCGGGCGTGCCGGTCGAGGGAGCAGGCTGCGGTGCTGGGGTTGGCCCGGTCAGGGGGGAAGCGATGCGAATGTCCGGGTCCACGGCAGGGGTGAGTTTGCCTGCCGGGTCCGCCTGAGCTGACGTTCCGCCGCTGCGGACCAGCGGGGTCTGCAACGTGATGCTCGCCGTGCCCGACGCCTGGCCGAACGGCAGCGGTTCGGGTGGTGCGGCAGCGGACGAAGAGACCAACGCCAACGCACAGAGCACGCCAATAAAAGACGGTGCCACTAATTTATTCACAACATCCCCAGCTCTGTTACGCCATCCGGGAGACCATTCCGGCGGCTTTCATTCGCAACATTAGCCCCAGGAGGCCACAGCAACAACGGGAAAGTGTGGCTGTGGATAACCGATACGGTAATTTGGGACGGTGCTGATCTCTGACCGCGACATTCGTGCCGAAATTGATTCCGAGCGGATCGTGCTTGAACCGTACGATCCGGCGATGGTCCAGCCGTCGTCCGTGGATGTCCGGATCGACAAGTTCTTCCGGTTGTTCGACAACCACAAGTACGCGCACATCGATCCGGCACAGGAGCAGCCCGAGCTGACGCGGCTGGTGGAAGTGGAGCAGGACGAGGCCTTTATCCTGCATCCGGGGGAGTTCGTCCTGGGTTCCACCTATGAGACCGTGACGCTGCCCGATGACATCGCGGCCCGCTTGGAAGGCAAATCATCGCTGGGCCGGCTGGGCCTGCTGACGCACTCCACTGCAGGTTTCATCGACCCCGGCTTTTCCGGCCACGTCACCCTTGAGCTGTCCAACATGGCAACGCTGCCCATCAAGCTGTGGCCGGGCATGAAGATTGGCCAGCTCTGCTTCTTCCGGCTGAGTTCGGCCGCGGAGTACCCGTACGGCCAGGGGGAGTACGGAAACCGGTACCAGGGCCAGCGCGGCCCCACCGCCAGCCGCAGCCACCTGAACTTCCACCGCACCAGCATCTAGCAGCACCACCCGGTAGCGGCGCGCCTAAAGCTACGGCGCTTAGAACTCCTGCGCGCCCTAAGGCCCTCGGCCGCCTAAAGCTGCGGGGCCACTTGGCGCGGCCGGATGAACGGCTTGGCCAGCGGTTCCACGTACCGCGCGGCCAGCGGGCCCAACACCGCCATCAGCAGCACGTAGGCGGTGGCCAGCGCCGCGAGGTCATGCGGAACCGCCCCCGAGGCAACAGCCAGGCCGGCAATCACGATGGAGAATTCGCCGCGGGCCACCAGGGCGGCGCCCGCCCGGAAACGGCCGGGCCGGGCGATCCCGGCCTGCTTGGCGGCCCAGATCCCGGTGATCATCTTGGTGCCCGCCGTGGCCACCGCCAGGACCAGGGCCCAGCCCAGGACCGGCGGAATGGAGGTGGGGTCCGTGTTGAGCCCGAATGCCACAAAGAAGATCGCGGCAAACAGGTCCCGCAGCGGCTCAAGGATCCGGGTGGCGTTGTGCGCGGTGGCGCCTGAGATGGCGATGCCCAGCATGAAGGCACCCACTGCCGCGGAGACCTGCATGGCGGACGCTACGCCCGCCACCAGCAGGGCGGCGCCCAGGACGTTGAGCAGGAAGACTTCGGAGTTCTCGCTGTGGACGGCCTTGGACACGTGGTGCCCGTGCCGCAGCGCCACCATCAGGACCACGCTGACCACCGCCAGGGCAATCCCCACCGTGGTCAGCCCGCCCAGGAAACTGACCCCGGCCAGCGTGGCCGTGAGGATGGGCAGGTAGACCGCCATGGCCAGGTCCTCGAACACCAGGATGGAGAGCACCACGGGTGTTTCGCGGTTTCCGAGCCGGCCCAGGTCCGTGATGACCTTTGCGGCGATGCCCGAGGAAGAGATGTAGGTGACCCCGCCCATGACCATGGCACCCACGCCGCCCCAGCCCAGGAGCAGGGCGAGCCCGGCCCCGGGCAGGAAGTTCAGGACTAGGTCCAGGATGCCGGCCTGCCACGAACGGCGCAGCCCGGTGAAAAGTTCAGCAGCCGTATATTCCAGCCCGAGCATAAGCAGGAGCAGGATGACGCCGATCTCGCCGGAGAGATGGGCGAACTCGTGCATGCCCTCGAGCTTGATGATGCCGCCGGCGCCGAAGGCCAGTCCGCCCAGCAGGTAGAACGGGATGGGCGACATGCCGATCCGTCCGGCCAGCCTGGCCAGGAGGCCGAGGCAGAACACAACGGCCCCCAGTTCAACGAGGGTCTGGGCCAACGGGTCCATGGGAGCTAGCCGTGGCGCAGGATATAGGCCGCCGAGTCGAGGCCTTCCTGGGTGCCCACTGCCACCAGCAGGTCACCGGGGTGGAGGACGACGTCGGGCCCGGGCGATGGCAGCACCTCACCCTCGCGCATGATGGCAACGATGGAGACGCCGCTCCGGGTGCGGATGGACGCCTTGCCCATGGGCTGGTTCTGGAACGGCGAGTCGGCGGCGATGGAGAACTGCCGGGTGACAATCCCCGGGACGTCCTTGTGCTCCTCCGCGAGCTTCATGGCCAGGTGCGTGCCGCCCAGGAGGTTGCCAAGGGTGGCTGCTTCGTCGCTGGTAAGCGGAATCGACGCCTGGCAGGTATCGGGATCGTCCCAGGTGGAAACGATGAGTTCCGTCTGGCCTTCCCGCCGCTCCACTACGCCGATGCGGCGTCCGGAGGCGGTCATGAAGTCCTTCCGGAGGCCCAGGCCCGGAAGGTTCGTTTCGTCCACGTTCATGGGTCCAGCCTAGTCTGCGTTGCCCTGCTTGGCGGAGTGCCGGAGCCGGACTGGAACGGTCCTCTTAGTTGGCGGGTACGACGGCGACGGGCGCCTTTGCTGGTGACTTCACCGGGAGCAGCACCAGGAGTCCGGCCAGGAGGACCAACATGATGCCCAGGATGCCCCACCGCTGTGCCTGGCCGGCAGGCACCAGCGGGGTTGCCAGGGTGATGCAGAGTGTGAACAGGGCGGGCGCCAGGAAGCTGACGGCCCGGCCGGTGGTGGCATACAGGCCGAAGAGCTCGCCGGATTCCCCGTATGGCGCGAGCCGAGCCAGGTACGCCCGGGACGAGGACTGGGCCGGTCCCACGAACAGGCAAAGGAACAGCCCGAACACCCAGAACGTGGTGCTGCCGGCCCACTGCATTCCAAAAAGGGAATATGTTCCGTTGCCAAGGACCAGGATGGCGGTGCCGGCAATGAGGAGTCCCACCAACGAGCCGGTGATGACCGCCTTGGGACCCACCTTGTCGTCCAGGAACCCGCCGAGCATCGCGCCGATGGCCGCCACCACGTTCCCGAAGATGGCGAAGAAGATCACCTGCGACAGGGCAAAGCCAAAGGTGCCGGCAGCGATGATCCCGCCGAACGTGAAGACGGCGGCGAGCCCGTCACGGAAGACGGCGCTGGCCAGCAGGAAATAGAGGGTGTGCGGGCTGGTGGCGTAGATGGCCTTGATCCGCCGGAACAACAGGCCGTAGCTGGCAAGGAAACCCAGGCGCGTGGCCTGGGTGGTCCGCGGAAGCTCTGGGACGGCGAACAGGACAGGAAGGGCGAAGACGAAGAACCACAGGGCGGAGAAGACGGCCACGAGCCGGATGTTGAGGCTGTCCTGGGTGGACGCACCGAACCAGTCAAAGGCGGGCTGGACGAACAGTTGCAGGACGATCAGGAGGGCCACGATGCCGCCCAGGTAGCCTGCGCCCCAGCCGAAGCCGCTGACCTTTCCGATGTTCTGCGGCGTGGAAACCTGGGCCAGCATGGCGTTGTAGTTGACGCCGGCGAATTCGAAGAACACGTTGCCCAGCGCGATCAGGCATGCGCCGAGGAGCAGGAACTCCGGGCGCGGGAACACGAAGAAGCACAGGGCCGTGAGGACGGCGACGGCGGCTGAGTTCACTCCCAGCCACAGCTTTCGCCTGCCGCCCGCGTCGGAGCGCTGGCCCGTCACGGGTGCCAGCAGCGCGATGGCGAATCCGCCCACGGCCAGGGCCGCGCCCAGCACGGCGGACGCGCTGTCCTCGCCGCCGAAGGCCTTGGACGTCAGGTAGACGGTGAAGACGAAGGTGGTCATCACTGCGTTGAAGGCCGCCGAACCCCAGTCCCAGGAGGCCCAGGCCAAGATGCGGCCCTTGCTGGACAAGGGGGTTCCGGCTTCGAGTTCCGAGGCCGGCTGCATTGCCCCCGGCGCGCTGGCGCTGTTCATACGATGCATCGTATCCGCCGACGGCGAACACCCGGGGGAGCGTGGGCCCGTGCTGCCGGGGATTCTGCCCATTGCGGGCCAATGAGGGGTGAAGGATAGCGCACCTACCTTGGTAAACTGGGCCCTCCCGAACCTTACTTTTTTGCCGCCTGCTCCAACTTTTGACAATCGAATCCCTGACGTTGCGGAGAATCCAGTGATCACAGTCCTTGCCGTGCACTTTTCGGTGGCTGTCCTCGCGCCCTTCCTTTTCCGGGTTTGGGGCCGCAACGCCTTTTACGCGCTGGCGGCAGTTCCCGCGGTTTCCTTCGGCTGGCTGATGCTCCAGCACGGGCCCATCTATTCCGGTCCGGGAACCATCACCGAGACCTTCGAATGGATCCCCAGCCTCCACTTGGAACTGGCCTTCCGCATGGACGCGCTGGCCTGGGTAATGTCCCTCCTGGTGCTCGGCGTCGGCTCCCTGGTGCTGGTCTACTGCGCGCGGTACTTCAAACGGAAGGACCAGGACCTGGGTGCGTTCGGCGCCCAACTGCTGGCCTTTGCCGGCGCCATGTTCGGCCTGGTCACAGCGGATGACCTCCTGCTGCTGTTCATTTTCTGGGAACTGACCACCATCCTGTCCTACCTGCTGATCGGCTTCGCCAGGACCAGGCTTGCCGCCCGCCGCTCCGCCCTCCAGGCCCTGATGGTCACCACCGCCGGAGGCCTGGCCATGCTGGTGGGCCTCATCATGCTTGGCTACACCGCCGGGACCTACCGCATTTCCGGCATCCTGGAGCAAGCCGCTGCGCTCGCAACCGGCCCGTCGGCCGCCCTGGTGAGCGCCGCCGTCGTCCTCATCCTGGTGGGTGCCATCACCAAGTCCGCGCTGGTCCCGTTCCACTTCTGGCTGCCCGGCGCCATGGCCGCGCCCACTCCCGTCAGCGCCTACCTGCACGCCGCCGCCATGGTTAAGGCCGGCATCTATCTGGTGGCGCGGCTCGCGCCAGGCTTTTCGGAGACTGCCTATTGGCAGCCCGTTGTCCTGGGGCTGGGCCTGGCCACCATGCTGGTGGGCGGCTACCGGGCGCTGCGGCAAACCGACATCAAGCTGATCCTTGCCTACGGCACCGTCAGCCAGCTGGGCTTCCTCACCATGGTGGTGGGCCTGGGAACGCCCGACGCCGCGCTGGCGGGCCTGGCCATGCTGCTTGCCCACGGCCTGTTCAAGGCCACGCTCTTCCTGGTGGTGGGCATCATCGACCACCAGTCCGGAACCCGGGACGTGCGCAAGCTGTCCGGCGTCTTCCGCTCCTCACGCGCTTTGGGCATCGTGGCTGCCATCGGTGCCGCGTCCATGGCGGGCATTCCGCTGCTGGGCGGCTTCGTGGCCAAGGAATCGGTGCTGGACGCTTTCGTGCACCACGCCAAGGAGCCGCACTCCGGACCGTGGGGCCTGGTGGTCCTGGTGGGGCTGGTGCTGGGTTCCATCCTCACCTTTGCCTACAGCGCCCGCTTCATGTGGGGTGCCTTTGCCGTCAAGCCAGGCATCGACCCCACCCCGTTCAAGGCGATCACGCCCTCCTTCCTTGCCGCTCCCGCCATCCTCAGCCTCCTCACCATCGTTTATGGGCTTTGGCCGGTTCCGGTGGACGCATGGATCCAGCCGTACGCCGCGCTTTTCGCGTCCACAGCGCCCGACGCCGGCACTCCGGCCGAGCAGGCAGGGCACCTTGCGCTGTGGCATGGCCTCACTCCGGCGCTTGGGCTGACAGCCCTCACCTTCGTGCTGGGCGCCGCCATGTACTTTGGCCGCAACGCGGTGGCCCGGGCCCAGTCGCTGGTCCCGGCGTGGGTGGACGGCGACCGCGCCTACCAGCTGACCATCGGGGCCCTGGACGATGTTGCAGTGTGGATCACCGGGCGCACCCAGCGCGGTTCCCTGTACTTCTACCTTGCCGTGATCCTCAGCGTGGCCTTCGTCCTGCCGCTCGTGGCCATCCTGCTGGGCGGCAGCGCCATGCCGCAGAACATCTACCTGGTGGATCCCAACTCCCCGTTGCAGCTCGTGGCGGGCGCGGGGATCGTGATCGGCGCGCTTGCGGCCGTCAAGGCGAACAAACGCTTCCTTGCAGTCCTGATGGTGTCAGTGACCGGGTATGGCATCGCCCTGGTGTTTGCCCTGCAGGGCGCTCCGGACCTGGCCCTGACCCAGATGCTGGTGGAGACCATCATCCTGGTGGCCTTCGTCCTGGCCATGCGCAGCCTGCCGCCCGAACTGCGCGACCGTACCGGCGGCAGGTACCGGGTGGTGCGCGTCATCATCGGCGTGGGATTCGGCGTGACCATGGTGTTCGCCGCCATCTTCGCCATGGGTGCCCGCACCGCCATTCCCATTTCGCTCCAGTTCCCGCAGCTTGCCTACGAGGGCGGCGGCGGGCTGAACGTGGTCAACGTCACCCTGGTGGACATCCGCGCCTGGGACACGTTCGGGGAAATCAGCGTGCTGGCGCTCGCCGCCACCGGCGTGGCCAGCCTGATCTTCGTGCGGGGACGCGGCGACCGCCTGCAGGCATCGGCGTCCGTTGCCGAAGGCACGGTGGGACGCTACCGCGGCGTGGACCCCGGATCCCGTGACGGGGCCGCACTGGCCATCAGCCGGAAGTTCGCAGCCTCCGCCCGCGACGCCTGGATCGTGGCAGGGCGGACGCTGGCCCCGGAACGCCGCTCCATCATCTTCGAGGTGATCACCCGCCTGATCTTCCACTCCATGATCATCTTCTCGCTCTACCTGCTGCTGGCGGGCCACAACCTGCCAGGCGGCGGCTTTGCCGGCGGCCTCACCGCAGGCCTGGCCCTGACCATCCGCTACCTGGCCGGCGGGCGCTTCGAACTCCGGGAAGCGGCACCGATCAGTGCCGGCGGCCTGCTGGGGACAGGCCTGGCCCTGGCGGCCATCTCCGGGGTGATGCCCCTGCTGCTGAGCGGCCAGGTGTTCCAGTCCGCCATCATCCAGGTGTGGCTGCCCGTGTTCGGTGACATCAAGTTCGTCACCTCAACCATCTTCGATATCGGCGTGTACATCGTGGTGGTGGGCCTGGTGCTGGACGTGCTCCGCAGCCTCGGGGCTGAAATCGATGAACACATGGAGGAACGGTCTGCCGGAGGCGGGCACGAACCGGACCACGACCGGCACGGGCAGGAACCTGACCGCACGCAGGTCCAGGGCCAGCAGGAACCGGTCCAGCAGGAACAGGAACCGGACGGGATTCCTGCCGAGACCACCGCAAAGGGCCACGCATGAGCGTCAACCTGACCCTGCTGATCGTGATGGGCGCCCTGTATGCCTGCGGCATCTACCTGATCCTGGAACGCAGCCTCACCCGCGTGCTGCTGGGGCTGATGCTCCTGGCCAACGCCACCAACCTGCTGATCCTGGCCACCGGGGGCTACGCCGGCCTGGCGCCGCTGTTCGCCAAGGACACGGCCGCCCAGGAGTACAACGACCCGTTGCCGCAGGCCCTGATCCTGACCTCGATCGTGATTTCCTTCGCGGTCACGGCGTTCATGCTGGGCATCATCTACCGCACCTGGGTCCTGGCCCGCCAGGACGAGATCCAGGACGACCTCGAGGACCGCCGCGTGGCCGCCACCCCCAGCTTTGACGCTGAGGACGACGCCGAGATCCCCGCGGAAACCTCCGAGTTCCCGCTCACCATGCTCGGGTCCGACGGCCGGGACATCTCCAACCACGGCGCTTCCAGCGCCGATGCGGGCCTCGCCGACGGAGGCCACGAAACGGACCAGCCCGTGGCCACGCTGGTGGCCGGCGGCCGGGAAATGCCCGCCGAACACGCTGCCGCGGAGGAAAAGCCCGGCTCGCTCAACGTTGACCCCAACCCGGAAGGAGGCGGCAAGTGAACATCGCAAGCCTGGCCCCGCTCGCCGTCGTCCTTCCCATCCTGGGCGCGGCCCTCACTTTCCTGCTCATCCGGCACTCCCGGGCCCAGCGTGCGGTGAGCATCGGCCTGCTGTCGCTGACCCTGCTGCTTGAGTGCCTCCTGCTGGCGTCCGCCTGGAACGGGGGCACTGCCGCGGTGACCATCGGCGGCTGGGTGCCGCCGTTCGGCATCGTCATGGTGGTGGACCAGTTCTCGTCGCTGATGCTGGTGGTGTCTTCCGCCGTGAGCCTGGCCGTGCTGGTCTACGCCACCGGGCAGGGCATGGCCGACGGCGACGAGGACGCCCCGGTCTCGATCTTCCACCCCACCTACCTGATCCTGGTGGCCGGGGTGTCCAACGCGTTCCTGTCCGGGGACCTCTTCAACCTTTACGTCGGCTTCGAGATCCTGCTGACCGCAAGCTACGTGCTGATGACCCTGGGCGGCACCGGGCCGCGCATCAGGGCCGGCGTCACCTACGTGGTGGTGTCCGTAGTGTCCTCCGTGCTGTTTCTGATCGCCATCGCCATGGTCTACGGCGCCACCGGAACGGTCAACATGGCGGACCTGGCCCTCAAACTCGGCGACCTGGACCAAGGCACCAAGACCCTCCTGCACGTGATGCTGCTGGTGGCGTTCGGCATCAAGGCAGCCGTCTTCCCGCTGTCCTTCTGGCTCCCGGACTCCTACCCCACGGCCCCGGCGCCGGTCACCGCTGTGTTCGCCGGCCTGCTCACCAAGGTGGGCGTGTACGCGATGGTCCGCACCGAGACCCTGCTGTTCCCCGGCGACACCTTGAACACGCCCCTGATGGTGGCGGCTCTGCTGACCATGGTGGTGGGCATCCTGGGCGCTCTGGCCCAGAGCGACATCAAACGACTCCTGTCGTTCACCCTGGTCAGCCACATCGGCTACATGGTGTTCGGGCTGGCCATGTCCTCCGCGGTTGGCCTGGCGGCCGCAGTGTTCTACGTGGCCCACCACATCACCATCCAGACCAGCCTCTTCCTGGTGACGGGGCTCATTGAACGCCGTGGCGGCAGTTCCTCCGTGGACCGGCTGGGCGGCCTGGCCAAGCTGTCGCCCATGCTGGCCCTGCTGTTCTTCATCCCCGGCATGAACCTGGCCGGGATCCCGCCGTTCTCAGGCTTCCTTGGCAAGGTGGGGCTGCTGCAGGCGGGCATTGAATTGGGCACGCCGCTGGCCTACGCGCTGGTGATCGGCGGGGTGGTCACCAGCCTGCTGACGCTGCTGGCCATCGCCAGGGTCTGGAACCGCGCCTTCTGGCGCCGCCCCACCGACGCCGAGCATCCGGATCCGGTGCTCCTTGCCAGTCCCGCGGCGAGGGTGTCCGGCCCCGGGGCCAAGGTCAACAACACGGTGACGCTCCTGCCGCGCACCATGGTGGGTTCCACGGCGGGCCTGGTGGTCCTGGGTGTCGCCCTGACCGTGTTCGCCGGGCCGCTGTTCAGTCTTTCGGACCGGGCAGCCCGGGACATGCTCGACCGCACCCCATACATCCACGCGGTCCTGGGAGAGGGCACCGCCGTACCGGGAGCCATGGGCGGGACAAGCGCAAGCACCGGGGGAGGAGCGCGATGAGCCGCAAACGCATTTCCCTGCGCCAGGAACTGCCGCTCCTGGTTTGGCTGGTAATTGTATGGGGTGCCCTCTGGCAGGATTTCAGCCCCGGCAACCTCCTGTTCGGTGCCCTGCTGGCCGTAGGCGTGGCCCGGCTCTTCTACCTTCCGCCCGTGGAGCTCAGCGGCCGGTTCAACATCCTTTACGCCGTGCCCTTTGCCCTGGTGTTCCTGTGGAAGGTGGTGGTGGCCAGCGGCCAGGTGCTCTACCTCGCAACGGTCCGCGGGTCCAAGGTGACCAACGCCGTCGTCGCCGTACGGCTGCGCAGCCACCAGGACCTGATCGTCACCGCCACCGGGCATGTCATTTCCCTCATCCCGGGGTCGCTGGTGGTGGAGGTGGACCGCTCCACCTCCACCCTCTACCTGCACGCACTGAACATCACTTCCCCGGAAGACGTGGAGGGCCTGCGGAACGAGGTGCGGTCCATTGAGGCCGGCCTGATCCGCATCATGGGCAGCCGGGAAGAACTTGAAGCCGTCCGCATGGAGGCCGCCGCATGATGAACGTAGTCCTGGCTGTTACAGCCGTCATCTTTTCGCTGGCCGCGGCCGCAGCCATCATCCGGATCGCCCGCGGACCTTCGCTGCTGGACCGGGTGCTCGCCACCGACGTGCTGCTGGCCATCCTGGGCGGGGCGCTGTGCATCGACATGGCCGTGAACCGGCACCTGAACAACCTGATGCTGGTGGTGGCCATCTCCGTCATCGGCTTCATCGGGTCCGTGACGGTGGCCAGGTTCGTGGCGGACCGGAGGGTGAAGCCTGATGAATCCTGACTTTTCGGGCCCTGACGCCTGGATCGACCTTGTGTCGGCCGTGTTCATGGTGGTGGGGGCGCTCATGTCCCTGGGCGCCGCGATCGGCCTGCTCCGTTTCCCGGACCTGCTGAGCCGCATGCACGCGGCCACCAAGCCGCAGGTCCTGGGCCTGTTCCTGCTGCTGGCCGCGATTGGGCTGCAGATGCGGACATGGTGGGTGTGGCCGGTGCTGGTGGTGGCCTGGATCTTCCAGCTGCTGACGGTGCCCGTATCCGCGCACATGGTGGGCCGCGCGGGCTACCGGACCAAGCACCTGCACCGGGAGCTGCTCACCGCCGATGAGCTGGAGGCCGTGGTGCAAAAAGCCGCCGCCGAGGCTGCCCGGAAGGACAGCCCCGACGACGGCCGGCAACGCTAAGGAAGAGCTAGACGATGTCCTGGGTCTTGGCGAACCGGGCAATGGCGCGCTGGGTGCCGCGGTTTGCCAGGACCTGGATGATGGCGCTGACCGATGCCGAGATCAGTGCAAAGGTCAACGCCGAACGTAGGCTGGTGGGGACATCCTCGTGCTTGCCGGTGGGCGGCTTCTGTCCGGTGGTCTTTTCCCAGATGGTGTTGACCAGCTTGGTGCCGGCCAGGCCTGCGCCGAGGCTCACCCCGGTCCCGAGCAGCTTGATGAGAAGGTTCATTCCTAATACTCCTTGCGGACGGAAAACGGACTGCCTCCAGCCTAGCCGTACACCCGTCGCGGTCCCGGCAAGAGTCGGGGCAAGGGCGTGGCCGGCCGGCGGGGCTTGTTGAACTGGCTAGCCCGCCGGCTGGCTAGGTGGCCTGGGGCTCGGTGCGGAACTTGATCATCTTGTGCGTGCCGTCGCAGTAGGGCTTGATGGCGGACGCCCCGCACCGGCACAAGGCCACCGTTTTCCGCTCCCGGGGCACGGCACCGCCGGATGGGGTGACGATCTCAAATTCGCCCCGGACAATGAGTGGCCCGTCCGGGCAAACCACGATCGAGCTCGCGGCAGGTTCCTGCTCCTCGTGTACCTGGTCCATGTCGGCTCCTGTTCCCTGCTGTTCCAGGCTCATGCCTGCACCGCATCCATCGTTGTTGTTTCTGGCCGGCCCGGGACGCCCTGGCCCTGCCGCGGCGGCGCCTGTCACGCTGCCGCCGGCACGGCCGCCCGGAGTGAAGTCTGCCCGGCTTCCCAGGACGACATCAGGTGGGCGGAAAGGCGGCTGTCGATGGCCATGACGGCCGTGGCCCCGAACAGGACGTCGGCCAGCAGTTGGGGTTCAGCTTCCACCAGGCCGCCGGCGAGGTCGCGTCCGGCGATCTGTTCGTGGACGGCGTCGGCCTCCACGTGCTCGTCAAAGTAGTGCGTGATTTCCGGGCCGAAGCCGTGCCGGCGGAATCCGTTGCCGTAGAAGCGGTTGGGCTGGGAGGACGTCATTTCGTAGATTGCCAGGTGCCCGGTGATGGCACCGCGGAGCCGCCGGTTCAGGCCGCAGAGCGACATGAGGTTGACCGAAGCCAGGGAGACCGCCGGTACGGCGTCCACGTAGGCGCCGTAGCTGTCGTCCAGGCCCAGGCCGCGCATGGTCCGGGCAAACAGCGCGCTGTGCATCCGCTCAGGCCGGCCGCCGCCGTATTCGTCCGCCTGGATTTCCACCAGGGCCGCCTTCGGCCGGCCGCTGAGCCGCGGAATGGCCCATGTGTGCGGATCGGCTTCCTTCAGTTGGTACATGGACTTGTGGACCAGGAACTCTTTGAGCTGGTCCAGTGTGGCTTTCCTGGCCACGTAGCGGGACACGCTGGGACCGGTATCCGTGGCG
Source organism: Arthrobacter sedimenti (assembly GCF_042652025.1). Taxonomy (NCBI): domain Bacteria; kingdom Bacillati; phylum Actinomycetota; class Actinomycetes; order Micrococcales; family Micrococcaceae; genus Arthrobacter; species Arthrobacter sedimenti. The sequence goes on along the minus strand of NZ_JBHSDQ010000004.1, from coordinate 341,985 downwards.
GCCAGGCCAAAGAGGACGTCGGCAACCGCGTCGCTGGTCATGGCAACCCCGCCGGGCAGTTCGAAGTTCCCGGCGGTTTGGTACGCGGCAGCGCGCAGTGCCGCTTCGAAGGGTTCCTCGATCAACCGCCGGACGCTGATCAGCGCCGGCTCCCATTCCCAGAGGTCTGAAACGCCGTCCAGGCCGGAGTAATGGAGTTCGTAAAGGCAGAAAAGCGAAAGTTGGATGTCCTCGTCGGAGATGATGTCGCCGGACCCGGCCAGCTGCCGCACCACCAGGGAGTACAGCCCGTCCAGGCCCGGCCCGGCGGTGTCCGGAGCCTGCGCCAGGACCTGGAACAGTGCGCTGCTGACGGGTCCTCTGGGTTCCGGGATTCTCATGGTGCTCCTTGGTCTGCCGCACTGCTGACGGGAACGAACGGGGGGCCGCCCATGGTGAGTCCCATGCCCGTCCTCCTCGAAACCCGGGAGACAACATAGTAAGCATGATTACTAATAAAAGCTAAGCGCACTGACCTCCAGGCGTCACGCCATCACAAAGCGGCCGGTCACATCCGGTCCGCTTGGCGCCCGCAGCCCTCAATCCTGCGCCGGCCGGTGTAAACTGGAGCACGCCCGGAAGGGCAATCACAAGCCTTACCCAAACCAAAAAGCAACACTAAAAACGACAGGGGAGCGCCGCCGTCGGGCATCCTGGCACAAGCCGGGCACCGCAGGTGGGCGCTGAGAGTGCGGACAGCCGCAGACCCTCGAACCTGATCCGGTTAGTACCGGCGCAAGGGAGTCGAGTTCTCAAAGTGTCGCGGCTGCACGGCAACGGGCCGTCAGCCGGGTCCACTTTCCCCTCCTGTTTCCCAGGAGGATCACATGAGCACTGCAGCAATCAAGAAGACCACCAGCAGGTCCTGGCGCGTCGTGGACATCGTGGTGGCTGCGCTGGTGGCCATCGCCGGCGGCGTCATCTTCTGGGCGTGGGACCAGGGCGCGGCAGCGCTGTCGGCCCCCATGAACGCCGCCTACCCACCCCTCACCGGGCTGCTGGCCGGCGGATGGATGATCCCGGGCGTGCTGGGCATGCTCATCATCCGCAAGCCCGGCGCCGCCCTGTTCTGCGAAACCGTGGCCGCCACCGGGGAACTGCTCATGGGCTCCCAGTACGGCGCCTCGGTCCTCTTCTCGGGCTTCATCCAGGGCCTCGGCGCGGAAATCATCTTCGCAATCTTCGTGTACCGCAAGTTCAACCTGCCCGTATCGCTGCTCGCCGGCGCCGCGGCCGGATTCTTCTGCGGCCTGAATGACTCCTTTGCGCCGTGGGGCTGGAACATCGCCTACTCGGGCGCGGACAAGTTCGCCTACATCGTCCTCACCACCATTTCCGGGGCAGTCCTGGCAGGTGCCCTGGCCTGGCTCGCCACCCGCGGCCTGGCCCGCACCGGCGTCCTGAGCTCCTTCGCCTCCCGCAAGGCTGCCACGGAGCCAGTCTTCTCCTGATGGCACCCTCCCAGGGCGCCGGCGGCCCCGTCCGCCCAGCCGCCGTCACCGCCCGCGGCTGGGGCTGGCGGCACGCCGGCAGGGCCAAGCCCGCCGTCCATGCCCTTGACCTGGACATCCGCCCCGGCGAGCGGGTGCTGCTGCTTGGCCCCTCGGGCGCCGGAAAGTCGACGCTCCTCCATGCCCTCGCCGGCGTGCTGGGAGACATCAACGACGACGGCGAGGCAGGCGACGCCGACGAGTCGGGTTCGCTGCTGGTTGACGGTGCCGTGCCCCGCTCCCAGCGTGGCCGCGCCGGCCTGATGCAGCAGGACCCGGAGACGCAGGTGGTCCTTTCGCGCGTGGGGGACGACGTCGCCTTCGGCGCCGAGAACCTTGCCGTGCCGCGGGATGCCATCTGGGCGCGCGTGCACGAGGCGCTTGCCGACGTCGGACTGTCCCACCTCCCGCTGGACCACCCGACGTCGGCCCTGTCCGGCGGGCAAAAGCAGCGCCTGGCGCTGGCGGGGATCCTGGCCATGCGGCCGGGGCTGATCCTGCTGGACGAGCCCACCGCCAACCTGGACCCGGACGGGGTGCTGGAAGTCCGCGACGCCGTGGCGCGCTGCCTGGACAAGACGGGGGCCACGCTGGTGGTGGTGGAGCACCGCGTGTCCGTGTGGAAGGACTTGGTGGACCGGATCGTGGTCCTGCAGCCGGGCTCGTCCAGCGAGCCCGCCGTGCTCCTGGACGGGCCGCCGGACCGGGTACTCAGCGAGGCACGGACCATGCTCGCCACCGCAGGGGTATGGGTCCCCGGGTACGTCCCGGCCACCCGGGCCCGGGCTGCGGTGCCGGCGCCGGGAACGGGCAACCTCCTGCTGGCCGCCGAACAGCTGGGCGTCTCCCGCGAACGTTCCCGCCGCCATGGCTTCCGCAAAATCCCGCCCGTCCCCGTCCAGGAAGGTGTAGCCGCCCAGGTCCGCGCCGGGCAGGCGCTGGCCATCACCGGTCCCAACGGCGCCGGCAAGTCCACGTTCGCGCTGACCCTCGCCGGCCTCCTGGAGCCGGTGTCCGGAAAGGTGTCCGCCACCCTGGACCTGAGCCGCGGTGCGGGCATCGACCCGGTCCGGTGGAAGGCCGAGCAGTTGATTTCGCGCGTGGGGACGGTGTTCCAGGAGCCTGAGCACCAGTTCGTGACCGGCAAGGTGCTGGATGAGCTGCGCTTTGGTCCCCGGCACCTGGGCCACGGGGAGGGCCGGGTTGACGAGCTGCTGGAGAGGCTGCGGCTCACCCAACTGGTGGACGCCAACCCTTACACGCTCTCCGGGGGTGAAAAGCGGCGGCTGTCCGTGGCCACCGTCCTTGCCGCCAGCCCCCAGGTCCTTGTCCTTGACGAGCCCACCTTCGGGCAGGATGCCAACACCTGGGCCGAGCTGGCCTCGTTCCTGTCCGAGCTGCTTGACGCCGGAACGGCGGTGGTTTCCGTGACCCACGACGCCGAATTCACGGAGGCGCTGGGCGGCGAGGAGCTGCGCATGGCCGCTGCGGAAGCGGTGGCGCCATGAGGCAGCAACTCACCCTCAGCGGCAACCGCGCGCTCCTGACCCGCGCCAATCCACTCAGCAAATTCGCGGCGGTCCTGCTCATCACGGCCGTCCTTGCCCTGTCCATCGACTGGGTTTCGGCCTCCGTGGCACTGGTCTTTGAGCTGCTGCTGTTTCCCCTGGCCGGGCTCACCCTGTCCCTGCTGTGGCAGCGGGGGTGGCCGCTGATCCTTGCGGCGGCGATTGGCGGGTGGAGCACGTCCATCCTGGCGCCGGACAGCGGCAGGATCCTGCTCGACGCCGGCATCTGGACCATGAGTGAAGGTTCCCTCCAGCTGGGGATCGGCTTTTTGCTGCGCGGCTTTGCCATCGCCCTTCCGGCGGTACTCCTGATGAGCTGCACCGATCCCACGGACCTCGCCGATGCGCTGGCGCAGAAAGCACGCCTGCCGCACAGGTTCGTCCTGGGAACACTGGCCGCGATGCGCCTGGTGGGACTCATGGCCGAGGAATGGCAGACAATCGGCATGGCACGGCGTGCCCGCGGCGTGGGTTCCCGCGGCAGTTTGGCCCAGCGGGTGAAGGCCACGCTGGGGCAAAGCTTCGGGCTCCTGGTGCAGGCCATCCGGCGCGCGTCGAGGCTGGCCGTCACCATGGAAGCGCGGGGCTTTGGCGGTGCCACGCGGACCTGGGCGCGGGAATCAACCTTCAGCCTGCTGGATCTCGGAGTGGTGGCCGGCGGCATCGTGGTGGCCGGGCTGGCTCTTTTCGCGGCTGTCACCGCCGGTACGTGGAATATGGTGTGGCTGGGTAGCTGAGCGTCCGGCCCAGGAACTACGTATGCTTCCCTATCGCACCCGATGGGTACAGCCGTCCCGTAGCCCCCATAAGCGCCGTTGGGTAGTCTCACGGGAGGCCCGATAACTCATTTATGATATATTCGCGGTATGACCCAGGAAACCGCTGAACACGTTGCCGCCATGCTGAGGGACGCCCGGAGCGAGAAAGGGTGGACCCAGGGCCAGTTGGCCGCCGAACTCGGCACCAGCCAGAGCGCTGTGGCCCGGATGGAACAGGGCAAGCAAAACCTGAGCCTGAAAATGATCCAGCGGCTGGAAAACATCTTCGACCGCAGCATCGTCAACGTGGGCAAGCCGCAGATGACCCACCTCCGGGTGGAGGGTGGCCGCACCCTGTCCGGGGCCGTGGACGTGAACAGCAGCAAGAACGCCGGCGTCGCCCTGCTCTGCGCCAGCCTCATCAACCGCGGCACCACAGTGCTCCGCCGGCTGGCCCGCATCGAGGAAGTCAACCGTATTGTCGAGGTGCTGACCAGCATCGGCGTGGAATGCACCTGGCTCAACGACACGGACCTGCGCCTGCGCCGTCCCGCCGTCCTGGACCTGGAAGCGATGGACGTGGACGCGGCACGCAGGACCCGCAGCGTCATCATGCTGCTCGGCCCCATGCTGGACGAGTCCCGGGAGTACCGGCTGCCCTACGCCGGCGGCTGCGACCTGGGCACCCGCACGGTGGAGCCCCACATGCAGGCCCTGCGCGAGTTCGGCCTGTCCGTGGAGGCCACTGCAGGTTTCTACACCGTGCAGGCACCCCCTGCCGACACCCGGGACCGTTCCTTCGTCCTCACCGAGCGGGGCGACACCGTCACCGAGAACGCGATCATGGCCGCGGCGCATCGGCCGGGAACAACCGTGATCCGCAACGCCAGCCCCAACTACATGGTCCAGGACCTCTGCTTCTACCTGCAGATGCTCGGCGTCACCATCGAGGGGGTGGGCACCACCACCCTGAAGATCACCGGCCGGCCCGAAATCGACGCCGAGATTGAATACTTCCCCTCCGAGGACCCCATCGAAGCCATGAGCCTGATCACGGCCGGCATCGTCACCAACTCCGAGGTCACGGTGCGGCGCGTTCCCATCGAGTTCATGGAAATCGAATTGGCCACCCTGGGCCAAATGGGGCAGAAGCTTGAGGTTTCGGGCGAATACATGGCCCGCAACGGCCGCACCCGCCTGGTGGACGTCACCACCAAACCCTCCGAGCTGCGTGCCCCCGAGGACAAGATCCACCCCATGCCCTTCCCCGGGCTGAACATCGACAACCTGCCGTTCTTTGCCGTCATTTCGGCGAACGCCCACGGCCAAACCATGATCCACGACTGGGTCTACGAAAACCGGGCGATCTACCTGACGGAGCTGAACCGGCTCGGTGCGCAGGTGCAGCTCCTGGACCCGCACCGGATCTACGTCAACGGGCCCACCAAATGGCGCGCCGCCGAGGTGGGCTGCCCGCCCGCACTCCGCCCGGCCGCCTGCTTGCTGCTGGCGATGCTGGCTGCCCGCGGCGTCTCCGAACTGCGGAACATCTATGTGATCGAGCGCGGCTACGAGGACCTGGCGGAGCGGCTGAACACCATCGGCGCCAAGGTGGAGTACTTCCAGGACTAGGCTTTCACGGTTCGTCATGAACCGCGTCTGACAGTTCCAATGCCCCGGCGCTGCCGCAGAATGTTCGTATGCGTACGTTCGGCGTAGAGGAAGAACTCCTGATCGTTGATCCGGAGTCCGGAGAACCGCTTGCGCTGGCTGACGCCCTCCTTGCCAGCCATCGCGTTGCGGCGGACGATCTCCCCGTCGATCCTGACGCCCATCACGCCGGGACCCACAGGGATTACGACGACGAGATGGGCCTGAGTGCCGAGCTGAAGCTTGAGCAGATCGAGACGCAGACCCGGCCTTGCGTGGACTATGGCAGCCTCTTGGAACAGATCCGCGCGGGCCGTGCCCTGGCGGACCAGGCGGCCCGGAAGCATGGTGCAAGGGTGGCGGCCCTCGCCACGTCGCCGGTGGCATCTCCCAGCCACACAACGCCGGACCCGCGCTACGCAAGGATGCTGGAACGCTTTGGCCTCACTGCGCAGGAGCAGCTGACCTGCGGCTTCCACGTCCACACCTACATCGAATCGCCGGAAGAAGGCGTGGCCGTCCTGGACCGCATCCGCGACAAGCTGGCCGTGCTGACGGCACTGAGCGCCAACTCGCCGTTCTGGAACGGCGTACCCACGGGGTTCGAAAGCTACCGGACCCAGGCATGGAACCGGTGGCCGACGGCCGGACCGGCAGGCATTTACGGAACGTACCCCACCTACCGGCGGGTGGTGGCCCGGCTGCTGGAAACCGGCGTCATGCTCGATGAGGGCATGGTCTACTTCGACGCCCGCTTGTCCCGCAACCATCCCACCGTCGAGGTACGGGTGGCGGACGTCTGCCTCCGGGCCGAGGACGCGGCCCTCATTGCGGTCCTGGTCCGGGCGCTGGTGGAATCAGCAAGCAGGGAGTGGCGCGAGGACGTTGATCCTGCACCCGTTCCCACGGTTCTTTTGCGGATGGCTTCCTGGCAGGCCAGCAGTGAAGGGCTCAGCGGCGAACTCCTGGATTTCGGCAACTTCCGTCCTGCCCCCGCTGCGGACGTGGCCCGTTCACTGGTGGACTACCTGGCTCCCGTCCTGCAGGAACAGGGCGAGCTGGCCCTTGCCCGGCAGGGTGTAGAGGACATCATCGCCCGCGGGACGGGGGCAGCCGAACAACGCCGCGCCCGTGACAATGCCCTGGCCGGTCCGCCGCCCGGGGACATGGGGTTCGGGGCCGTGGTGAGGCAGGCCGTGAACGTGACCATGCGCGGAGCGCTTGATCTCTCCGAAGTGGCGGCCACTCCCGAGCTGCTGCGGGTCCGCCAATCCTGACCGGCCGCCTGGCGCATCGCGACGCGCAGCTTCCTTTTCGACGCGCTTATTCCCTTTCGCGGCCCGCATTTGGGCCGCGCCCGGGAATCTGCGCCGCGAAAACGGGAAAGCGCGTCGAAAACCTAGATCTGCTTCAGAGCCTGTTCCAGGTCTCGGATGAGGTCGTCCGGGTCCTCAAGCCCCACGGAGAGACGGACCACGCCGTCGCTGAGCCCGATGGCAGCCCGTCCTTCCGGTCCCATGGCGCGGTGGGTGGTGGTGGCGGGATGGGTGATCAGGGACTTGGAATCGCCCAGGTTGTTGGAGATGTCGATGATCCGCAGCCCGTCCAGCAGGGCGAAGGCGGCCTCCTTGCCGGAGCGCCCACCCGAAGGAGCAAGCTCCAGCGTCAGGACGGTCCCGCCCGCGCTCATCTGCTTCGCCGCCAGCCCGTACTGCGGGTGCGACTTCAGCAGCGGATACTTCACCCAACTCACGGCCGGTTGCTCCTCCAGCCACTCGGCCAGCCGGAGGGCGGTGGCGGAGGAGTGGTTGACGCGGAGGCCCATGGTTTCCAGGCCCTTGGTCAGGACCCAGGCGTTGAATGGGGACAGCGCGGGGCCGGTGTGTCGCATCAGCTGCTTCACGGGTCCCTCGATGAACTCCTTGGTGCCCAGGATGGCACCGCCCATCACCCGGCCCTGCCCGTCGATGTGCTTGGTGCCCGAGTAGACGATGACGTCGGCGCCGAGGTCCCCGCAGCGCTGCAGCAGGGGAGTGGCGAAGACGTTGTCCGCCACCACGGTGGCCCCGGCGGCGTGCGCCAGTTCGCTGACAGCGGCGATGTCCACGATTTCCTGCATGGGGTTGGACGGGGATTCGAAGAAGACAGCCGTGGTGGGCTTGGAGAGCGCTTCGCGCCACTGGTCCAGGTCCGGCCCGTCCACGAACACCGTCTCCACACCCCATCGGGGCAGGATCTCGTTAAGGACTACGAAGCAGGAACCGAACAGCGAGCGTGCGGCCACTACCCGGTCGCCGGCTGCCAGCAGGGCACCCAGGGCCGTGAACACCGCGGACATGCCCGACGCCGTCGCGAAGCATGCTTCAGTGCCTTCGAGCAGCCGGAGCCGTTCCTGGAAGGTGGCCACGGACGGGTTGCCATAGCGGGAGTAGACGAAGCGCTCATCCTCGCCGGTGAAGGCGCGTTCAGCAGCGGCCGCGGATTCGTAGACGAAGCCGGAGTTGAGGAAGATGGCCTCCGACGTTTCCTGGAAGTTGCTGCGGTCCAGCCCGCCGCGGACTGCCTGGGTGTCGGGGTTCCAGCCGGGGGCGTCTTGGTTGAAGCTCACTTAGTTCTTTCCGAGGTTGGTGGGCAGGCCGCGGTTTTTCCAGCCATTGACGGTCCGCTCGCCGAAGCGGTCGGGATCGCCTTCGAAGCCCTCGAGGACGCTGTAGGCGGTGAATCCCGCCTGGGTGGCGGCGGTGGCCGCGGCGATGGAGCGCTTGCCGGAGCGGCACAGGAACACCAGTTCCGCCTGGGGATCCTCCGGTGCCTGGTTCGTCAGGTCCTTGATGAAGTCCGGGTTGGGGATGCCGCCGGGGAAGGTCCACTGGATGAACAGGGGGTCGTTGTCTGTGGCCTTGGTGTCGGGGATGCCGATGTGGGCCCATTCGCCCTCGGTGCGGACATCCACCAGGACGGCGCCCTGCTCCAGCTTGGCCCAGGCTTCCTGCGGCGTCAGGTCTCCGGCGTAGCTCATGCGTGGCCCTCGCCGTCGAACTCGCCCTCGAGCTCGTCCACGGCAGTGGCCACGGCGGCATCCGCCGAGGCGATGGCGGCCGGAAGGACGATGGCCTGCGCCACGATGACGGTGGTGCCGTTGAAGGTTGCCGCAGGGCTGCCGTGCAGCACGTACCCGTCGGCGAGTGCAGCGGAGATCCGCTCGCAGAACTCACGGGTGTCCGCGCCGGTAATCAGGCGGTAGGACAGTCTTTCGTCAGGGGCGGGTGCGTCAGACACGACGGATCTCCTTCTTTCACGCTTGCAGCTCGAATGGGTCGATATGCCGAGTATTCACCTGAGGCACCCCGCCGCGAAAGGGAGGGTTGCCGACCGGCCAGTCAGGGCTTGGCGCCGGTACTCATTACTCCCCAAAAACGTAACACCTGCGCTCCCGAGCCGCACGGCCGCCGTCGTCATGTTCCGTAATTCGCCGGACGCCCAGGCGACACGCGAAGGCCCGCCGCCCGATAAAGTCTTACCGGGGGCACCGCCCCGTCGCCTAAGCAACGGGCAGCAGAGCAATGAGTACCGGGGGGTCCTTGCAACATGCGGGCAGTCACATCGCACCACCACGCCGTCTGGCGGAACCGTCCGCGTTCTGCCGTCGCCTATCTGGCAACCATCGTCATCGCCTTCCTGGCCGTGCTGGCGCCGGCAGGTCCGGCGCAGGCGGCCCAGACTGCACCTGAAAACGGAAAGCCGTGGTTGGGTGCGGTCCTCGAGTGGGGCGAGGATACCGCCGCAGGCTTCAGCGACCGGCTGGGTGCCAGCCCCGCTGTCTTCGGACACGACATCACCATTCCATTCCGTGACTCGGAACGGAATGACATCGACGGCTTCCTGCAGCAGGCCGCAGCCAAAGGCTCCCACGCCCTGCTCACGGTGAAGCCGTCGGTGCCGCTGGACCAGCTCGGCACCAGCGAGGCCGAAGCCTTCGCACAGCAGGTGCACGGCCTCACCTCCGGGTTCAAGGGGCAGCTGCTGATCCGGTTTGCCCCTGACATGAACACCAGCTGGGTGGGCTGGGGCCAGCAGCCCGCCGCGTACCGCCAGGCCTTCCAAGCAGTGTCCAAGGCATTCAAGAAGGACGACGGCGGCCGGGTCGCCATGGTGTGGTCACCCTACCTGGGCAAGGACTACCCCTTTGACCGGAGCCGGAACGCGCCGCAGCCGGGAAGCGACGGGTTCGCTTTGCTGGACACGAACGGGGACGGGGCCTGGAACGGGAGCGATAACGCCTACGCACCGTATTACCCGGGCGACGACGCCGTGGACTGGGTGGGTCTTGCCGCCTACCACGACGACACGGCCGGCGGAGCCGCCGTCAACACCGTGCCCCGGGCCGGTGAACTCCAGGAGATGCTGACAGCCTCCGGGGGCGAAAACTTCTACGGCACCTATTCAGAGGGGCGCCGGAAACCCTTCCTGCTCCAGACGTCGGCCTTCTACAGCCCTTCAACGGGCGGCGCACCCGAAGCCGACATCAAAACCGGCTGGTGGGACCAGGTGGTGGGAACTGCCACCTCCCCGGGATTCGGCCGCACGGCCGCCGTCGTGTGGGATGAGCGCACCAGCACCAGGGACACCGGGGTGGCGAGCATCAGCTGGCTGCTCACCGGAAGCCCGGACATTGCCAAAGCGGCGGCGGATCGGCTGAAAGCCTCGCCGATGGTCACCGGCCCTGTGACCGATCAGGCATCCACCGGCACTTATGTCCGCGCCAACACACTTTCCGGGCCTGCTGCCTGGACTGTTGCCGCTGCCATGCTCATCCTTCTGGTGGCCCTGTGGCAGGTTCCGCGCAGGATCAATGCAGCCACGGCCTGGAGCTACCAGGATCCTTCCACCAGGGACTCGCGCGTGGACCTGTTGCGCGGCATGGCCATCGTCTTTGTGGTGGTCAACCACCTGGGCATGGCCTCGCTGTTCCAGTTGCTCACGCAGGAGGCAGTGGGCTTCGTGTCAGGCGCAGAGCTGTTTGTCCTCTTCTCCGGACTGGTGGTGGGCATGGTGTACGGGCCCAAAGCCAAGGAGGACTTCGGACGGGTTGTGGACCTCACGTCACGCCGGGCCGGCAAGCTCTACCTGACGGCGCTCGCCGTGCTGATCGGCGTCTTCCTGTTGTCCCTGCTCCCGTTCTTCCACACCGAGGCGCTGACCACCTTTGTGGACCAGGGAACCGGCGGCGCCGGGCACAACGGTGCCGGCAGGACTTACGACCTCTACGCGGGCATGTCGTCGCTGTTCCAGTTCCCCGTGCCGCCCCAGGTGCTGCCGGCCATCATCCTGCTACAGTTCGGGCCGTGGCAGTTCAACGTCATGGGCCTCTATGTGGTGCTTTTGCTCATCAGCCCGCTCATCCTGGCGGCGCTGAACCGTGGAAAGGCCGTTTGGGTGCTGGCGGCGACCCTCGCCGTGTACGTGGTGGGTACGGTGACCAGGTTCCGCGTCCTGCCGTCGCAGTTCGAGGATTCGTTCCCCCTGCTGGTGTGGCAGGTGCTGTTCGTGCTGGGGCTGGTTGCCGGTTATCACCGCCGTGCCATCATTTCCTGGCTGTCCAGGCACATCTGGGTGGTGGTTGCCTGCACCGCCGCGGCGTTTGCGCTGGCCTTCCTGTCCTGGGGCAACCCCTACCTGGCCAACAACTACGACGTCCGCCTGGCGCTCATGCCGGACGCGGCATACCGCGGCATGTACGACGCCCTCTTTGGCCGCACGTACCTGGCTCCCGGCCGCCTGCTCAATGTCATGGTTTTGGTGGTAGCGGCCTACGCATTCCTCAGCGCCTACTGGAAGCCGGTGCAGCGGGCCCTGGGCTGGTTCCTGATTCCACTGGGCCGGGCCACGCTCTACGTGTTCATCATGCACGTGCTGCTGATCGCCGTCGTAGCCAACATTCCGGCGCTGCAGCAACAGAGCATTTTCCTCAACACCGCGGCCTATGCCGTGGTCCTGGGACTGCTGTGGGTGATGGTGCGCACCAGGTTCCTCTTCCGGATCATCCCCACCTGAGCCGGACATGAAAAATGCCGTGGCACCGGAGTGCCACAGCATGTGTTCGTGCGCCCGCGGGTTGCCCCAAGGCGGCCCGGGGAAGCTAGACAAGCCCCGGATAGCTGGCGAGGATATAGTCTGCGGCGGCTGGGCCCTTCATGCGGAGTCCGTTGTGCCCGGGGTTGATCCTGTGCTTCATGGCTGACCAGAAAGTGGATTCGCTGCCGAGCCGCTGCTGATTGATCATGCACCAGCTGGTGTACAACCCATAGAGCCGGTCCCGGTCCAGGGTGAAGCCGGAAGCGTGGTCGGAATAGGTGGCTTCGTACAAGAAAAGATCGAACTGCGAATTGGCCATGACGGCGTCCCTTCGCTCGGTGCCTGGTGCCGCCGGTAGGCTACAGCGGCGAATCTCGATGCCCTGCACAAGATGGCAAAGGATTTTGTAGGCGTTCCCCTGGACTTTCGGGGAGCGCATGTGCTCTCACCACGATGTCTACACTGTAGACTTTACCTGTAGACCAGATATGAGGCAACCGGCCCGGCGCCTATCAGGACCACGGCCGGCAGTAAGGATTTTTCGATGGCTTCCGCCGATACTTCCGGGCCCGGCTCGCCCAAAACGAGGCTCAGCAGGGACATCGTGCTGGCCAAAGCCCTGGAACTGGTTGACGCCGAAGGCCTGGAAGCGCTGAGCATGCGGCGGCTAGGGCAGGAACTCGGCAGGGATCCCATGAGCCTGTACCGGTATGCCGAAAACCGCGCCGCCCTGCTCGACGGCGTGGCAGAGCTTGTCCTCGACCAGCTCTCAATCGATGCCGGGGACCCGGACTGGAAAGCGCAGCTGCGGGTCCTTGCCCACGAGCTGCGCGGCCTGGCACTTGAGCACCCCAACGTTGTGCCCTTGCTGGTGACGCGGCCCCTGTCCACTCCGCTGGGCCTGCGGCCGCTGGGCACGCTGCGGCCGCTGGAGCAAATCCTGTCCCTGCTGGTGGCGGCAGGATTCAAGCCGGCCGATGCGCTCCACGTCTACCGCGCCTACTACGGCTTCCTCTACGGGCACATCCTCAACGAGCTGCAGGAGTACGTGGTGGACCCGGAAGAAAACGAGGTGCTGCTGCGGCTGGGGCTCCACCGCCTGCCTGCCAAGGAGTTTCCCAGGCTGCGTGCCCTGGCTCCGGCCCTGGCGGAATACGACGGCGCCGCGGAGCTTGATCAGGGACTCACCATCCTGCTCTCCGGGCTGGAGGCACAGCTTTCACGGCAGGCGGCCCGTTCCGGCGCCTGACGCAGGCGCCTGCTACTCGAACGAGGCGCGGCGCCGGTCCTGGACCCGGGTGTTCCAGACGTCCGGCCGGTTCACCTGGAACCTACGCCCTGTCAACGCCTTAGCTCCCAGCCTGACATAGTTGGCCTTCTCGCCGGGCTGCCACGGCTCCAGGCCAAGGCCGTCCACTGCATCCCTGACGGCCTGGTCCTCAATGATTTCCGTGTCGCCCCGGACCACCACGCTCCAGGCCCGTTCAGTGGAGGAGTCGTAGCCGTCGATTTCCAGCGCGGCCGGCCGTTCCATCCTGGCGCCCCAGAGCTTTGACCCAGGAGCCGTGCGGAAGACGATGCTGCGCAGGTGCACGACATAGTTCACAGGGAAGATTTCCGGATGCTCGTCCACCACGATGGCCAGACGGCCCACCGTGTCATTGTCGAGCAGTTCCCAGCAGTCGTCGAAGGACAGGTTTTCGATCGGCAGGTTTCGCGAGTCCATGGTCCACACCTTACGGGTGAACCGGGAGCGGGAAAAGGGATTAAGCGCCTGTTGCAGGGGCCTACTGGATGCCCGCAAAGAGCCCGCTCAACTCTGCAGTCAGCTCCTTCTGGAGGGAGGGGCTGCCGATCTGCTTTCCGTCGATCGTGTTCACGGGAGCAAGCAGGCGGACGCTGGAGATCAGCCAGACCGCATCCGCGTCCAGGAGGTCCTGCGGTTCCAGCGGGCCGTAGCCCAGCTCCCAGCCCGCCGCCTTCGCGGCAGCGAAAAGGGCGCCCTGGGAGGTTCCAGGGAGGATGCCGCTGTCCAGCTGGGGTGTGATGAGGCGCTTCACCGGCGTGCCGTCGTCGGACTTTCCCGCATGCGCCAGCAGGACCGTGGACGTGGGGCCCTCCAGGACGCGGCCGTCGGAGGACAGGAAGATGACGTCGTCCGCGCCCTGCTTGTGCGCATAGCGGAGCGCTGCCATGTTGACGGCGTAGGAAAGAGTCTTGGCGCCCAGGAGCAGCCAGGGTGCCCGTTCGGCCACGTCGCTGTCGTAGCCGCGGTCAAGGAGGATGACGTCGATGCCCGTTTCACGTTGCCGGCGGCCGACGGACCCGGCGGGGGATGCCTGAACCCAGGCCGTGGGTGCGGGAGCGCCCTCCACGCCGCGGGTCACCACCAGCTTGACCACCAGTTCATCGGCAGCAGGGTCCGCAGGCGGGTTCTCTGACCGGTGCCGGGCCACGGCAGCGGCAATGGCACGGCGCCACGGGTCCTGGTCCGGGATGTCCAGGTCCAGTGCTGCGGCGGAGCCTGCCAGGCGGTCCAGGTGGGCCTGCATTTTCCGCACCGACCCGCCCACCGCCAGCATGGTTTCGAAGACGCCGTCGCCCCTTGTAACCCCAAGATCCGTGACCAGCAACTGGGGTTGGGACGCGTCGGCCGCCCTGCCGTCAGGAAATGCGGGATCGAGGAAAAGGAGAACCACTGGGGCTGGAGAGGTCATGGCACCAGCTTAGTGCGACACCGCGGATAAGCTGGGCAGAGCGCCCCGGCCGGAAGCAGTCCTCCGGAGCCCAATTTCCCGGGAGTTATAGACGTGTTGTGGCCTTTTTCGCTTGCCGGCACCGCGCCCACGTGGGTGGTGGTCCTCCTGGGCTTTGCCGACCTGGCCATCAGGGTCCTGGCCCTGGGCATCATTCCCGGCAACAGGCGCCCCACCACGGCCATGGCCTGGCTGCTGGGGATATTCTTCATTCCATTCGTCGGCATCGTCCTGTTCCTCCTGTTCGGCAATTTCCAGCTGTCCCGCCGGCGGCGCGCGCAGCAGCAGCTGGTCAACGACCGGGTACAGGCAGGCATCACGGCGCTGTCGGATGTAGAAAGCGACTACCCCGGCCCGGAGTGGGTCAAGTCCGCCTCTGAGCTCAACCGCACCCTGGGGTCGCTGCCCATGGTGGACGGCAACACGGTGGACCTCATTCCCGGTTACCCGGACTCCATCCTGGAAATGACGAAGGCTGTGCGGAAGGCGAAGAAGTTCGTCAATGCCGAGTTCTACATCATGAGCTCGGACCACGTCACCAACGATCTCCTCACCGCCCTGGAGGAAGCGGCCGAGCGCGGCGTCGAAGTGCGCATCCTGTTCGACCACATCGGCACGCTGCGCATCCAGGGGTACAGGAAGCTGCTCAAGCGGCTCAAGGCGGGCAAGATCCAGTGGAAGCGGATGCTGCCCCTCCTGCCCATCCACGGTCAGTGGCGCCGCCCGGACCTCCGCAACCACCGCAAGATCATGGTGGTGGACGGTGAAATTGCATTCACGGGGTCGCAGAACCTGATCGAGCCCTCCTACAACAACCCCCGCCACCGCAAGGCAGGCCGCGAATGGGTGGAGCTGATGGCATGCCTGCGCGGACCCATCGTCACCACCCTGAACGTGGTGTTTGCCACGGACTGGCTGAGCGAAACCGACGAATCCCTGGAACACCAGCTCCAGCTTCCCTCCGACCCCCATCCCGGAGGCATCACGGCCCAGGTGGTGCCCAGCGGCCCGGGTTTCATTACCGAGAACAACCTGCGGCTGTTCAACACCCTCATTTACTCGGCGCAGCACCGGATCTCCATCTGCAGCCCCTACTTCGTTCCGGACGATTCCCTGCTGTACGCCATCACCACGGCGGCCCAGCGGGGCGTTGACGTGGAGCTGTTCGTGTCCGAAAAGGGCGACCAGTTCCTGGTCCACCACGCCCAGCGGTCCTATTACGAGGCCCTCCTGGAAGCCGGCGTGCGCATCTACCTGTACAAGGCCCCGTTCGTGCTGCACGCAAAGCACTTCACCATTGACGACGAAGTGGCCGTCCTGGGCTCCAGCAACATGGACATGCGGTCCTTCTCACTGAACCTTGAGGTGTCCGTGATGCTCCTGGGCGAGGACATCGTGAACAAGATGCGCGCAGTGGAGGACACCTACCGGGACATATCCCATGAGCTCAAGCTGGAGGACTGGCTCAACCGCCCGCTCGCTGCGCGCTACGTGGACAATGTGGCCCGGCTGACGGCCACCGTGCAATAGCCACCGTCCAATAGAGGTACGTGCACTAACTGCCGCAACCCCTAGTCGTCGGCACTTACCCGCTGGCCGTCGTCGCGCCCTGCATGTTCCGCCCAGCCGCCCTTCCGGTAGGCGGGCGTTCCCACGGCTAGCACCGTCACCGCCAGGGCGCAGCTGCCGATCATGACGATGACCATCGACAGCGAATTCCCGCCCAGGACCCCCACCAGTGGGCTGACGAGTCCGGCCACCCCGGACTGAAGGGCGCCGATCACCGCTGCCGCGGTTCCCGCCATGTGGCCGTAATTGTGCAGTGCCAGGACTGAGGCGTTCGCCGGGACCATGCCCTGCATCGACAGCACCAGCCAGAGGCCTGCGACTGCCCCGAATGCTCCGCCGGCACCCGTTGCCACCACCACGAGCAGCAGCAGGGCCAGGACCAGCTGGACCAGCAGTGCGGTGCGCAGGAGGCGTACCGGCGGGAATTTCTTGACCAAGGCGGCGTTGAGCTGGGCCGACAGGACAAGCGCGGCGCCGTTGAGTGCGAAGACGAGGGCAAACTGCTGGGCGGTGAGGCCGTACTCGTTTTGGAAGACGAAGGGCGACCCCACCACATAGCTCATGATCAGGGCCAGCCCCAGCCCGGGAATGACGGCCAGCGCCATGAAGTGCCTGTCCCGCAGCAGCGCCCAGTAGGCCCGGGCAACGTGCTTGGGGTGGCCGGGACTGCGCCGGTCCTCCGGCAGCGTCTCCGGCATGAACTTCAGGACGATTGCCACCAGGACCACCCCGATGAGTGCCAGCGCGTAGAAGACGGCACGCCAGTTCCAGGCCCCGGCGATGGCCTGCCCCACGGTGGGGGCAAGGAGCGGCGCCACGCCGATCACCAGCATCAACCGGGAGAGCAGCTGGGCGGCAGCCGAGCCAACAAAGCGGTCACGGATCACGGCGAGTGCCACCACCGCGGCGGCCGCATTGAAGAAGCCCTGCAGCACCCGCAGCCCCGTCAGCGTTTCGATGTTTGGGGTCATGGAGCACAGCAGCGAGATGGCCACGTGCAGGGTAATGCCGATGATGAGCGGAAGCCGCCGCCCGAACCGGTCCGAGAACGGGCCGATCACCAGCTGGCCGAACCCTGCCCCGACCAGGGTTCCGGACAATGTCAGCTGGGCCGCGGTCTGGGTGGTGTGAAGATCGGCTTCCACGGCGGGCAGCGAGGGCAGGTACATGTCCGTGGTGAGTGCCGGAAGCGCGGCCAGGGCGCCCAGCATGAGGACATATTTGAAGCTGCGCGGTGCCTGCTTGCTGGTGGTGCGGGGATGGGAGGAGTCCGTCACGCGGCAAACCTAACTCGTTGAAGCGCCTTGGAGCCCGCCGCATGGCTTGAGCGGTTCAGCTGACGCTCTGAGGCCCTACCCCCGGTGCCGACTTCCTAAACCGGCGTCCGCAGTGTGGATGCAAGGCACGATGGAGGCCGCGTGGCAGGGGCGGGGCGGTCCCTGTGTCAGGCTTCGGGGAAGGTTGTGCCCAGGGTTGAGAGCACACCGTAGGCCTTGGTGCGGATCTCTTCATATTCCTCGTCAGGAACGGAGCCCGAGGTAATGGCGCCGCCGACGCCGAGAGAGAGTTCCACGGTCCCGTCCCCCTCCGTGTTGAGCACCAGCGTCCGGATGGCGACGGCGAGGTCGGCCGCCCCGTTGAGCGAAAAGTAGCCGACGGCGCCGGAATAGAGCCCCCGCGGCCCCGCCTCCAGCCGGTCCAGGATGGCCATGGTGCTGATCTTGGGGGCCCCGGTCATGGAGCCCGCCGGGAAACAGGCTGCCACCGCCTCTGCCCGTGGTGCCCCCGGGAGGAGCTGCGCGTCAATGGTGCTGACCATCTGGTGCACGGTGGCGTAGCTTTCGATCGCGCAAAGCCGGCTGACCGTAACGGAGCCGGGTTCGGCGAAGTGGCTGAGGTCGTTACGCAGCAGGTCCACGATCATGATGTTCTCGGCCCTGTCCTTCAGGGAGGCGGCCAGGTCCGTGCGCAGCCTGCCGTCCTCCTCCGGGTCGGCGGCCCGGCGCCGGGTGCCCTTGATCGGTTCAGCGCGCATCCCGCCGTCGGACGCTATCTTCAGGAACCGCTCGGGTGAGGTGCTGGCCACTGTGAGGTCTCCCAGCCGGAGGTAGCTGGCAAACGGCGCCGGGTTCCTGCGGCGCAGTGCCAGGTAGGTGGCCCACGGGTCCAGCGAGCCGGCCGGGATCCGGGCTTCGAGCGTGGTGGTCAGGCACACCTCGTAGGTGTTTCCCTGGGCAATCTCGTGCTGGGCGGCGGCGATCTTTTCCCGGTACCCGGCGCCGGTGTCCCGGCTGAGGAAGGCCGGCGGCGGGGAAGGTACGACGCCGGTGCTGCCGCCGGCATCCACGGTTGCGCCCGCTTCCACGGCTGCGGCGGCTTTCACGGCCGCCCGCGCCCGGGCCAGCCACTCGCCGGCGTCGGGTGCCTCCAGCGCCAGCAGCCAGGTGGCCTTTTCGGCATGGTCCAGGACCACGGCCCGGCCGGCGAAAACCAAGGCGGCGTCCGGGGTGGGGGCGGACAAGTCGCTGCCGCCCGTTTCGCGCTTCAACTCATAGCCCAGGCAGCCCAGCCAGCCCAGCGTGAATTCACCGGGGTAGCCCTCCGGGCTGCGCACCGCCCGACGGCCCCAGACGCTATCCAGCCACCGGAAGAACGGGCCCGGGACTTTCGCGGTGCAGGAGCCGGCGCTGATCCGGCTTACCCCCGAGCGGTGCGTGACGGACTGTCCGAACGTGCCGCCGTCGTCCGCCATGATGCTGAACCGGCTGCGCCCGGCGGCAGTACGCACCGCCGGGTCCGGTTCGTCCTGTCCACCTGTACCCGCGTTCGAGGAGTCCAGCCACATGGCATTGCCCGATGCTCCATAGAGCGACTGGAACAGTGCAGGCGCGTCCGGCGCGGTATCCAGCCGCTCGGCGTGCAGCCGGAGGCCCCGGCGTGCGGAGAGTTCAGGCGCGAGGACCTGTGCCAGGGCAGGCAGGTAGGGGAGGAGCTGCAGCAGGTCGTACGGGGCCGATCCGTCTGCAAGGTTCTGTACGCGGAGGTCAGCGTGTCGGGGCACGTCGTCGCGTCCCAGCCACTCTTCCTCCTGCGCAGCCCAGCGGTCCCAATGTGGTTCAAAGGTTGCGCCGTCCCGGTCCAGCGCCCGGGTCCGGCGGACGTCGTCCGGCGACTCGGCCCAGACCACTGCGTCAATCAGGGGGCGGGCGGCTTCCGCGGCGGCCCCTACGCCCTCCACGATGACGATCTCCGCGGGCAGCGTCACCCGGGCGTCGCCGTCGTAATGGTTTTCCCAATCCCAGCTGGTCCAGGCGGCAGCCTCGCCGCGGCTCAGCGGCGTGAGGACCGTGGTGACATAGCGTTCGATGCCGGCGGCCAGTCCGTCCCAGCCGGGGTAGATCTCCTCCAGGTGGAACAGCGAGACTTTGTGGTGGGCGCGGAGGCGTGCCGCGAGTTCGACGGCGAGGGTGGTTTTCCCTGCGCCGGAGCGCCCGTCGACGGCGATGATGACGGGGGCTGGGCTCATGGACTAGAGCGTACCGTTTTCCGTTGTCCGCTTTCAGGCATGAAGCACACCCTGCCGTGACGCATGGCGGCCGCTGCTGAGGTGGCCGCCCAGGAACCCGCTCACCAGCAGAAGGACTGCTCCGGCCCGCCCCAGCCGCACGCCCAGCCGGTGGTTGCCGCGGGAGCGCGCACGCCAGGAAGCGGTGTAAACAACGGTGGCTGCGGCATTGGCGCCGGCGTGCACGATGCCCACACGCTTCAGGGGCCGGTCCTTGCCGGACCAGGTCGCCCAGCCGGACAGGGCGGTGGGAACGGCGGCAATGACGCCGAGGGCCACCAGCCGCTGGGCGGAGCGGCGGGAACTGTCGTCAGCAAAGAAATCCAGGAACACTGCCGACCACCAGGCGCCGAAGGGCCCGTCGGTGAGGATGGTGTGCAGCGGTATGCCGGTAATGTCGCCGCGGACAATTGACCGGATCCGGGGCTGCGACATCAGCCTGGATGCCAGTGGCTCCGCTGCTTCGACAGCGGCGTCCAACGTCGTGGCATCCTCAAGGCTGCCAAGGAAGCGGGTGTACCTGCCGGGGCTGGAAGCGGCGCGCATGAGCACAAAATACTCCTGGTGCCGCCGTGCCGCACCCGTTTTTGCACCCGCAGCCTCTGCCGGGCGCTTTCGGCTAGTGCGGTTGAAGCTGGGTGTTCTGCAGGACCGCGCCCTTGATGTGCTGGACCAGGCCCGGCAGGGCGGCGTGGATCTGATGCCAGACTGCATCGAAATCCGCGTGCCCGCCATACCAGGGGTCCTCGATGCCCTGGTCCAGCCGGTCAAGGTCCGCCATGGCCGGATCAAAACTGCGAAGCATCCGGATTTTGTCCAGCGCTTCCTGGTCCGGGGCGGCTTCGGTCAGCCAGGCGTAGTGGTCAATGTCCAGCGCCAGGATCAGGTCGCGCTCGCGGAACCACTCAGGCTCCCACTCCCGGGCCACATGGTGCTCCGAGGCCAGCTGGGTCACCGCCAGGCGGCGGGCCGCGCGGGGATCGATGGGCCGGCCGGCCTCGTAACCGGTAATGCCGGCGGAGTCCACCTCCACCAGCCCGTCAAGGCCTTCGCGTTCCAAGGCCGCCCCGAGCATAAGCTCGGCCATGGGAGACCGGCAGATGTTGCCCGTGCAGACGGTGATAACGCGATATGCGCTCGACGTTGAGTTCATGGAACCTAGCATGCGCGCTGGCGAACCCTCTTGGCTACCCGCCTGTTCACATTGTTTTACAAGCTTGTAAAGATGCATTACTCGATGGGAAATGGGTACGTCCCATGCTGGTGGCGAACCGGAAAGGGCGCTTGTCAGTGGATCAGGGCCAGCAAGATGCCCACGCCTACGAACAGGACGCCGAAGACCCTGCTGAGCACTGTTTGGCCTTGCTCGGTGCTGGTAAAGCGCTGGAACGAACGCGCGGCGGCCGCAAAAAAGAACCACATCACCAGGATGTCGATGGCCACAATGGTGGCCGTGAGGACGGCGTATTGGGTGAACAGGGGTTGGTCCGGCCGGATGAACTGCGGCGTGAAGGCAAGGAAGAAGACTATTGCCTTCGGGTTCAACAGGTTGACCCAGAAGCCCCGCCGGAAGATGGACCACGTGGGTTCGTTGCGCAGGGCGGCCGCCTGCTCCTGCTGGGCCGTGGGCTTGCTGAGGAACTGGCGGATGCCCAGGTACACCAGGTAGGCGGCGCCGGCGTAGCGGATCACGTTAAAGGCGACGGGGGAGCTTGCCACCAGCACGCCAACGCCCAGGGCCACGATCAGGACGTGCACTACGAGGGCCGCCTGTTGGCCCAGGATTCCCCATATGGAGCGGCGGAAGCCCGCGTTGAGCGAATTGCTCATGGTGTTGATGGCCCCGGCCCCCGGGGTGAAACTGACCAGGACGCCGGCACCCGCCAGGGCCAGCCACAGGGAAAATTGCACTAACCAATCTTACGCGGGCAACAGCAGGCCCCTGCGTTGCTACGCCCGTGCGATGACCTCGCCGTTGGGGATCAGGAACCAGCCGTCGCCCGTGGATCCCCAGCGGTGCCAGCCGGCCGAGATCCGCGCCAGGTCCGCGGGCTCCGCAAATCCGTACTCCAGTGCCTGCTCGGCGAAGGCCGAATGCAGCACCCGCTCACCCCAGACGCGTGCCTGCCAGCGGCGCTGCTGCGCCGTGGCGTAAAGCCAGTTGCTGCTGGTGGGTGCAACATCGGTGAAGCCCGCGGACTGGGCCCAGCTGACCAGCCGCCGCCCGGCGTCGGGCTCTGCTCCGTTGCGGCGGGCAACCCGCTGGTACAGGTCCATCCACTCGTCCAGCTCCGGGATCTCGGGGTACCAGCTCATGCCGTGGAAGTCGGCATCCCGCACCGCCACGATGCCGCCCGGTTTGGCCACGCGCCGCATCTCCCGCAGAGCCTCCACGGGATCGGTCAGGTGCTGGAGCACCTGGTGGGCATGGACGACGTCGAAGCTTTCGTCGGCGAAGTCCAGGTCATAGATATTGCCCGCCGCGAACTCCACATTGGGCACTTCGCGCTCGACGGCGAGCGCCTGCGCCTGGGCGATGATGTCCGGTGAGCGGTCCAGGCCGGTGACCTTGCCCGGGCTGACCAGGGCGGCGAAGTCGCAGGTGATGGTGCCTGGCCCGCAGCCGACGTCCAGGAGGGTGGATCCGGGGGAGAGGTAGGGCAGAACGAAGGCCGCGGAATTTTCCGCGGTCCTTGCGGCATGGGCGCGGACCACCGATTCGTGGTGGCCGTGCGTGTAAACGTCGTCCCCGGGCTGCTGCGCACTCATAACCCAAACGCTACCCCTGGCGAGGGCTTGCTATTCGGATTCCGTCCGTGCCGCCACGGTTGCGTCAATCATTGCCGTCATGAAGCGCGTGACAGTGTCCAGTTCCTCCTCCGAGAACCCGGCCATGGCGCTGCCCATGCGCTGCGCCAGCGGGGCGAAGATGGCGCCGCCCTCCCGGAATGCCTTGGGCGTCATTTTCAGCTGGACCTGCCGCCGGTCCGTGGCGTGGCGTTCCCTGACCACGTGCCCGGAATGGTCCAGCCGGTCGATCAGTGCGGTGGTGGCGGGTGAACTCAGGTTCAGTTCCTTCCGCAGCAGCCCGGGCGTCACAACGTTGCCCCTGGCGGTATGGCGCATGATCACGGCGAGGGCGTTCATGTCCGTGCGGTGCATGTCCTTGCGGTCCCCGGCCGCGTCCACATACCGGTTCGCCTCGATGGTGAACTCCTGCAGGATCCGGAGCAGCGGGTGCCCGAACTCCGGGCCGCCCTGCTCGAAGGGGGAGGCACCCGGAGTGTTGTAATCCGCCATCTCCACCTCCCAGCCTTCGCTCCTGCGCCGTGTTTTTGCCCAGGCGTCCTGACGGATATTACTCCAGGCTCCATGGAGCCAACTGCACCACCGGCCCATTGGTTCCGACGATATAGAAAAGCTTGACTGGCACTTATCTCTGTCATGGAGATAATCTATGCTGGAACAAATACTACTCCTCCTGCTCATCCACGGAAGGCATCATGAAACGCACAAAAGTTGGCAGGGAGCGTGTCCCGTTCTGGCTGCGCTGGCTGGTCCCCGTTGTCCTGGTGCTGACCTGGCTGGGACTGGCCGGGGTGGGCGGCCCCACCTTCGGCCGCTTGGAGGAGGTCTCGTCCAACGACCAGGCATCCTTCCTGCCCGCCAGCGCTGAGGCCACAGAGGCACAGGACTGGCAGGCGAAGTTCCGCGACTCTGACGAAGTTCCCGGCATCATCGTCATCGAAAAGGGTGAGGCCTTCACGCCCCCGCAGCTGGGCGAACTCGCCACCCTGAAGTCCGATCTTGAAAACCTCAGGCTGGGCAGCGCGGTCATCGGCCCCATTCCCTCCAAGGATGCCAAGGCCGTGCAGTTCGTCGTGCCCATCGGATCGTCGGCCGAGCTCAAGGACGCCGTCAAGGAACTCCGCGACACGGTCAAAGCGGCAGCGCCGCAAGGTGCACAGACCTTCGTGACCGGACCTGCCGGGCTTGCGGCGGACCTTACCGCTGCATTCGGCGGCATCGACGGCATCCTCCTGCTCGTGGCCCTGTCCGCCGTGTTCGTGATCCTCCTGATCGTCTACCGGTCCCTGCTGCTGCCCATCATGGTGCTGCTGACCTCGGTGTTTGCCCTCTGCGCGGCCATCCTGCTGGTGTTCGGCATGGCCAAGGCCGGCTGGATCCAGCTCAACGGCCAAAGCCAGGGCATCCTCTCCATCCTGGTGATCGGCGCCGCCACCGACTACGCGCTGCTCTTCGTGGCCCGCTTCCGCGAGGCCCTCACCCACACCACCAACCGCACCGCGGCGGTCCTGACCGCCTGGAAAGCGTCCTTCGAGCCCATCCTTGCCTCCGGTGCCACGGTGATCATCGCGCTGCTGTGCCTGCTCTTCTCCGACCTGAACTCCAACAAGGCCCTGGGCCCGGTTGCCGCCGCAGGCATCCTGTGCGCCCTGTTCGCCGCGCTGACCCTGCTGCCCGCCCTCATGGCGCTGCTCGGAAGGGCCGCGTTCTGGCCCTTCCGGCCCAAGCTCCTCCCTGCAGACCAGCGCGAACCGGAACTGGTCACCGGCCTGGAAGGCCAGAAGGGTCTCTGGCGCGCCACCGGCTCCCTGGTGTCGCGGCGGCCCCGGACCGTCTGGGTTGCCTCGGTCCTCCTGCTCCTCGTCGCCGCCGGCGGCCTGTTCCAGCTGAAAGCCAACGGCGTACCACAGACGGACGTCATCCTCACCGCCTCCAACGCCGTTGACGGCCAGGACGCTCTGGCCCGCCACTTCGACGCCGGCAGCGGCAGCCCCGCCGTCGTGGTCGCCGACCAAGGCAAGGCGGCAGAGGTGCTGGACAAGGTGAAAGCGGACGGCGGCGTGGGCGAGGCCTACCTGCTGGGCCGCGGCAGCGTGCCGGTTACCGGCGCCCCCGGTGCTCCCACCACGCCGGACGTCCGGGACGGGAAAGTCCTCATCAATGCCACCCTGAAGAATGCCGCGGACTCGCTGGAGGCGGAGGAAACCATCAAGTCCCTGCGCACCGAGGTGAAGGCCATTGATCCCGGTGCCCTGGTAGGCGGCGTCACCGCTACGGCGCTGGACACCAACACCACCGCCCAGCGCGACCTCCTGGTCATCATCCCGGTGGTCCTGGTGGTGATCCTCCTCATCCTGATGCTGCTGCTGCGCTCCATCGTGGCCCCGGTCCTGCTGGTGCTCTCGGTGGTCCTGTCCTACGCGGCCGCACTGGGAGTCTCGGCCTTCGTTTTCAACAACCTCTTCGGGTTCCCGGGAGCCGACGCCACCGTACCGTTGTTCGGCTTCGTGTTCCTGGTGGCCCTGGGCGTGGACTACAACATCTTCCTGATGAGCCGCGTCCGCGAGGAATCGCTCAAGCACGGCACCAGGCCCGGTATCCTGCGCGGTCTGGTGGTCACCGGCGGTGTGATCACCTCGGCCGGCGTGGTCCTGGCGGCGACATTTGCTGCCCTGGGCGTCATTCCCATCATGTTCCTGGTCCAGTTGGCCTTCATCGTAGCGTTCGGCGTGCTGCTGGACACCGTGCTGGTGCGCTCGCTGCTGGTTCCGGCGCTGGCCTACGACATCGGGCCGAAGATCTGGTGGCCCAGCAAACTGGGCCGGACGGATGGCCGCGACGCCGCCCGGCCGCGGGAACCCGGCGTCGAGCCGCTGGAAGAGGTTCCCAGCCGCTAGCCCTGCTTTCGATGGCACTAACCCTGTTGCCGCCACCAGTCCACGGTGGCGGCAACCGCCGTTTCCAGCGGGGTAGGGGTAACGCCAAGGGCGGCCTCGGAAGCGGCCGAGCCCATGATGAACGGCCGCTCGAACTGGTACAGCATCTCCGCGAGTTCGCGTGCATCGGCTGAGAAAATTCCCGCGGCCCGCAGCGTCCACCCGGGGAGGACGCGCACCTTCGGGGCTGGCCGTTCTGCTGCGGCAGCGAAGGCATGGACGAGTTGCTGCTGGGTAAGCGCGGGGCCGGTGGGCGCGTGCCACACGGCGTTCCAGGCGGACGGCCGATCCGCTGCCGCAATCATGGCGGAGGCCAGATCGGGAACGTACGTGAACGAGTGCGGCTGCCGGGAACTGCCCACCACGCTTACGTTCTTTCCCGCCAGGATCGGCGCCACCATGCGTTCGCCGGCGTGGGCAATCCGGGCCCGCGGGCCGAAGAAGTCACCGGACACCACACTCACCGTGGGCGTGGCCGAGGCGGCGCGCGCCCGAAGCAGTTCCGTCCGCACGCCCCGTTTGCCCCCGGTGGCCCGGCGCAGGCTGCCCTCCGCCATGACGCTGTCCGGCTCGCTGTAGGAGTAGAGGCTTTCGGGGAAGACGACGACGGCGCCCACCTCCTGCGCGGCATCAAGGACCGCCTGCTCGGCGGCGGGAAGTTCTGCCTGCCAGACCGACGCGTTGTACGCCGAGCCGTGGATGCAGTGGAACACCGCCTGGGCGCCGGCAAGGACCGAGCGAAGGACCGCAGGATCTTTCGCGTCCCCTCTTATCCGCTCGATCAGCTCGTGCTCCGGTCCGCTGCCCGATCGCGTCAGGACACGCACCTGGCGCCCCTGCTCCGCCAGTTGTTCCGCCACAGTCCACCCCACGGGTCCCGCTCCGGTCACGACGTATACCTTCGACATCTCGGTCTCCTTATTCGAATGAGAGAGCAGTGCTCTCAGAAATAGAATGAGGGTTTGGTGCGGCAAAGTCAAGAGCGGCGCTCTCTTTTGCTGCCGCCGCTCTTGCTTGTGGCATGCTGGACCCGTGACTGAAGCCAGCAATACACCCGCCGCGGCTGCCCGCCCCTTGACGCCCCGGCAGCGGGCCAGGACCCGGACCGTGGCGGACATCGTCCGGCTCGGCCGGAAGCACTTGGCAACACATGGCGCAGCAGCGCTCTCCCTGCGCGCAGTGGCAAGGGACCTGGGTGTCGTGTCCTCCGCCGTCTACCGGTATGTGGAAAGCCGGGACGAACTGCTGACGCTGTTGCTGATTGACGCTTTCGGTGAGCTCGGGGACGCAGTGGATGCCGCCGTCGGGGAAGTGTCCGAAGATGACCATGCTGGACGCTTCATGGCGCTGGGCCAGGCTGTCCGCGCTTGGGCCCTGCGCGAGCCGGCCAGCTACGCCCTCCTGTTCGGCAGCCCGGTGCCGGGCTACAACGCCCCGACCGAGCGCACGACGGGTCCGGGCACGCGGGTCATTGTCGGCCTCATCGGCATCCTGGATGCTGCCTCCCGGGCCGGGCAGCTTGCAGTTCCCCCGGGGTCCGCGGAGCTGGCGCCCACCCTTGCTGCCGACCTTGACGCCATCCGCTCCGAGTTCGGGCTTGCCATCCCGGAGGAACTTGTGGCGCGGGGTGTCCTTGTGTGGAGTTCCCTTTTCGGCGCCGTCAGCTTCGAGGTGTTCAACCAGTACGGTTCGGACACCTTTAAAGCGCCCGAAGAGCTTTTCGACCACCATCTCGCCGTTCTGGCCAGCGTCGCGGGGCTGCAGGTGGCGGCCTCCTGACGCCGCCTGCCGGGGCCTGTTGGAGTGCCTGCCCCGTCGGTAGACTGCCAGTGCGCCCGCACGGACGCGGAGCCTCGAAGGAGAGATGCACCATGACTGAGAACCCGGAATTTGCAGCCGAGGAACCCCGCAGCGGCAGCAGCGCACCTGGCCTGGAAGGGGAAGGCGGCCAGTACGTCGACGGGGATTATGGCGACGCCGGCAGCATTAGCGAGGCGGAGCGGGGCCCGGCGGACGGTGAGTACGAAGAAGGCAACTATGGTGCCGCCGGGGCTGCCCGTGCAGACAGCTTGGATGAGGGCCAGTACGCGGATGGCAACTACGGGAAAGCGGGCAGCCTCAACGAGCCCGCTCCGGGGCCGGCCGACGACGAGTACGAGGAAGGCGATTACGGCGACGCCGGAACCGCCGGCGGCGCGAGGACCGAGGACGCCATCCGCGAAGGGCTCACGGACGGCCAGGTCCAGACCACTGCGGAAGAGCGCGGGCCGCTGCACGGGGATCGGAACACGGAACGCTAAGCAGTCCGGCGGCACGTTCTCGCAGAGCGAACCGGCGTGCCGCCGTCGTACTTTCCCATCAGGTTCCGCGTCGTTTCAAGCAATGTGGCGGCGCACGTCTGTCCTCGGGCTCAAAGTTGAGCGGACCTCACTCAACTTTGGATTGACATCGCCGGCGCCCTGAGTAAAGTTGAGTGCAGAACGCTCAATGCTTAGGGCGCCACCCAGTTTCCAAGGAAAGAAGGAAGCAACACATGTCACGTGCAGTAGGTATCGACCTCGGAACCACCAACTCCGTCGTCTCCGTTCTCGAAGGTGGCGAGCCCACCGTTATTGCCAACGCCGAGGGTGGCCGCACCACGCCGTCGGTCGTTGCATTCTCCAAGTCCGGCGAGGTCCTGGTTGGCGAGATCGCCAAGCGCCAGGCCGTCAACAACATCGAACGCACCATCGCGTCGGTCAAGCGCCACATGGGCACCGACTGGACCGTTGCCATCGATGACAAGAAGTACACCCCGCAGGAAATCTCCGCGCGTATCCTCATGAAGCTGAAGAACGACGCCGAGTCCTACCTGGGCGAAAAGGTCACCGACGCCGTCATCACCGTCCCGGCCTACTTCAACGACGCCGAGCGCCAGGCCACCAAGGAAGCAGGCGAAATCGCCGGGCTGAACGTCCTGCGCATCGTCAACGAGCCCACCGCCGCAGCACTGGCTTACGGCCTGGACAAGGGCAAGGAAGACGAACTCATCCTGGTCTTCGACCTCGGTGGCGGTACCTTCGACGTCTCGCTGCTGGAAGTCGGAAAGGACGAAGACAACTTCTCCACCATCCAGGTTCGCGCCACCGCCGGTGACAACCGCCTGGGCGGTGACGACTGGGACCAGCGCGTCGTTGACTACCTGCTGAACCAGCTCAAGGTCAAGGGCATCGACCTCTCCAAGGACAAGATCGCCCTGCAGCGCCTCCGTGAAGCTGCCGAGCAGGCCAAGAAGGAACTGTCCTCCTCCTCCAGTACCAACGTCTCGCTCCAGTACCTCTCCGTCACCCCTGACGGCCCAGTCCACCTGGACGAGCAGCTGACCCGCGCCAAGTTCCAGGACCTCACCAAGGACCTGCTTGAGCGCACCAAGAAGCCGTTCCACGACGTCATCAAGGAAGCCGGCATCAAGCTCTCCGACATCAACCACATCGTGCTGGTCGGTGGCTCCACCCGTATGCCCGCCGTCTCCGAGCTGGTCAAGGAACTGGCCGGCGGCAAGGAGCCCAACAAGGGCGTCAACCCGGACGAGGTCGTGGCAGTCGGCGCAGCCCTGCAGGCAGGCGTGCTGAAGGGCGAGCGCAAGGACGTCCTCCTGATCGACGTCACCCCGCTGTCCCTCGGCATCGAAACCAAGGGCGGCGTGATGACGCACCTGATCGAGCGCAACACCGCCATCCCCACCAAGCGCTCCGAGACCTTCACCACCGCCGACGACAACCAGCCGTCCGTGGCCATCCAGGTCTTCCAGGGCGAGCGTGAATTCACCCGCGACAACAAGCCGCTGGGCACGTTCGAACTGACCGGCATCGCCCCGGCACCGCGCGGTGTTCCGCAGGTTGAGGTCACCTTCGACATCGACGCCAACGGCATCGTGCACGTCTCCGCGAAGGACAAGGGCACCGGCAAGGAACAGTCCATGACCATCACCGGTGGCTCCAGCCTCTCCAAGGAAGACATCGAGCGCATGGTCCGTGACGCCGAGGAGCACGCAGCCGAGGACAAGGCCCGCCGCGAGGCCACCGACACCCGCAACACCGCCGAGCAGCTGGCCTACTCCGTGGACAAGCTGATCGCCGACAACGCGGACAAGCTGCCCGAAGAGGTCAAGACCGAGGTCCAGGGTGACGTCGACAGCCTCAAGAAGGCCCTCGAAGGTACCGACGACGCCGCTGTGAAGTCTGCATTCGAGAAGCTGCAGGCTTCCCAGACCAAGCTCGGCGAAGCGATCTACGCCCAGGCCGGTTCGCCGGACGGCGCAGGTGCTGCCGGTGCTGAAGGTGCCGCCGGAGCTTCGGCCGGTTCGTCCGACGAGGACATCGTCGACGCCGAGATCATCGACGAAGACGAAGCGAAGAAGTAACCCATGCCGCACCACGGTAACGAGGAA
Organism: Arthrobacter sedimenti; assembly: GCF_042652025.1. Classification (NCBI taxonomy): domain Bacteria; kingdom Bacillati; phylum Actinomycetota; class Actinomycetes; order Micrococcales; family Micrococcaceae; genus Arthrobacter; species Arthrobacter sedimenti. The sequence continues at coordinate 312,342 of NZ_JBHSDQ010000004.1, read as the reverse complement.
GAGCACAACGCATCCGCCGGCCAGGAGCGCGGGCAGAACGGTGAGCCGGTCATCCGGGACAACCGCAAGGTTGATCCGGTGACCGGGCAGGCCCGGCACCCCGAGGGCGGCCAGTCCGCCCCCGGGGCCGGTGCCCAGGCCGGAGCAGATTCCGACGGCGACGCGCTGGCCCAGGCCGAGGAGATTCTCAACGGCGTGGACGTGCCGGCCGAGGAATCCGTGGCCCAGGGGGCTCCGGCAGGTTCCGGCGGCAACGCCGAGGCAGCCGAACTGCGCAACGACCTGCTTCGCCTCCAGGCTGAGTACGTCAACTACCGCAAGCGCGTTGAACGCGACCGCGCCGTGGCAGGGGAAATGGCCGTCATTGGCGTCCTGAACTCCCTGCTTCCGGTCCTGGACGACGTCGACGCCGCCCGGCAGCACGGCGACCTCACCGACGGACCCTTCGCCGCGATCGCCAACAAGCTGGAGAACGCGCTGAAGACCTACGGCCTGGTCCGCATCAACGAGACGGGCGTGGAGTTCGATCCCACAATCCACGAGGCCCTGATCCAGCAGCCCGGCGAGGACATCGAGGTTGACACCGTCAGCCAGGTCCTCCGCTCGGGCTACAAATCAGGAGACCGCGTGCTCCGCGCAGCGCAGGTCATCGTGGCGGTCCCGGCCTAGCCGGGGTTGGCTCGCGCTACGCCGGATATGGGGCGGTGCCCGCTTCGCGGTGCCCTCCACACCGCCGCCCCATATCCGGCCTCCGCGCCGGCGGTCATCTCGCCTAAGGTGAGGTAACCACGAAGCTCGCAGCGGTACAGGGGCCCCGGGAGTGGCATCGGGCCTGCCGAAGCTGGGTGGCTGGGGATCGTAGATCCTCAGCCACCCAGCGTAGGGGCGGGGGCCCCCTGTACCGCGGAGAGCTATTAGTTAAGAGACTTGAAAGGAAACGCCATTGGCTAGCCAGGATTGGGTGGACAAGGACTTTTACAAGATCCTTGGTGTTGCCAAGGACGCTTCCGATGCCGATATCAAGAAGGCCTACCGGAAGCTTGCGCGGCAGCACCACCCTGATACCAACGCGGGGAACGCCGCTTCCGAGAAGAAGTTCAAGGACATCTCCGAGGCTTACTCGGTGCTCTCGGATCCCGATGAGCGCCAGCAGTATGACGCCATCCGGGCCATGGGCAGCGGGGCCAGGTTTGCCCCCGGCGGTGCCGCCGGCGGCAACGGCGGGTTCGAGGACATGTTCGGCGGCCTCTTCACCGGCAACACCGGACGCCACGCGGGCGGGTTCAACCCCGCAGGCGGCGGCATCCCGCCCGAGTTCGCCGACCTCTTTGGCGGTTTCGGCGGAGCGCCCGGATTCCAGCGCACCCCGCAGAAGGGTGCCGACCGGACCGCGTCCACCAGCATTTCGTTTGCCGGTTCCATCCGCGGCACCACCATCGGCCTGCGCGAGCCCAGCGGCGAGGTCATCGACGTTCGTGTCCCGGCAGGCATCAAGGACGGCCAGAAGGTCCGGGTGCGCGGTAAGGGCCAGCCCGGTGCCGCCGGCAATGGCGACCTGGTGGTTTCCGTGTCCGTACAGCCCCACGCTTTTTACACGCGCGACGGCGACAACCTCCGCATCCATGTCCCGGTCACCTTCCCGGAGGCCGCTTTGGGCGCCGACATCCAGGTGCCCACCATCGACGGCGAGACGGTGAAGGTCCGCGTTCCGGCGGGAACGCCGTCGGGCCGCACCATGCGGGTGAAGGGCAAAGGCGTGAAGACGTCCAAGGGCACCGGCGACCTGCTGGTGACCATCGACGTCGCAGTTCCCAAGAATCTCAACAAGGACGCCGAAGCTGCGGTCAAGGCGTTCGCCGAGGCAACGTCGTCGGCGGACGTCCGCGAAGGCCTGGCAGCCAAGGCCCGGCTTTAGGGCGGAGGTGAGCCGTGGACATCAGTGCTGACCAGCCGATCTTCGTGATTTCCGTGGCGGCCGAGCTGGCGGACATGCATCCGCAGACCCTGCGGCAGTACGACAGGCTGGGCATCGTCAAGCCCAGCCGCGCCCCCGGGAAGTCGCGGCGTTACTCCCAGCGTGACGTGAACATGTTGCGGGAAGTGCAGCGTTTGTCCCAGGAAGGCGTGTCGCTGGAGGGAATCAAGCGCATCCTGGAACTCGAAAACCAGGTGGCGGCCCTCCAGAGCCGCATCAGCGATCTTACCGAGGAACTCGGGCGGAGGCCCCGCGCGGTGGACTCGCGGATCTTCGCAGCTGGCGCAGCCGGTGACGTGGTGAGCCTGGCGCGCGGTCAGCGGCCCCGGCCGAGGTCGCAGGCCGTCATGCTGTGGCGGCCGCGGGCCATCGGACAGTAAGTACCGCGTCCGGCTGCCTGGCCAAAATAGAGTACCCACTACTCGTGACCGAAAAGCCCCCTGAAACTTGAATGGAACCATCGCCGGATCAGCGGCGGTGGTTCCACAAGTTCTGGGGGTTTTCCGTGTTTAAAGTTCTCAGCAAAGGTTTCAACAGCAAGGCCCGGCCATGAGTCCGGGAATGGAATCCGTGGCCGCTTTCAGCCACTCCCTGCCGGGCCAGGTCCTGCTGGCCATCGGACAAACCATCGTTGTGGTCTGTGTCTGCTTTGATATGGTCCGCGAGTTGTCCGTCCCACGATCGCACCGGCGCTATGTGGCCAGCACCGTGTTCCGGACATTGGCCATCCCCTCGATCATGGCCAACGCCTTGACCGTCTTCGTCGCCCTGGTGCTCTCCTCCTGGGTGGACGTGGTGATGGGAATGTTCGTGCTGGTGGCCATCGTGTTCCGCTTCCACCACAACCAGGACGAGGACAACTGGTGGAAGGGCAAAGGCAAGAAACTCGCGCGTTGGGCCCGCCGCCAGTTCGCCGGCCGGACGTCCACCGCCCCGGCCATGGGCTGAACCCAGGACCGGAGCGGCGGCATCAAAGCGGTCAGCCGTTGATGACCTGTGGTACGCCGAGGGCCTTGAGGCCTTCGACGCCGAACTCCACCCCGTAGCCGGACTGCTTGGCTCCGCCGAACGGGATGCGGGGGTCCACGGCGCCGTGCCGGTTGATCCACACCGTTCCAGCCTGGATGCGGGCGGCGACTTCCCGGGCCGCAGCCAGGTCGGGGGACCATACGGAGGCGCCCAGGCCGACGTCGAGCCCGTTGGCCTTTTCCACCGCCTCATCGACCGTGCTGTAGCGGATGATCGGCAGCGCGGGCCCGAACTGTTCCTCGGCCACCAGCGGGTTGTCGTTGTCAATGTCCGCCACGAGGGTGGTGGGGTAGAAGAAGCCGGGCTGGCTGGTGTCCGGGTTGCCGCCCAGGAGGATGCGGGCGCCGGAGTCCTTGGCGGCCTGAACGAGGTTGGCAACGATGTCGTACTGCGCCTTGTTCTGCAGCGGGCCCAGGACGTTGTTTTCGTCCAGCCCGTTACCCATAGGCATGGCTTTGGCCACGGCGATCAGTTCTTCGCAGACGGCGTCGTAGACGGAGTCGTGGACGTAGAGGCGCTTGAGGGCTGCGCAGGTCTGGCCGGTGTTGAGGAACGCGCCCCAGAAGACGTCCTGGGCGATGGCCTTGGGGTCGGCGTCGGGCAGGACGATGCCGGCGTCGTTGCCGCCCAGTTCAAGGGTGAGCCGCTTGACCGTGTCGGCAGAGGATTTGATGATGGCGCGGCCGCCGGCGGTGGAGCCGGTGAACATGATCTTGCCGATTGCGGGGTGATCGGTCAGGCGGGCGCCTACTTCGCGGCCGCAGGAGACGGCGGAGAGGATGCCTTCGGGGAGTTCCTCGTTGAGGACCTTGACCAGGGCCAGCACGGACAGGGGAGTGTTGCCGGAGGGCTTGACCACCACGGCGTTGCCCATCCGCAGGGCGGGGGCGAGCTGCCAGACGGCGATCATCATGGGCCAGTTCCACGGGCCGATGGCCGCGACGACGCCGATGGGCCGGTAGTGCAGCTCGGCCCGGGTCTCGCCGTCGTCCACGATGGTTTCCGGTTCCAGTGGAAGGCTGGCCGTCGCGCGCAGCCAGGCGACGCAGGCGCCGACTTCGAAGCGGGCGTTGGGGCCGTTCAGCGGCTTGCCCTGCTCCCGGGAGAGCAGCCGGGCCAGTTCCTCGGCGGACCGTTCGACGGCGTCGGCCGCTTTGAGGAGCGCGGCGGACCGGGCGGCGTGGCCCAGGGCAGCCCAGGCCAGCTGGGCGGCGACGGCGGTGGCCACGGCATTTTCCAGGTAGTCGAGGTCGTGAATGGGGGCCTCGCCCACTGCTTCGCCGGTTGCCGGATCAAAGATGGTGCGGCCGGTGCCGGCTGCGGGGGCAATGGACGCGAGGAGCGCATCGTAGGTTTCCAAGGGATACTCCACTTCGAGTAGGCAAGGACGCCAGCCGGACGGCGTAGCGGGTTACTCCCAGTGTGGGTTGCACCCCCGTCCGTGCTCTTGTCTCTGGGCGCAGGACAGTTGTGTGGGAGCGAAGGCTGAGCAGCCGGACGGAGCCGGACGGGTGCCAGCAACGGAGCACCAAGAGAACGCGAATTTCGTCCGACCCCTTGTGAAAGCGCTTTCCGGCTGCTTGAATCGATTCATCGTCGTGATGGTGCCGAATTATGACTCCACCCATGCTGGGGGTGGCTGGGCGCCAGGGGGCCGACGCCATGAATCGACATACAAAGGAGTCATGTCCGTGAAAAACTCAAAGCGAGCGGCTGTAGCAGTGGCCGGCGTCTGTGTCCTGGGAGCCTTCGGCATCACAGCCCCTGCCCATGCGGCGTCAGTGGACCGTACCCGGGATTCGGCACTGTCGGTGCTGGGTGCGTTGAAGGTGGTCCCCTCTCCAGATGCCCACGTTTGGTTCATCTCGCCGGAAGGAAACGACGACAACGCGGGTACGCAGGACGCGCCGTTCAAAACGCTGATGAAAGCGCAGGCAGCAGCAGCGGCCGGAGACACCGTCTATATCCGGGGCGGCAGCTACAACCAGTTCGAAGTGCGCGAAACCGATAACCCGTTCGAAGACGTTTATCACTACGTCAATGACATTTATAAGAGCGGGATCACTTACGCCGCGTTCCCGGGGGATAATCGGCCCGTCTTTGATTTCAGCAGTGTGCCCACCGATCAACGTGTGGCCGCGTTCTACGTGGAAACGCAGGTGACCGACGTGAACTTCGTCGGCTTTGACGTAACGGGCGTCAAGGTGGGAGACCAAAAGCAATCAGAGGCTTTCAGGATTGCCGGTGGTGCCAACTTCGTAAACATGGCCGCCCATGACAACGAAGCCATCGGCTTCTACTACACCATGGACGGGACCGGGGTGGTACTGAACAGCGACGCCTACAACAACATCGGTCCCACGGCCCGGTCAGCGGGCAATACGGACGGGTTCGGTGCCCACGCAAAAGACGTGTGGTTCATCAACGACCGGGCATGGCATAACAGCGACGACGGCTTCGACAGCATCACATCGGAGGGACGGGTCGCCTACGTCAACGACTGGTCCTTCGACCACCATGGCAACCAAAACGGGGTAGGCGACCAAAACGGATTCAAGGTTGGCGGATATGCCTACCGCACCACAGGGCTTCCCCAGCCCATCCCGCTGCACACGGTCATCAATTCCATGGCTGCGGACAACGGTGCCAACAACTTCTATGCCAATCACCAGCCCGGCCAGTCGGCCTATTGGATCAACAACACAGCCTACAAGCCAGGGTACGGCGCCAACTTCAACATGCTGGAGCGCGTAAGCCCCACAAGCCCGGACAACATTCCCGGCTACCGGGAGGTCCTGCACAACAACGTGGCCTACACCGGGGCGCCGACCTCGAACGACAATACTCCGGCAGAAAACGAGACGAACAATTCGTGGACGATTGACGGTGGTCTCCAGGTAGCTGCAGGTGACTTCGAAAGCCTCGACATGCAGCAACTCATGGCACCACGGAAACCAGACGGTGCTCTCCCCGATGTTTCCTTCATGAAGCCGGTGGCCGGCAGTGCGTTGCAAACCCATGGCTTGGGCTACCTCGCTGACCAGGGCAATCCCTATGCAACCTTGCAGAAGCTCCTAGATGTCTATGGCAGCTCAGGTGACATCGACAACCAAGGCCTGCGGGATAGCCTCCTGAACAAACTGGAAGACCACCAGTTGGGCGCGTTCATCCAGGAGCTGAAGGCCCAGTCGCAAAAACACGTCAGCCAGTACGCCGCCAATACCTTGATCCTGGTGGCGAACGCGCTGGCGGGATAGGCGAAACCGAAGGCTGCGAACGTCAGGAAGGCCTGCACTGGCCCAGTTTTGGGGCGCGGCAAACGGCGGGAACCCGGGGTTTCCGAGTTCCCGCCGTCAAAACTGGGCCAGTTTGGCGCTAGTGGCCCGCGTAGGGGTCGGCGATGCCGATGTATTGGGTGGTGGTGTATTCGGCGATGCCTTCGGATCCGCCTTCCCGGCCCAACCCGGACTGTTTGACGCCGCCGAAGGGTGCTGCGGCGTTGGAGATGACGCCGGCGTTGAACCCGACCATGCCGAACTCGATCTGTTCGGCTACGCGCAGGAGGCGGTTGAAGTCGCGGCTGTAGAGGTAGGACGCGAGCCCGTATTCGCTCGCGTTGGCGACTTTGATGGCCTCTTCTTCGGTGGTGAAGGTGGTGATGGGGGCGACGGGGCCGAAGATTTCCTGGCCCAGGATCGCCGCGTCGTTGGGGACGTCGGCCAGGACGGTCGGCTGGTAGAAGTAGCCGGGCCCGTCCACAGGGGCCCCGCCGGTCACCGCTACCGCCCCGGCATCAACTGCAGCCGTCACGAGGGCGTGGACGTCGTCGCGGGCGCCCCCGTCAATGAGGGGCCCGACCTTGGTGTCCGGGTCGGTTCCGCGGCCGGTGGCGAGGGCGCCCATGGCCGTGGCGAACTTCCGAGTAAATTCCTGCGCCACCGACTCGTGGACCAGGAACCGGTTGGCGGCGGTGCAGGCCTCGCCCATGTTCCGCATCTTCGCGGCCATGGCGCCTTCGACGGCGGCATCCAGGTCGGCGTCCTCGAAGACGATGAAAGGGGCGTTCCCGCCGAGTTCCATCGAGGTCCGGAGGACGTTCTGGGCGGCGTCGGCCATGAGGCGCTTTCCGACCGGGGTGGAGCCGGTGAAGGAGACCTTCCGCAGTCGCGGGTCGGCCAGCAGGGGCCTGGAGATCCCGGAAGCAGAGGAGGAGGCCGCCACATTCAAAACCCCGGCGGGGAGGCCGGCGTCGAGCATGGTCTGCGCGAAGTACTGCGCCGTCAGCGGGGTGAGCTTGGCGGGCTTGAGGACCATGGTGCAGCCGGCGGCGACGGCGGGGGCGACCTTGCGGGTGGCCATGGCGAGCGGGAAGTTCCAGGGGGTGATGAGCAGGCAGGGCCCGACGGGTTTGTGCTGGACCAAAATCTTGTTCTTGCCCTCGGGGGTGGTGAGGTAGCGGCCGTAGTCGCGGACGGTTTCCTCGGCGAACCAGCGCAGGAACTCCGCCCCGTAGGTGACTTCGCCGCGGGCCTCGGCCAAGGGCTTGCCCATCTCCAGGGTCATCAGCAGCGCGAAGTCCTCGGCCCGTTCGGTCACCAGGTCGAAGGCGCGGCGCAGGATCTCCGACCGCACCCGCGGCGCGGTCCGTGCCCAGGACGCTTGCACGGCGTCGGCCGCGTCCAATGCCGCCACCGCGTCGTCGCTCGTGGCGGACGCGAGGGTGGCCAGCACCTCCCCGGTGGCGGGATCATGCACATCGAACGTGCCACCGTCGGACGCGTCCCGCCACTCGCCGTTGATCAGCAGGCCGGTGGGCACCCACGCGAGCAGGGAAGCCTCGCGCTCCGGTGAATGGGCAGGGGTAACCGCAGAAGTGACTGTCATTGCATAAGTCCTAAAAGTTGGTCAGTAGCTGGGCGGGGTGTCGCCGTCGGTTGGCTTCACGAACTTGGCAGCAAGGGCTTCGGAGCCGCGGGCGAGGAGGGCGACGTCGGCGCCCACCAGGATGAAACCGGCGCCGTTCGCGAGGTAGCGCTTGGCGGTGTCGGGGTTGAAGGCGTTGACGCCGGCGGGCTTGCCGGCTGCTTTGGCGGCGGAGAGGCAGTGCTCGACGGCGGCGCGCACCTCCGGGTGTTCCTGCTGTCCCAACAGGCCCATGGAGGCGGCGAGGTCGGAGGGTCCGACGAAGACAGCATCCACTCCGTCCACCTTCAGGATGTCCTCCACTGACTCCACTGCGGAGGTGGATTCGATCTGGACGGTGACGCTGATGGTCTCATTGGCGCGGGCCAGGTAGTCCGGGACCCGATTCCAGCGGGCGGCCCGGGCCAGGGCGGAACCCACCCCGCGGACGCCCTGCGGCGGGTAGCGGGTGGCGGCCACCGCGGCTTCGGCCTCGGCCACCGAGTTGACCATGGGGATCAGCAGGTTCTGCACGCCCAGGTCCAGGTACTGCTTGATCAGCACGGTGTCGTTCACGGGCGGCCGGACCATGGCATGGACCGGGTGGCCGTGGATGGCCTGGAGCTGGGCCAGGATGGATTCGAGCCCGTTGGGGCTGTGCTCGGCGTCCACCAGCAGCCAGTCCAGGCCGGACCCGGCGCAGAGTTCGGCGACCAGCGGGCTGCCGGAGCAAACCCACATGCCGGCGAGGGGCCGGCCCGCCTGGGCTAAGGCGTCCCGGAAGGTGTCCTCTATTCGAAGCGGCATGTCACACTCCCCAGGGGGCCGTAGTCGGCGTGGACGGTGTCGCCCTTGTAGACCCACATGGGCCGGGTGAAGGACCCGGCCAGGATGATGTCCCCGGCCTTCAGGGCGTCACCGTGGGCGGCGATCTTGTTGGCCAGCCAGTGCACTCCGTTGGCGGGGTGGTCCAGGACGCCGGCGGCCACGCCGGTCTCCTCCACGGTCTGGTTCTTGTAGAGGATGGCCGAGACCCAGCGCAGGTCCACAGCGTCCGGCTTGACCGGGTTTCCGCCGATCACCATGGCACCCATGGCCGCGTTGTCGGAGATGGTGTCCACGATGGTCCGGCCCTCCATCTCGATCCTGGAATCCAGGATCTCGAGGGCCGGAACCACGTAGTCGGTGGCATTCAGGACATCGAAGATGGTGACGCCCGGGCCCTTCAGCCCGTCCTTCAACACGAACGCCAGCTCCACCTCCACCCGCGGGTGCGTGTACCGGTCCCACTGCACCGAGCAGCCGGTGTCCAGCACCATGTCATCGAAGATGGCGCCGTAGTCCGGTTCGGTGATGCCGGTGGCGGCCTGCATGGCCTTGGACGTGAGGCCAATCTTGCGCCCCACCAGGGTCCGGCCGGCGTCCTCGTTGCGGCGCCGCCACAGCTGCTGCACCGCGTATGAGTCCTCCACCGTCATCTCCGGGTAGCGGGCGGTCAGGCGGGGAACAGGGGTGCGGGTCCGGCCGGCTTCCACCAGCTCGTCTGCGATGGCCTCAATCGTCGTCGGCTCCAGCATGGCTAGACCTGGACTCCCAGCTTGAAGCCCGTCCGGTCACCTTCCGGCGAGCCCTCCTTGCGGGTGTAGGAGAAGCCATCGGCGCCCACGGTGACTGCCATCTCGGACTTTTCCTCGCGGACGATCACCGGCTGCGGGTTGCCATCCAGGTCCAGGACCAGGGAGGCCTCGGTGTACCAGGACGGGACCACGGGGTTGCCCCACCAGTCGCGGCGCTGGTTGTCGTGGACGTCCCAAGTGATGGTGGGGTTGTCCGGGTCGCCGGTGTAGTAGTCCTGGGTGTAGATCTCGATACGGTGGCCGTCGGGGTCCAGGATGTAGAGGTAGAAGGCGTTGGAGACGCCGTGCCGGCCGGGGCCGCGTTCGATCCGGTCGCTGATGCGCAGGGCGCCCATCTTGTCGCAGATCTGGATGATGTTGTGCTTCTCGTGCGTGGCGAAGGCAACGTGGTGCATCCGCGGGCCGTTGCCGCCGGTCAGGGCGGTGTCGTGGACGGTCTGCTTGCGGTGCATCCACGCGGCGTAGGTGACGCCGTCGGAGTCCTTGATGTCCTCTGAGACGCGGAAGCCCAGGTCTTCCAGGTATTTGCGGCCCTTGGGGACGTCCGGGGTGACTTGGTTGAAGTGGTCCAGCCGGACCAGTTCACCGGCGGAGTAGAGGTCGTAGAGCTGGGTGAGGCGTTCCACGTGCTCCACGTCGTAGAAGAACTCGTAGGGGAAGCCCAGCGGGTCCTCGACGCGCACGGAGTCGCCGATGCCCTTGGTGAAGCCTTCCTTGCGGCGCTCCACCCGGCAGCCGAGTTCCTTGTAGTAGGCCTCGGCGGCGTCCACCTCGGCGGGGGACTTCACCCGGTAGGCGAAGGCGGCGACAGCGGCGATGGGGCCCTTGCGCAACACCAGGTTGTGGTGGATGAACTCCTCCAGGGAGCGTAGGTAGATTGCGTTCTCGTCCTCTTCGGTGACGTGCAGGCCCAGGACGTCCACATAGAACTCGCGGGACTTGGCGAGGTCGGTGACCACGATTTCCATGTAGGCGCAGCGGACGATGTCCGGAGCCGGGACGGTGGGGGTGGGAACGAAGTTGGTCATTGGATTCTCTCTTCTTTGAAAGGGGGCTTGGAAAGTACGACGGCGGCCGGCTGGCTTAGGCGCCGAACTTAGGGGTGTGGACGGAGCCGAGCGTGATGTGCACGGCCTGCTGGTCGGTGTAGAAGTCGATGGAACGGTAGCCGCCCTCGTGGCCCAGGCCCGAGGCCTTGACGCCGCCGAACGGGGTGCGCAGGTCGCGGACGTTGTGGCTGTTCAGCCAGACCATGCCGGCCTCCACGTTCTGGGAGAAGTTGTGCGCCCGGGTCAGGTTCTGGGTCCAGATGTAGGCGGCCAGGCCGTACTTGGTGTTGTTGGCCAGGGCGAGGGCCTCGTCATCGTTCTCGAACGGGGTGATGGCCACGACGGGTCCGAAGATTTCCTCCTGGAAGATCCGGGCGTCAGGGGCGACGTCGGCAAACACCGTGGGTGCGATGTAGTTGCCTTCGGGCAGGTGGTCCGGGCGGCCGCCGCCGGCCAGGAGCCGGCCCTCGGACTTGCCGATCTCCACGTAGGATGCCACCTTCTCGTAGTGCTCCGGGTGGACCAGGGCGCCCACCTGGGTCTTGGGGTCGTGGGGATCGCCCACCACGATGTTCTTGGCCCGGGCGGCGTATTTCTCGCAGAACTCGTCGTAGATGGCGCGCTCAACCAGGATGCGGGAGCCGGCGGTGCAGCGCTCGCCGTTGAGGGAGAAGACGCCGAACAGCGCGGAGTCAATGGCGGCGTCCAGGTCCGCATCAGCGAAGACGACGCAGGGGGACTTGCCGCCAAGCTCCATGGACAGGCCCTTGAGGTTCGCGGCGGCGTTGCGGAAGATCGTCTGGCCCGTGGTGGTCTCGCCGGTGAAGGAGATCAACGGAACGTCCGGGTGCTTGACCAGCGCGTCGCCGGCTTCCTCGCCAAGGCCATTGACCAGGTTGAAGACACCGTCCGGGAGGCCGGCGTCCTTGAAGATGGTGGCCCACAGGGAGGCGGAGAGCGGGGTGAACTCGGCGGGCTTGAGAACCACAGTGTTGCCGGTGGCCAGTGCCGGGGCGAGCTTCCAGGACTCCAGCATGAACGGGGTGTTCCACGGGGTAATGAGGCCGGCGACGCCGATCGGCTTGCGGTTCACGTAGTTGATCTGCGAGCCGGGGACCTTCATCGCGTCATCGAACTGGGCCACGATCAGGTCCGCGAAGAACCGGAAGTTCTCGGCTGCGCGCAGGGCCTGCCCCTTGGCCTGGGTGATGGGCAGGCCGGTGTCGAAGGTTTCGAGTTCGGCCAGGCGGGCTTCCTGCGCTTCGACCGCGTCGGCGATTTTGTTGAGGACGCGGGCACGCTCACGCGGCTTCATCTTCGGCCAGGGGCCGTTGGTGAAGGCTTCGCGGGCAGCGGCGACGGCCAGGTCGATGTCTTCCTTCTGGCCTGCTGCGGCGGTGGCGTAGTTGCGGTTGGAGACCGGGTCCAGGACGTCGAACGTCTTTCCCGAGACCGAGTCCACGAACTGGCCGTTGATGCAGTGCTGGATGTGCGTGGGCAGATCCTCGGGAACGTAGTGCTTGGCGGTTTCTACAGAGGCAGTCATCGTTGAAGTCCTTACTGTGTTCTTTGCGTACAGGTGGTGTGTGCGTTCTGCCGGGCAGAGCGGCTAGGTGGTTTGGGCGAGGTAGGCGTCGAGAGTGGCGGTCCGGTGGAGGCGGGCTGCTTTTTCGATGGCGTCTGCGTCAGCTCCGGTTTCGATGAGCTTCAGCAGGTTCTCGTGTTCGTCCACGGAGTCGCGGGCGCGGCCGGGGACGAAGCGGAAGGTTGAGGAACGGATGGCTGCGAGCCGATTCCAGCCGCGGTGGACGAGGTCCAGGATGTGCGGGTTGGGGCAGTGCTCGAACAGGACGCTGTGGAAGTCCTGGTTGAGCTGGGTGAACCGGACGGGATCGAAGTGCTCAAGGCATTCGCGCATCTCCTGGTTCACGGCGCGGGCCCGGGCTACAGCGCCGGAGTCGATCAGCGGAGCGGACATTGCGGTGGCGGCACCCTCGACGATGCTGAGTGTCTGCATCGTGTACAGATACTCGGTGGGGTCGATCCCCGCCACCGTGGCGCCGACATTCCGTTCGAAGGTCACCAGGCCCTCGGCCTCGAGCCGCCGGATGGCTTCCCGGACCGGGACCACGCTGAACCCCAGGTCCTTGGCGATCGAACCCAGGACCAGCCGGTAGCCGGGGGTGTACGTGCCTTCCACGATCCGGGCCTTGACGGCCTGATAGGCCTGCTCCGCCTTGCTGCCGACCGCGGCGTTGGAAACCGGCACCCCGGTCAATGTTGTGTCAGTCATTGGTGTTCCCTGCCCACTGCTTGTACCTGTTCTGCCATTCGGCGTTCATCGGGTAGAGGCCGTCCACGCTGTTGCCCTGCTTGACCATCTCGAAGATGAAGGCCTCTTCCTTCTCCTGCTGGATGCAGTCGTCCACCAGTTCCTCGGCGACGGCCGGCGGGATCACCAGGATGCCGTCCGAGTCGGCCACGATGATGTCGCCGGGCTGCACGGTGGCGCCGCCGCAGGCGATGGTGATGTCCGTGTCCCAGGGGATGTGGCGGCGGCCCAGGACGGCTGGGTGCGGGTTGGCGAAGTAGGTGGGCATCTCCAGGTCCGCCACGGCTGAATAGTCGCGGACGCCGCCGTCGGTGATGATGGCGGCTGCGCCGCGGACCTGGGCGCGCAGGGCCAGGATGTCCCCTACCGTGCCGGTGCCCTTTTCCCCGCGGGCCTCCATGACCAGGATTTCGCCTTCGTTGACGGAGTCGATGGCCTTCTTTTGCGCGTTGAAGCCACCGCCGTGGGTCTTGAACAGGTCCTCGCGGTTGGGGACGTAGCGCAGCGTGCGGGCCAGGCCCACCACGCGCCGGTCCGGTCGGGTGGCCTGCAGCCCGTCGATACTCACGTTGTTAAGGCCGCGTTTGCGCAGCTGCGAGGACAATGTTGCGGTGGCCACCGACTCAAGCTTGGCCTTCAGCTCGGGGGAGAGGGCAGGAGAAACTGTGGCAAGTCCTGCGGCTTCGCGGGACCCGTAGGCCTCCTCCCGCTGCAGGTCATCAACCTTGGGCCGGGCACCAAAGTCAGCGAACGGCGTCGTGCCTTCCTCAACAGTGGTGACCAGGCGGCCGGTGGACAGCGCACCATCAAAAGTGTCCACCTCCACCTCCAGGATGTCTCCGGGCTTTGCGACGGAGGCGCCGGCTGGGGTGCCGGTAAGGATGATGTCCCCCTCTTCGAGGGTGAGCAGCTGGGACAGGTCCGCCACAAGGCGGGCGAACGGGAAGAGCAGGTCTTCCGTGGTGTCGTCCTGGACCGGCTCGCCGTTATGCCAGGTGCGGATGCGCAGCTTTGAAGGGTCGACGGCGTCTGCCGGAATCAGTGCCGGGCCCACCGGGGTGAACCCGTCCCCACCCTTGGACCGGAGGTTGGAACCCTTGTCCGCGTAGCGCAGGTCGTAGACGCCGAGGTCATTGCTGGCGGTGACGGCGGCGACGTGGCTCCAGGCGTCCTCGATCGAAACGCGGCGGGCGGCCTTGCCGATCACCAGGGCAATCTCGCCCTCATAGCCGAGCAGTTCACAGCCGGCCGGCCGCTCAACAGGGCTTCCGCTCACGGCCAGGGAGCTGGAAGGCTTGAGGAAGTAGGAGGGCTGCGCCGGGGCACGGCCACGCTGCGCCGCCCGGCTGGGGTAGTTGATGTGCACCGCGATCACCTTGCGTGCTGCTGCCAGGGTGTCGCCGTTGACCTGCTCCAAAGCCTTCTCCTCATCAGGTACGAAATCGTATACGATCACTATTACCGCTTTCGCGGGATCCGTCAACCCCTAAATCCCGGGAGATTTCAGGCCTGATTGTTGCCACTTGTCGCCCTCGTCACATGCGGCGTACAGTGGAAATCAAGTTAGTTTTCGATTATCGAATCGTCTGTTCAGATATAGAACACGCTCTGCTGAGAACAAGCCACAACGAAGTGAGGAAAGCCCGTGCAGTTCCACCACCACGGATACGTATCCGGAGACCCCCGCGTCCAACCGGCCGCCGGCGTCGGACTTAACCGCCCCGAGGAGCTCCCGGAGGAAGTGGACGTCCTCATCGTCGGCTCCGGTCCGGCTGGGATGCTCGCCGCCGCGCAGCTGTCCATGTTCCCCAACGTGACCACGCGCATCGTCGAACGCCGTCCCGGCAGGCTTGCCATCGGCCAGGCCGACGGCATCCAGGCGCGCAGCGTGGAGACGTTCCAGGCCTTCGGTTTCGCGGAGCGGATCATCGCCGAGGCGTACCGCATCACCGAAATGGCGTTCTGGAAGCCGGACCCGGCCAACCATGCCAACATCATCCGGACCGCCCGCGCCGTCGACGACGAGATGGGCATCAGCGAGTTCCCGCACCTGATCGTCAACCAGGCCCGCGTCCTGGACTACTTCGCCGAATTCGCCGCAAACTCACCCACCCGCCTCAAGCCCGATTACGGCTACGAGTTCCAGGGCCTGGAGGTGGCGGACAGCGGCGACTACCCGGTGACCGTCACGCTCCGCCACACTGCCGGACCCAACGAAGGCCGGGACCGGATTGTCCGCGCCAAGTATGTGGTGGGTTCCGATGGTGCCCGCAGCAAGGTCCGCCAGGCAATCGGCTGCACCCTGGCCGGCGACCAGGCCAACCACGCCTGGGGCGTCATGGACGTGCTCGCCGTCACCAACTTCCCGGACATCCGCACCAAGTGCGCCATCCAGGGCGAAAAGGGCAGCATCCTGCACATTCCACGCGAGGGCGGCCACCTGTTCCGTATGTACGTGGACCTGGGCGAAGTTGATCCCAACAGCCAGCACTCGGTGCGGGACACCTCCATCGAGGAGATCATCGCCAAGGCCAACGAGATCCTGCACCCCTACACCCTGGACGTACGGAACGTCGCGTGGCACAGCGTCTACGAAGTGGGGCACCGCCTCACGGACAGGTTCGACGACGTCCTGCCGGCGGAGCGCGGCACGCGCACCCCGCGCGTGTTCATCACCGGCGACGCCTGCCATACGCACAGCGCCAAGGCCGGCCAGGGCATGAACGTGTCCATGCAGGACGGCTTCAACATTGCCTGGAAACTGGGCCACGTCCTGGAAGGCCGCAGCCCCGAGAGCCTGCTGAGCACCTACTCCGAGGAGCGCCAGGTGGTGGCCAAGAACCTGATCGACTTCGACAAGGAATGGTCCACCATGATGGCCAAGAAGCCGGAGGAGTTCGAGCACCCCTCCGACCTCGAGGACTTCTACGTGCAGACGGCGGAATTCCCGGCCGGCTTCATGACCCAGTACACGCCGTCGCTGATCGTTGGCAGCAGCGACCACCAGGACCTGGCTGCCGGGTTCCCCGTGGGCAAGCGCTTCAAGTCCGCACCCGTGATGCGGGTGGGCGACACCAACCCCATCCACCTGGGCCACCACGCCACCGCCGACGGGCGCTGGCGGATCTACGTCTTCGCCGATCCCGCCTTGCCCGGCACCAACTCCGCCACGGACAAGCTTGCCGACTGGTTTGCAAACTCGCCCGAGTCCCCGCTGGCCGCCACCCCCGCCGGCGCGGACCTGGACGCCTGGTTCGACCTTAAGGTCATCTACCAGCAGCCGCACACCGCCGTCGACATCAACGCCGCGCCCGCCGTCTTCAAGCCACAGGTGGGCCCGTTCAAGCTGACCGACTACGAAAAGGTGTACGCCACAGATCCCAAGGCCGACATCTTTGACCTGCGCGGCATCGACCGCAACGGCGCCGTAGTGGTGGTCCGCCCGGACCAGTACGTGGCCAACGTCCTGCCGCTGACGGCAACTGCTGAGCTGGGGGCGTTCTTCGGCCCCCTGCTCAAGAGCGGGGAACCGGGCGCGCAGCCGCGTCAGGCGGTGGCGGCCGCCCGGTAGTCCGCTGCCGGGTACACGCCGAGGATCCGCACCTCGGTGGTGAAGAAGTCCAGTTCCTCGAGGGCCAGCTTCAGCGGCAGGTCCTCGGGGTGGCCTTCGACGTCCGCCATGAACATGGTGGCGGCAAACTCGTTGCCCACCATGTAGCTTTCCAGGCGGGTCATGTTGACCCCGTTAGTGGCGAAGCCGCCCAGCGCCTTGTAAAGGGCGGAGGGAACGTTGCGGACGCGGAACAGGAAGCTCGTCACTGCCGGGCCGGGAAGTTCATCCCGGGCCGGCAGTGCCGTTTCCCGGGCCAGGACCACAAAGCGGGTGGTGTTGGAGGGGTCGTCCTCAACGCGGGACGCCAGGACATCGAGGCCGTAGATCTGTGCGGCCAGCGGGGGAGCGAGGGAGAGCTTGCGGGGATCGTTCCACTCGGCCACCTCGCGGGCGGACCCGGCGGTGTCACCCGCGATGACCGGCTTGAGCCCGTGTTCGCGGATCAGCTTCCGGCACTGGCCCAGCGCGTGGATGTGGCTGTGCACCTCGGTGGCGCCGTCAATGGTGCTGCCCGGGATGCCCAGCAGGTCGAAGTGGATGGGCAGGAAGTACTCGCCCACAATCTGCAGGTTGGACTGCGGCAGCAGGATGTGGATGTCCGCCACCCGGCCGGCGATCGAGTTCTCGATGGGGATCATGGCCAGCTCCGCCTCGCCGCTGGTCACCAGCTCAAAGGCGTCCTCGAAGCTGGCGCACGGGACGCTTTCCATGTCCGGGAACATCTGCTGACACGCGATATTGGAGTTGGCGCCGGGCTCACCCTGGTACGCAATCTTGGAGGCCATGATCCGTATGGTTTCACGCGCCGGCGTCCGATACGAAAACAGGCCCCGTGATGCTACGCGGGGGTGACGCGCAGCCAGAGGTATTGCCGGGGAAGGAGCGTCACGCCGTCGTCCAGCTGCAGGGCTGCCTCGGAGAGAAGGTCGACGGCGGCAGGGGAGTACCCGCCGAAGGTTTCCGCCGGGAGCGTCTGGGCTGAGTCGCTGAAGTTGGCGAGGGCCAGGACGTTGCTGCCGCCCTCTTCCCCACCCGGCCGCTGGTACGCCAGGACCGACCGGTTGTTCGTGGCGAAATCGATAAGCGTGGTCCCGGCGAGCTCCGGGGTGGCGCTCCGGACTTCGATCATCCGCTTCAGGCCCGCGTAGACGGCACCTTCCGGCGTGGCCGGGTCCAATCGGCGGGCGTATTGCTCCGTGGGGAAGTGCGGGCGGTGCACCCATCGGCTGTCCTCGCCGTGGCCGGGTTCGGATGCGTAACCGTAGTCGTTGACCTGCCCCACCTCATCACCCAGGTACAGCAGGGGGATGCCGCCGGTGCTGAACGGCACCGAGTGGGCCAGGAGGATCCGCTCCACCGCCTCAGCCGGGGCAACCTCCATGCCGCACAGGGACGCCGTCGTGCCCGAAATCCGGCAGTCGCCTGTCTTGGGGTTGTCCTGGAAGGGGACGCCGCGGGCGAAGCTGCCGGGGAACCGGTTGACGTAGAAGGAGTTCAGGAAGCGCCTGTGGTCGAAGCCGTTGATGCCCAGCTCGGCGGCGTCCTCGTCCGCGAAGGTCCAGCCGATGTCGTCGTGGCTGCGGACGTAGTTCACCCACGCCGTGCCGTCCGGGATGTTGTGCCGGCGTTCCAGTGCCTGGGCCAGGAGTGAGCCGTCCCGTGTGGCCAGCGACTCCCAGATCAGGGCCATCTGCAGCGGGTTGTAGGAGAGCTGGCACTCCTTGGGGTCGATGTAGAGAGCCACCTCGTCCGGGTGCACGATCGCCTCGGACTTGAACAACAGCGACGGCGCCGCCAGCCTGCACACGGCGTTGAAGGCGCGCAGCAGCGTGTGCGCCTGCGGAAGGTTTTCGCAGGGCGTGCCCAGCTGTTTCCAGATGAAGGCCACGGCGTCCATGCGCAGGATGTCCACGCCCTGGTTGGCCAGGAACAGCATCTCGGCCGCCATGGCCCGGAAGACCTCAGGGTTGGAGTAGTTCAGGTCCCACTGGTACGTGTGGAAGGTTGCCCACACCCACCGGCCGTCGTCCATTTGGATGAAGGAGCCCGGGTGGTTTTCCGGGAAGATTTCGCGGACGTTTGCCTCAAAAGCATCCGGCATGGTCCGGTCCGGGAAAATCCAGTAGTAGTCGCTGTACTCCGGATCGCCTGCCGCTGCCTTCCGCGCCCAATCGTGCTCGTCCGAGGTGTGGTTGAAGATGAAGTCCACCACCAGGCTGATGCCGTTGTCCTTGAGCTCCGCGGCCAGGGAGCGCAGCTGCTCCATGGTGCCCAGTTTGGGGTTGACCTCGCGGTAGCTGGACACCGCGTAGCCGCCGTCCGAGTGCGGTTCGGGTGCCAGGAACAGGGGCATGAGATGCAGGTAGGTCAGGCCCAGCTCCTTGAAGTACGGGATCCGGGCCCGCACCCCTTCGAGGCTTTCGGCGTAGCGGTCCACGTAGCAGACGCCGCCCAGCATCCGGTTGGACTGGAACCAGTCCGGGTTGCCTTCCCGCTCTGCATCGGTGGCCTTCAGCTCGGCGGAACGCTCCTGCCACGACCGGGCGCACTGGAGGACCAGGTCAGTGAGCTGGTCCAGCCAGTCGTTGCGGTCGCCGTACAGGGAGTGGAACAGGCTGCGGAGCGTGGGGAAGTGCTCCTCAAGGCGCCGGTCGAAGTCCGGGTCCGGGTGCAGCCCAAGGCCCCGTTCGCGGGATACGGCGGACAGCACATGCCGGCGCGCTTCCTGGTCCTCGTTCACCGTTTCCTGCATGTTGACCGGCCTTTCCGCACTTCCACCGGCCTCCCTGGCCGCGCACCTGTAGGGAAGTATTCCACGTCACAAGCGGAAGGCGTTCGACGGCGGCGGGACAGTTACGTTCATTGGATCCCGGGCGGGCCGGAGGCAGGGGATGCCCGCCCCGGGCCTAAGCTTTACCCAGACCCACGAACGCCGGAAAAGACAGGAAAAACATGACGCGCACCTACACCATCGATTCCATTCCCGGTGACGGCATCGGCGTTGATGTCACCGACGTGGCCATGGAGTGCGTGGACGCGGTAGCCGGGCTGCACGGTTTCTCTGTTTCGTGGCGGGTCCGCGACTGGAACAGCGACCTGTACGTCAAGACGGGCCGGATGATGCCGGTTGACGGCATCGAGCAACTGAGCAGCGGCGACGGCATTTATTTGGGAGCCGTGGGAACGCCCGACGTCCCGGATGACGTGACCCTGTGGGGACTGCTGATTCCCATCCGCCGCGAGTTCGACCAGTACATCAACCTTCGCCCCATGAAGCTGCTGCCCGGCGTGAAGGGGGCGATGCCAGGGATCGAGGACCTGGACATCGTGGTGGTGCGGGAGAACGTTGAGGGCGAATACTCTCAGATCGGCGGCCGCTTCGGCGCGGGGACGGATGCCGAATTCGCCGTCCAGGAGAGCGTGTTCACCAAGGCAGGCGTTAGAAGGGCGGCTCGCTACGCTGCGGAGGTCGCTGCCGGACGCGGCGGCACGCTGGTCTCAGCCACCAAATCCAATGGCATCATCCACACCATGCCGTTCTGGGACGAAGTGGTGGCCCGGACGGTGGCAGAGTTCCCGGGCGTCACCGTGGACAAGGTGCTGATCGATGCGCTCGCGGCACGACTGGTCATGAAGCCCACCAGCGTCCGCACGATTGTGGCGTCGAACCTGTTCGGCGACATCCTGTCCGACCTGGTGGCCGGAGTTGCCGGCTCCATCGGCATCGCTCCCAGCGCCAACCTGAACCCTGAACGCCGATACCCTTCAATGTTCGAGCCGGTCCACGGTTCTGCCCCGGATATCGCCGGCAAGGGCATCGCGAATCCCGTGGGGGCCCTGTGGGCCGCGGCCATGATGCTGTACCACCTGGGGGAGGAGGCCGCGGCGCGATCCCTGACCTCCGCTTTCGAGTCCACGCTCGCGGAAGGGATTGCGACGCCGGATCTTGGCGGTTCAGCCACCACGCTGGAGTTTGCCAAGGAAGTGCGCAGCCGGTTGCGGTAACTGCGCCTGAAGCACCACCACTAAAGCACGTTGCGGATGGCCTGTTCGAAACTGGTGACGTGCTCCAGGGCGAGCTTGCCCGCCCGCTCCGCATCGCCATCGGCCACTGCCTCCAGCAGCTCCACGTGCTCGGCGATGTGGGACGCGACGGAGGGCACCTTTTCCAGCACCATGCACCAGATGCGCGTGGCCAGGTTGTCGTAGCGGATCAGGACGTCCTCGAGGTGCGCGTTCGCGGCGGCCCGGTAGATCAGCCGGTGGACCTTGATGTCGTACCGCATGAGGTCGTAGGGATCGTCGCCATCGCCCATGGTGGAGATTGCCGCCGCGGTCTCCCGGATTTCCGCGCGCAGCGCGGGCGTCGCCAGCTTGGCCGCGCGGCGTGCCGCCAGAGGCTCCAGGGATTCGCGCAGTTCGGAGACGTCGGCGAGCTCGGTGATGTCGACGATGGTGGCGAACGTTCCGCGGCGCGGGTAGGAGACTACAAGGTGGTCGCTTTCCAGGCGCTTGAGTGCTTCCCGGACCGGCGTCCGGCCAATCCCGAGTTCGGCGGCGAGCTTGCCGTCGTTGATGGCCTCGCCCGGCCGGATGTCCAGCATGATGAGCCGGTCGCGGAGGTGCCGGTAGGCCTGTTCGGAGAGCGAGAGGTCGCCGTCCCCGGCCAGGTGGTTCTCTAATGTGACGCTCATTCCGAGCCTTCCCAGGAGTGCTATTGACGTCCAAGTGATCTGGAACATACTATTACGACAGTTCTAATATATCAGTTACAGATCAGTTATAGGTCAGTAACTCCGAAGGGCTTTGAAGGAGAACAATGCAGGACGTACTGAACGCCTCGCTCGCCACAGTTGACGCCGACGTCGCCGCCGCTGTGGCACGTGAACTGCACCGCCAGCAGTCCACCCTGGAAATGATCGCGTCGGAGAACTTCGCTCCGTCCTCCGTCATGGAGGCCCAGGGCTCGGTCCTCACCAACAAGTACGCCGAGGGCTACCCGGGCAAGCGCTACTACGGCGGCTGCGAGCACGTGGACGTCATCGAGCAGCTGGCCATCGACCGCGTGAAGGCCCTGTTTGGCGCCGAATTCGCCAACGTCCAGCCGCACTCCGGCGCGCAGGCCAACGCCGCCGCCATGTTCGCCCTGCTGAACCCGGGCGACACCATCCTGGGCCTCTCCCTGGCCCACGGCGGCCACCTGACCCACGGCATGAAGATCAACTTCTCCGGCAAGCTCTACAACGTGGTCCCGTACCACGTCCGCGAAGAGGACCTCCGGATCGACATGGCCGAGGTGGAAGCCCTTGCCCTCGAACACAAGCCCAAGCTGATCGTGGCCGGCTGGTCCGCCTACTCCCGCCAGCTGGACTTCGCCGAGTTCCGCCGCATCGCAGACCTCGTAGGCGCCTACCTGATGGTGGACATGGCGCACTTCGCCGGCCTGGTCGCCGCCGGGCTGCACCCCAACCCCGTCCCGTACGCGGACGTGGTCACCACCACCACCCACAAGACCCTGGGCGGCCCCCGCGGCGGCGTTATCCTGGCCAAGGAAGAGTACGCCAAGAAGATCAACTCCGCTGTCTTCCCGGGCCAGCAGGGTGGCCCGCTGGAGCACGTTGTCGCCGCCAAGGCCGTGGCCTTCAAGCTCGCAGCAGCCCCCGAGTTCAAGGAGCGGCAGGAGCGCGTTCTGGAAGGCGCCAAGCTGCTGGCCGACCGCCTCCTCCAGGGAGACGTCGCAGCCGCAGGCATTTCGGTGGTCAACGGCGGTACCGACGTCCACCTGGTCCTGGTGGACCTCCGCAACTCCGAACTCGATGGCCAGCAGGGTGAGGACGCCCTCCACCGCATCGGCATCACCGTCAACCGCAACGCCGTCCCGTTCGACCCCCGCCCCCCGATGGTCTCCTCCGGCCTCCGGATCGGCACCCCCGCCCTGGCCGCCCGCGGCTTCAGCGCCGCCGAATTCACCGAGGTTGCAGACATCATCGCCACGGCACTGATCGCGGCTGCCGCTTCTGGCACAAACAGCACGGGCACCCTGCCCGGGGACACCGCCGTCGAACTCCGCGCACGCGTGACCACCCTGGCCGAAAAGTTCCCCCTCTACCCGCACCTCACCGCCGACGCCACCCTGGCCGACGCCGAGGCAGACCTGATTGGAGCCGCACAGTGAGCGCCCCGCACCTTCCTGAGCACCCGGACTTCCTCTGGCGGAACCCGGAACCCAAGTCCTCCTACGACGCCGTGGTTGTCGGCGGCGGCGGACACGGCCTGGCCACCGCCTACTTCCTGGCCAAGAACCACGGCATGACCAACATCGCCGTCCTGGAAAAGGGCTGGCTGGCCGGCGGCAACATGGCCCGCAACACCACCATCATCCGTTCCAACTACCTCTGGGACGAAAGCGCGGCCATCTACGAGCAGGCCCTCAAGCTGTGGGAGATCCTGCCGGAAGAGCTCGAGTACGACTTCCTCTTCAGCCAGCGCGGCGTGATGAACCTGGCCCACACCCTGGGCGATGTGCGCGAAAGCATGCGCCGCGTTGGAGCCAACAAGCTCAACGGTGTGGACGCCGAATGGCTGGACCCGCAGCAGGTCAAGGAACTCTGCCCCATCCTGAACATCAGCGACAACATCCGCTACCCCGTCATGGGTGCCACCTACCAGCCCCGCGCCGGTATCGCCAAGCACGACCATGTTGCCTGGGCCTTCGCCCGCAAGTGCGACGAGCTGGGCGTTGACATCATCCAGAACTGCGAGGTGACCGGCTTCCTCAAGGACGGCGACCGCGTGGTGGGCGTCAAGACCAACCGCGGCACCATCAACACCGAAAAGGTGGGCCTCTGCGCCGCCGGCCACAGCTCGGTCCTGGCCGAGATGGCCGGATTCCAGCTGCCCATCCAGTCCCACCCCCTGCAGGCCTTGGTGTCCGAACTGCACGAGCCCGTCCACCCCACGGTGGTCATGTCCAACCACGTGCACGTCTACGTTTCCCAGGCGCACAAGGGTGAACTGGTCATGGGTGCCGGCGTGGACTCCTACAACGGCTACGGCCAGCGCGGCTCCTTCCACGTCATTGAGCAGCAGATGGCCGCCGCCGTCGAGCTCTTCCCGATCTTCGCCCGGGCCCACGTGCTCCGGACCTGGGGCGGCATCGTGGACACCACCCTGGACGCCTCGCCGATCGTCGGCACCACCCCGGTGGAGAACATGTTCGTGAACTGCGGCTGGGGAACCGGCGGCTTCAAGGGCACCCCCGCCGCCGGCCTGACCTTCGCGCACACCATCGCCACCGGCGCTCCGCACAAGCTGAATGCGCCGTTCTCGCTGGAACGCTTCGAAACCGGCGCCCTCATCGACGAACACGGCGCTGCCGCCGTGGCCCACTAGCCGCCGCCACCAGAAAAGGACTAACGCACATGCTGCTGATCCCATGCCCCAACTGCGGCCCGCGGGACGAAACCGAATTCCACTACGGGGGACAGGCCCACGTCGCCTACCCCGAGAACCCCAACGAGCTGACCGACACGGAGTGGTCCCGCTACCTCTTCTACCGGGAGAACCCCAAAGGCATCTTCGCTGAACGCTGGGTCCACAGCACCGGCTGCCGCCAGTGGTTCAACATGCTCCGCGACACCGTGAGCTACGACATCAAGGCTGTCTACCCGATGGGATCGAAGCGGCCTGACGTGGCCGGCTCCCCGGCCGCCGAATCCGGCACCGCCAGCCTTGCCGCGGACAGCACCACCACCGGGGCCGCCGCGCCCGACATCTCAGGCACCAGCATCCCGACCACCACCGCCCCGGAAGGAGCGACCAAGTGACTTCCCAGAACGCCCGCCTGGCTACCGGCGGCCGCATCGACCGCACCATCTCCTGGCGCTTCGCCGTGGACGGCGAGGAATT
Source organism: Arthrobacter sedimenti (assembly GCF_042652025.1). Lineage (NCBI taxonomy): Bacteria > Bacillati > Actinomycetota > Actinomycetes > Micrococcales > Micrococcaceae > Arthrobacter > Arthrobacter sedimenti. The sequence continues at coordinate 287,897 of NZ_JBHSDQ010000004.1, read as the reverse complement.
CACCGGCCACCCCGGCGACACCCTGGCTTCCGCCCTGCTGGCCAACGGCCGCATCGCCGCCGGGAATTCGCTCTACGAGGACCGGCCCCGCGGCATCATGTCCGCCGGCGTTGAAGAGGCCAACGCCCTTGTCCGAGTGGAAGCCCGTTTCCCCGGCCACGTGGCCGAATCCATGCTTCCCGCCACCACCGTCTCCCTGGTGGACGGGCTGCAAGCGACACTGTTGAACGGCCTGGGCAAGCTTGACCCGGAGGACGACCGCGCCGAATACGACAAGAAGTATGTCCACACCGACGTCCTGGTCATCGGCGGCGGCCCCGCCGGACTCGCCGCGGCCCGCGAAGCCGTCCGCACCGGAGCCCGCGTCATGCTGCTCGACGACCAGCCCGAACTCGGCGGTTCCCTGCTCTCCGGCTCCACCGCCGAGGGACTGGCCGAGACCATCGAAGGCAAGCCCGCCCTGGAATGGGTTGCCGACGTTGAAGCCGAGCTGGTTTCCGGCGCCGAATCCACCGTCCTGAACCGCACCACCGCGTTCGGCGCCTACGACGCCAACTACGTCATTGCCGTCCAGAACCGCACCGACCACCTCTCCAGCCCCGCAGCCCCCGGCGTCTCCCGCCAGCGGATTTGGCACATCCGTGCCAATCAGGTGGTGCTGGCCCCCGGCGCCCACGAGCGTCCGCTGGTGTTCGAGAACAATGACCGCCCCGGCATCATGCTCGCTTCGGCCGTGCGCACCTACCTCAACCGGTACGGCGTTGCCGCCGGCAAGCGCGTGGTCATCAGCACCACCAATGACAGCGCCTATGCCGTCGCCGCAGACCTCGCCGCCGCCGGCGTCAAGGTGGCAGCCGTGGTGGATGCCCGTCCGTCGCTTACCACGGTGGCAACGGCCGCCGTCGAATCCGGGATCCGCGTCCTGATCGGCAGTGCGGTGGCCAACACCTCCGCAGGCGCCGATGGCCGGCTGGACGGGGTTACGGTCCGCAGCATCAACGACGACGGCGAGCTCACCTCCGGCGTCGAACAGATCGCCGCCGACCTGCTGGCGGTGTCCGGCGGCTGGAGCCCGCTGGTCCACCTCCACTCACAGCGGCAGGGCAAGCTGCGCTGGGACGAGGACCTGGCCGCCTTCGTGCCCAGCACCGAAGTGCCCAACCAGCAGACCATCGGCTCCGGCCGCGGCTCCTTCGCCACCGCCGACTGCCTCGCCGAAGGCATCTCCGCCGGCGCAAAGGCGGCCATCGCTGCCGGGTTCGCGTCCGCCGTCGAGCCTTCCGTGTTCGGTGAGCCGAAGGCCTCCGCCCCCACCCGCCAGCTCTGGCTGGTACCGGGCGAGAACGGCACCCCTGACGACTGGCACAACCACTTCGTTGACTTCCAGCGCGACCAGTCCGTGGCGGATGTCCTCCGCTCCACCGGCGCGGGCATGCGCTCCGTGGAACACATCAAGCGGTACACCTCCATCAGCACCGCCAACGACCAGGGCAAGACCTCCGGCGTGAACGCCATCGGCGTCATCGCCGCGGCGCTGCGCACGGCCGGCGAGGCCTCGCGCGGCATCGGCGACATCGGCACCACCACCTACCGCGCCCCGTTCACCCCGGTGGCCTTTGCCGCACTGGCAGGACGCCAGCGCGGGGAACTGTTCGACCCCGCCCGCATCACCTCGATCCAGCCGTGGCACGTTGCCAAGGGCGCACTCTTCGAGGACGTCGGACAGTGGAAGCGCCCCTGGTACTACCCGCAGGGCGGGGAGGACATGGACGCTGCAGTGCTGCGTGAATGCGCCGCCGTCCGCGACTCCGTGGGCTTCATGGATGCCACCACCCTCGGCAAGATCGAAATCCGCGGCAAGGACGCGGGCGAGTTCCTGAACCGCGTTTACACCAACGCGTTCAAGAAGCTCGCCCCGGGCTCGGCACGCTACGGCGTCATGTGCCTGGCTGACGGCATGATCTTCGACGACGGCGTGACCCTCCGCTTGGATGAGGACACCTTCTTCATGACCACCACCACCGGCGGTGCCGCGAAGGTGCTGGACCACCTGGAGGAATGGCTGCAGACCGAATGGCCCGAGCTGGACGTGCAGTGCACCTCGGTGACCGAACAGTGGAACACCATTGCCGTCGTCGGGCCCAAGTCCCGCGAAGTGATAGCCAAGGTGGCCCCGGAACTCGCCGCCAACGGCGGACTGGACGCGGAGAACTTCCCGTTCATGACCTTCCGCGAAACCACCCTCGCCTCCGGCGTCCGCGCCCGGGTCTGCCGGATCTCCTTCTCCGGTGAACTCGCCTACGAGATCAACGTTCCGGCCTGGTACGGGCTGAACACCTGGGAGGCAGTGGCCGCCGCCGGTGCCGAGTTCAACATCACCCCGTACGGCACCGAAACCATGCACGTGCTGCGCGCCGAGAAGGGCTACCCGATTGTCGGGCAGGACACCGACGGTACCGTCACCCCGCAGGACGCCGGCATGGAATGGATCGTTTCCAAGGCCAAGGACTTCATCGGCAAGCGCTCCTACACCCGGTCGGACGCCCAGCGTCAGGACCGCAAGCACCTGGTCAGCGTCCTTCCCGTGGACGGCTCGCTGCGCCTGCCGGAAGGCACCCAGCTCGTGGAAAAGGGACGCTCCACCAACCCCGCCTACGGCCCCGTGCCGATGGAAGGGTTCGTCACCTCCAGCTACCACAGCGCAGCGCTGGGCCGCTCGTTCGGCCTGGCCCTGATCAAGAACGGACGCAACCGCATCGGCGAAACGCTGGTGGCAGCCGCCGGCGACCAGCTGGTGGACGTGGTTGTGGCAGAAACAGTGCTTTTTGACTCTGAAGGGACCCGTAAAGATGGCTGAGACAGCAGCATCCCCGACCTCCGCAAAGACCAATGCCGAGAAGAACCTCGCCGCCCGCGTCAGCCCGGCCCGCCAGCTGGCGGACGAGTTCGCAGCAGGCTCCCTGGCCGGCACCGTTGAAATCTCCGAGGTGCCCTTCCTGACCATGGTGGGCCTCCGCGCACCGGCCGGATCCGCCGCGGCGGAGCGCCTGGCCGGCGTCACCGGCGGCCTCCCCTCCGGCTCCGGCGCGGTGGCCGGCAACGGCGACGTGTCCGTGCTGTGGCTTGGCCCCTCCGAATTCCTGGTGGTGGCACCCACCGAGGCGCACGAATCCCTCGGCGGGGACCTGATCCCCGCCCTCCGGGAAGCGCTGGGCAGCGACGCGGGCCAGGTGGTGGACCTGTCCGCCAACCGGACCACGTTCGAACTGACGGGCCCCCGGGCCCGCGCCGTCCTGGAAAAGGGCAACTCGCTGGACCTGCACCCGCGGGTCTTCAAAGCCGGCACCGCCTTCTCCACCGAAATCGCGAACATCCCCGCCATCCTGTGGAAGACCGGTGAGGAGTCCTTCCGGATCTTCCCGCGCGCTTCCTTCGCCGAGTTCCTGGGCCGGTGGCTGCTGGACGCCATGCGGGAGTACGCCTCGCCAGAGGTCCCCTGATGGCGCTCAGCGTCCTTGACCTCTTTTCCGTCGGCATCGGGCCCTCGTCGTCACACACGGTGGGCCCGATGCGGGCGGCCAAGCTGTTCGCGGACGGGCTGAAGGGCGACGGGCAGCTGGCCTCCACCGTGCGCGTCCAGTCGGAACTTTTCGGTTCCCTGGGCGCCACGGGGCGCGGCCACGGCTCGGACAAGGCCGTGGTCCTGGGACTGCAGGGCCTGGAACCGGAGACCGTGGACACTTTCACTGCCGACGACCAGGTGGCGGCCGCGGCCCTGAACGCTGAACTGCACGTTGCAGGCAGCCACCGGGTGGACTTCAACTGGGAAGAGGACGTGGTGCTCCACCGCCGCAAGTCTCTTCCCGCCCACCCCAACGGCATGACCTTCCGGGCCCTGGACCACACCGGAGCAGTCCTGAGCGAGCGGAGCTTCTACTCGATCGGCGGCGGCTTCGTGGTGGACGGCGACGCCGAGGGTGCGGACAAGGTGGTGCCTGACGACACCGTGCTGCCGTACCCGTTCTCCACGGCGGATGAACTCCTGCAGATCTGCAGCCGTGAAGGTATATCCATCTCCGAGGTCATGCTGGCCAACGAACTGACCTGGCGCAGCGAAGCGGAACTCCGCGAACAACTGCTGGGGCTGTGGGCCGTCATGCGCGAATGCGTGGAGAACGGCTGCAACGCCGAAGGCATCCTGCCGGGAGGACTGAACGTCACCCGGCGGGCGCCGGCCCTGTTCCGCACCCTGACGGCTTCGGCCGCCACCGCCGAAGCCGCGGCAGCGTCGCCGTCGCCCGTCCAGGCACCGGCGGATCCGCTGCTCGCCATGGAATGGGTAAACCTCTTCGCCCTGGCCGTGAATGAGGAGAACGCCGCCGGCGGCCGGATCGTCACCGCCCCCACCAACGGAGCCGCTGGCATCGTCCCGGCCGTCCTGCACTACTACGTGAAGTTTGTTCCAGGGGCTAACGACGACGGTGTGGTCCGCTTCCTGCTGGCGGCGGCCGCCGTCGGAATCCTGTTCAAACTGAACGCCTCCATCTCGGGCGCCGAAGTGGGCTGCCAGGGCGAGGTGGGCTCCGCCTGCTCGATGGCTGCGGCCGGTCTCTGCGAAGTGCTCGGCGGAACGCCGGCACAGGTGGAGAACGCCGCCGAGGTGGGGATCGAGCACAACCTGGGCCTTACCTGCGATCCCGTGGGCGGCCTGGTGCAGATCCCGTGCATCGAGCGGAATGCGATCGCCAGCGTGAAAGCGATCAACGCGGCCCGGCTGGCCCTGCACGGAGACGGCAGTCACAAGGTCTCGCTGGACAAGGCGATCAAGACCATGCGCGACACCGGAGCCGACATGAAAACCAAGTACAAGGAAACCTCCCGAGGAGGCCTCGCCGTGAATGTGATCGAGTGCTGAGCCATGACTGTTACTGAAACCCATCTCCCCGCATCAAAGGCGCCCGCCACCGTGGAACACGTCCTGACCCTGGACTGCCCGGAAGGCCCCGGCATTGTGCACGCAGTGTCCGGGTTCCTGCTGGAACACGGCTGCGACATCATCGACAACAAGCAGTTCGGTGAGCGCTCCGAAGGCCACTTCTTCATGCGCGTGCACTTCGTCTCCGAAGGCGACGATTCCACGCTGGAGGAGCTGCGGACCTCGTTCGCCCCGGTGGCGGAAAAGTTCGGCATGCGCTGGCAGCTGGAACGCCAGGGCTCCAAGCGTAAGGTCCTGATCATGGTGTCCAAGTTCGGGCACTGCCTCAACGACCTGCTGTTCCGGTCCCGGATCGGCGAACTGCCCGTGGAGATCGTTGCGGTGGTGTCCAACCACCGGGACCACGAGGCCCTGGTGGAGTGGCACGGCATCCCGTTCCACCACATCCCGGTTACGGCCGACACCAAGCCCGCCGCGGAAGCGGCACTGATGGCGCTGGTGGACGGACTGGACGTGGAACTGGTGGTGCTGGCCCGTTACATGCAGGTGCTCAGCGATGACCTGACCCGGAAGCTGGACGGGCGGGCCATCAACATCCACCACTCGTTCCTGCCCAGCTTCAAGGGTGCCAAGCCGTACCACCAGGCCTACGCCCGCGGCGTCAAGACGGTCGGTGCGACCGCTCACTACGTCAACGCCGAGCTGGATGAGGGACCCATCATCTCCCAGCAGGTGGTGGACGTGGACCACACCTACGGGCCGGAGGACCTGGTGGCCGCCGGCCGCGACACCGAATGCAAGGCCCTGTCCAACGCCGTGAAGTGGCACTGCGAAGGCCGGGTCATCCTGCAGGGCAACCGCACCGTGGTGCTGCGGTAGCGGAACAAGCCTCCACACGAAAGCGCGGCCGGCTGTCCCAAGGGACAGCCGGCCGCGTTGCTGTATTACCGGCCCATTTTGCATTGCCGCGGGACGGGGCGGGAGAGTTGGGGAAACACCAACCCCTTTGAGGAGATCCCAGGATGAATGACCGGCCGATGGGCGACCAGGTACTGGAACTGGACGACGTTTCGTTCCGCCGGGATGGCAGGGAAATCATCAGCGGGATCTCGCTCTCGGTCAAAGCCCGAGAACACTGGGCATTGCTGGGTGCGAACGGAGCCGGGAAGAGCACCCTCATGGCGCTGTGCGGGGCTGTCAACCACCCCAGCTCCGGCACGGTCTCTGTCCTGGGCGAACGCCTGGGCCGGGTGGAAATGAAGGCGCTTCGCCGGTCCATCGGCCATGTAAACCCGCGCCACCAGATCCTTGCACCTCTCACCATCCGCCAGGTTGTACTGACCGGGCTGACCGGCAGTAACGAACTGTCGCCGCGATGGGAGCCCACCCATGCCGAGCTGGCCAAGGCTGACGCCCTGGTGGAACAGTTCGGCCTGGCCCCCAAAGCCGGACTGCGCTGGCCCACCCTCTCCCAGGGCGAGCGTGGGCGTGCGCTGATCGCCCGGGCGCTCATCTCCTCCCCGGAGTTGCTGCTGCTCGATGAACCCTGCACCGGTCTGGATATCGCTGCCCGGGAGCAACTGCTGGAGACCATCGACGACCTCGCTTACACCCACCCGCGCATGGCGTCCGTCCTGGTCACCCACCATCTCGAGGAACTGCCTGCCACCACCAGCCACGCGCTGCTGATCACAGCCGGGCAGGCCGTGGCCGCCGGGCGCGCTGCCGAGGTCATCACGAGCGAAAACATCACTGCCGCCTTCGGGCACCCCATCGACGTCGAGTACCGGCACGAGCGCTGGACCGCCCGCACGGGCCGCAGCAGCAGGCACGGAAGCCACCGGCGGCATGCGGAAGAAGTCGCTGTTCCCTGAGAACCACCGACTCGTAAACCGAAAGACCCCTGCCGCGAAGCCACCCAGCTTACGGCAGGGGTCTTTTTCGTGTGCAGCAATGCCTTACCGCTTCCGCCGGGAGCAGGCACTGCGCTGACATACAACAACTGGGCGCTGGCGGACAACGGGCTGCCGCGCCGCGCTGCCAGTCTGGATTCCATAGCAATTTTCCCCAACTCATGACCGTTAAGAAGGATCAAATGAGTATTTCGAATTCCGAGCCCCGGACCACTGACGCTCCGGTCAAGGAGCGCTCAACTGCCCTCCGCGCCGGCAGCATCGGCGTCCTGGGTATCCTCTTCTTCGTCCTGTCGGCACAGGCGCCCCTGACGGGGATCGTGGGTGCCTCGCCGCTTGCCGCCGCGCTTGGCAACGGTGCCGGCGCACCCGGCGCCTACCTGATCGTGGGCATCGTCATCGTGATCTTCGCAGTGGGCTTCGTGGCCATGAGCCGCAAGATCCAGGCCAACGGCGCGTTCTACGCCTACGTCACTGCTGCGTTCGGCAGGAAGACGGGTGCCGGCGCCGCCTGGCTGGCCCTCCTTGCCTACAACACCGTCCAAGCCGCCATGTACGGGCTTTACGGTTCCGCCTTTTCGGGACTGCTGGCCTCCATTGGACTTCAGGTTCCGTGGTGGCTGCTGGCCCTGGCCACCATGGCCGGGGTCCAGGTGCTCGGTTCCCTGAACATTGAACTCGGCGCCCGCGTCCTGGCCCTGCTGGTGGGGCTCGAGGTGGCAATCCTGCTGCTGTTCGGCTTCACCGTCCTGTTCAGTGGCGGCGGCCCCGAAGGCATCAGCGTGGCCGCGTCCTTCTCGCCCGAAGCGATCGGCGCCGGTGCGCCCGGCGTGGCCATCATGTTCGCCGTGGCGTCCATGTTCGGCTTCGAGTCCACCGCCATCTACTCGGCGGAAGCCAAGGATCCGCACCGCACAGTGGCCCGGGCAACCTACCTGTCCGTCGGCGTCATCTCAATCTTCTTCGCCTTCATTTCGTGGATGCTGGTTAGCTACTACGGCCCGTCCCAGGTGATGGGTGCTGCAGGTGCCGCCCTCGAATCAGGGGACGCCACCTCGTTCGTGATCGGCCCCCTGGTGGAGCTGTTCGGCCCGTGGGCGGGCGTCGTGGCGGGCATCCTGCTGGTCACGTCGCTGCTGGCGGGCATCATCGCGTTCCACAACGGCATCAACCGCTACCTGCACTCCCTGGCCCTGCAGGGCTCCATGCCCGCCGTCCTGGCCCGGACCAACCGGCACCGCGCACCCGCCGTCGCTGCCTGGATCCAGTCCGCTGCCGCCGTCGTGCTGGTGCTTCCGTTCGCCATCCTTGCCCTGGACCCGGTCCTGACCCTCTTCTCCTGGTTCAGCGGCCTGGCCGTGGCTGCGCTGCTGGTCCTCTACATGCTGTGCTCGGTCGCCGTGGTCAGCTTCTTCCGCCGCGAACGTGCCGGCGCCCAGCTCTGGCAAACCAGGATCGCCCCGGTGCTGGCAACGGTGCTGCTCGGGTGGGTCCTGTTCCTGGTGGTCAGCAACTTCACCGCCCTGATCGGTGGCAGCGCTGAAACCGCCACCGCCCTGCTGGCCGTCGTACCGGTGGTCTTCCTGGCCGGGGTGCTGGTGGAATCCGTGATCGAGCGGCGGAGCCACGCCACCGCCGCCCGTCCGGTGCTCAGCCGGCCGTAAGGCGTTCCTGCCCCACCGCCTGTTCCGAAGCGCCTGCACCGGCCCGGCGCGGACCACCACGTCCGCGCCGGGCCAATGCGCGTGCTGCCAGGAAGACCGCGGCCACGAGCAAGGCGGCCACCCCTGCAGCCCAGGAACTCCGCGGCCAGGCCCCGGCCAGGCCCAGGAATGCCGGAACCGTGGCCGTCACCTGGCTTGCCAGGACCAGCGCCCAGCCAGCGAACGGTTCCAGCCGTACCGCGCCCAGGGCTGAGGAGGCGAACAGCAGACCCCACAGCACCGACCAGCACACCCAGAGCACGGCGAGCAGCGGGTCGGTGCCCAGCCAGGTTCCCGCCAGCAGCAGCCCCACGAAAGCCACCATGCCGCAGAACCAGCCCAGTCCCTTCGAACCCAGCCCCAGCAGGACGTCCAACCCGGCATAGACGTAGGTCAGTCCGAACAGGAACATGCCGGCCGCCGTCATGAGGGCTTCGGTGCCGGTGCCGGCGCCGGAAAGATGCACGACGCCGAGCACCAGTTGGGTACCGCCGAGCACCAGGCTGAACGCGGCTCCGTCGCGGCGGGGGAGCTGCCCGAGCGCCGCCAGCCCGTTGACCAGCAGCGCGGCGCCGGAGAGGAGAAGGCAAATGTAGGGCATCAGTGCCTCCTTCCGGTGCTAGGGCGAGGCTTGGCGGTTATCGAATAATGGAATTTTGCTGTCACATTACGGAGGTTAGTGGAGCTGGGGGGATCGGCCTACTGGTGCCCGGTCGTAATCGGATAGGTTGAAACGTGAACCTTCGAAGCGACGGTGCTTTCCTGTGCCGTCCTTCATGTCGGCAAAGTTAGGAACTGTTCATGGACGCACGGCTCGAATCCATCAAGGACACTGTCCTCGCGCGGAACCCCGGCGAAGCGGAGTTCCACCAGGCGGTGGTAGAGGTGTTCGAAAGCCTTGGTCCGGTCCATGACAGGCACCCCGAATTCCTTGAGGCTGCCATCCTGGAGCGCCTCTGCGAGCCCGAACGGCAGATCATCTTCCGCGTTCCCTGGACCGACGACTCCGGCCGTGTCCAGATCAACCGCGGCTTCCGGGTGGAGTTCAACTCGGCGCTGGGCCCCTATAAGGGCGGCCTGCGCTTCCATCCGTCGGTATACCTGGGCATCGTCAAGTTCCTCGGCTTCGAGCAGATCTTCAAGAACGCCCTCACCGGCATGCCCATCGGCGGCGGCAAAGGCGGCTCCGACTTCGATCCCCGCGGCCGCAGCGATGCCGAAGTCATGCGGTTCTGCCAGTCCTTCATGACCGAGCTCTACCGCCACATCGGCGAGTACACGGACGTGCCGGCAGGCGACATCGGCGTGGGCGGCCGTGAAATCGGCTACCTCTTCGGCCAGTACAAGCGCATCACCAACCGCTACGAGTCCGGTGTCCTTACCGGCAAGGGCATCTCCTGGGGCGGCTCCCTGGTCCGCCCGGAGGCAACCGGCTTCGGAACCGTCATCTTCACCCAGGAAATGTTGAAAACCCGCGGCACGTCCTTGGACGGCCAGCGCGTGGTGGTCTCCGGGTCCGGCAACGTGGCCATCAATGCGATCGCCAAGGCGCAGACCCTCGGCGCCACCGTTGTGGCCTGCTCCGACTCGTCAGGCTACGTGGTGGACGAGGCGGGGATCGACGTCGACCTCCTCCGCGAGGTGAAGGAAGTGGAGCGAGGCCGCCTGAAGGACTACGCGGAACGCCGCGCCGGAGTCTCCTACGTGGACGGCGGCTCAGTCTGGGACGTGGACGCCACGGTGGCGCTGCCGTGCGCCACGCAGAACGAGCTCGACGGCGATGCTGCCGCCCGTCTGGTGCGCGGCGGACTGCTGGCGGTCGGCGAAGGGGCCAACATGCCCTCCACCCGCGACGCAGTGGCGGTGTTCCAGGAAGCTGGGGTGCTGTTCGGACCCGGCAAGGCTGCCAATGCCGGCGGCGTGGCCACGTCGGCCCTGGAGATGCAGCAGAACGCCAGCCGCGATTCATGGTCCTTCGAACACACGGAGGAACGGCTCACGGAGATCATGGTGGGCATCCACGACCGCTGCGCCGCCGCCGCCGACGAGTACGGCGAACCCGGAAACTACGTGCTGGGTGCGAACATCGGCGGGTTCGTGAAGGTGGCCGACGCGATGCTGGCGCAGGGGCTGATCTAGGCGGGTTGCTTCAGCCGTCCCGCCGCCACTGGCTGGGCGAAACACCAAACGCGTCCCGGAAGGTGCGGCTGAAATGGGCGGCATCCAGGAACCCCCAGCGCGCTGCTACCGCCCCTACCGGTTTGCCCGCGTGCAGCGGGTCCCGGAGTTCGCGCCGGGCCCCTTCGAGCCGCTGTGTCCGGATCCAGCCGGCCACCGTGGTTCCGGACTCATGGAAGACGTTGTGCAGGTGCCGGGTGGAGATGAAATGCGCCGCGGCAATGCTCGCGGGGGAGAGCAGGGGGTCGGAGAGGTTCGCTTCGATGTACTCCCGGACCGAGACGGCCAGCAGCGCCTGCGGCTTCATCCGGTCCGGGATGATGTCCATTTCCGCGTGCAGCATGGTGGACACCAGATCCAGGGCGTTGGTGGCAAGCCGGGCTCCGCTGGGCCCGTTCAGGACGTCCAGGTTGGCTGACAGCTCCCGGATGAACTGGCCAACTATTCCGCTGAGGCCCCCGCTGCCCATGCGGACCGCTGCGAGCTGTCCCACATAGTCGGTGGGCAGGGACAGTGCGTCGCAGGGGAACATCAGCACCATGATCCGGGTCTGTTCCTCGAATGCGAGGGTGTATGGCCTGTTGGTGTCATAAATGGCCAAGTCGCCGGGTTGCAGGACCGCTTCGCGGTTGTCCTGGATCAGCAGGCCGGTGCCCTCCAGTTGCAGGTTCAGCTTGAAATAGCGCTCGTGGGCTTGGGCGATCAGCGCCGGCGTGCGGTGCACCTCATGCGAGGTGGCGGTCACCTCCACGACGGACATCCGGTCCAGCGCGCGGGAGCGCATCCGGCCCCGGAAGCCGTCGACGTCGGCCGTCCGGGCGTTGAGCGGCACAAAGGACTCGGCCACCATGTGCTTCCAGTGATCGAATGACGTGGCCACGCTGGATGTCAGATCCTGGCGTGGGGGACTGGCGGTTGCGCCGGTTTTTGCGGTTGCTGGCATGGATCTTCCTCGCGACGGATGGCCACTCGACGTTCCCCGTTGGCGTGCCCTGCGACACAGTGCTTTCAGGTTAACGCCCGGCGAAACGTTTTTCAACGGTTGGCGAAAATAAGAAGTCGTGCTCTTCCAGCCACGCTTCAGCCTGCCGTGCCATGATCGGGCAATGAAGTCCACGACGGTTACCGGCGACCATCACCGGAACTTCAACTCCCGGGCGCACCATTCGCGGCTTCGGGTGCTGGTCATGCTGGTCATTGGCCTCGCTGCGGCGCTGTTGGTCGGCCCTTCGGGGGCCTGGGCCTACGCGCCAGCGCTCGGGTGGGCAGCGGCCTCGGCCACCTACCTGGTCTGGGTGTGGAGCGTCATCGGGCGGCTCGGGCCCGCGGCCACCGCCGCCCATGCCCGGCGGGAGGATCCGGGCCGCGTCTTTTCGGACGCCCTGGTGCTCACTGCCACGGTGGCCAGTTTTGCGGGGGTGGCCTTGATCCTGCTTGACGCCTCCAATGAGCAGGGCGGAGCAAAGGACGCCACGGTCGGCATGGCACTGGGCAGCATCGCCCTGTCATGGTTCCTGGTGCACACGCTGTTCACCCTCCGGTATGCCGCCATCTACTACCGGGACGGCACCGGCGTCGATTTCAACGAGGAATCCCAGCCCCGCTACTCGGACTTTGCGTACCTGGCCTTCACTGTCGGCATGACCTTCCAGGTCTCGGACACCAACCTGAAAACCAATGCCATCCGCTCCACGGTCCTGCGGCAGGCGCTGCTGTCCTACCTCCTGGGCGCCATCGTCCTGGCCACCACCATCAACCTGGTTTCGGGGCTCATTCACTAGCCGATAGAAGCCGCGCCCTCAGGAGCCGGCCTGCCTGGGGCCGGGGATTTATCCTGAGCGCATGGTTGAGATGAGAGTGAACTGGCACCGGCAGCACAAAGAGGGCCTCAGTGCGGGCGACAGGGCTGCGGACAGGCTCCGGAACGGCATGGGCAGTTGGCCTTTCGTGGGCATCTTCGTGGGCTTCATGGTGCTCTGGGCGGCGGTGAATTCCTACGTCCTGGCCACTAATGCATGGGACCCGTACCCCTACATCCTGCTGAATCTGTTCCTGTCAATGCTTGCTGGGCTGCAGGGTGCCATCCTGCTCATTGCGGCCAAGCGCCAGGATGCCATCGCCTCTGCCATGGCCCAGCATGACTATGAGACAGATGTGCGCGCGGCCGCCCAAATCGAAATGCTCATGGACATCAACGCCGAACAGCTGAAGTTGTTGCAGGAGCTCCGGGACTTGCGCGACAAACCCTAGAAACGCCAATGGGTGCAGCCCCCGCTGGAGCTGCACCCATTGTTGTAAGACGCGGACTAATCCTTCTTGAAGGCGTCCTTGACGTTCTCGCCGGCCTGCTTCAGGTCCGATTTGGCCTGGTCGGTCTTGCCTTCGGCCTTCAGGCTCTCGTCACCCGTTGCGCTGCCGGCAGCTTCCTTGCCCTTGCCGCCAAGCTTCTCTGCGGCGTTGCCGATCTTGTCATCCAAACCCATGGAGGTGCTCCTTACAGTTGGTGCTCTCCCTGGCCAAAGCCAGAGCCTGACCCCTCCATACTAAGCATGCTTTCGACTTTGGTGCCCATCCGGCGTCGTACTTTTTTGTGAAACGGGTCAGGAGCATCCCAGAAGTGCCAGGTAGCCCTCGAGTTGTTCCGCGTGGCCAAAGTCCACCCGTCCGTCCGATGCCAGGGCTGCCTCGATCTGCGCTCCGAGCAGCATGTTGAGCAGTTGGCCGGCAAGGACGGAGTCGTCGACGGCGGCGCTCACGTCCCCGCTGTCCCTCGCCTCGGCGAGGAAGCGGCGGATGGAGGCCAGCCATTCGTCCATGGACTGCTGGTGGATCGCGGCTTTCTGGCGGTCATTGATGGCCCTTTGCCAGAACGGAACCACGATCCTCGCCTCGTTCACGCGTTCCTCGTCAAGGGGGAGGACTTCGAGGCAGAAAGCCCGCAGCGCGTCCAACCCGGCCTTGCCCGCAGTCACCCGAGCGATGCGCTGATTGGTCCGGTTGAACACGTGGCTGAACGCAAATTCCAGCAGCGTGTCCTTGGTGGGGAAGTACGGCTTCAGGGCACCGTTGGCGAAGCCTGCCTCCGTGGCGATCTCCCGCATGGTGGCGCTTTCCAGGCCCTGACGGGCAATGATCCGCCAGGTGGCATCCACGAGTTCCAGGCGGCGCTCGTCATGGTCAACAATCTTCGGCACCGCGGCCACTCCCCGGAAATATTCGGCTCAACCTCTTGTGAGCCATGTTACGGACCTTTATTCTCTACAACTATAGAAAATAAACCAGCGGCCGGTGACGGCCCTGACAAAAGGCTCTCCCATGACTCTTGCACCCACCGAAACTGCCTCCGCCTTCCGCCTGGCATCAGCGCCGGAAATCCTGGATGTGCGTTCCATCCTGCACGCCGAAGGCCATCTGGGCCCGCAGCACCGGATCGCCTACCTGGGCCTGCTGGACCCCGCCCGGGGTGGTGGCCCTGCCACGGCGGACCGGCGCTTCCGCGTCTTTATCCACGACGTTTCCGGGGCTGCGCCGCGCGACGCCGTCGTCTCCACCGCCCAGCAGAAGGTGCTCTCCGCCGTCGAACTCGACACCGCGGTGACCGGCGAACTGCCCGTCCTGGAGGAGGAGTTCGAGGTGGTGGAGTCGCTCCTGGCCACCGATGAGCGATGGCTCAAGGCGCTGGCGGACCGCGGGCTCGCTGTCGAAAAAGTCCGGGTGGCCCCGCTGTCCGCAGGCGTCTTTGAGTATGCGGAGGAAAAGGGCCGGCGCATCCTTCGCGGGCTGGCCTTCGTGCAGGACTTCCCGGAGGACAGCGCCTGGGCGCACCCCGTCGACGGCCTGGTGGCGTACGTGGATGTGGTCAGCAAGGAGGTCACCCAGGTGATCGACCTCGGCGCCATCCCCATCCCCGCCGAACACGGCAACTACACGGACCCGGAGCTGACCGGCCCCATCCGCGAAACCCAGAAGCCCATCAGCATCACCCAGCCCGAAGGGCCGAGCTTCACCGTCACCGGCGGCAACCACGTGGAGTGGGAAAAGTGGAGCGTGGACGTCGGCTTCGATGTCCGCGAAGGCGTGGTGCTGCACAACCTGGCCTTCCAGGACGGTGGCCGGAAGCGGCAGATCATCAACCGCGCCTCCATCGCCGAAATGGTGGTCCCGTACGGCGACCCGTCGCCCATCCGGTCCTGGCAGAACTACTTCGACACCGGCGAATACCTGGTGGGACAGTACGCCAACTCGCTGGAACTGGGCTGCGACTGCCTGGGTGAGATCACGTACCTCAGCCCCGTCATCAGTGACGCGTTCGGAAACCCACGCGAAATCCGCAATGGCATCTGCATGCATGAGGAGGACTGGAGCATCCTCTCCAAGCACTCCGACCTGTGGAGCGGTGTCACCTACACCCGCCGCAACCGCCGGCTGGTGATCTCCTTCTTCACCACCATCGGCAACTACGACTACGGCTTCTACTGGTACCTCTACCTGGACGGCACCATCGAATTCGAGGCCAAAGCCACCGGCATCGTCTTCACCTCCGCGTTCCCCGACGGCGGCTCGGACAACATCTCCCAGCTGGCCCCTGGCCTGGGTGCGCCCTTCCACCAGCACCTGTTCAGCGCCCGGCTGGACATGGCCATCGACGGGTTCACCAACCGTGTGGAGGAAGAGGATGTGGTCCGGCAGCCAATGGGCCCCGGCAACGAGCGCGGCAACGCCTTCTCCCGCAGGCGCACGGTGCTTTCGCGCGAATCCGACGGCGTCCGTGAAGCCGACGCCCGCGCCGGCCGGACCTGGATCATCTCCAACCCCGAATCCCGCAACCGGCTGGGCGAGCCCGTGGGCTACAAACTGCACCCGCACAACCAGCCCACGCTGCTGGCGGACCCGGAATCGTCCATCGCCCGCCGCGCCGCTTTCGCCACCAAGGACGTGTGGGTCACGCGGTACGCGGACGACGAGCGCTACCCCACCGGCGACTTCGTGAACCAGCACGCCGGCGGTGCCGGACTGCCCGCCTACGTGGCGCAGGACCGGGACATCAACGGCCAGGACATCGTCGTCTGGCACACCTTCGGCCTCACCCACTTCCCCCGGGTGGAGGACTGGCCCATCATGCCCGTGGACACGGTGGGCTTCAAGCTCCGCCCCGAGGGCTTCTTCGACCGCAGCCCCGTTCTAGACGTCCCCGCCAACCCCAACCAGCAGGCGTCCTCCTGCCACAGCGAGGGCGGCAGCGGTGGTTGCCACTAGCCTTGTACCTGCTCCGGCAGGGAGTACGACGGCGGCGGGACGGGTCCGTGCCAATGGTCCCGTCCTGCATCCCCGGCTGGTGGCCGTGGTCACCACGGTGTCCTGCGCGGTGCACCTTTGGGTGGCCGTCTCGGGGCATCACGGTGTGTGGCTGGGCGTCCTGATGGTGGCGCTCGCCGCCGTCTGCCTGCCCTGCACGGGCCACATCTGGCGGCACTGCAGGCTGGGCGCCCTGCACCAGGTCACGGTGGCCGCCGTGGCCATGGCTGCACTGCACGCTTTGCTGCTGCTCGGCAGTGGCGCCGGACACGCGCATGGTGCGCCGGCGCCGTCGTCCGCTGTTGCTGTCTCCGGCGGTACGCAACTGTTGCTGGTAATCGCCCTGGAACTGGCAACGGCTTTGTCCGCAGCCACGCTGGTGGCCCGACTGCGGCACTTGTCTGTGTAGGTGCCGTGCTTAGCCGGCAGGCACGCCCAGCGGGCGGGCGACATGCAGCTGGCCGTGGTCAACGAGCCACTCGACGGCTTCAAAGATGGCCTGCTCCGGCTCGTATCGCGGAGCGTAGCCCAGGACTGAGGCCGCCTTTTCAATGCTGAAACACTGGCTGCGGTAGAGGTGGCCCCAGCTGGACTCGGCGTAGTCCCGCGTCGTGTCTTCCCGGAAGCGGTCCCACGTGACCGTCTCCAGCACCGCGGCGTGGCCAAACCAGGCCGCAGCGATGTCCGCGTAGCCGCGGACGGTCAGTGCGGTGGGGGCGACGATGTTGAAGTCCTCGCCGGCAGCAGCTTCCCGCTGTGCGATGGCCTTCTCAAAGGCCTGGGCCACGTCATCGGCATGCACGTGGTGCATGAGCTCGGCGCCGCTGCCGGGAACCCGGAGGGGCTGGCCGGCGGAGATGGTCTGCCAGACTGCGGGGTCGAGGTTTCCCAGCGGGCCGATCGGATGCCAGCCCGGTCCGACGATATGGCCTGGGTGCAGCGACGTGGTGGCCAGTCCGCCGCGCGCCGTTTCCTCCTTCAACATCAGGGCGATCCGGTTCTTCTGGACGCCGTACTCGCCGAAAGGCTCCGCGGCCGAGTCCGATCCTTCCCTGATGGGCAGCTTCAGGCTTTGACCGTACCGCCAGACGGAGCCGCAGTGCAGCAGGTGCCCCACCTCGCCGCGCAGGCTTTGCACCAGCGATGCTGCCGATTCAAGGGTGAAGCAGACCAGGTCCACCACAGCATCCGGTTTCAGGGCGGCCACCCGGTCCCCGAAAGTCCCGTCGCGGTCCTCCGCCTCCCGGTCTGCGGTGACCTGGTGCACATCCTGCCACTCGGGTGCCTCGCTGTAGGGCTTGCGGCTGCCGCGGCTGATGACGGTGACGTCGTGGCCCGCACGGACCAGCCGGGGAACCAGGAACGACCCGATGTGGCCGCTGCCGCCGATGACGGTGACTTTCATTGTTCTCCGATCGTTGTGTTCCCTCCACCGTAGGGCCCTGGCAACAGGAAAGGGAGGTCCTGGCGGACCCCCCTTAACCGGCGGCACTCTACGCGATCAGGCCGGCTTGGCGAACTCCGCTGCGCTCATGACCTCGTAGCTGACATATGTCTCATCGTTCTCAACCCAGGCGTCATGGCCGGCCGGGATGGAGTAGGCGTCCCCGGCGTGGATGGTCATCCGGCTCCCGTCGTCCAGCTGCACTGTCAGGGTCCCTGCGGTGCAGACACCAAGGTGGCTGACTTGGCAGCTGTCCGTATGGACCACCGTCTTGACGGTTTCCGACCAGCGCCAGCCGGGCTCGAAGGTGAACCGGCCAAGGGTGGCGCCACCAATGTTTACTACGTCCACCTGAGTCTTGGGAGGGCGGCGCTTTTCATCCGGTTGGTCAAATGATTTGGACTCCAGGTCCTTCACCGTTACTGCGGGCATTGCTGGCTCCTTCGTAAGGAGTGGTTATTGAGTTCGTCCGGGGCTGTGCGCGGCCGGGAATCGGGGCCGGCAGGGCGGGATGTGCCCCGTCCAGAGCCTGCCGGACCCATGGATCAACGCTCTCAAATCTGCTCTTGCGCGCACCCGATGTCAATGACGGTTTTCGGCCTGGAACCACTCCCGCCCGGGGTTGGTCACCGAGGGGGCGGAACGGTCAAGGCCCGGCTGCGCCGCCCACTTCGCACCGTTGGCCAGAACGCGCTGGACCTGCGGGTGGTGGTACACCGGGTACTCCTGGTCGCCCGGGCTGAAGTAGAAGATGCGGCCCTTGCCCCGGGTAAAGGTGACGCCGGAGCGGAACACCTCACCGCCCGCGAAGGAGCTGATGAAGATCAGGTCGTCCGGGTCCGGAATGTCGAACAGCTCGCCGTACATCTCCTGCTCGGGGATGACGATGGGGCTGTCCACGCCTTCCGCGATGGGATGCGAGGGCTTCACGGTCCACACCAGTTCGCGCTCGCCGTCGTTCCGCCAGGAAAGGGAGCAGCTTGTCCCCAGCAGTTTGGTGAAGATCTTCGAGAAGTGCCCCGAGTGGAGCACGATCAGCCCCATCCCGCCCAGCACGTGCCGGTGGACGCGTTCGACGGCGGCATCGCTGACCTCGGCGTGGGCTATGTGCCCCCACCAGAGCAGGACGTCGGTGCCCGCGAGCACCTCCTCCGCAAGGCCGTGCTCATCATCTGTGGCGAGGACCGCCGTCGTAACCTCCGCGTCCGGAAGGTGGGAGCGAAGCCCCGCAGCGATGGCGCCGTGGATGCCGTCGGGGTACATCGTGCCAATGTGGGACGGCTCGTTGTTGGCCTCATGCGCGCCCTCGTTCCACATCCGGATCCGCAGTTTGCTGTTCATCAGAGCCGCACCTCCCTCTGCTCCAGTGCCGACTGGTAGCAGGCATCGATGATTTGTGCCCGGTAAAGCGCCAGGGAGCCGTCATGCCGGCCCCACACCTGGGCACCGCCGCGCACGGCAGCGACGAAATCCTCCACCACTGCATCGTGGGCGCGGCCGGGTATGACGGCGGGCATGTAGTCGGCGGATTCGCCGTCCTTGTCAGTGAACACCCGGAGTTCGCCGATGGGTGGAAAAGGAGCCCCATGGGCCTTGAGCTCGGCGCCGCCGTCGGTGCCGTAGACCGTGAACTCCAGCTGGTCGTCCGCTTCCCGGTATGTGGCCCAGCTTGCTTCGACCACAAGCGTTCCGCCGCCTTCAAGCCGCAGGAAGGCCGAGGCAAAGTCCTCCACCTCGAACGCGTGGCTGGAGGCCTGGGCCGTGAACCGGGTGCCGCCGCCCCTGCCCTGCGGCCCGAGCTCCGAGTGGGTGGCGGCGGAGACAGCCACAACTTTCGGTTCGCCCAGAAGGTACAGCGCGTAGTCCAGTGCGTGGACACCGATATCGGCGAGCGGTCCGCCGCCGGACAGCTCAGGGTTGGTGAACCAGCTGCCCAGGGTGGGGATGCCCGAGCGGCGCAGCCAGGATGCCTTGGCGTAGTAGGGGCGGCCCAGGCCGCCGTCGTCAACGACCTGCTTGAGGGCCTGGATGTCCCCACGGCGGCGGTGGTTGAACGCAACGTCCAGCACGCGCCCGGCCCTCCGCGCCGCGTCCACCATGGCCTGGCCTTCCACGGCATTGCGCGCAATCGGCTTCTCGCTCAGCACATGAAGCCCGCGTTCCAGCGCGGCGATCGCGACCGGCGCGTGCAGGAAGGTGGGAAGTGCCACGCTGACGGCGTCCAGGCCGCCGTGGTCCAGCATCTCCTTCCAGTCGGCGAAGCCGTTCGGGATGGAGTATTCGGCCCGCAGTGAGTCCCGGAGCTCATTTTCCATTCCTGCGAGCGAGACGATGCGGACGCCCTCGATGGCGGCGTAGGCCTTCAGGTGCTGCTGGCCGGCCCAGCCGATGCCCACCACGCCCACCCTGAGCTCAGTGGGAGGCATGCGGGAGGGCTGCGTGCTGTTCAAGGGCTGGCTCCTTCGGGGTGGGTTGCTGCCCGGATTTCCCCAGCCTAGCCCCGCAACCGCCTGGTCCTGCGCTGCCACGTCGTCCTGCCCCTGAAACATCAGGTGCTCCTGCGCCTTGCGTTACACCTGAAACCCCGGCGCAAATGAAGGAAACCATCATTTAACACCCCTGAAACCCAACCAGAAATGGCCGCCATAGATTGAGACCAGACGGCAAAAGCCGCCCCTCCGCCGCACGTGGTTTCTCCGTCCACGTCCCTCCGGCGAAACGGCTCTGACGGCAACTCACCGCTCTGTTCGCATCTTGAAAGGGGTTTCCCATGGACTCGGGAAATGTCGCTTGGATTTTGGCCAGCTCGGCGCTGGTTTGCATGATGATCCCCGCCCTGGCCCTGTTTTACGGGGGCATGGTGGGGTCGCGCCGCATCCTCAACATGATGATGATGTGCGTCGGCGGCGCCAGCCTGGTGGCCGTCCTGTGGGCCCTGTTCGGGTACTCGATGGCCTTCGGCAACTCCGTCGGCGGCCTGGGCCTGATCGGTGACGTCACCGAATTCCCCGGCATGGGGCAGCTGCTGGCCAAGGATGATTCGGCGTCCATCCCGGTCATCCTGTTTGCCGCATTCCAGCTGTTCTTTGCCTGCGTCACCACGGCCCTGGTTGCCGGAGCCGCCGCAGGCCGGATGAAGTTCGGCGCCTGGATGCTGTTCGCGGGCATCTGGGCCACTATTGTCTACTTCCCGATTGCACACTGGGTCTTTGCGTTCGACTCGGCGGACGGCAGCACCGTGGGCGGTTGGATCGCCAACGGCATCAAGGCCATCGACTTCGCCGGCGGCACCGCGGTGCACATGAACGCCGGCGCCGCAGCCCTGGCACTTGCACTGGTCCTGGGCAAGAGCTCCGGCTGGCCCAAGGTGGAACACGCCAAGCCGCACAGCCGCCCGCTGGTGCTGCTGGGCGCAGGCCTGCTCTGGGTGGGCTGGTTTGGCTTCAACGCCGGCTCCGCCCTCTCCGCCGGCCAGTCGGCGGCGGTGGTGTTCCTCAACACCGCCGTGGCAGCTTCCACCGGCCTGCTGGCCTGGGCGCTGGTGGAGCGGTTCCGCCACGGCGCGGCCACCAGCATGGGCGCCGCCTCTGGCCTGGTCGCAGCCCTTGTGGCCATCACTCCGGCCTGTGGCGCGGTCAGCCCGCTGGGTGCACTGGCCATCGGTGCGATCGCCGGTGCCGTCTGCTCGCTGGCCATCGAATGGAAGTTCCGCCTGGGCTTCGACGACTCGCTCGACGTCGTAGGCGTCCACTTGGTGGGTGGCATCCTTGGCACCCTGCTGATCGGGCTCTTCGCCACGGACAAGGCTCCGAACGGCGTCAGCGGCCTCTTCTACGGCGGCGGGTTCGAACTGCTGGGCGTGCAGGCCCTGGCCACAGTTACGGTGCTGGCTTACTCCTTCGTCGTCACGTGGGTCCTGGCCAAGATCCTGGACAAGGCCATGGGCGGCCTCCGCATCAAGCCCGAGGACGAACTGCGCGGCATCGACCTTGCAGCGCACTCCGAGCTGGCGTACCTGACGGACGAGGACCCGGTGGAGTTGGGCTCGCCGCAGCGGGTCTGACCCCGCACGTCCAGCGCACCAGTCAGGGCCAAACCTTGGACCGGTGCCGGCAGCCGCCGGCTTATAGTTCCGAGGTTTGGCCCTTCTGCGTGGCCAGGAATTTTGCGCGTAGTGCCTAGTGTTCCGTGCAGATCAGGTTTCCGTCGCGCACTTCCAGCACGGCTGCCCGGACATGGCTAAGATGCGTGCGCGGGTCCGGTGCCATCGTGTCGATGTCCTCGCCGCCCCAGTAGGGATGCGTGAAGTAGACCAGCAGCGCCCGCTGCGTGCCGCCGTCGGACGTTCCACCTTGCATTCCCTCCGGAAGGGGCACCACGTCCGGCAGGGGCACCACATCAGCATGGCGTCCGACGACGGCCCTTCCGTCCACCGATTCCGGCGCCGTGAGGATCAACCCGCCAAGGTGTTCCTGCCGGACCCAGGTGCCCGCCGCAGCATCGGAGCGGTAGACGGCCTGGCCGCGCCATTCGTCCACGATCATCCAGTACTTGCCGCCAAGCTGAAAGACCTTGGGGCCTTCGTGCGGCCGGCCGGGGATGGCGACGCCTTCCAAAACCCACGAGGACGGGTCGTCCGGGGTGTCGCTGACCGCGCTGTACGTGTTGGAGCCCCTGGCCTCGTCCTTGTACCAGAGCCGGTACCGGCCGTCGCCGCAGAGGGCGACGGCGGCGTCGATCACGCGCGGCGAGTCCAGGTCGATGGCCCCCAGGTACTCCCAGTTTTCCAGGTCCCGGCTGGCGAACTGGACAATTTCCGCCTTCCCGGTCCAGTCCGTCCGCCTGCCGCCCAGGATGGTCAGGTACATGATCCACCGGTCGCCGATGCGGACAACGTCGGGCGCCCAGAGGGTTGCCGGCAGTTCCGTTCCGGGTGGGACGAGTCCCTCCACGGTGCCCTGGTAGCGCCAGGTTGTGCCGCCGTCGGACGACCGCGCGACGCCGATGCCGGTGCCGTGCACCCATTCCACTCCGGTCAGTCCCGGGGCGGTGGCGCGGCGCTGGGTATAGAAGAGCACCCACTCGCCCTTGAGGTGGTCCGCCACAAGGATGGGGTCGGTGGGGCCATCCCAGACCGGATCGCGGTAGGGGACGGTGAAGGCGTCCGGGCGCAGGGGCAGCAGCGGCGCTGGTGCGGCGGACTGCTCTGCCGTTGATGGGGCTGTCTGCTGGTGGTTCACCGGTTTCTCCAACGTTGTAGTTTTACGTTGGAACCAGCATATTCGCCCGTTGACGACGCGCAAACGCATCCGCGCTGCGCAGGTTCCCTGGCGCGGCGGATATGTGGGCCGCGAAAAGGAACACGCGCGTCGAATACCACGATCCGCGTCGAGAACCGCGCCCCGCAGTCCTACTCCTTGAACAACCCCGCCAGGTCCTCGGCCGTGATGGCCCCGCCGGCCAGGGCGTCGCCTTCCATGACGTCCGCGAACAGCTGCGACTTCCGGGTCTTGAGCGCCATGACCTTTTCCTCGATGGTGTCCTTGGCCACGAGCCGGTACACCATGACGTTCCGGTCCTGGCCGATACGGTGCGTCCGGTCCACCGCCTGCGCCTCGGATGCCGGGTTCCACCAGGGATCCAGCAGGAAGACATAGTCGGCCTCGGTGAGGTTCAGGCCGAATCCACCGGCCTTGAGCGAAATCAGGAACACGGGCGCGGTGCCGTTCTTGAACTCGCTGACCACGTCGGCCCGGTTCCGCGTTCCGCCGTCGAGGTAGCAGTACTCGATCTCCTCCTGGTCCAGCCGCTCCCGGACCTTGCCCAGGAATCCGGTGAACTGGCTGAAGATCAGTGCCCGGTGCCCCTCGGCCACCAGGTCCTCGAGCTGTTCGAACAGCACATCCAGCTTCGAGGACCGCACCGCGGACAAGGCAGGATCCACCAGCGAAACGTCCAGGCTGAGCTGCCGCAGCAGGGTCAGCGACTGGAAAATGGTGAACCGGTTCTTGTTGACGTCCTCGATCAGCCCCAGGATCTTCTGCCGCTCGCGTTGCAGGTGCGTCTGGTACACCTTCTGGTGCCGCGGATTCAGCACCACCTCCAGGACCTGCTCCTGCTTGGGCGGCAGGTCCTTGATCACCTGGTCCTTGGTGCGGCGCATCATCAGCGGACGGACCCGGCGCCGGAGCTTCTCCAGCTGCCCTTTGTCGCCGTTCTTCTCCACCGGCTTCTGGTAGTACTCCGCGAAGCGCTTGGGGCTGGAGAAGAGGCCCGGCGCCACGATGGACGTCAGTGACCAGAACTCCATGAGGTTGTTCTCCAGCGGCGTGCCGGTGATGGCCAGCTTGAACGCCGCCGGCAGCTTGCGGGCGCACTGGTAGGCCTTGGACTGGTGGTTCTTCACGAACTGCGCTTCGTCCAGCACCAGCCCGGACCAGGTGCGGGAGGCGTAGGACTCGTAGTCGATGCGGAACAGGGCATAGGACGTGATTACGATGTCTGCGCCGCCCAGGGCTTCCGCCACATCCTGCCCGCTCTTGGCAAAGGTCTCGCCAACAGTCCGGACGGTCAGGCCCGGAGCGAAGCGTGCGGCTTCCGCGGCCCAGTTGCCCACCACGCTGGTGGGCGCCACCACCAGGAAAGGCGCGACGGCGGCAGGCCGGTTTGCGCCGTCCACAACGGAGACAGCGGCAGCACCGCCGTCGGACTCGGCCAGGGCCGACGCAGCTTCAACAGCCAGCTCCTTCGCCGCACACATCAGTGCCAGCGCCTGCACCGTCTTGCCCAGGCCCATGTCGTCAGCGAGGATGCCGCCCAGTCCGTGCTTGTACAGGAAGCTGAGCCAGTTGAACCCCTCCAGCTGGTACGGACGCAGTTCGGCGTTCAAGGTAGCCGGCAGCGGCAGTCCGTCCGTGCCGCCCTCCAGCAGGCCGCCCACCGCGGACCGCCAGGCCGCGGCCTGTTCATCGACGATCCCCAGCTGCGCCAGCTCGTCCCACAACCCGGCCTGGAACCGGCTGATCTGCAACGGCGCGTCCTTGTTGTCCTGCAGCGACCTGGCTTCCTCGATCAGGGCCCGCAGCTGGTGCAGTTCCGGCAGGTCCAGCGAGAAATAGGCGCCGCTGGGCAGCAGCATCTTGGTCTGGCCGGCGGCGAGGGCTGAAAATACGGCAGCGAAGGAAACGGGCTGGCCCTCCAGGGAAATCTGGATGCCCAGGTCGAACCAGTCGCGCTGTTCCGTAGCCTTGGTGGAGATGGACACCACGGGCGCTTCCTCGGCCTCGCGGTAGTCCGCGATCTCGCCTACGGTCTCCACATCCACGTCCGGCGCCTCCCGCAGCCGCGGCAGCACTTCCTCCGTGAACGCCAGCGTATCCAGGCCTGTCAGCTCGGCAGAAGCCGCCAGCCGGGGCGTGCCCCAGCCGCCGGTGGCCGATTCGCCCAGGGCGGGCACCACATCCCAAGGCTGGCCGACGCCCTCCAGGATGCGGGACTCGGCGGTGTCGTCACGGTAGCCGGCATCGCCGGGGTGCCGCCATAGGGGTTGGGCGGTGACCAGCTTGCCGGTTTTGTAGTGCCACTCCCAGTGCAGCCGCACGCGGTGGTCGGCACCGTAGTTCGCCAGCAGCGACAGGGTGGGGAGGGCGAGTTCGGGCAGTTCCACGGATTCGTCCCGCGCCGTCACCCGGGCCGTCTGCTTCAGTTTCGGGTAGAAGCCCGTCAGGAACCGCGACTCGTCCTTAGCCGGGATGTGCAGCGTGCTTCCCGCCGTGACGAACGCCAGCAGTTCCTCGCTCAGCCCGTTCTCGAGCGGGGCCAGGGTAATGGTTCCGTTGGGGTCGGGCACGCCCGGCAGTGACGCCTCCCCGGAGGTAAAGAACAGCCCGTGCGCCGGCCGGCCGATGGTGCCCACCGACGCCGGATCAACCTCTGCGCCCTCAACGGTGATGGTGGGCGAAAGCTCCAGCCCGCCGTCGGACGCGTCTGCCGTGGCGGCGTCCACCCCGGACGGCTCGGCCACCGGAGCCCCGTACCGGCTCAGGGAAAGTCCGACGGCGGCAGGGGCCTCGGCGATGCGGACCGGCTCGGTGCCGCGCGAGTGGACCAGGGCGAGCCCGATCTTCCGGGCGTCGGACAGCAGGCCCCAGAGGTTCTTCCCCGCATAGGAGTTCAGCCCCAGCCACAGGCCCGCGGAGTTGTGCATCCGGCTGGCGGAGGAGGAGTGGCCGGCCAGGAACTCCTGCAGCCACTCCACGTGCGCCTGGTTCGACTCCCGCCGGAAGTTCAGGTAGCTCAGGGTGTTCCAGGAAACGTCGCCGCGGATCCACTTGCCCTTGGCGCCCATGATGACGGGCCGGACCTTGAGCTGCCGCACTCCGCGGACCGGATCCCGGCGCCCCGTGTAGGAAAAGTGCGGGGGCGGTTCCTCCACCTCGAACTGCAGCGCCAGGGGAACCCCGCTGGTGGAGGGGGCGGAACCCGGCTGGGAGATCAGCGGGCTGAGGGCCTGCTCCCAGTCGGAAAGGGCGGTGGAGGGTGCGCGGGACACCTGCGTCGCGGTGGACGGCGCCAGCAACTGCATCCGGACCGAGGGGTTGTCCTCCGCGGCGAAGAGCAGGGCCGCCACATGCTTGCAGTCCTTCCGGACGGGGCAACTGCAGACACCCACGGTGCAGCTCCAGCCGCCGGCCTTGCGGACCAGCTTGGCCGTGGTGGAGTAAGGAACCTCCGCGCCGCCCCGGACCTTTCCCAGCATGAGGCCCGTACCGCCGTCGAACGATATGCCGGAGACCCTGCTGGCCATGGCATACGCCAGTCCGGCCGCCAGCGAGCGGTCGTTGATGGCAGGTGTCTGTATTGCCAGATCCGCACTTTCGTCCGGTTGGGATGGCATGGTGGCACTACTTTCGGGAGGTCACGGCGGGGCCGGGTCCGGTGGGTGGCTATCTGATCCATCTTAGTTCGCCACAGTGCGGGCCTTTGCCGGGCGCTTTCTCCGCAGGCCCCGAAAACTTCGCTTGGCGTTCATTTCCCGCCGGCTCAGCTGTGGCCCTTCCCCCGTACCGTGAAGGCGTCCGGCGCACCACCACCTCCAGCAAGGATCCCCATGGCCACCCTCACGTACCTGCCCGTCGTCCTCACCAGCAGCAGCATCGACGGCGGCAGGGACGAAGAAGTGGTGGAGGCCAACGCTGCGATCGTCAACGCCATGCATCACGCCCTGCTGTTCAGGGATGAGATGTCTCCGGTTGCCGTGCGGAGCTGCCTGGTGGACTTTTACCTTTCCGAGGTACTGGAGGGCGGCTTTGCGCAGTATGCCGTGATGGTGGGCCGCCGCCTCGGTGCCGCCGACGCATTGGTGCGTGAGGGCATGGCCGCAATGGGTGCCGCCGCGCACCTGGACCTGTTCAACCGCGCCGTGGGAGCCTGCGGCACCGAAGCTGATCACGACGGCGTCTTCCGGCTGGCGGAGCTGGACGGCGAGTTTGAAGAGCTGCTGGAGCGCGAAAACATCACCGCCCTCAACTCCAGGTGGCTGCGTGGTCAGCCGGACCTGCTGGTGCTGGATGACGAGGAGATTGGGCCCTACATTCAGCGCGCGGCGGCCCTGGTTCCTGACTTGGCCGGCAGGAGAGCGGCCTTCGCCGGTGCCCCGGCTTCGCGGATCGCGGGAGCGCTGCGAAGCAGCCGGTGCGGACCGGCGATCCGGAACTTTTCCAGCGATTTGGGCGCAGGAAAAGAAACTTTTGAAGGTCCGTAACCTTTCCGCGACCCCAGGCGATGTAGTCGGTGATGGGTCCGCGCGGCGGGCCCAGTCCGATGTGTTGTCTAGGTTTGGAGAAGTAAATGTCTGTGTTCACCGTTCTCGCCACCAGCAAAGTCGCCGCCGGAGTCCTGGCCGCCGGAACCCTGGCAGTAGGAGGAACCGGTGCCGCCGCCGTCTCGGGCGTCCTCCCCACCCAGGCCCAGCAGACCGCCCACGATGTCTTCGGTGCTCCCGCCCCCAAGCTGGCAGCGGAAACAGCTGCTGACGCGAAGGCAACCCCCGCTCCCACCGCAACCGCCGCTGGGTCCGATGCCGTGAAGACCGCAGAAGCCACCGGGGACGCCACCGCCAAGGCTTCCGCCACCGCCGAGGCTTCGGACGAAAAGGTCAGCGCCGACGCAACGGAGACGGCAAAGGCCAACACGGCCGTTGACGCTGCCGGCCCCGCCGCCCTGGGCCTCTGCACCGCCTTCACTCACGGTGGCCTGGACGCTTCCTCCAAGGCGTTCTCCTCGCTGTCCATCGCAGCCAAGGGTGATGCGAACATCAAGAGCTACTGCGCTGACGTCGTTACCAAGGCTGACGCCGCCGCGAAGGCCGGCGCCGAAACCAAGGGTTCCGTGTCCGTCCAGGCTGAAAAGCCCGAGGTTCCGGCTGTTCCGTCGGTTCCCGCAGTTCCCGCCGTTCCGGCAGTTCCGGGTGTCGACGGCAAGACCACCGTCCCCGCGGTTCCTGCTGTCCCCGCTGTTCCGGCCACGGGCAACACGGTCCACGCGCCGTCGGTTTCGGCCCGCTAAGGCTCATTGGCTAGTCTGGACTGCGGCTTACCGGCCGCAGTCCGGTCAGCCGGGCGGGGCGCGCATGGTTGGCAGGGCGCCCCTGAAAGACCCGCAAAGAAGCAGCCGGATGACCAGGGGGACTGGCAGTCCGTACCGGAAACCGGGACACGGCGTGAGCCAGGTTCCGGGATGGAGGAGCCGCTGGTGCTAGACACTTTGGCCCAAGAAGAAATCGATATATTCGACAACGCAGCCGGAACCGATCCGGCCGCGTTGTTCGCTGCTGCCTATCGAACCTTCGCGGGCCCGGTGCAGGGGTACCTCAAAGCGCGCGGAGTGGATGACCCCGAGGCCGTCACCCAGGACGTCTTCCTGGCCTTCTATCCCCGGATCAGCAGCCTTACCGGCGGCATGCAGGGGGCCAAGTCCCTCATCTTCTCCATTGCCCACGCCCGCATGGTGGACCACTACCGCCGGCTGGAGCGCAGGCCGCAGCTCACACCCTACGACCCCCAGCACGACGGCCGGACCACGCCGTCAGCCGAAGACCACGCCGTGGAACTGACCGGCGGAGCCGCGGCCATGCTGGCGGGGCTCAGCGAGGAACACCAGGAGGTCCTGGCCCTTCGCGTCGTGGCCGACCTGTCCATCGACCAGGTGGCCGCCATCATGGGCAAGAGCGCCGGAGCCATCAAGCAGCTCCAGCGCCGGGCCCTGCAGAACCTCAAGGCACAAACGCTCAAGAGAAACCAGGCACATCATGAGTGACACCGCAGGATCCCGCAAAGGCGGGGCCATTGACCAGCTCCTGCTGGAGGCAGGCATGGGCGACGACGGCCAGCTCCGCGACGCCCTGGCCGACCTGCGATCCCTCGCAGCAGAGGCACCGGCGCCCTCCGCCGAAATCGCGGCGTTGATGGCAGGCTCCTCGCGAGCAGCCACGCTGGCCGAAACCTCTGTGCTTCCCACCGCCGGACCCACAGCAGGGGCCACCGTTGAAGACTGCGCCGCCCAAGCCGGCGCAGGGCAGCACTGGGCCGCATCGAAAACCGCGGACCAGCCTGCTGACGAACTCGCCGCCCGCCGCAAGGCCAAGCGCCGCATCACGCTCACCACACTGTCCGTAGCGGCATCGCTGGCGGCCGGCGGTGCGGTTGCCGCCGCCTCGGACCAGGGCTTCCGCGACTCCTTCACCCAGCTGAACCATGCCGTCACCACTTTCGTGACAGGCTCCGGCGTGACGCCCGCAGGCAACACCGGCGGCCAGGCACCCGCACCCATGCCCGTGGCACCCCGGCCGTCGGCAACCAGCAGCCCGGACTCCGTTCCGGCGGCACCGGGGCCTGCGTCGGCACCTGCCGTGGTGGCGCCGTCGAGCGTTCCTGCCCGGCCCGGGAACGCCCCCACCCACGGAGTACCCGCGGAAAAGCCGGCGGAGACCCCGGCGCGGCCTTCACTTCCCACGGATGTTCCGGGGGAAGTCAAGAAGGGCCTGGAACAGGGCAGCCCCAAACTGCCTGTTCCGGTGCCCACGGAAATCCCGCTTCCGGGCAAGGTCCCCGACGTTCCGCTGAAGTAGGCCGAACGCAGCCCTAGTAACCCTGGCCGGCGGCCTTGATCATCGCACCGGACGGATCCGACAGGTACCAGACGCCGCCAACGCCCTGGCCAAGGGTGTCGCCCGGCTTGGTGTCCTTCGCGAAGTAGTACAGCGGCATGCCGTTCAGGGTCACCTGTTTCTTCCCGTCCGGAGTGCTGATGGTGCCCAGTTTCCCGGTCACTCCCTCGGCCGATGGTGTGCCCGAGGTGGTGGTCAGCGGCGGCCACGAGACCAGGCAGGAACCGGTGCATGCGCTGGTGCCGGAGTCCTTGGTGTCCTTGGTGAAGAAGTAGAGGCTCATCCCTTTCGCGTCCACCACGATGCTGCCTGCCGTCGAGGAAGCCGTCTTAAGGTCGACAGCGGCCCCCGCCTGCGACGATGATGCGGGCGGTGACGAAGAAGTTGGGGACGGGCTGGCAGACGACGCCCCGGACGAGCCGGTGCCGGCGGTGCTGCCGGTTGTGCTGCCCGCAGCCGGGCTGCTGCCTGCCGGCGCTGTACTGCTGCTGCCGCAGCCGCTCAGGGTTGCCGCCAGGGCCAGGATGGCAAGGCCTGCCCCGAGATGTTGTTTCATGGTGTGCTCCTTGGCTGTGATGTTCCCTGCCGGGATCTTCGTGGCTGATGCCGTCATGGCCGGCGCCCGGACTCCTGCCACTGGGCGCCTACCCCTACGACGCCGCCGGGTAAAGAATGGTTCACATCACCGTCGAGCGGGGCTACGGAGCGGGCCGTTGAACCGTTGGGAGGCTTGATACGTGGTAACAGCCAGGAGCGCCGGTTGCTGCGGCGTTCCCGCGCAGCCGGCCGCGTGAGGGGACATGGGCGGTGCAGCGCCGGGGCAACGATGGGAGGGCCGGGATGCCGCTCGACGACAGCGTGGTGGAGTCCATCTACCGTGAACACGGCAGCGCCCTGCGCCGGTTCGTGCTCAGCGCCACCCATGACCCCCAGATCGCGGAGGACGTGGTGCAGGAAACCGTGCTCCGCGTCTGGCAGCACGCCCCGGACGTCAACGGCAGCTTCCGCAGTTACTTGTACCGCACAGCCAGGAACATCATGATCGATAACTACCGCCGGAGCCGGCGCCGCCCGCCGGAGGCGCTGGAGGGCAGCCCCACCGACCCGGTCGAGGTGATGGGACGCGTTGATGAGCTGCTCAACCGGGTGCTGATGGAGGAGGCATTGCTCCGGCTGAGCAAGGAACACCGGGACGTCCTGGTGGCCCTGCATTACCGCCGCTTCACGGTCAACGAGGCAGCGGTCCAGCTCAACATCCCCAGTGGCACGGTCAAGTCCCGCGCGTACTATGCACTCCGGGCCCTGCGCACCATCCTGGACGAAATGGGGGTGGAACGGTGAGCACCAATCCGCACACTTTGCTGGGCGCCTATGTGCTGGGCGGCCTCGAGCCCGCCGACCTTGCCCTCTTCGAGGCACATCTGCAGGGCTGCACCGGCTGCCGCAAGGAACTTGCAGTGCTGGAGAAGGTGCCCGCGCTGCTGGACGCGCTTCCCGTCCCCGACGCCGTGGCGCTTACCGACGCTCCCGGCAGCGAGACGGCTGACCCGGGCGTCCCCGTCCGCCTGTTCGACGAACTGGCGCGCCGGCGTCGGACATCACGACGGCGTTGGGCAGCCCTGGCGGGCGCGGTCGCCGCTGCCTGCCTGGCGGTGGGCCTGGCGGTGGGGCCTTTGCTGGCCCGGCCGCCGCAGCCGGACGCAACCTATTCCGTGGTGTCCGGGGGAGGGCTGCAGGTGAACATCGACATGGCCCGGAAGACGTGGGGGACCGAGCTTGCGGTGAGCGGCAGCAGCCTGCCGGCGGATGGGACGCTCTCGCTGTGGGTGCGAGACCGCGCCGGCGGGGAGGACCGGGCCTGTGCCTGGACGGCCACGCCCAGCGGAAAGGTCAAGGTCACGGGTGCAACGCCCATCCAGCTGGGCAGCATCTCCAGCGTGGAGCTGAGGGACGGTGCGCAGCACGCGGTGGCGGTGATTACGGTTCCCTAGGTCCTTGGCGAGTGGTCCCGGTTCCCCAGTGCTTTGAACTCCGCCACCAGGGCCTCGTCCTCGCAGGCACGGGCGAAGGCATCAATCCGCCGTTCGATCTCGTAGCGCAACAGCCAGCCACCGATCCGTTCCATGATGGGCCGGAGCAGGGCCGGGCGGCACGAAAAGGTGTACTTCCAGACGGCCCGGGTGCCGCCGTCGTCAGCCGTGAAACGCCAGCCGCCACCAAAGTTCGTGAAGAACCAGGGCCCTGAAACCATGGTCATGCCCACGTTCCGGGGAGGCGCGTACGAGACGTACTGGCTCACCATCTTCAGGCCCAGGCGGGACCTGGTGCGGGTGCGGACGCCCTTGCCCGCTGCCTGCGCTCCGTCAAGGAAAGCTTGGGCGGAGATGAAGGGGTCCCATTTGAGGCGGAACTCCCCGGTGGTCTGGGAGAAGGCAAACGCAGTCTCCGGGTCGATGCGGATTAGGCGTTCGGCACGTACCTGGGGCATCACCCCACCTCATCACACTTCGGCCGGCTACTTGGTCATTTTGGCCAGCCGGGCGCGCATGATCATGTACGCGCCGTAGCAGACCAGCCCGGCTCCCACTGCGGCGAGGAGATAGGGGCCCATGGGCTGGTCCCGGAGGGCACGCAGACCGCCGTCCAGGCCGGTGGAGTCCTCCGGGTGTTCCTTGATGGTGGCAATCACGATGAGCAAGCCGGTCAGCAGCAGCACCGCGCCCTTGGCCAGGTAACCCGCAACGCCCAGGGTAACCACCGCGGTCCGGGCCGTCCCGGAGGCCGGCATCCGCAGGTGCTTCTGGAAGGACTTTTTAGGGCCGCGCATGCCGTACGCCACGCCCGCCACCGCCACGGCCAAGCCAATCAGCACGAGCAAGGCCACCCCGCCCGGGGCCTGCACCATGGCGATGGTGAAATCGCTGGTGGCCTTGCGGTTGTCCCCGCCTGTCCCGGTGCCAGTGACAAAATGCCAAAGAGTCACGGCTAGGACGGCGTATACAACCGCCTGCAGGGCGGCCTTGGCCTTGTTCTTGACCTTTGTCTTGGTGGCCTGGTGGTTGAAGTCGAAAATCGCATCGCCCGTCTGCCAGAGCGACAACGCGGCGCAGGCCGCGAAGCTGCCCCACAGCAGGAACGGACCCACAGGCATGGTTGCCAACTCGGCCACCGCGCCGCTGAAATCCGCGCTGCCCGTTCCGCCCACGGCGAGCCGGACCGCAATGGCACCCACCAGCAGGTGCAGGATGCCGCTGACCGCAAACCCGGCCCGGGCCAGGAGCTCGAGGATGCGCGAATTCGTGACGTCCTCGGCCTTGTCGACCACCTGTTTCAGTTCTTCTTTTATCGTCTTTCCTTTGAGCAGGCGCGGTAGTGCGCTGGTGTGCGTGCCCTTCGTACTAGGGCAATCGTGCCACGTGTGCCGGGATGGTGGACAGTCGGCTCCTCACATCATCGCCTCCCGGAATACCGCGGCATGGGGAGGCTGGGGCGATGGGGAGGGATCCCCATCGCCCGGTCCCGGTACCTGTGCAACCATAAGGACCAGCGATTGACAGGTACCGCACTCTTTTCCCGGGGGAAACCATGACTTTTTACGGCGCAGACATAAGCCAGCTGCGGGCGCTGGCAAAAGCGGCGGACCAGGCAGCGTCCCTGCTGAGCAGCCGTGCCGGCTCACTGCACAGCCAGATCCAGTCCGCGCCCTGGAAGGGCAGGGACGGTGAACGCTTCCGCCAGGAGTGGAGCGCCAGCCACCGGCCCAGCCTCGACAAAGTCGTCGCCAGCCTTCGGGAAAACTCCAAAATCCTGATGAAGCACGCCGACGAGCAGGAGAAAGCTTCCACCCAGGGAAGCGGCGGCTCCGGCGGCGGCACCTGGGACCGGATCACCTCTTTGGCGACGCAGGCCAAGGAATGGTTCCAGGAAAAGGCCGAAGCCGCCAGGGCGCTCGCGGAACACCACCGGGAACTGGAATCTGGGCTTGACCGGATGCTCAACGCCAGCCCCGAAGAGCAGGCGAAGTGGTGGGCCGGGCTGTCCGACGCCGACCGCAGATACCTGATCGAGGGCGAGGGCAGCGATGGCCCCTTCGCCGAAGACCTCATGCGCATGGACGGCGGAATCCCCGCGGCCGCGCAGCAGCTGGCCAAGCAGCACCTCCAGGAGCTGGCCAAGGCGGACATCCCGGTCTATTCGGAGACGGGCAAGGCCTCCATCGAAGCCAGGGTCGCCTGGGTCCACGGGGGTGCCGAAGTGGGGACCGAGGTGGTGGAGAACGCCGACGGGTCCGCCACCATGAAGGTGTACGGAAACCTGGGCCTCGGCGTGAATGACACCACCGGCACGGCGGGGGCCACCCTGACCGGCGAGGTATCGCGCGAGTACACCTTCGGGAGCGTGGAGGAAGCCATGGCTGCCCGTGAACAGATGTACCGGGACCTGCCGCCGGACAGCATCGGCGACATCAAGGATGTGGCGGGCAATCCTCCCGGCTACGTCCTGGACACCATCAATGACGCTGCCAAGGACAACGGTTCCATGGGACAGACGGACAAGGCCAAGGGCACGTTCTCGCTCGATGCAAAGGGCGAGGCCGGCACGGCCTCGGGCGGGGCGAAGCTGGACCTGGCCTATGAGCGGAACCTGACGGACGGAACTTCCACAGCCAGCGGGGAGATCTCGGCGCAGGGCCAGCTTAAGCTTGACGGCCGGGTCTTCGAGGCGTCGGGCAAGGGCGGGCTGCAGGTCAACATGGACAAGAGCAACAACATCGACTCCGTCTCGGTGTCGATGGACGGCACCGTGGCGCAGGGCGTCACCTCCGGTGTGAAGACAGAGGCCGCAAAATTCGATTCCACCGTCACGGCAGGAACCCAGGGCACCGTCAAGATCGACGTGGACTATTCCCCGGAGAACCGCCCCATCATTGACAGCTACCTGCGTAACGTCGCGCTGGGGAATGACACGGGCGCCGCCCGTGACGCGGCACGGCTTTACGAGGCCGGATCCGCCACCGTCCAAGTGAACTCGGTGGTGACGGCCAAAAACGAGGCAGGCTTCGACGTGAAGCTGGGCGAGGTGGAGGTCAAGACCGAGAACCAGGCCACCACCAACGTTTCCACGTACTATAAGGTCCCCAACGACACCAAGCTCGAGAGGCTCTGAAACCCATGTCAGTGCACATCGAATCCCCGCTGGGCTTCACCGCAAACTTCCCCGAGCACACCCAGGTCCTGGACGACTCCACGGCCGGGCCCAACAGCGAACAGTACGGCCTGCTGAACGGCGTCCTGGTCACCGTGATCAAGGACGACACCTCCGTGCAGGACGCCCCCCAGGCCAACGGCTGGGCGCACCTGATGTCGGACTTCTACCTTGAGGAACGGGGCGGGACCCTCCTGGCGGAGGGGGAATTGAACCTGCCCGGCAAGGCTGCCTACGCCGTGGTGGTGGGATATGACGACGACGGCGGGCCGGCCAAGGTGGCTGCCACGGTCGGCGTGTGGGAGAGCGGGCGCTTCATTGGCGTCGTGGTCATCTGGCCCTACCTGAACCCGGAGGCGGAGCCCCGGCTGGACATGCTCAAGGAGATCGTGGGCTCCATCAGCGTGGGCTGAAGTCCTGCCCTGGACGTCGCCGTTCAGCGCCGCCGGTAGCAGAGGTCGAAAATCAACCTGCCGGCCTCGTGGGCCTTTGCCTCGAAGCTGGTCCTGATCCGGCCCTCGAAGCGCGGTGCCCAGCCGCCCGTTTCGTCCACGCCTTCGTTGGGGCCGGTGTGTTCCGTACTCACGGGAGCGCGTCCCTCGCGGACGGGTGCGCCGCCCACCACGGATTCAACGCCGGACTGCCACACCTGG
This sequence comes from Arthrobacter sedimenti, assembly GCF_042652025.1. Taxonomy (NCBI): domain Bacteria; kingdom Bacillati; phylum Actinomycetota; class Actinomycetes; order Micrococcales; family Micrococcaceae; genus Arthrobacter; species Arthrobacter sedimenti. The sequence goes on along the minus strand of NZ_JBHSDQ010000004.1, from coordinate 252,404 downwards.
GTCAGGGGGCTTTCGGGGCCGCGGCGCTCGCCGGTGTGCAGGTTCTCGAAGTCGGTGGACGCTGCCATCACGTCCCGGACGTGGACGGCGTAGTTGGACCAGTCAGTGGCGATCCGGAACAGGCCGCCGGGCTTAAGGGCCCGTGCCGCCAGGCTGGCGAACTCCGGCTGGATGAGCCGGCGCTTGTGGTGCCGCGACTTGTGCCAGGGGTCAGGGAAGAAGACCCACAGTTCGCTGACCGAGCCCTCGGGCAGCATGGTGGCCAGTACCTCCGGGGCGTTTGCCTCCACCACCCGGACATTGTTCAGGCGGCGGCTGTTGATCTTGATGATGGTGTTGGCCAGCCCTGGGGTGTAGACCTCCACGGCCAGGAAGTTCGTGTCCGGGTTCTGTTCCGCCGCGTGGCAGATGGCATCGCCAAGGCCCGAACCAATCTCGACAATGAGCGGGGCATCGCGGCCGAACTCAGCCGCCGCGTCGAAGGTGTAGTCGGGGTGGACCGAGGTGTTCGCTACGTGCCGCGGTACGTCGACGGCCCACCGCTCGGCGTGTTCAGCCCAGGCGGCCTGCCGCCGCCCCTGCAGGCGGGTGCCGCGGCGCACGAAGCTGACCGGGCGGCCGCCGTAAGTGCCAAAGGAGGCCTGGGTTCCGGGCGTCACGGGCCTTGGGACATGCGGCTGCTGGGGGTTTTCAGGGGATTCGCTCATCCATTCCAGAATAGCGCCGCGGGAACTGGCGGTGCGTGCTGGTGCCCGGAACATGCTTGTGGTCAGAACACGCCTATGAGGTCGAGCACCGGACCGAGGGCAAGGGCGAACACCAGGCCGCAGATACAAAGGGCAACAGCCGCCGCGGACCAACTTCCGGATCCGCGTGGCAACTGTTTCAGGGCTGGGAGGGCCTGGCGGAGACCGAGCGAGGCGAAAAGGACCGGCAGGCTGAACAGCACGAAGGGCGTCACCCACGGCCTGTCCGAATGGCCGTTGTCCGAGTAGGTCATCAACATGGCGAACATGGAAGCAGGGGCGGTGAGGAGCATGCTTGCAGGGGCAAGGATCGCCAGGACCAGGCTGTTGGTGGCCTTGCTGTTGGCTCCCGCATTGCCTGGTCCTTCGTTTCCAGGGCCGTTGTTGCCCAGCCCATTGATGCCGGCCCCGGTGCCCGTAGTTTCTACGCGTGCCGGACCGGGTTCCGGTTGTGGCGTGTTTTCCATGGTGCTCCCGTCGGTTGATGCAGCCATGCGCGGCCGCGGCTGCTTTCAACCTACGAAGCTGCGGGAAAGGCTGGAAGCTGCCCCTTCCCCTATGTGGAAAACCCACCTCTGCGGTCTCCTGCAAGAATGGGCCCATGAAGGACGCAATGAATGCCGAGGCAAGGAAGCAGCGGCGAAGGACAGACTCCGGGGACTCCCAGGGCGGGACCCGTGCCGGCAGCAGCCTGGTGGACCTCAGCACCCTGGTGGATGCGGAAATCGATGAACTCCCGGCGGCCGCACCCACCCGGGTGGGCAGCCGCCGGGCCCTGGCCTACCTGGGGGTGTGCCTGGTCCTGATCGGCCTGAACCTGCGCAGCGTCTTTTCCAGCCTCTCCGCAGTCCTTCCGGAAGTGACGTCCCAGGCGGCGCTGCCGGGCTGGTCCGTGGTGGTGCTGACCACGGTCCCCGTGACACTGCTCGGCGTATTCGCACCGCTCGCCCCTGTCCTGGCCCGTCGGTTCGGGGCTGAACGGGTGCTGCTGGGGGCCATGGCATTGCTGACCGCGGGGCTGCTGCTGCGGCCCGTGGACACCGGGGCAGGCACGGGCGGCGCAGGCCACCTGCCGGCCCTCCTGGTTGGCACGGCTGCCTGCGGCGCGGCCATCGCTCTCTGCAATGTGCTGCTTCCCGGCTTGGTGAAGCGCGACTTTCCCCACCGGCTGGGCCTCATGGGCGGCCTCTACACAACGGCCATCTGTGCGTCCGCCGCGCTGGGAGCCGGATTCACCTACCCGGTCTACACGGCGACGGGGGAGTGGACCAAGGCGCTGTGGGTCTGGGCGCTGCCCGCCGCCGTCGTGCTTCTCCTGTTCCTTCCCGTAGCCGTCCGGCAGGGGGCCGTCCGGCACCAGGCGGTACGGGACGGCGTGAACGTGTGGCGCTCCCCGGTCGCCTGGCAGGTAACCATCTTCATGGTGCTGCAGGCCATGATGTCCTTCAGCGGTTTCGCCTGGCTGGCGCCCATCCTCCGGGAGAGGGGCGTGGACGGTGCCACCGCAGGGCTCATTGTCGCCGTCTGCATCGTGCTGCAGATGCTGGGCTCGCTGTTCGCCCCTGCCCTGGCCGCGAGGTTCCGGGATCAGCGCGCCATCAATACCGTGGTGGCGTTGATGACCGGCGGCGGATTCGTGCTGAGCATCCTGGGTCCGCTCAACCTCATCTGGGTGTGGGCCGGACTGCTGGGGCTGGGGCAGGGAAGCCTCACCGCAGCGGCTCTGACCCTGATCATGCTCCGCACCCGCGACGGGCACACCGCCGCCCACCTCTCCGGCATGATGCAGGGCGTGGGCTACGGGGTGGGCTCCACCGGGACGCTCATGGTGGGCCAGCTGCACCAGGCCACCGGCTCCTTCGTGCCTGCCGGCATCCTTTTCATGGTGGTGGGCATGCTCGCGGCGGTCTTCGGCTACCGCTCGGGCCGGAACCGGTTCGTGGGGTAGGAACTGCCGTGCGGGACTCCACCCTTCCGGCCGCCCATCCCGCCACCGGGATCTTCCGGCCCCCGTACCTCTGGGTGACCATCGGTACGTGCGCCCTGGTGTTCCTCGCCGCGTTCGAGTCCCTGGCCGTCACTACCATCATGCCGCTGGTCAGCCGGGAGCTGGACGGCGGCAGCCTCTACGCCCTGGCCTTCGCCGGGCCGCTGGCAACCGGCGTGATCGGCATGGTGGGAGCCGGCAACTGGTCCGACCGGCGCGGGCCTGCCATGCCGTTGTACGCCTCTGTGTCGCTGTTCGTGCTGGGGCTCCTGATTGCGGGCAGTTCGGTGTCGATGCCGATGCTCGTAGCGGGGCGCCTGGTCCAGGGGCTCGGCGGCGGAGCCCTGACTGTTTCGCTCTACGTGCTGGTGGCGAGGTTCTTTCCCGGCCCGCTGCATCCCCGGATCTTCGCCGCGTTCTCAGCCGCGTGGGTGGTCCCCTCATTGGTGGGACCCTTCGCCGCCGGCGTGGTGGCCCAGGTCTTCAGCTGGCACTGGGTGTTCCTGGGCGTGGTGGGCCTGGTGATTCCCGCGCTGGCGATGATCGTGCCGGTACTCCGCAGCCTGGACGAGCCCCGGGAGTCCGTTCAGCCGCAAGGAACCAGCCAACCGGACGCGGCAGGACCATCAAGCCAAGCCGTTCCGCCGTGGGCTCTGGGGCGGCTGGGGTGGGCGGCGCTGGCAGCGCTCGCGGTGCTGGGCCTCAACCTCTCGGCCGACGCCAGCGTCCCCTCGTTCCCCGCCGCCACGGCACTCCTGGCAGCGGCCGCCGTCGTCCTTGCCCTGGTGGCCGTCCGGCCCTTGGTGCCCCGCGGTACCCTGGCCGCCCGGCGCGGACTGCCAAGCGTGATCCTGGCACGGGGGCTGGCGTCGGCGTCGTTTTTTGGTGCGGAGGTCTACCTTCCCTACCTGCTGATCGACCAGTACGCGTTCCCGCCCACCCTGGCCGGCCTGACGCTGACCGGGGGAGCGCTGGCCTGGGCCGGTGCTGCGGCGGTCCAGGGAAGGCTGGGGTCCCGGCTGCCGCACCAAAGCGCGGTGCAGACCGGCTCGCTGATGGTCCTGGCCGCGGTGCTCCTGGCCCTCGCCACCACGGCACTGCACTGGCCGCCCGCCATCGCCATTGCGGGCTGGGTCCTGGCCGGCGGTGGCATGGGCCTGCTCTACCCGCGCCTCAGCGTGATGACCCTGGCGCTCTCCACCAAGGAAAATGAGGGCTTCAACAGCTCCGCCATGTCCATTTCCGACTCCCTGGGCGGTGCGCTGTCGCTGGCCACCACGGGGATAGTCTTTGCGGCATCTACGACGGCGGTCCAGTCCTTCGCGGGCGTCTTCGCCTTCACCGCGGCCATTGCAGTCGGCGCCGCGCTGGTAGCGCCCCGGGTTACCGGCCGTACACGCTGAACCACCAGTACGGCCGAACGAGACGGTCAGGCGAGCCGGGTTGCCCGGAGCACTACGTCGGCGATGGTCGCTTCCTGCCCTTCCGGCCCGGTCACCGGCCGTTCCCGTGCAGTGAGGACCTCCAGCTGCCACTCCGGGCGGCCGTTGGCATCATGCCGGTCCAGCCCGAGCTCCTGCACCAGCTGGTCGCCCGTGTAGAACATGCCGGCGTGGTGGTGCGCCGGGCCCCAGGGCGGCAGCCGGTCCGGGTGGTGGCCCACCACCAGCAGGGTCCCGCCCGGCTTCACCGCGGAGGCCGCTGTGCGCAGGGGAATCCGCCAGTCGAGTTCCTGCGAATGCAGGAACTGTGACGTCACCAGGTCGTAGGAAGCTTCCGGCTGCCACTGCGTCAGGTCCGCAAGCTGCCACATGATCCGGCTGTCGATCCCACCGTTGGACGCTTGCACGCTTTCCCGCGCCAGTTCGGCCAGCTCGTGTGAGTGCGCCCGCTCAAGGGCGACGGCGGAAACATCGACGGCGGTCACGGACCAGCCCTGCTGGGCAAGCCAGATGGCGTCGGCACCTTCGCCGCAGCCCAGTTCCAGCGCCTTTCCAGGACGCAGGCCGCCGGCTTCACGGACCAGCTGCGGGTTGGGCTTCCCGCTCCAGAGCCGCGCCTTGGTGCGGTACCGCTCGTCCCATACGGACGCGGCATCAATGCTGCCGCCGGCCGCCTCCGGTGCGCCGCCGCCGTCGTGCGCTTGATTCCCGTGCGCTTCCTGCTGGTGCCTGTCCTGGTGCTGCTCAGGGTGTTCGTTCATGCGTCAACACTGCCCCGCCGGGCCGTCCAAGGCAACGCCGCGGAAGGGTGCCGGGCGTCGGGATGCTAGACTGGGGGAACTTGATGTGCAGTGATGCCCGCCTGCTCCGCGTCTGGAGATACTTTCCAGGGAGTGGGCTTTCTTCATGTGAGAGGCACATCCTGCGTCGATGAACGCGTTCCATTTGGTCCCGGCCGGCTGTCCTTATTTACAGCGCCCGGTTGATCACCTGACTTTTCTTCGGCGAAACCCCTGGTCCAACCGGCATCGGGGGCCGATATCCGCCCGGATACCGCCAGAAAGACCGTAAAAACTACATGACTACTTTTGCTGCCCTCGGTACTCCCAAGGCCCTTGCAGACACCCTTTCCGCGCAGGGAATCGTTGAACCGTTTCCCATCCAGGTCAAGACCCTTCCGGACACGCTGTCCGGTCGAGATGTCCTGGGCCGTGGCCGGACCGGATCCGGTAAAACCATCGCTTTCGCCATCCCGCTTGTAGCAAGACTCGCTGAGCGGGAAGCCAAGCACTTCCGCAAGCCCGGCCGCCCCATGGGCCTGGTCCTGGCACCCACCCGTGAACTGGCCACCCAGATCAACGCCACCATCGAGCCGCTGGCCAAGGCCGCCGGGCTGAACACCACCGTGATCTACGGCGGTATTTCCCAGGCGCGCCAGGAAAAGGCCTTGCGCGCCGGCGTCGACATCGTCATCGCCTGCCCCGGCCGCCTGGAGGACCTGATCCGCCAGCGCATCCTCACCCTCGAGGCCGTGGAAATCACCGTCCTGGACGAGGCCGACCACATGGCCGACCTCGGCTTCCTGCCCGTGGTCAAGAAGCTCATGGACATGACCCCCAGCCAGGGCCAGCGGCTGCTCTTCTCCGCCACCCTGGACAATGGCGTGGACAAGATCGTCCAGCGCTACCTGTCCAACCCGCTCACGCACTCGGTGGATGATCCGCAGGCAGCTGTGACCACCATGGAGCACCACGTGCTGGTGGTCAACGACCAGACCGTCAAGAAGCAGCTGATCGTGGAGTTGGCCTCCGGTGCCGGCCGCCGCGTCCTCTTCATGCGGACCAAGCACCACGCCCGCAAGCTGGCCAAGACCCTGACCGACGCCGGCATCCCCGCCGTCGACCTGCACGGCAACCTCTCGCAGAACGCCCGTGACCGCAACCTGGCCGAGTTCTCCAACGGTGACGTCCGCGTCCTGGTCGCCACCGACGTCGCAGCCCGCGGCGTGCACGTTGACGACGTCGAACTGGTCATCCACGTGGATCCGCCCACCGAGCACAAGGCATACCTGCACCGCTCCGGCCGCACCGCCCGTGCCGGCTCCGACGGCACCGTGGTCACCCTGACCCTGCCCGAGCAGCAGACGGACGTGAAGAAGCTCATGAAGGCCGCAGGCGTGGACGTCAGCTTCGAACGCGTCACCGCCAACTCGCCCATCGTGGCCGAACTCGTCGGTGACATCGCCGAAAAGGTGGACCCGCGTACCCGCGCGGCACTGCTGGCCGCCAAAGCCCCCAAACAGGGCGGCGGCACCTCCACCGGAGCCAACGCCGAGCGCAAGCGCGCACGCCGCCAGGCTGCCCCCACCGCCGGCGGCCGTGGTGGCCGTGGCGGACGCGGCAAGGTTGCAGCCGAGGCAGTACGCACCGACGTACCCCGCGCCGAGCGCCGCGCCGTTGCATTCGAAGGCCGCACCGAGGCCCGCGCAGCATTCGACCGCAACGCCGAGCAGAACGAGGACCGCGCAGTAGCCGCAGCAGCTGCCCGCCGCAACGCCCGCGGCCGCGGCACGGCTTCCACGCACCGCAACGACGTTCCCGCAGCAGGTGGCCGCTCATCGGCCGGCCGCGGATCGAACGGACGTGCAGCCGAGGGCCGCAGCGATTCCCGGATCACCCGCAGCGAGGCTCCCCGCGGCGGCACGGGCCGTCCCGCATCCGGTGGACGCGCCGCTTCCGGCGGGCGTCCGGCAACCGGCGGCGGCCAGCGCAGTGGACGCCCCGCGACCGGACAGCGCGCAGCAGCCACCGGCGGCAGCAAGGCCGTCTGGTCTTCCAACACCGGCGGCACCTCCGGCGGTTCGTTCGGCTCAGGCAACGGCGGTTCGGGCAACGGCGGTTCAGGCCGTCCGGCCCGCAGCGGCCCCCGCCGCGCCTCCGCCCCGGCCTCCAACGAGCGCCGGGGACGGTAGCCCCACCGGCTCCCTCGTCTCGCAAGCTCGACCAGGGAACCCTGCCGGCGTGGGCCCCGCCCAGCCCATCGAGTGCTCCGATAACGTCGTTTAGGAGGTTCTAAACGACAGTTACGGAGCACTCGATGCGTTAAACGGTGTTTAGCAGCCAAGGACGCGGCTGCCCGCCGCGGTCCTGCTCAGGTCAGGGCGGCCATCGCGGCGGCACCCACCAGGCCCAGTCCCATCACGGCAGCCCCCGTGGCTGCAATTACCCGGCCGGGGAAGGCCCCGCGGACCATCAGCATCGACGGCAGGCTCAGGGCGGGCAGGGTCAGCACCAGGGCGCCCAGGGGAACCAGTCCAACTCCAGCGGCCATCAACGCGCCGATGATGGGGATCTCCGCGGCCGTCGGGATCACGAACAGGGTTCCGACGACGGCGAGCAGGACGGCTGCGAGCACGCCCCACGACGCGAGCGTGCCGGCCTCCGGAAACAGCCAGCCACGGAAGGCACCCAGGAGCATCACAACCACCGCATACTCCGGCAGGAGGCGCACCGACAACCGGGCCAGGGCCTTGGCGAACCGGCGGACAGCGCCAACGGCAGTCACGGTTTCGGCGGACTGCTCCACCGGTTCCGCGACGCTGGTCCCTTTTGCCAGGCGGCTCACGAGCAGCGTGACACCAAAGACAAGGATCACGCCGGTGCCCACACGGACGGCGACGAACTGCCATGGGAGCACAAAGGCCATGAATGCCAGGGCTGCCGGATTGAGCACGGGGTTGCCCAACCAGTAAGCGAGGGCGGAGCTCACCGGAACCCCTCTGCGGCGGACGTTCAACGCAACGGGGGCGGCGCAGCACGTGCACATCATTGACGACATCGACAGAAGCCCGCCGCAGACCGTGCTCGCCGCCGGGCCACGCCTGGCCTGGAACAGCGCGAGCAGCCGGCGGGCCGGAAGAAACGCCTCCACCGCCGCGGCCACGAGCAGGCCGGCCACGAGCGCCTGCCAGATCGATGCGACGTAGCCCAGGCTGTACTCGATGGCCGCGTTCCACGAGGGGGCAGGCGGCGCACTTGCCTTGCCGGACAGGACGGAGTTTCCCAGCGAGTGGCTGCCCGCCACCACCGGGATCTTGAGGGCGTAGGGGTACCACTTGGCCCACACGAGGACCGCGATGGCTATCCCGGCCGTGGCCAGCGTTCCTGCAAGGAGCATTCGCCGGTGACGCGCGGCGGAGTTCGGCGTCAGCTCCTGGTCCAGCCGCCCGTTGTCTTGGGCGTCGATGCCCACGGCAATGTCCTTCATGCGTTCCCGGACCCTCTCTTCGTGGGATTTGGCGGCAGTTGGCTGATCACTACCAGCCCCTGGCGCGCCACTCTTCCAGGTGCGGGCGTTCGGCACCCAAGGTGGTTGGCTTGCCATGGCCGGGATGGACGACGGCGCTGTCCGGGTAGGCGCCGAACAGCCGCTCCGTGACATCGGTCAGGAGCTGGTTGAACCGTGCAGGATCCTTATCCGTGTTGCCCACCCCGCCGGGGAACAGCGAGTCGCCCGAAAAGATGTGCGCCGGCCCTTCCGGGTCCTGGTACACAAAGGCAATGGAACCGGGCGTGTGGCCGCGCAGGTGAACTGCGGTCACATCAAAACCATCGAAGTTGCCGACGTCGCCATGGCTGACCCGGACGTCCACGGCGACCGGCAACGCATCGGCGTCATCCGCGCCGGCAGCTGTCCGCGCCCCCGTTGCCGCCACCAGTTCCTCCAGCGCCCGCACGTGGTCCCAGTGCTGGTGCGTGGTGGCAATCAGGGCAAGCCGGGGGGCCGCCGACGTGTCCGCGGCCCCGTCCGCCAGCAACTGCTGGATGGCGGGCAGATCGTCAGCGGCATCAATCAGCAGCTGCGCTCCGCTCTCCTTGGCGGTCAGCAGGTACACGTTGTTGTCCATCGCGCTGACGGAGATGCTGCGGATGGTGAGGGCAGGCAGGTCGTAGAGAAGTGAGTCCACGGGCCTAGTCCTGGGAAGTCTGCAGGTCGAGCGGCATGGTTGCGGAGTAGACCTGCTTTGACGGTGTCCCGGCGAGGACCTCACCCAGCCTGTGCTTTCCCTCCGGCGTCTTCCGCCATGCCGCGTAGTCGTCGTGGTCCTGGGTGGTGGCCCAGGTTTCCACTACCAGGATGTGGCAGGGATCAGCGTCGTCCACCAGGGCTTCGATGCCCAGGTTGCCGGGCCAGGCGCGGGTGGCGGCGAGGGTTTCAGACAGGTATCCGGCGGCGTCGTCCCGGCGGGCCGGGTCAATCTGGACTTCGAAGTGCACGATGGCAGGCATGGGGCTCCTTGGGGTTGGGTCGGTTGGTGGTGGAACGAGATGCTATTCGCGGCCCTCGGACACCCATTTAGGGTCCGCGGAACGGGAGCCGACGACCGCGTCCGAGGCCGCCTCCAGTGCTTCCAGGTGCGCCGGGGTGAGTTCCAGGGACAATGCGCCGAGGTTTTCGTCGATGCGGGCGGCCTTGCGGGTGCCGGGGATGGGGACCACAGGCAGGCCCAGCCGCTTGCCCTGCGCCAGCAGCCAGGCGAGGGCAACCTGCGCGGGTGTGGCCTGCAGCTGGTCCGCCACGGACCGGACCGCGTCCACCACGGCCTGGTTGGCGCTTGCGGCATCGGGGGCGAAACGGGGGATGTTCCGGCGGAAGTCCTTGTCGCCCAGGCTCGAGGTGTCCACGGTGCCGGTGAGGAAACCGCGGCCCAGCGGGGAGTAGGGAACGAAGCCCACGCCCAGGGCGGCGGCTGCGGGAACCACGTTGCGTTCCACGTCCCGGCTCCAGATGGACCATTCGCTTTGGACCGCGGCGATTGGGTGGACCGCCGAGGCGTCCTGTAGTTCCTGTGCCGTCACCTCGGACAGGCCCAGGTGCTTGACCTTTCCCTGCTTCACCAGCTCGGCCATGGCGCCCACGGTTTCCTCAATGGGAACGCGCACGTCCCGGCGGTGCATGTAGTAGAGGTCGATCACGTCCGTGCCCAGCCGCTGCAGGCTCCGCTCCACGGCCTGGCGCACGTACGCAGCATCACCGCGGATGTCCGTGTAGCCGTCCGTGGGCGTGCCCACCAGCGCGAACTTGGTGGCGAGCTGGACCTCGTCCCGCCGGTCCTTGAGCAGCTGGGAAATGAGCTCCTCGTTGCTGCCCCCGCCGTAGATGTCCGCGGTGTCAATGAAGCTGACACCGGCGTCGACGGCGTGGTGCAGCGTCTGCAGCGCCTCGGCTGGGTCCACCTCGCCGTACACGGGTGTGAGTGCCATGCCGCCGAAGCCCAGGGGGCTGACGGCCAGGCCGTCGCCGAGCTGGACAGTACTGCCGGAATGGGTGGGGGCGTTAGCCATGGGTGCTCCTGTTCGTTTCCTGAAAATGAAGTTACAGCCAGGGTATGACGCGGTCCGCGGCCGGGCGGGTGGCCTGGATGAGCCGGGCATTGGCCTCGTCGGGTCCAGTGGCCCACGCAAGCGCGGCCTCCCGGTCCATCCCGAACGACACATGGCGGTCCACCAGCCTCTGCAGCCGCAGCTCGTGCGGGGTTTCGAGGAACCATACCTCGTCCAGCTGCGCCCGCACCCCCTTCCACGGCTCCTGGTCCGCCAGCAGGTAGTTCCCCTCGGTGATCACCAGCGGGACGTCGGCGGGAACGGCGATGGACGCGGCCACCGGTTCATCCAGGGTGCGGCGAAACTCCGGCGCGTACACCACTGCCTCGTCCCGGCACGCCAGGCGCCGCAGCAGCGAAAGGTACCCGCCGCCGTCGAACGTGTCGATGGCGCCCTTCCGCGCCCGCAACGGCGTGCCCTCGATGATCGCGTTGCCCAGGTGGAAGCCGTCCATGGGCACCACAACCGAGGTTCCCAGGCTGAACTGCTCCTGGAGCCAGGTCGCGAACGTGGACTTTCCGGACCCCGGCGCCCCGGCGATGCCCAGGATGGTCCGCGAGCCAGGCACCATCCTGCGCCGCAGCGCATCGACGGCCTGGGCGATCTCGGGGGAGTCCATGGCAAAAGCCTAGTCACTGCTGCGCGCAGCCGGCGCGTTTTTCCCGGCCGGCAGCGCTTTCAGGCCGGCGGCACAAGCCACGATGCCGGCGATGAACAGCAGTTTCACCACGCTGAAGGGTTCCACGCCGGTGGCCATCGCCCAGCCGACGGTGAGCGCAGCGCCGATGCCCACCCAGATCGCGTAGGCCGTACCCAGCGGGATACTGCGGATGGCCATGCCCAGGCCCAGCATGCTCAGGGTTGCGGTGACGGCGAAGACGATGGTGGGCAGGGGGTTGCTGAAACCGTCGGACAGGCCAAGGGCCGTTGCCCAGACTGCTTCAAGGACCGCGGACGCCAGGAGCACCAGCCACGGAAGCATGCCCCTCAGCATCACGCCACCACCTTCAGGCCAACCACGCAGGCCGCGATGCCGGAGAGCAGCAGCAGGCGCGCCGCCGTCGGGCGTTCAACTTTGGTGGCCATCGCGTAGGCGGAGGTGAGGACCACGCCCACACCCACCCACACAGCGTAGGCGGTGCCGGTGGGAATGGACTGCATGGCGACGGCAAGGCCGCCGGTACTGGCCGCCACGGCCACGAGGAAAAGGGCGGCAGGGGCGAGGCGCCGGCGTCCGGAAACCTGGGAGGTCCGGTGCAGGGCCGCGGCCCAGACGGCTTCCAGCGCGCCGGAAAGAATGAGGATTACCCACGACATGACAGATTCCTTTGGCCAGTCTTGTCGCATGCCGGGTACTGAACCGTCGTCCGGAGGCTCGGGTGTGAAGCCTTGGATTTCAGCGTAGCAACGCACGACGGCGGCCAGCCACCGTTGGTGCCCAACCTCACCACCTGCGGGTGCTTAGTTTGTGGCTTCCTGTGCGTCGATGGAAACCACGGCCAGGAAGCCGCGGCCCAGGATCTCGGGGGAATCGGCGTCCGAGCCGGCCACGGCGTCATAGCGGCCCAGCTCCACCGGCTCGCCGCCGCCCTGGCTGACCTTCGCCTGCCCCTGCAGCAGCACACCGAACTGTCCCTCAAACACGGGGTGGGCGCGCTTCCTGGACAGCTCAATGATCGATGTGAAGCCCTTGTAGGCCCCGGCCCGGGTGATGACGTTCAGGTCCCTGATGTCCCCGGTGGGCAGCTTGGCTGCAGTTGCGGCCCCGCCGTCGAACCGGAAGGGACGGTACTTCTCCAGGGGCTGCTCCGCGCCATCGACGGAGAGCAGGAGCAGCTCCCCTTCGATAACCGTCAGGACGCGCTCCATTCCCGCAAAGGCCGAGAAGTCCCCTGCCTTGGCAATGTCAGCGATGCTCACCCGCCAGTCGAAGCCGCCGTCTTCGGAGCCCTGGCGTGCGATTTCCCTGGTTACCCCGCCGCCGTTGCGCCACGGTTCGGCCTTGAGCTCTGCGAAGCGGATGATCTGCATCAGCCCAGCCTAGTTTGCTCCTGCGGGCGGCATCGCAGTTGCGTCCCGTCCCTGCTAATCTCCTGCGGGGGGTCAACACGAAAACAGCCTGAAGGAGCCGGGAATGTTCGTCAAAGTGTGTGGTCTCAGCACGCCCGAATCGGTGCGCGAAGCAGTGGATGCCGGCGCAGACGCCGTGGGGTTCGTGCTCACCGCCAGCCCCCGGGTCGTCTCGCCGTCGCAGGCGGCTTCGCTGCTCGCAGGGGTCCCCAAAACCGTCTCTCCGATCGGGGTGTTCCGCGACGAACCCGTGGCCGACGCCATCGCCATCGCCCGGGCCGCAGGCCTGGAATGGATCCAGCTGCATGGCAGCCGGTCCCGTGCGGACGTGACAACCGTGCACGACGCCGGCATGAAGCTGGTCAGGGCCATCACCATGGGTGCCGCGCAGGATGAGTTCGAAGACTGGGGCGAGGACTTGCTCCTGATTGATGCAGCCGTGCCCGGATCCGGCGAGTCCTGGGACTACGCCTCCGTGGCGGCCCTGCCGGTGCTGCAGGGACGGACCTGGCTGCTGGCCGGTGGGCTTGAACCCGGGAATGTGGGCCAGGCATCGGCAGCCGCCCATGCCTGGGGCGTGGATGTTTCTTCCGGTGTGGAGGCATCCCGGGGCGTGAAGGACCTGGCCAAGGTCCGGGCTTTCGTGCACGCCGCCAAGGACGCCGCCACGGTCTAGATACTGTCCTGCCTCGCCACCGGCGGTTATCAGGGCAGGATCAGGGGAGTCCCCCACCCTTTTGTCAGAGGGGCGGGGGCACAATGGGTGCATGAAGACACTTCTGAACATCATCTGGCTGGTTTTCGGCGGCCTCTGGCTGGCCCTGGGCTATTTCCTGGCGGGCGTGGTCTGCTGCCTGCTGATCGTCACCATCCCGTGGGGCATTGCCTCGTTCCGGATCGCCGCCTACACCCTGTGGCCCTTTGGCCGGATGGTGGTGGACAAGCCCGGCGGCACCGGTGTCTTCTCGCTGCTGGGCAATGTGATCTGGCTGCTGGTAGCAGGGATCTGGATCGCCATTGGCCATGTGGTCACGGCGTTCGCCATGGCCATCACCATCGTCGGCATTCCGCTGGCCATCGCCAACCTGAAGCTCATCCCGGTGTCCCTGATGCCGCTGGGCAAGCAGATCGTGCCCACCAGCACGCCTTTCGTGAGCACCTATCCGGTCAGGACGTACCGCTAGCCGGTTCCGCCGGGCCGCAGGGCGCGGAGGACGCAGAACTCGTTGCCGTCCGGGTCGGCCATCACCACCCACGTCGCGGCCACGCCTTGGCCCACCGACACCTGCCGGGCACCCAGTTCCTCCAGCCTCGCCACTTCGGCGTCCTGGTCCTCCGGTCGGAGGTCCAGGTGGAGCCGGTTCTTAAGTTCTTTTTGCTCCGGGACCTTGAGGAAGAGCAGGTCGGGCAGCACGCCGTCTTCGGTGCTGCCTGCCGGCGGCTCCAGCACGATCTCGTCATCCTCTTCATGGGTCCGGCGCCATCCAAGCGCCTTTTCCCAGAAGGCTGCGGGAATGCTGGGATCGGTCGAATCAACAGCGATGGCTTGGATGCGCAGGCTCATCCGTGCAGTGTGGCACAGCTCCCGGCTAAATCGAAGCAGGTCCCCGAAACCGGCAGCTTCTCAAAGCTGCCGGAACGCCCCGTTCCGCAGGATGGCCACCGAATCGCTCTGGTCCAGTTCAGCCGCGATGTCCAGGTCCCCGGCGTACCCGGCCCCGGACAGCTCCCGGCCGCTGGAGCACTGCTGCAGCACCTCCCGCAAGCGCGGTTCGGCGGATTCGTAGACAGCCATGGCCGCCACCGCTTCCGGTGCATAGCCGTGCCGGCCGTCCCCGGCTTCATAGCCGCCCTTGCCCGTGGCCACCAGCCCGGCAATGAACGCGCCCGCTCCAATCTGGTCCTCCACGGCAGGGCGAAGGGTGCCGTCCGGCCAGCGCTCACCGGCGGCAACCACCGCCACCACCGCGTCGTCCGGAAGGTTGGCGGCCACCCACTCCGCTGTTGCTGCCGCGTTCCGCAGGCACACCGCGGCCACCAAAGGCACCGCCCCGGCCAGCGACTGGCACAGTTCCGATCCGTTGGGGGATGGCAGGACCACTCTTTCCAGCGCCGCCGCAGTCCGGAGGCTTTCCGGGGACAGGCTCAGCCCGCCGCCGTCGCGCGGCCCCGCCAGCTGCGCCTGATGGTGGGCCGCGAAATCCTCCGCGCTGGTGTCACGCCACCGGTAGGGGAAGACGTCGGCGCCCCGGTCCAGTGCCACGCTGACACAGGTGCCGAAGGACAGCACGTCCACCACCACCGCGATGTCCGCGCCGGGTGCCACCGTCAGCGCCCCGGCGAGCCCCCAGTCCAGCCGGACCGCGAACGGGAGCTGCCGGTGGGCAGCATTGGCGGAGAACGTGTGCCGGGGGCTGGAGCCGGGCGCGTTCATGCCAGCTCGCTTTCCAGGTTGCGGTGTGCCGCGTCCAGCCACAGGTCCCTTGCCCGCCGGTGGTGGAAGAGCGGGTCCAGTTCCAGCAGCTGGCGCACGACGGCGGCCCGGCCGGCTGCGAAGTCGGCGTCGCCGATATGCGCGTAGTCCTTCCGTACGGCGGCGACGTAGCGGGCGTACTCGTCCGGTTCGCCGCCCAGGATGGACAGGTCGGCGTCGCAGAGGAGGGCCCCGTCGCCGTCGCCTGGTTCCGGCCGGTGGTCGGATGTGAGCCGGACCAGCCGCGCCGTTTCCGCCACCTCTTCCTCCGGCAGCCCGGCCTCCTCAAGGCGTTTCTCGGCGAGCCGTGCGGATTCCTCCTCATCCTGGCCGGCGGCCCCGCGGTACACGGCGTCGTGGAACCAGGCGGCCAGCAGCACGGTCCGCGGCGCCTCGTCCGGTTCGGTGAGCAGGTCCAGCGCCTCCAGCACGGAGAGCAAATGCGTGCAGCCGTGGTAGTGGCGGTGCGGCTCGCTCCACCGGTCCAGCAGGTCCAGGAACAGCGCATCATGGCCCGGCATGATGGCCTCCCACCGGTTCAGCAGCGGGACCTTCAGCGCCTTGTTTCGCCGGCGGGCAGGGATCCGCAGGCCGCTGGCGATGAGCCTGCGGACCAGGACCCTGGCCTCCACGGACACCGCGCCAGCCGCCACCAACTCGTCGAAGCGGCGCTCCGGCACGTCGTAGTGGTCGCCGTCGAACGCCCGTTTCGGGATCCCGGCGGCGGCAGCGAAGGCATGAAGCTCGGCCAGGGACGAATCAGAGACCAGGTGTGAAAAGAGGGTTCCGTGTGCAGGCCACAGCGGCGGGTCAATGTAGATGGCCATGGAAGCGAGTCTAGTGCTGCAGTACTTCCGGAAGCCGGGGGCCCGCGGGACAGGTGCAGCTCCTTCTTTGCGCCCATAATCGGTTTCTGGTTCCGTATTTGCGGGCTAGAATCGCCGAATGGCCCTTATCCGCGTTTCCGAAGCTGCCCGGTTCCTCGGCGTGAGCGATGATACCGTCCGCCGCTGGACCGAGAACGGAACCCTCACCCCGGGCCGTGACAGTTCCGGCCGCCTCGCGGTCGACGGGCTGGAACTGGCGGCCCACGCGCAGAAGCTTGCCCAGCTCCCGGACGACCCCAAAGGCGGCAGCAGTTCCGCGCGGAACCGCTTCGTGGGCCTGGTGACCAACGTGATCACGGACAAGGTGATGGCCCAGGTGGAACTGCAGTGCGGACCCTTCCGGGTGGTGTCGTTGATGAGCAGCGAGGCGGTCCGCGAACTGGGTCTCGAACCGGGGGCCGTGGCCACCGCCGTCGTCAAGGCAACAACGGTCATTATCGAAGCCCCGAAGGGGAAGGCCACGGCATGAGCCTGCGGAACATGACCATCCGGATGGCCCGGTTCTCCACCGCGCTGCTTGCCCTGGGCATCCTCCTGCCGGCCGCACTTAGCGGATGTGCCGCGCAGGGCAGTGCCCCCGACTCCAGCACCGGCGGCACGCCAAGCGGCACCATCACCGTTTTCGCCGCCGCCTCCCTCAAAGCCACCTTCACCGAGCTCGCCCACACTTTCGAAGCGCAACACCCGGGAACAAAGGTGACCCTGAGCTTCGCGGGATCCTCCGACCTCGCCGGCCAGCTCAGCCAGGGCGCCCCCGCTGACGTCTTCGCTTCCGCGGACACGGCCAACATGAAGAAAGTGCAGGACGCAGGCCTCGCGGACGGGACGCCGAAAGAGTTCGCCACCAACACCCTGGCCATCGCCGTACCTCCCGGCAACCCGGCGGGAATCACATCGCTGCAGGACCTGGCCCGGCCGGGCATCAAACTGGTCACCTGCGCCCGGCAGGTTCCATGCGGGGCCGCCACGGCCAAGGTGGCGCAGGCGGCGGGGCTAGCCTTGAGCCCGGTCAGCGAGGAAAACGCCGTCACCGATGTCCTGGGCAAGGTCACTTCCGGCGAGGCCGACGCCGGGCTGGTGTACGGCACGGACATCAAAGCCGCCGGCTCCAGCGCGAAAGGCATCCCGTTTCCGGAAGCCGGGAGTGCGGTCAACACCTACCCGATTGCCGGCGTTGCCACTGGCCGCAACAAGGCCACCGCCCAGGCCTTCCTGGACCTGGTCACCGGGCCGGAAGGCCAAAAGGTCCTGGCCGCCGCAGGATTCGGCCCGCCCGCCCAGGGCGCGGGCAGCAAGTGAGCCGGCAGGGGGAGGTGGCCCGGCAGCAAGGACGGCCTGAGGCGCGCCCGCGCACCCACCCAGCCGGGTACTCCGGCATCCCGGCCTGGGTGCGGGCGCTGGCAGCCGTGGCCGCCGTCGTCGTCGTGCTTCCGCTGCTGGCCATGGTGCTGCGCGTGGACTGGGCCAACTTCATTCCGCTGGTGACGTCCGGGCCGTCGCTGACGGCGCTGGGGCTGAGCCTGCGGACCTCTGCCGCCAGCACCGTGCTGTGCATCGTGCTGGGTGTGCCGCTGGCCCTGGTCCTGGCCCGGGATACCTTCCGCCTGCAGGGCCTGTTGCGCTCGCTGGTGCTCCTGCCGCTGGTGCTTCCCCCGGTGGTGGGCGGCATCGCCCTGCTCTATACCTTCGGCCGGCAGGGGCTGCTGGGACGGACCCTGGACGTGTTCGGTCTGCAGATTGCCTTCTCCACCACGGCGGTGGTCCTGGCGCAGACGTTCGTGGCGCTGCCCTTCCTGGTGGTGAGCCTGGAAGGCGCCTTACGGACCTCCGGATCCCGGTATGAGGCGGTGGCCGCGACCCTGGGCGCCAGGCCCGGCACCGTCTTCCGGCGCGTCACGCTGCCCCTCGTCCTGCCCGGCCTGGCGTCCGGTGCCGTCCTCTCCTTCGCGCGGAGCCTGGGCGAGTTCGGTGCCACGCTGACCTTCGCCGGCAGCCTGCAGGGGGTGACCCGCACCCTGCCGCTGGAGATCTACCTGCAGCGCGAAACGGACCCGGACGCCGCCGTCGCCCTGTCCCTGGTCCTGGTCGCCGTGGCCGTGGCGGTGGTTGCCCTCGCTTACCGCCGCCCGGCAGCAGGCCGCGCCGGGCCAGGGCAACGGACGACGGCGGCAGCCCCGGCAGGAGGGAACGCCCAGTGACGCTGTCCTTCCAGGCAGCCGTGGCCGGGCGGGGTTTCGACGTGGCCCTGACCGTCCGGCCGGGCGAAACCGTGGCCGTCATGGGGCCCAACGGCGCCGGCAAATCAACGCTGCTGGCCGGCATCGCCGGCCTGCTGCGGCCGGACAGTGGCAGGGCCGAACTCAACGGCAGGACCCTCTTCGACCTCGACGGATCCCGGCACACGTGGTCACCGCCGCACAACCGGGGCACGGCCCTGCTCGCCCAGGAACCCCTGCTCTTTCCCCACCTGAGCGTCCTGGACAATGTCGCCTTTGGTCCCCGGAGTGCCGGTGTGTCAAGGAGTGAAGCCAAGGAGCGGGCACTGCGCCTGCTGGTTGACGTTGAAGCGGACCATCTTGCCGCACGTCGTCCTGCCGAGCTCTCGGGCGGGCAGGCCCAGCGCGTCGCCGTGGCCCGGGCGCTCGCGGCCGACCCCGCCCTCCTCCTGCTCGACGAGCCGCTGGCCGCCCTGGACATCCACTCCGCGCCGCTGCTGCGCCGCCTGTTCAAGCGTGTCCTGGCCGGGCGGCAAGCCATCATCGTCACCCACGACGTGCTGGATGCGTTGATGCTCGCGGACCGCGTGGTGATCCTGGAGGGCGGCAGGATCGCGGAAGAAGGTCCAACCCGGACCGTGCTGGAGCGCCCGCGGAGTTCTTTCGCTGCCGGACTTGCCGGGCTGAACTTCGTTCCCGGCACCCTGGACGGAACCGGGGTCCGGACCGATGGCGGCCTCAGGATCGCCGGGCACGACGACGAACCCGGCCAACTGCCCACGCCGGGCGGTTTCGGCGTCGCGGTGTTTCCGCCGTCGGCCGTTTCCGTGTTCCTGACGGACGCCCATGGAAGCCCGCGGAACTCGTTTGCCGTCACCATCACCGACCTTGAGCCGCACGGCGACCAGGTCCGCGTCCGTGCCGGAAGCCTGGCCGCGGACATCACGCCGGCCGCCTCCGCCGACCTGGCCCTGGTTCCCGGCATGACGGTGCACTTCGTGGTGAAGGCTGCGGCCGTATCGGTGTACGGGACCTAGGGGGCGGAACGTAGGGCCGCAGCGGACTTCCGCAGGACGGTATGCTGTGCAGCATTGCGCGATCTTGGGGGAGATAAATGGAAAACGGAGCGCCCGTCCTATTGGTGGACGATCTTGAAGCATGGAAAAAAGTTGAAAAGCAGGTTGTAAGAAGCTGCAAGGGCATGGGCGCTATGACCACCCTGTTTTCCATCCTCTTCCTTGCCAGCGGGGCGTACTGGGCAGGGGTGGTCTTCCCGCTTCTGCGCGGCGATATCGCCTTCGGCCATCCCGCCTATTACTCCTACCGCACCGAGAGCGACCTGGCCCTGCTGTTCGTGGTGGCCAGCCTCGTCATCTACTACGGGACCGGCATCTATTTCCGGCACCGCATCCGCAAGGGTTACGTGGCCCTCGGCATGACGCCCGAAGGAACCTTTTCAAACGTTCGCCAAGCCGAACCTGCCGCCGCCGCGGAGCAGTAGCGCCGAATCCCGCGCCGTCCGGCGGGAAGGGACCTCCTGCTCTGGACAGCCGTTTCGCCGTGGGCAAACATGGCTACTGGACCTCGCCGTCCAAAGTTGAGCGTAGTAGACTCAACTTAGTCAACAAGCCCCCGAAAGGAGCTCTCTTTGGACGTCAAATTCACCACCAAGAGCCAGGAGGCTCTTTCCGCCGCGGCAATGAACGCCTCGACGGCCGGCAACCCGCAGGTGGAACCGGCCCACCTCCTCAAGGCGCTGATGGATCAGCGGGAGGGCGTGGCCGTCGCGCTGCTCCGCGCCACCGGCGCCGACCCAGATGCCGTCAGCGTCCAGGCCAGCAGCGCCATCAAGGCCCTGCCCGCCACGTCCGGAGGCTCCAGCCAGCAGGCACAGCTGTCCCGGCCCGCCCTGCAGGCCATCCAGCAGGCCAAGGAGGAAGCTGACCGGCTGGGCGACAGCTTTGTGTCCACCGAAGTGCTCCTGGTAGGCCTGTCCGCCGGCAATGATGCCGCTGCCCGCCTGCTGCGCGACGCCGGCGCTTCCCGCGAAGCCCTGCTCGCCGCGCTGCCCGGTATCCGCAATGACCGCAAGGTGGACAGCCCGGACCCGGAGAACACCTTCCAGGCGCTTGAGAAGTACGGCACGGACCTCACTGCCATGGCCCGGGCAGGCAAGCTGGACCCCGTGATCGGCCGCGACTCGGAGATCCGGCGCGTGGTCCAGGTCCTGTCCCGGCGCACCAAGAACAACCCGGTGCTCATCGGTGAGCCCGGCGTGGGCAAGACCGCCGTGGTGGAAGGTCTGGCGCAGCGGATGGTGGCCGGGGACGTCCCGGAAAGCCTGCGCGGCAAGACCCTGATCTCCCTGGATTTGGGCTCCATGGTTGCCGGTGCCAAGTACCGCGGAGAGTTTGAAGAACGGCTGAAGGCGGTCCTGGAGGAAATCAAGGGCTCCGATGGCCAGATCGTCACCTTCATTGACGAGATCCATACCGTGGTGGGGGCAGGGGCCACCGGCGACTCCTCCATGGACGCCGGCAATATGCTCAAGCCAATGCTGGCCCGCGGCGAGCTGCGGCTTATCGGGGCCACCACCCTTGACGAGTACCGCGAGAACATCGAGAAGGACGCCGCCCTGGAACGCCGCTTCCAGCAGGTGTATGTGGGCGAGCCCAGCGTGGAGGACACCATTGGCATCCTCCGCGGCCTGAAGGAACGCTACGAGGCGCACCACAAGGTGTCCATCGCCGACTCTGCCCTGGTGGCGGCGGCCACGCTGTCCAACCGCTACATCTCCGGCCGCCAGTTGCCGGACAAGGCCATCGACCTGGTGGATGAGGCAGCGTCCCGCCTCCGCATGGAAATCGACTCCGCCCCGGAGGAGATCGACCAGCTGCGCCGCCAGGTGGACCGCCTGACCATGGAGGAGCTGGCCTTGAGCGGGGAGTCGGATCCGGCGTCCATCGAGCGGCTGGCGGCCCTGCGTGCGGACAAAGCAGATAAGGAAGAGGAACTGTCCGCGCTGAATGCCCGGTGGGAAGCCGAGAAGGCCGGCCTCAACCGGGTGGGTGACCTGAAGGCGAAGCTGGATGAGCTGCGCTCCGCCGCCGACAAGGCCCAGCGCGAAGGTGACCTGGAGACGGCGTCGCGGATCCTCTATGGGGAGATCCCGGCCCTGGAGCGCGAGCTGAATGCCGCCGCCGAAGCCGAGGCTGCCGTGACGGACAAGCCGGCTCAGATGGTGGCGGAGGAAGTGACCGCGGAAGACATCGCCGAGGTCATCTCGGCGTGGACTGGCATCCCCGCCGGCCGCATGCTGCAGGGCGAAAGCCAGAAGCTGCTGCACATGGAGGAGGAACTGGGCCGGCGCCTGATCGGCCAGGCCAAGGCCGTGCAGGCAGTGTCCGACTCCGTCCGCCGCGCGCGGGCGGGCATCAGCGACCCCAACCGCCCCACCGGCTCGTTCCTGTTCCTGGGCCCCACCGGCGTGGGCAAGACGGAGCTGGCCAAGGCCCTGGCTGACTTCCTGTTCGACGACGAGCGCGCCATGGTGCGCATCGACATGTCCGAGTACAGCGAGAAGCACAGCGTGGCCCGCCTGGTCGGAGCGCCTCCGGGATACGTGGGCTACGAGGAAGGCGGCCAGCTCACCGAGGCCGTCCGCCGCCGCCCGTACTCCGTGGTGCTGCTGGACGAGGTGGAGAAGGCGCACCCCGAGGTGTTCGACATCCTCCTGCAGGTGCTCGACGACGGCCGCCTCACCGACGGGCAGGGCCGTACCGTGGACTTCCGCAACGTGATCCTGGTACTGACCTCCAACCTGGGCAGCCAGTTCCTGGTGGACCAATCGCTGAACGCCGAGGCCAAGCGCAACGCCGTGATGGCTACCGTGAACGCGTCCTTCAAGCCGGAGTTCCTGAACCGGCTCGACGAGGTGGTGCTCTTCGACGCCCTTACCGTGGAGGAACTGGCGCACATCGTGGAACTGCACGTGGCGGAACTGGGGCGGCGGCTGCACGAACGGCGGCTCACCCTCGACGTTACTGATGGCGCCAAGGCATGGCTGGCGCTGTCCGGCTACGACCCCGCCTACGGCGCCCGGCCGCTGCGCCGCCTGGTGCAGCGCGAGATCGGCGACCGGCTGGCCAAGGCCATCCTCGCCGGCGAGATCAGCGACGGCGACACCGTCCTGGTGGATACCGCGCCAGACTTCGGCGAACTCACCGAATCCAGCGTCGATACGCTGACCGGTGCCCGGAGCTCAGGGCTGTCGGTGCGTCGGAAGGACTAGCCGCGGGTGAAGGTGGAGGTGTGCTGCCCTGTCAGGCTGACTGTCAGGGCAGCACGCTTGCGTTGATCACGTTGCCGCCGTCGGCCGCGACGTAGCAGTCCACCCGCCGGTCGCCTGATCCCCAGCTGGTGCTGCTGGGGTAGCTGCGCTGGTAGTTGAGTGGGAACTGCTTGGCCGCCGGGCTGAGCTTTGCTGCCTGGCAAACCTCCAGCGCCTTGGCCTTGAGCGGGTCAGCGCCGGGGTAGTCGCCGTCGTCCGGGTATCGGAGGGTGGCAACCAGCTGGGACGAATGGGGCGTATCGCACGGCACCACCGTGGACGTCAGCGCCTGGGGGTCGAAGTCCTTGAAGCAATCACCGACGGCGTACGCTGCCGGCGCCACCCCTTCCCGGGGGAGGGGCTGGGGGCTGGCGGGCGGAGTGACGGCAGTCTGCAGTACGCCCGGCGCAGCAGCTTTCGGCGCCTGGGTGCCCGACGAGGAGTTCAGCCACATGGCAAGCCACACCAGCGAGCCCGCAACAGCCAGGATCACGACGGCGAAAAACACCTTCCAGTACGCGGGCCGCCTGTTGGTGTGCCTCTCCGGGGCGGGCTCGTGGCGCGGTTGGGACCAGGTGACGGATTCCGGGGCGGGGGCCGAAGTGCCGTTCCCGCCGGGGACTTTCGGCAGGTTTCCGGTGCGTGGCGGCGAGGAGGGTTTCGGCGGAAGGTCCTGCTGGTTCACGGGTGCGCATCCTCCTGGTTTTGGTTCCGCGGCTCGCCAATGGCCAGACAAAATTGGCAGTTCTTAAGTGACTCTACCGAAGAAAAATGGCGGAATCCTGCGGGCCGGAGTGCGTCATGGTACCCCACGCGCCCCTCCGGGCCTCCTGGCGGCAAGCGGGGCCCGCCGAAAGCATGTAATCTAGGTGTACGACAAATTGACCAAACATTCCGGGGCCTCACCGATCGCCAAGGTGACCACCTCCGGTCCAAGTACAAAAGGGGGTCACGCCATGGGGCGCGGCCGTCAAAAGGCAAAAGCTACCAAGCAGGCTCGGGACATCAAGTACTACTCCCCGAACACTGACTACTCGGCACTTCAGCGTGAGCTGACGGGCCCTGCCAGTCGTTCAACGAGCCGATATTCGAATGAGCCGGTCGAACCGGATTATTCGGCTTATGTGGACAAGTACGCGGATGATTTGGATGACGATGACGACGAGGTAGACCACCGTCGCATCGGCTAGTTGTCGCTGGCCGTCGCTGCGCTAGAGCAGTTGGCACTCAGTCGCAATAACCTTCGCCACGCTGCTTTCCTTGCAGCACCCCAAAGTGCTGACCTCGCTCAAGAGGCCCGTTGAGGCATGCCTGTTTCCGGCATGTCCCCACGGGTCCTTTCGCCGTTCCCGCCTGACATGCGGGCCCGCCTGACAGGCATGAGGGTCTTGGGCGGCCCATCCTCTTCCAGGAACGGAAGGATAAGGCTGGTAAGCGTAGCGGGCCGTTCCATCGGCAGGCCGTGGGACGTGCCGGGAACCACCGCCAGCTGTCCGTTCGGCAGTGCCTCATACAACGAAATGGCGTGGGGCAGGGTAACAATGTCGTCGTCCCCGACAGTCACCAGCACCGCCTGTTGGATCCGCGAGATCTGGGATGTCTTGAGTGACGGCTCGCTGCTGATCAACTGCATGGCTTTCCGGGCTACTTCCTCAAAGTGCCCGGGTCCATCAGGAGAACGCTCGGCGTAGGCCCGGCCAAGCTCTTGGAAGACCGGCGAATCCGGGTCCATTTCCACTTGCTGAACGCCGTCCACGTCGTAGTTCGCGCTGATGACAACCATTTTTTTCACCAGGTCCGGCCTCGCGAGCGCCACCAGGAGGGCGACAATGCCGCCGTCGCTCCAGCCAACCAAATGCGCGGGCCCG
The DNA here is from genome assembly GCF_042652025.1 of Arthrobacter sedimenti. NCBI lineage: Bacteria > Bacillati > Actinomycetota > Actinomycetes > Micrococcales > Micrococcaceae > Arthrobacter > Arthrobacter sedimenti. The sequence goes on along the minus strand of NZ_JBHSDQ010000004.1, from coordinate 228,002 downwards.
CCCACGACTGTTTCGAGGACGCTGATCGTCTCCCGGGCCATATCGTCGTAGTGGAAGTCCGCATCAGTATCCGCCGTATATCCGTGTCCGCGGCGGTCGAACGCGATAACGCGGTAGTGGCTCGACAGCCCCGCCCCGAGCGTGTTGAGGAGGGCGTCGCTGTTGCTGAGGCCACCGTGAAGCAGGAGCAGCGGAACGCCCGCACCACCCCGGTCTTCCACCCACGTCGGGTGCCCGTCAATGTCGAGGAAGCCGGCCATGTTCGTGTACTCCCATTCCGGATCGACCGCTGCTGATGTGCCGCCATGCGGTGTACCCAGCGGATCTTTCTGGCGCTATTTTCCCCCGCCGAACCTTGTGGCTCAAGGGGTCCGTGTACCGTTGGTCCCATGCCAAAAGTTGAGGGATACCGTCACGGCGAGCCCTGCTGGGCGGATCTGCAGACCCCCGATGTTGCCGCCGCCAAAGACTTCTACGGCCGCATATTCGGCTGGACCTACCAGGACTTTCCCACTCCGGACGGCCGCAGTTACGCCCAGGCCTTCGTCGGCGGCGAGCTGGTGTCCACGATCGCGCCGCAAAGCCCCCTGCAACTGGAAGCAGGCACTGCCGCCAGGTGGAACATCTACTTCTCCGCCAAGGACGCCGCGGACGTGCTGGAAGAAGCGCGCCACGCCGGCGGTACTGCCCTGTTCGGCCCGGAGAGCGTAGGCGATACGGGAGTACTTGGCTTCCTGGCCCCTCCCGGCGGCGGAACCACGGGCATCTGGCAGCCCGGAACGCACTACGGAAGCCACGTGTTCAACCAGCCCGGTGCGCTGGCGTGGGCGGAACTGTTCACACCAGAGACGCCTGTCGCCGTCGGTTTCTTCCAGCAGCTGTTCGGGCACGAGGTCACCGAGTACCCCCAGGACGACGGCGGCAGCTACAGCACGCTGCTCATCGACGGCAGCGAGGTGGCTGGCGTCGTACCTGCCGACGAAGGCGAGCAGGCCGACTGGCAGGTCTACTTTGGCGTGGCGGACGTTGCCGGGGCGGCAGCGGAGGCCCAGGCAGCGGGCGGCGAAGTCATCGTGGAGCCGGACGAATACCCTGTCGACGGCTCACTGGCCACGATCAGGGACCCGCAGGGCGGAGTGCTCAACCTGATCCAGATCGCTTAAATGCATCGAGTGCTGAGTATTTGTCGTTCCCAGGCGTGAAAACGACAAATACTCAGCACTCGATGAAAGGTATTAGGCGTAGGCGTTGACCAGGCGGACCGCGCCGCCGTCCACGCCCTTGGCGCCCTGCACGTAATCCGGGCCGGACTTGTCGATCGAGCCGGAGTCCGCAGCGACGGTGCCCATGATCCAAGACGGCAGCCCGCGCTCGTTGAGGCGGCCAACGGCGGCATCCGCAGCTTCGGCGGAAACAATGGCCACCATGCCCACGCCGAGGTTCAGCGTGCGCTCCAGGTCCGCGAGCGGGACGTTGCCCAGCTCGGACACCAGCTTGAAGATGGCCGGCAGTTCCCACGTGGCGCGGTCAACTGTTGCCACCAGGCCCTGCGGGAGGACGCGGGCCAGGTTGGCGGCCAGGCCGCCGCCGGTGACGTGGCTGAAGCCATGGATGGCTGCGCCGGCGTTTACGGGGAAGGTGCGGGCGAGGTCGAGGCAATCGGCCGCGTAAACGCGCGTCGGTTCCAGGAGTTCTTCACCCAGGGTGCGGCCCAGTTCGGAGACCTGGCGGTCCAGGGCCCAGCCGGCGTGGTTGATGACGCGGCGGACCAGGGAGTAGCCGTTGGAGTGGAGGCCGGATGAGGCCATGCCAATCACAACGTCCCCGGCGCGTACGCGGTCCGGGCCCAGCAGCGCATCGGCTTCCACCACGCCGGTGGCTGCCCCGGCAACATCGTATTCATGCTCGCCCAGCAGGCCGGGGTGCTCGGCGGTCTCGCCGCCCACCAGGGCGGTGCCGGCCACCGAGCAGGCGGAGGCGATGCCGCGGACGATGCCCGCGATGCGCTCGGGGACCACCTTGCCGCAGGCGATGTAGTCGGTCATGTACAGCGGTTCGGCGCCCACCACAACGATGTCGTCCACCACCATGCCCACCAGGTCGAACCCGATGGTGTCGTGGATGTCCATGGCCTGCGCGATGGCCACCTTGGTCCCCACACCATCGGTGGAGGTCGCCAGCAGCGGCTTCTCGTAGGTCAGCAGCCTGGAGACGTCGTAGAGGCCCGCGAATCCGCCCACCCCGCCGATCACCGAGGAGTTGTGGGTTGCCTTCACGGCATCCTTCATGAGCTCGACGGCGCGGTCCCCGGCTTCGACGTCCACACCTGCGGAGGCGTAGGTGATGCCGGAGTTTTCTGCGGCGGTGTTAGCGGAAGTCATACGGACTCTTTCTTGTCGGCGCTGGTGGCGGCGGGTACGTCGGGCACAAGGTCGGCTTCGGTCAACAGGTTCTCGAATTCGGAGTCCGGACCCGGGTCGCAGCCGGTGGCACCGGACTTCTCCGCGGGATCCTCGGTGGCGTCCACGGCAAGGGCTGCGGTTTCACCGGGAAGCGCGGAAGGGGAAGGCTTCAGGCCGCCCAGGTCCGTGCGCTCCAGCAGGTTCTTGCCCAGCTTGTCCGCATCCGGAAGCTTGATGGGGTACTTGCCGGTGAAGCAGGCGGTGCAGAGACGTTCGCGCGGCTGACGGGTGGCGCCGATCATGCCGTCCTCGGAAATGTAGGCCAGCGAGTCAGCGCCGATAGCCTGGGAGATCTCTTCAATGGTGGCGCCATTGGCGATCAGTTCGGCCCGGGAGGCGAAGTCGATGCCATAGAAGCAGGGCCACTGGACCGGCGGCGAGGAGATTTTGACGTGGACAGTGGCGGCGCCGGCCTCCCGGAGCATCCGCACGATGGCCCGCTGGGTGTTGCCGCGGACGATCGAGTCATCCACCACTACGACGCGCTTGCCGCGGATTACGGATTCCAGTGCGTTCAACTTGAGCCGGATGCCCAGCTGGCGGAGGGTCTGGGACGGCTGGATGAAGGTCCGGCCCACGTAGGAGTTCTTGACGAAGCCGTGCGCGAAGGGAATACCGGATTCTTCGGCGTAGCCTACGGCCGCCGGGGTACCGGATTCCGGCACGGGGATAACGATGTCGGCTTCGTGGGTGTTCTCCCGGGCCAGCTGCCGACCCATCTCCACGCGGGACTCATAGACGGAACGGCCGGCGATGGCGGCGTCCGGGCGCGCCAGGTAGACGTATTCGAAAACGCAACCGGCCGGCGTCGGCTCCGCGAAGCGCTGGGACCGCACGCCTTCCTCATCGATGGCGATGAACTCGCCCGGCTCGATCTCGCGGATGAAGCTGGCACCAACGGTGGCCAGGGCGGACTGTTCGGAGGCGACCACCCAGCCGCGCTCCAGCCGGCCCAGGACCAGCGGGCGGATGCCGAAGGTGTCACGGGCAGCGTAGAGGGTTCCTTCATCCATGAAGACGAAGCAGAAGCCGCCCTTGATCTTGGGCAGGAGTTCCAGGGCGGTTTCTTCGAGGGTCTTGCCCGGCTCGCCCTCCAGCAGGGCGGTGACCAAGGCAGTGTCCGAGGTGTTGCCCTGCTTCATCTCACCGGTGAGCTGGCCACCGTTGCGCTCGGTGATCATGGCGTTGAGTTCCACCGTGTTGGTCAGGTTGCCGTTGTGCGCCAGGGCCACCGTGCCCGTGGCGGTGGCGCCGAGGGTGGGCTGCGCGTTGGCCCAGTGGCTGGCGCCGGTGGTGGAGTAGCGGCAATGGCCCACGGCCAAGTGCCCGGTCAGGGTGTTCAGGGTGGTCTCGTCGAAGACCTGGGACACGAGGCCCATGTCCTTGTAGACGTTGATCCGTTTGCCGTCGCTGGTCGCTATGCCAGCCGACTCCTGACCGCGGTGCTGCAGTGCATACAGCCCGTAATAGGTAAGTTTTGCTACTTCCTCACCCGGTGCCCAGACGCCGAAGACGCCGCAAGCGTCCTGGGGGCCTTTTTCGCCGGGGAGAAGATCATGGGAAAGTTTTCCGTCGCCGCGTGCCACTGATCGATTATCGCACGATATGGGGTATGACTTTTCCGGCTGCCGGTTTGTGACCTGCTACCCCTGGGGATCGGTATCGGGTTCCGAGTCCGGGACGGCTTCCACCACGGCCCGCTGCTGCCGCTTCACGCTTCGACGGTCAAGGACCAACGCCAGGCCCGCGCCAAGGATGGCGCCAATGGCAGCGAACATGATCAGGAAGAAACCAAAGACGGACCCGGGATCGAACGAGGCATCGCCCGGAACCGCATAAGCCACCACTGCGGCAGCGACAATTCCCACCACAGCACCCAGGATCAGGAATGGAACATACTTGGGTGCCCGGCGGACGGTCACTTCGCGCCGCTCGGCAGGGGTTTCCTCAAAAGCCATGCCATCCAGCCTACTGCCGGACTTTCGCCCCCGTGTAACGGGAGCAAGCGCATGGTAGGTACATAGGTCCAAAGGTTGCTAGCCAACTGCCCGCTCACTGATATATCTATTGACAGGGAATGTGTCCGCTGTCATATTTCCCCTGAGAGTTTTGTGCACCGTGTTGCGTATTACGCAATCCATTGCGTGCACCGTAAGGGCATGATGAGGTCCCCGGACATGGCATGTCAGCTAGATTGGCACTTGGTGCCGACTCACCGGATCCAGCCGGATCCAGGAAAGGAACACAAGACCATGGTCCATAAAGTCCAAGCAGTAGTGGTTAAGGAAAAGAACGCTCCGGTGACGCTGGAGACCATCCTGGTGCCGGATCCGGGCCCGGGCGAGGCGCTGGTGGACATCCTGACCTGCGGTGTCTGCCACACGGACCTGCATTACAAGCAGGGCGGCATCGGGGATGACTTCCCCTACCTGCTGGGCCATGAGGCCACCGGGGTGGTCAGTGCCGTGGGTCCCGATGTCACCTCGGTGGCGCCAGGGGACCGGGTCATCCTGAACTGGCGCGCGGTGTGCGGTGAGTGCCGTGCGTGTGCCAAGGGCCAGCCGCAGTACTGCTTCAACACCCACAACGCCACCCAGAAGATGACCCTCGAGGACGGCACGGTCCTGTCCCCGGCCCTGGGCATCGGTGCCTTCGCCGAGAAGACCCTGGTGGCCGCCGGGCAGTGCACCAAGGTGGACCCCGACGCTGACGCCGCCGCGGTGGGGCTGCTGGGCTGCGGCATCATGGCCGGCATCGGGGCTGCGATCAACACCGGTGAGGTCAAGCGCGGCGAGTCCGTGGCAGTGATCGGCTGCGGCGGCGTGGGCATCGCCGCGGTCGCCGGCGCGAAGCTGGCCGGTGCGACGACGATCATCGCCGTGGACATCGACGACAACAAGATTGAAATGGCCAAGTCCCTCGGCGCCACCCACGGCGTGAACTCCCGGCAGGAAGACGCCGTGGAAGCCATCCGCGCCCTCACCGGAGGGCACGGCGCGGACGTGGTGATTGACGCCGTCGGCCGTCCCGAAACGTACAAGCAGGCGTTCTACGCCCGCGACCTTGCCGGCCGCGTGGTCCTGGTGGGCGTCCCGACGCCGGAGATGACGCTGGAACTGCCGCTGCTGGACGTCTTCGGCCGCGGCGGATCGCTGAAGTCCTCCTGGTACGGCGACTGCCTGCCCTCCCGTGACTTCCCCATGCTCGTCTCGCACTACAAGCAGGGCAACCTGGACCTCGAGGCCTTTGTCTCCGAACGCATCACCATTGATCAGGTGGAGGAAGCCTTCGGCAAGATGCACGAGGGCAAGGTCCTGCGCTCTGTTGTAGAAGTCAGCCCGGTGGAGATCTGATGGCCGTGACCATCGAGAACCTGGTCACCTCGGGGACGTTCTCGCTCGACGGCGGCACCTGGGACGTGGACAACAACGTCTGGATCGTGGGCAACGACGAGGAATGCGTCATCATCGACGCGCCGCACGACGCTGCCGCGATCATCAACCAGGTCCGCAGCCGCAAGGTCAAGGCCATCCTGCTCACGCACGCGCACAATGACCACATCGGCGCCGCCCGCGAAGTAGCTGACGCTCTGGGCGCCCCGGTCCTCCTGAACCAGGAGGACCTGGTGCTGTGGGAGCAGGTCTACCCGGACGCCAAGCCGGACCGCTACCACGCCGACGGGGACGTGTTCGAGGTGGGAGGGGCAACCCTGAAGGCGATCCACACGCCGGGGCACTCGCCGGGATCCACCTGCTTCTACCTGGAGAGCGAAGGTACGGTCTTCACCGGGGACACGCTGTTCAACGGCGGTCCCGGTGCCACAGGCCGGTCCTACAGCGATTACCCCACCATCCTGACCTCCATCCGCGAACAGTTGCTGACGCTGCCGGCTGAGACCGTGGTCCGTACCGGCCACGGGGACAGCACCACCATAGGAGCGGAGCAGGAAACGTTGGCGAAGGTTCCGGAGTAGCAGGCGGAAAGCCGCCTGGCGGAAAGGACGACGGCGACATCCGGCATTGTGCCGAATGTCGCCGTCGATGCTCCTATAGTCGTCAAACTGGGGATGGGTTTGCGCTGGTAGTGACAGGTTGTCCTGCGTTGGAGCCCGGGCGGGGTGTTGGGATGCTGCTTGTAGGTCTAGCCTGTAGGTGAGTCGGGAAGTTCGTTCGCTTTTGCAGGTACCCGTTCTTAGGTAGCTGTTCTCCTTTTCACGGTGGGGCCAGGGTGGCAGCAGGAGACTAACAGGCGCCTTTGGGTTTTTTAAGGGCGAGCGAACGGAACCAATATGGCTACTGGCTATCAACCTGATTCGGCGTCGTCTTCCTTCGGGAGCGTGTATGTCGTGACCGCTGAAGAGCTGGTGGGGCGGGGTTTGCGGGGGCTGCTGGAGGATAACGGGTTCGACGTTGCCGGTGAATCCCGGTCTGTGCGTCAGGCGGCCCGCCGGATCCCTGCGGTACGTCCGGATCTGGCTATCATCGACGATGTTCTTCCCGATGGTTCCGGTGCGGGGCTTTGCCGAACTATTGCAGCCGCTGATGCCACCATCCGGTGCGTGCTGATGACGGGCGAAACTGACGAAGCGGTTCTTATTGGCGCTATTCTGGCCGGTGCCTGGGGGTGTTTGTCACAACAGGACGACAATGAGGAGCAACTCAGGCTGATCCGGCGGGCAATGCACGGGTATACAGCCTTCAGTCGTCGTTTCCAGGCGGGTATCCTGGCCCCGATCCATGCTGACGGGACGAATGGGCCCGACGGTCGGTTGGGGATGCTTTCGAAGCAGGAACTGAAGGTAGCGATCGGGATTGCCCGAGGGCTGACTAACGGTCAGATCGGACAGGAGCTGTTTCTGGCCGAGAAGACCGTGAAGAACATGGTCTCATCGGTGTTGATGAAATTGCACATGGCACGAAGGACCGAGGTCGCGGTGTTCGTCTCCGGGGCACTTGAAAACACAGGAGACCTCGCACAGGAGTATCGACGGAGCCGTGACCCGGACCTGATCGCGGAAGTCACCGCGGCGTTGGTTATCTGCACGAGCGAGGCTGGCAACACGCCGCCGTCCAGCAGAATGTTGCTACTGGATGCCATGCGGCTTGCTGATACCTTGACGGTCACAAGGGCTAAGGCCCGTGTCGCAAGGTACTTGCAGGAAGGCGAATGAAGTTTGAAGGTCCTGAGGCCACGATTTCAGGACCGCCGAGTCCCCCGGCACAGACGCTGTGCCAGGGCGCGGCCAGCACTAAGGGGCCCGGGCAGGTTCCTCTCAGCGTCGTTTATTGGGGGCGTTGAGGGGACCTTGCGAGGCTGGGTGCGGTCAACGCCTCTGCTTGGACGGTGACGCGTGATCTCTAAGGGGGAAATGGGCACCGTCTAGAGAGAACCAATACCAGGTGGCGGTCAAACCGGGACGAACGGGTGGAAAACAATCATTACCGCCCACCCTTCGGCACTGCCCAGCTGCCCGGGAGTGCTTGTAAGAACAGCGGCTCAACGGAGGGCCCCTGGCAGGACCATGCCCAGTCAGGCTAGAAGCTGACCGACGGTCCTGAACTGATGGCGGTACTGTCAATATTTCTGAATCGGTTTAGCTCAAGAGCGTAGGGGTAACTATTACTTATCGTGGTTGAGCATCCGGCCGTACCGCGCTTGCGATAAGAGCTCCCATGACTTCCTGCACCAACACAGGGCCTAACCCAGCTCATTTCCCTCCTGGCATTCCGCCTGCGTAGCCGTGACAGGTCTGCCGCGTTCGGCATTGGCAACACTGCACCGGCGCGGCACCCGCACCGCAGGAGATGAGAGACCACCTGCTGCCCCGAAGGCGCGGCGGCAGGTGCTGGTGGCCTGGAGGGGTCACCGCCATGGGCCGGTGCCCGGTTGGGGGGCCGGCCCATGGTCTGCCCTCAGCCACTGGCCTCCGACTCGACACACCTTCAGCGTCGACTTCATTCGTAGGCACCTTCTGCCTGCCGGGGCCGACAGCCCGCACCAGCTGCGCGGCACAGGACAAACCGGGACGGACTGATGGCATCACCTCGAGAACCCAGATCACCCAGGCCCGGCCTGAAGGGCCAGGGGCTGCCGCTGAACAGGGAGAGGGTCCTATCAGCGGCACTGGAGGTGATTGATGCCCAAGGTGTGGCTGCCCTGACGATGCGGCGGCTTGGCCGGGAACTGGGCAGGGACCCGATGAGCCTTTACCGTTACACCGGGAACCGTTGCGCGCTGCTGGATGCCGTGGCCGGGCACGTCATGGACGATCTCCCCGTCTTGTCCGGGTACGGGGATTGGAAGGGCCAACTCCGCCTCCTGGCCCAGGAACTGCGCCTGGTGGCGCTCCGGCATCCCAACGTGGCGCCCCTTCTGCTCACCCGGCCGCTGTCTACACCACTCGGGCTCCGTCCGCCGGGCACTCTGCGTCCTCTCGAGAACATCCTCTCGCTGCTGACCGCCGCGGGCTTTAGACCCGCAGATACCGCCCGCGGCTACCGGGCCTTTCAAGCATTCCTTTACGGGCACATCCTCATCGAACTGCAGAAATATATCGTGGATCCGGACGAAGACGAACCGCTACTGCGGCTGGGACTGCAAAGGCTGCCTGCCCGGGCGTTTCCTCGGCTTAGGGCCCTGGCGCCCGCGATGGCCGGGTACGACGGCGCGGGCGAACTCGATCAGGGTCTCGACTTATTACTCACCGGCCTGGAAACGCAACTCGCTCCGCACCCTCTGTCAGGGAAGTGAATATTGCCTGCCACCCGTCGCGGCGCGCCCTCGATCCGCGGCCGGTGCGACTTCCCAGTATCCAGCCGTTTTGCCGGCCCTTTCGGCAATCGTCCATTTCCGCTCGTGTTAAAGGGCCGGGCAGCCCGGGAAGGAGCATAGTTGGACTATGGCCTCGAATGATTCCCGAAGTTACTACACCCGAGGTGATTCCTTCACCGTGGTCGCTTCACGGGAACACATCGAACACGCGCTCCTGAACTTTGGCGCCACCGATGTTCTTTTCAGCCAACGCGGACACCTGCACGCCATCGCCTTCAAGGCCTGCGGGCGGCAATTCCGCATCGTCCTTTCCGTGCCGCAATCCGACGAGCATCCAGCTGTCCACGGGGACCCCTTACCATCCGGGGAATCCGCAGCGAAGACACTGGACCTGAAGATCCGTAGATTCTGGTACGCCTTCGCCCTCTCAACAGACGCCAAACTCGCAGCGGCCGCTGCCGGCGTCGCTACCCTGGAGTCGGAATTTCTCGCCAACGTAGTACTTCCGGGAAACCACACCGTCATCGACGAACTCGAACCCGTCATTGCCTCGGCCTACCGCTCCGGGCAACGACCCTCTATCAGAGACGGAGCACCGCCGCAATTCATCTAGCCAGACCAGGGGCCGCGCACCGAACAACCGAGAGGAAGGCATACCCAACGGACACGCCTCCGCCTGACCGGACTACCGGACGGCGAATCCCGCCCGCTCATCGGGCAGAGCGAACGAGTTCTTCCAGTGTCACCCTCAGAACTTCAACCTCGAGCCCTTGGAGGAGGGGGATGCCATGGATGAAGCCATCCAACTCCAAGACGTCAGCACTTCCTCCCCGCGATATGTACTGAAGCCATAGGTCGTCAAGGGAGAACTCACCCTTTTCCAGGAGATGAAGGGCTGCTGGGCGAGGATCGTATTTTTTCAATTTTGACCTCTGCAGGGTTCAGCTATGTGAGGTATTTGAACGGCCATCATCTACCGTCCTTCAAGGCTACGCTTTTACGGGACCCAGGATCCCGGTGCGGTGGGTGCCTCTCCTTTGAGCTGATCAGTTAGCCATTGCCGGTAGGTCGCCGCGAGGTCGTCATTGCGGATATGTCCGCGTTCCAGCCGCGAAATGATGGAAACCCATTGGCCAAGTCCGCCCCCAACGGTCGTGATGGTCATTCCGATGGCGGTCCGCGTCTGTCGGAGGTCGGAGTTATCTGGTGCCGGCCGGGGATTGGTGGCTTGCCGGTGGAGTTCCCGCGCTGCGTAGCGTTTGAGGCAGCGCATGATTCGCGTTTACTCTTGCCCTCGGACGTGCGCTTGGCCACTAGTGTAAGGCGTTATTGGCGCGGCCGAAGATGTATGAGGCATGGTTACCCCCGCTGGCCTGCAGTTTTGTTCCCCCATCCCAGGGGCCGGGACCGACCCCGCTGAACTGCCGGGCCCATGGCGGGGAACGGATTACTCTGGCCACTCCTCCGCCGTGATCCACCCGGCGGTGCTGGTATAGGCCGCGAGGAGCCTGCCTTTGCCGAAGGCCGGAACGGGGTCCGGGGAATATAACAACGCCGCGCAACGGCAGCCCAAACCCTGCACGGCTGCTTGCGCGCTTGACAGGATAGTGCTGAAGTCCGGCCCCTCGACCGTAATGTGGCCGACAGTCACGCTGGTCGCGTATTGCAGGAAGAAGGCCATAGCGACATCATGCAGCGACCAATAGTCCGCAGCTAATGCCCTAAGACCTGATCTGTTGACCCAGCCCACAACGGGTTCCGGCAAGGGAAATACCTCAAGCTAGGTAGGACAGCGACCGCGATTGGGAGTGCTGAGTCCGCGGGCAAGCGTCGTGTGCTCTGCCACGGCTAAGTCTTGCCTGAGACGCGTCCCGTTCCGGCACCTGGCGGCGGGATGGGCCCACCAGACGGGACATGACGGTCGGCGAACCGCGGTGTAGATTCATCAACACAGCGTAGGACAACGCGGCTACTGCCCGGGTTGGGTTGATGAAAGGCAGTTGTGATGAGCCGGCAGCATTTTGAGGCTTTCGTCTCCCAGGCAATCGATGAAGAGAAGGACAAAGACACCGGACTTGGCACGGATCAGCTGTACGGCCTGTACACGAGCTGGTGTCTGCTGAACAACGAAGAACCTCAGCCTCCCGCAATGCTGTGGGAAGCGCTCAAGGCCCATAACATTACGCCCGGGAACAATCACGTTGGGATGAAGGGACCCGCCGCCGCCGACTACATCATTTCCAGCGCACCGAACCTGGTCTGACCCCGCCCCACGCGGTAAGTGCGCTCCCTTCACGGCCGGTTTCGGTCAATCTGTTGACCGGCCGACAACCTCAGTGGCCGCCTAAGACAACGCGCTCTAGGTCCAAATGAGGGAAATACGGGGAAATGCCCCTGAGAGATTGAAGGCTTAGTTGCTCTGCTTGGGTTGGTTCGCGTCGAAGAAACGCAGGTCGACGCTGATGTGAGCGGCGCCCACCCCGGCTCCTTTTTCGCGGATAAAATCAAGATCTTGGCGGCAAAGAATCATCTGTCCGTGCTCATCGACGTCGAGCTGCCGGTCAGAAGCTTCCTGAACCCGCGCCGTGACCGTGTTCGGAACAAGCACGCACGCAGGATTATCGAAGAGCCACTGACCTGTCCCTAAGTCAAGCCGGTCCCACAGCTCACTGAGCCTCATCCCGTACCGCCCATCCACACCTTTCCTGCCCAGCCCAAGCCTGGTTGAGAGGATCCGCCCACAGTAAGTCTCCCACCTAAAAAAATAGTAGCCCGACGGCAGCCGCCTGTTCCGTCGTAGCTTCGTTTCCAGCGCCTCGGCCTCAACCGCGCCGGCATTGGGCTACCTCCGCTCTCTTGTCCGATTGCTCGGTGAGCCATTGGCGGTAGGTCGCCGCGAGCTTGTCATTGCGGATATGTCCACGCTCCAGACGCGAAATGAGGGAAACCCATTGGCCGAGTTCGCCGGCGACGTTCGTGATGGTGAGGCCGAGTTCGGTCCGGATGCGGCGGAGGTCGGAGTTGTCGGGTGCCGGCCGTGGGTTGGTGATTTGGCGGTAAATTTCCCGGGCTGCGTAGCGTTTGAGGCAGCGCATGATTTCCCTTTTACCCTTGCCCTCGGAGGTACGTTTGGCCACGTACTCCTTGGTTCGTTGACACGAGCCCATGCGGACCAGGACTACCTGATGCAGGGCGTTGTTGGCGCTACGGTCGCCGCCTCTGCTGAGCCGGTGGCGGGTTGTCTTGCCGGATGACGCCGGTACGGGTGCGACTCCGACGAGTGATGCGAACTGGGCTTCGTTCCCCAGACGGTCCGGGTTATCCCCGAAGGTGATCAACAGCTGACTGGCCACTTCCGTCCCGACACCCGGAAGATCACAAAGCATCGGAGCATAGCTGGCGAGGATTTCCTTGAGTGCCGCATCAGCAGCTTCGATTTCTGTTGTCAGTACTTGGCAGCGGGCTGCCAATGCTTTAAGGCTGAGCAGGGTCACGTACTCGGGGTCACCCAGATGTCCTGAAGGTCTTGTTCGCTGCAGGGCAGTAATCAGCGCGGAGTTGGCCATTGCCCGGTATCTCGCCCGGATTTTGTCCGGGGCCGATACGAGGAGTGCCTTGATCTGGTTGATGGCCGCGGTCCGGGCCTTAATTGCTGAGGCGCGTCCGGAACGTACAATCCGGAGGCATTCCACCGGGCCGTCCTTGGCCTTCGGGATCGCCTTCGTTCGTCCCTCGAGTACGGATTTGGCGGCTTGGTAGGCATCGAGCGGGTCAGACTTCCCGTTGAGTCGACGGGCGGCCCGGTTCGGGCGGTTGACCTCCAGCACGGCAAGCCCTTCACCCCGGAGGGTTCGGCCGAGTTCGGCGCCGTAGGAGCCTGTTCCTTCGACACCGACGGCGGTGACTGTCCCGTAGCTGGTGATGAAGTCGATGATTTTCCGGTATCCGGACCCCACGGCCAGGAATTCCTTGTCCGCAAGAGATTTGCCGTGCTCATTGATCACGGCCACGTGGTGTGTGTCGGCGTGGGTGTCGATACCTGCGATGACTTTTGTTGGTTCGCTTGCCAAGATGGAAATTGCCCCTCAGTCGCGTCGAATGCTGATCGATCGGGCGCGGGCCAGGTGGGCAGACAAAACGGTAACGGGACTGGTCGTATCAGGCTCCTATGAGGTCATGTCCGCCTGGCTCGACACCCCTTTTAACGGACCTTGAGCCGGCGGACAGATCGTCGGGAAGACAGTTCCGCCTGGTACGTCAGTTTTTGGCTGGGTCACGCCGGCTCAAGGACTGTTCCAGTATTACCGTTTTTGGTTGGGTGGGCAGGGGCCCGGGGCCTACGCAGGGTTGTTGCCGTCAGGCCCGGCCTCCGGATCCAGGTCTTTGCCGTAGCCGCTGGCGGAGGCCAACCCGGACACCTGCTGCCCGGCATTGGTCTGGCCCGGCGCGAACTGGTCCTTCTGCGGGTCCGGGGCTGCTCTCTCAGGTTCAGGTGCGACGTCCTGCCGCAGGTGCTCGTCTTCCGGAACGTTCTTGGACACCTCGTCATCAGCCATTCCAACAGCCAAACATTTTGGTAGGCAGCAGCTGCAAGAGGTAGGCCCGGGACAGACACCATGGACCTTCGCCAATCCCCAAGTTTCAGGGCTGCAGCTGACTTGGAAGGGCCTGCGGGCACCACGCTTCGGACGCCACATTCCGTACTTGTTCGTCATATCTGAAATTCATTGACAGTGCGCGTGGCAGGAGTCACACTGTTGCATATGGTGATCGCTGTTGCGTTGGATGCTTCCAGGCTTCCCCTGGAGTCATCGCTTCTGTTGCTGATGGACCTCCCCACATTCACGAACAGAACGTCCCGGGCACTTCGCGGTGGCCCATCTGCTCCGTAATCACTTCAATACGCTCAATATCCAGCCCGATCGGGAGGAAACACATGACCACCTCAGTGAACGCGCCCCTCAGCGCACGCGGAAAGCTCCCGTCGACATTGCCTGCCGAACAACTGGCTGAGATTACGGAGTTGTTCGCCCTGCGGCGCACCGGCTACTCCCTCGATGCCCCCTTCTACACCGACCCGACGATCTTCAAGCTCGACATGGAGGCCATCTTCGGCCAGCACTGGATCTTTGCCGGCAGCGTTGCCGAGCTTCCGGAGCCGGGCGACTACATCACGGTGGACTACGGCCCCTACTCCCTGATCGTGCTCCGCACCGATGAGGGCGAGGTCAACGTCCTGCACAACGTCTGCCGCCACCGCGGTGCACGTGTCCTGACCGAAGCTGCCGGTTCCACCGGAAACCTGGTCTGCGGCTACCACTCCTGGACCTACTCTCCCGAGGGCAACCTCATCCATGCCTCCGCCCCCGGCGAAGCAAAGTTCGACAAGAACTGCTTCGCGCTCAAGCGCGCCCACAGCCGCGAGGTCGCCGGACTCATCTTCGTCTGCATCGCAGACGTTCCGCCCGCGGACTTCGACGAGACCGCCAAGATCTTCGAGCCCTACCTGGCACCCCATGACCTGTCCAAGACGAAGATTGCCTACCAGCAGAACATCATTGAAGAGGGCAACTGGAAGCTCGTCATGGAAAACAACCGTGAGTGCTACCACTGTGACGGGCACCCGGAACTCGCCTGCTCGCTGTTCCCCACCTGGGGCCTCACCGAGGGCCTGATCCCGACCCACCTCGAAGAGGTCTGGGACCGCAACAAGCAAGCCCAGTCCTCCCTCGAGGAGCGGTGCCGCCGCTACGGCCTGCCCTACGAGGTGGTCGAGGAACTCGATACCCGCATTGCCGGCATCCGGATTTCCCGGGAATCCCTGGACGGCGAAGGCGAATCGTTCTCGGCCGACGGCCGCAGGCTCTCCAAGAAGCTGCTCGGCGACCTGCCGGACTTCCGGCTGGGCCGCTGCTCCATGCACCTGCAGCCCAACAGCTGGTTCCACTTCCTGGGCGACCACGTCATCACCTTCGGCGTCTTCCCCATCAACGAGCACCAGTCCTTGGTCCGCACCACCTGGCTGGTGGCCGACGACGCCGAGGAAGGCGTCGACTACGACCTCGACAAGCTGACCTACACCTGGAAGCAGACCAACATCCAGGACAAGGCATTCGTTGAGCTGTGCCAGCAGGGTGCCGCCAGCCCCGCCTACGAGCCCGGCCCCTACATGAAGAGCGAATACCAGGTGGAGGCCTTCATCAACTGGTACGTCCAGCGGGTGCAGGAGCACTTGGCATGATTGACGTTGCCCTGACTGAGACGCCCGTCCAGGAACCGCAGCGCATCCGCGGCCTTGAAATGCCGTGGAACCGGGTCATGGGCAGCATCGAAGGACCCGCCAGCGCAGCCAAGGCCCTGGGCCCGTGGCATCCGCAGGAATTCATGGCCGAATGCGTCGAGACCATCCCCGAGGCAGGCGGCATGATGACGTTCGTGTTCCGCCGCACCGACGGTGCGCCTCTCGCGTTCCGTGCCGGGCAGTACGTCAACATCGCCTTCCCCGTGAACGGCGAGGACCAGGAGCCCGTGGACCGCAGCTACTCGCTGTCCAGTTCGCCCACGGAGCCGTGGACCTTCAGCGTCACCGTCAAGAAGGACGCCGGCGGACTGGTTTCACCCTGGGTGCACCAGAATGTCAGGCCCGGCACCGTCCTGGACATGCTGGGACCCGTGGGGGCGTTCCACCTGCCTGATGCCGACCGGCGCGCCCGGTACCTCTTCCTGGCCGCCGGCGCCGGGATCACCCCCATCATGTCAATGCTGCGGACCATCCACTCCCTGCCGGGAACCGCCAACGTGGTGGTGCTTTACCACGGCGCGGAAGCCGGCGGCTTTGCCTTCCACCGGGAGCTGGCCTACATCGCTTCCGTGGACTCGCGCATCAAGGTCTTCTACGCCCTGGGTGACCGCGGCCGGCCCGAGGACTGGGAAGGCTTCAGCGGACGGCTGACCTCAGCCATGATCGATGAGGTGGCGCCCGACGCCAACGGCCGGCAGGTCTACGCCTGCGGACCCGAGGGGTACCTGAACACTGCCACCGAGCTGCTCAGGAGAGTGGGCGTCGACGATACCTCCATTTACATGGAGTTCTTCTCCGGCGACCGGCAGACCCTCCTTGAATACCAGGCCGAGCTCGCGCTGGCGGCGGACATCGCCGGGGAGATCGCTGAGGAAATCGCGGAGTCCGCGGAGGACTACTTCGAAGGCCAGCCGGCAGCGTTCGGGATCTACGAGCCCGGCTACGACGAGGAAGGAACCCTGCAGGCCACGGGACTGGCTCTGGAAGCCGCCACCCCTGAAGCTCCCGCCGGCGGCACCCCGGCTGCGGCCCCGGAGGCGCAGGTCCCCGATGCCTCTGGCTTCGACACCGTGGGAACCGGCAGCCTCACCCTGTCCTTCATGCGCACCGGGATCAATGTGCGGATCGACCCGGAGGAGCACATCCTGGAGGTGGCGCAGCGTGCGGGTGTCCGGATCGGCGCCAACTGCAAGGAAGGCATGTGTGGCTCCTGCAAGGTGGTCAAGCTGTCCGGGGAGATCGACATGAACCACCAGGGCGGAATCCGGAAACGGGAAATCGATGCCGGCAAGTTCCTTCCCTGCTGCTCCACGGCGCGCACCGACATGGTGATCGACGCCTAGCCGTTCCCCGGAGTGGCCGGCGCCCGGCGCCGCCCCAAAGTTTCACCGCAAGTGAAAAGTAGAACCACACGGAAGGTCTGATGCACCAGCGTCAGGCCTTCCGTGGCAAGTGAACATCAACGATAGGAGCCATGCCCATGTCAGGTAACAAAGCTGTTGCGTACAAGGAGCCCGGAGTCGTCGAGGTCATCGACACCCCGTATCCCTCGTTTGAACTGAAAGCCGGCCCCGGCGTCAATCCCGCCAACGTCGGCCGGAACGTCCCGCACGGTGTCATCCTCCGCACCGTGAGCACCAACATCTGCGGGTCCGACCAGCACATGGTCCGCGGCCGCACCACCGCCCCCGCCGGCCTCGTCCTGGGGCATGAGATCACAGGCGAAGTCATCGAAACCGGGCCCGACGTCGAGTTCATCAAGGTCGGGGACATCGTCTCGGTCCCCTTCAACATCTCCTGCGGCCGCTGCCGGAACTGCAAAGAGCGCAAGACCGGAATCTGCCTGAACGTGAACCCGGACCGTCCCGGCTCTGCCTACGGCTATGTGGACATGGGCGGCTGGGTCGGTGGACAGGCGGAGTACGTCCTGGTTCCGTACGCGGACTGGAACCTGTTGCGGTTCCCGGACCGCGACCAGGCGCTGGAGAAGATCATGGACCTGACCATGCTTTCGGACATCCTGCCCACCGGCTTCCATGGCGCCGTGACGGCGGGCGTCGGCGTCGGGTCCACCGTTTACGTTGCCGGAGCCGGTCCCGTAGGCCTTGCCGCAGCGGCCAGTGCGCAGCTGCTGGGAGCCGCGGTGGTCATCGTGGGCGACCTCAACGAAGACCGCCTGGCCCGGGCCCGCTCCTTCGGCTGCGAAACCGTCAATGTGGCCAACGGCGACCCCGCAGACCAGATCGAGCAGATCCTCGGTGTCCGGGAGGTCGACTCCGGCATCGACGCGGTCGGTTTCGAGGCCCGCGGACACGGCCACGGCGCCCAGGAAGCACCGGCCACGGTGCTCAACTCGCTGATGGACCTCACCACCGCCGGCGGCTCCGTCGGCATTCCCGGCCTCTACGTCACGGGCGATCCGGGGGCCGCGGACGAGGCAGCCAGGAAAGGAAGCCTGTCCCTGTCCCTGGGTACCGGCTGGGCCAAGTCCCTGTCCTTCACCACGGGCCAGTGCCCGGTGATGAAGTACAACCGGCAGCTGATGATGGCGATCCTGCATGACAGGATCCAGATCGCCAAGGCGGTCAATGCACAGGCCATTTCGCTCGACGACGCCCCGCGCGGGTACGCGGAGTTCGACGCCGGCGCTGCCACCAAGTATGTCCTGGACCCGAACGGCTACCTCAACAACTGATACCCGGAGCCCGGTTTCTGAAGGGCAAAGGAGCCAGTCCCAAGGACCAACCTTGGGACTGGCTCCTTTTTCGTTGCCGCAGTGCGCGTTCCCCGGGCAACAAAAAGGTGGTTGGGCCTGCCGGTCTCAAGCAGGCCCAACCACCTGGTGCGGTGGGAGCAGGTCAGCCGCGGAGGCGCTCCATGCCGGGATCCACCAGCGGCTCGGCGGAAACGGTGGCCGCCACGCGCCGCCCGAAGTACTCGATCTCCACCGAGTCGCCGATTTCGACGGCGGAGGGCAGCCAGGCGTAGGCGATGGGCTTGCGGACCGTGTAGCCGTAAGCCGCGCTGGTGACGTACCCGGCGGCTTCGCCGGCCACGTACACCGGTTCCTTGCCCAGCACCACTGACGTGCCGTCGTCGACCGTCAGGCAGCGCAGCGTCTTGGCGGCCGGCTGTTCCTTGAGTCCGGCGAGTGCCTCGGCGCCGACGAACCCGGTCTTGTCCTTGGCCACGGAGAAGCCCAGGCCAGCCTGGTACGGGTGGTGCTCGGAGTTCATGTCCGTGCCCCAGAGCCGGTAGCCCTTCTCCAGGCGCATGCTGTTGAAGGCGCCGCGGCCGGCGGCGATGATGCCGTGCTCCCGGCCGGCTTCGAACAGCACGTCCCACAGCTTCAGCCCGTACTCGGCGGTGGTGTAGAGCTCCCAGCCGAGTTCGCCCACGTAGGAGAGCCGCATCGCCGTGACGGGGATGCCGGCCACGGAGATTTGCTTGGTCCGGAAGTACTTGAGGCCGTCGTTGGTCAGGTCGTCCTCGCTGACCTTGCCGATGACTTCGCGGGCCAGCGGGCCCCACAGGCCGATGCAGCAGGTGCTGCCGGTGATGTCCGTGACGTGCGCCCACTGGGCGGGATCCGCCGCCGACTGCCGGCGGGCCTCCACCCGGAGGTAGTCGAAGTCCACGTTGCTGTTCACGCCCAGCTGGAACTCTTCCTCCGCGAGCCTGGCCACGGTCACGTCGCTGCGGATGCCGCCGTCGTGCTCAAGTAGGAGGCAATACGTCACTGCGCCGGGCTTCTTGGCGATGTTGCCCGTGCTCAGCCGGTGCAGCAGTGCCTGGGCGCCGGGTCCGGTGACGGAGAGCCGCTTGAGCGGCGTCATGTCATAAAGTCCGACGGCGGTACGCGTCTTCCAGGCTTCGGCGGCGGAGATGGGGGAGTGGAACATGTTTGCCCACTCCTCGCGCTCCGGGGCGCGCCATTCTTCCGGCAGTTCGGCCAGGAGTCCGCGGTTGGCTTCGAACCAGTGCGGGCGTTCCCAGGCGGCGGACTCCAGGAAGAAGGCGCCGAGCTCCTTCTGGCGGACGTTGAAGGGGCTGACGCGCAGGTCCCGCGGTGATTCGCGGGGCTGCAGCGGGTGCATGACATCGTAGATCTCCACGAAGTTCTGCTGCGAGGTCTCGCTGACGTACGCGTCGGAGGTCTGCACCTTTTCGAAACGGGTCAGCTCGCAGCCGTGCAGGTCGGTCTGCGGCCGGCCGTCGACGATCAGTTCTGCCATGGCCTTGGCAACTCCGGCCGAGTGCGTAACCCAGACGGCCTCGGCCACGAAGAAGCCCTCAAGGTCCGGCGCTTCACCCATGAGCGGGCCGCCGTCCGGTGTGAAGGAGAAGATGCCGTTGAAGCCGTCCTGGATTTCGGTGCTGCGCAGTGCCGGCAGCAGGTCCTGGCTGTCCTCCCAGGCCGGCAGGAAGTCTTCGAGGGTGAAGTCCAGGCGGGAGGGCATGCGGTGGTCCGACATCTCCCCGGCCGGGACCTTCGGCAGTGCGGACATGTCCACGGGCATCGGGCGGTGGGCGTAGCTGCCGATGCCGATCCGGTCGCCCCATTCGCGGTAGTACAGGTCCTTGTCCTGGTAGCGCAGGATGGGCTTGCTGGCGCCCTTTGGAAGCTCGTTGACGCCCTCAAGTTCGGCCAGGGGCGTGCTGACGGCGTACTGGTGTGCCAGCGGCAGGAGCGGCACCTCCAGTCCCACCATCCGGCCGAGCTCACGGCCCCAGAACCCTGCGCAGGACACCACGATGTCGGCAGGGATCACACCGGCGGAGGTCTCGACGCCGGTGACCTTGCCGCCCTCCTGGGCGATGCCGGTGACGGTGGTGGAGCCGCGGTAGGTGACGCCTCGTCCGCGCGTGCGCTCGATCAGCAGCTGCACGGCCCGGGCCGCCAGGGCGATCCCGTCGGTGGGGATGAGCAGGCCGCCCAGGACCTCGCGGCCGCCGGAAAGCTTGCCGGAGTTCAACAGCGGGTAGATCTTTTCGCATTCGTCGGCGTCGATGATCCGGCTTTCGACACCCCAGGAGGTCATCAGGCCCATCTTGCGCTTGAGGTCGGCCAGCCGCTCGGGCGTGGTGGCCAGCTCGAGGCCGCCCACTTGGTTGAAGCAGGACTCGCCGTCCTTGCCCAGGGCGAGGAGCTTGTTGACGGTGTACGTGGCGAACTCCGTCATGGTCCTGGACGGATTGTTCTGGAACACCAGGCCCGGAGCGTGGGACGTGGAGCCGCCGGCGAGCTCCAGCGGGCCCTGCTCGACCACGGTGATGTTGTTCCAGCCGCGGCTTGCCAGCTCGTCGGCGAGGTTGGTGCCGACGATGCCGGCTCCGATGATGACGACGCGGGATGATGCGCTCATAGTTCCTGATTCTCCTGGTTGGTGCTGGAATCCGCCTGACCGGGTGATGGTTCGTGCTTCGCTATGAGCAACGCGCATCACTATATGCAACAGGGTGTCCTAGCTCACAGGCGATGTCAAGGGTTTTCTGCTTTGTTGCGGGGGTCCGGGGCGCTGTGTCGGGAGGTGACGAAGAGGCCCCCGCCGCTGGTGCGGCGGGGGCCTCTTGTAGTTACTGTGCAGTCCCGGTGTCAGTGGGTGACGTCTGCTGAGATTTCGGCGAGGGTACGTCCCTTTGTCTCAGGCGCGAGCCATTGCGAGAGGATTGCGCCGAGTAGGGCGACGGCGGCGGCTACAACCATGCTCGGGCCCATGCCGATGTTGCTGATCGCCCACGGCAGGGCGAACGTCCCGAGTGCGGCTCCGATGCGGCTGAAAGCCGCCGAGAAGCCCATGCCGATGCCCCGCAGGTGGCCGGGGAACAGCTCGGCCGGATAGACCTGGGTCAACGTGGTGTAGCCGGCGTTGAAGAAGGAGAAGGCGAGAAACAGGGCGAGCACGAGGATGGCTGGTGCGTCCGCCCAGACGCCGATGACCAGTAGGATGCCTGCGCAGAGCCACTGTCCGGGCACGGTGAGGATCCGGCGGCCCAGCTTGTCAATCAGAAGCACGGTGGTGACAACACCCGCGGTGGCAAGTGCGGAGAGCCCGACTCCACCGGCCCAGCCGCCGCCGAAGCCAAACTGGGTGAGCACGTCATCGGCGAAGGTCGCGATCGCGAAGTACGGCGTGACAGCGCAGAACCAAAAACCCGAGGTGAAGAGGGTGGTGCGCCAGTTCTGCTTCGAGAACAGCATTCCAACCGAGGCGCTCTTGATTTTGGTCCTGCCCTGCGCGGCCTGGGCTTCCTGGATCATCCTCAGGTCGATTTCTTCGGTGATGCTGTTGTGCATCTGGGGCGATTCCACGTATTTGTGTGCGATTGCGAGTGCTTCCTCACGCCGTCCCTTCGTGATGAGCCAACTCGGCGATTCGGGGAGGCCTATGCGTGCGAGGAACAGGACGAAGGCGAGAATCGTGCTCGTGCCGATGACAAGGCGCCAGGGGGTGCCGGCGTCGTGCAGGAGCGTGCCAATGATAAATGCCATCATGAAACCGACGTACCAGGCGATCAGGGTCAGCCCGAGCAGCCGCCCGCGGAGCTTTGGAGGGGAGAACTCTGACAGCAGTGGGCCGCCGATTGAGTACTCGCCGCCGATCGCGACGCCCATCAGGAACCGGATGAGCGCCAGCTGGATCACGGCGCCGTCTCCGGAGGTTACGAAGAACTGGGCCGCTGAGGCGACCAGGAACAGGCCCATGTCCACGAGGAACATGGGCTTGCGTCCAAACTTGTCAGTAGCCCAGCCGGCCAGCGGGGAGCCGATGAAGATACCTGCGAGGGGGCCTGCGGCGATCATGCCCAGCGACAGTGCGTCGAGCTGGAGATCTGACCGCATGGGTCCGGTGACGGGGCCGATGATTCCCAGGATGTAACCGTCGAGGAACATCCCGCCGATGAAGACCGCAACAAGCCGCACCATGAAGCGGCGTTTGAACCTGGAGCTGGTCTCTTTTGATGAGGAGGTGTCGACGGTTGCCGTCGTCTTGGTCGGATTGATCATTGAGATTCGTTCCCTTCCGGCTTCAGCGCAAACCGCTGAAGGTGCCAGAGTGCCGTTTTGTGGACGCAGGGACAGACTCCGGTGTCGCCCCCAGGTTCCGGCGCTCCGCGCTGCGTTGATCGATGGTGCTGCCACCTTTGATAGTCATAAACAGATTCCTTCTGTGACTTAGCGCTGCCGCATGGATGCTGGCAATGTTTGTGCGGCCGATGCGCGGGCAAGGGCCCCTTATGGATCGGCCATCGTGGACTCGTTCGTCTGTTCCCCAGGCCGGCCCGGGTGGTGTCCGGGGACGAGGGGAGCATGTCCGGGCGAATTTCGTTCCGTGATGATCAACAACGTTCGCTTTATGCAACAAAATCGTGCGCTGGGTCACACTCAATGTCAAGAGTGTGACCCGAGAAACACGGAGTATGTAGGCGTACTGGCTGGTAATCCCGGGCACGCCGAAGGCACCACCCGTTACGGGGCCCCGTTTTCCGAAAACGGTGCTTCGATGGGGAATACCTCCCCAGGTCTTAGGCCCACCGAAGCACCTTTTACGAAAAACGGGACACCCGTTGTTGACGCTGTGCTTTCCCTAGCCAGCGGCCTCCAGTACCTGGGCCTACCGCGCTTCGGCCGGCAGTGGCATGGAAGACGCTTGACGGCGTGCGGCCTCCACTGTATGCAGGAGCAGCAGCGCGGTGGTCACGGAGCCGACGCCGCCGGGAACGGGAGTGAGCCCCGCTGCGGTCCCGGTGACGCTGGCTTTGTCCACATCACCCACCAGCGAGCCGTCGGCAAGGACATTCGTGCCGACGTCGACCACTACGGTCCGGGAGGAGACATGGCGGCCGGTCAGCAGCCCGGCGCGGCCGGCTGCGACCACCACCACGTCGGCATCCTTCGTGTAGCGCTCCAGCGGGCCCGACCTCGAATGGCAGACCGTTACCGCGGCGTCCCGTGCCAACAGGAGGAGGGACAGCGGCTTGCCCACAACGGCGGACCGCCCCACCACCACCACGCCCTTGCCCGTGACGGGAACCTGGTAGTGGTCCAGGATTTCGACGACGGAACGGGCGGTAGCGGGAGCAAAGGCCGGCTGACCGACGGCCAGGCGTCCCAGGCTGAGGGGATTGGCACCGTCAATGTCCTTTTCCGGAGCGATGAGGCCCACGAGGTTGTCGGTCCGGACCCCCGCCGGCAGCGGGGTTTGCAGGATGATGCCGTTTACGGACGGTTCAGCGCTCAGGTCCCGCAGGACGTTGGCCAGCACTGGTTCCGTTGCATCATGGCCCAGGTCGACGATCCGGCAGCCGACTCCTGCGCGCTCCGCTGCCCGCTCGATGGAACGGACGTACCAGCGCGTTGACTCATCGGCGGTGGCCATGACCACCGCCACGAGCGGGCGGACGCCGTCCAGTTCAAGCGACCGGACCTGGTCCTGGACCTTCTGTTGGAACAAACCGGCCAAGGGCTTTCCGGAAAGTTCTGCGGCGCTCAACCGAGGATCCTTTCCCGGACGCGGGCGGAGAGGGCATCTGCGGCCAGGACCACCTTCTCTTCAATGCCGTCCGTCTGTTGGGCAAGCAGCGCGCGTGCCTCCGGATCCTTGACCGCCACGACGTTGATGTCGATGTTGACGCGCGCCGTGGTGGCAGCTGCGCGGGCGGCGTCAGCGGCCGCGGCAACGTCGCTGATGACGTTGGGGTTGGCCACGTCGAACAGCTCGGTGGCGAGGTCCACAACGCCGCCGGACAGCTTGATCAGCCGGGCCGGCGTCTGTGCCGCCTGGATGAGCGCGGACTGGATCCCGGCCGCCCGGGCGGCTTTGAGCTCGTCGGTGTCGGACGGGAGCTTGTAGGAGTCAATGACTGCCTGGAAGGCTTCTTCGTCCGCATCGGCCAGCCCCAGTGCCTCAACGACAAGGGTGTCGGCTGCCTGGGTGATGCGCTGCACCAGCGGTGCGTGCTGCTCGTATTTGCTGCCGGTGGTGTAGCGCGCCACCATGGCCACCAGGGCGGCGCCCTGGGCTGCGTGCAGGGCAGCAGCAGCACCGCCGCCTGGCGTGGGCTGCTTTGCGGCCAACCGGGTGAGGTAGCTGCTGATTGTCTCTGAACTGATCATGGTGCTAACCGCGGAGCCGGGTCATGGTGGGGTCGTACAGCGGGTCCTGGGTGACCGTGGCGAGGATCCGGCGCCCGAAGTATTCGATCTCCACGGAGTCGCCGATGGAGACCTCGGCGGGCAGGTAGGAGTAGGCAATGGGCTTGCGGACGGTGTAGCCGTAAGCGGCGCTCGTGACGTAGCCGACCGCCTGGTCCTTGTAGAACACCGGTTCCTTGCCCAGCACCAGGCTGCGGCCGTCGTCGACCGTCAGGCAGCGCAGGCGCCGCGCGGAGTTCTCTTCGGTGCGTCCTTCCAGGGCTGCCTTTCCGACGAAGTTCTCCTTGGCCATCTTCACTGCGAAGCCGAGGCCGGCCTCGAAAGGGTCGTGCTCGGTGGTCATGTCCGTGCCCCACGAGCGGTAGCCCTTTTCCAGGCGGAGCGAGCTGAAAGCGGCGCGGCCTGCGGCAATGATCCCGAACGGCTGGCCGGCCTTCCACAGCGCGTCCCAGAGGCGCTGGCCGTTGTCAGCGCTGGTGTACAGTTCCCAGCCCAGCTCGCCGACGTAGGACAGGCGCATGGCCGTCACCGGGACGCCGCCGATAACCACCTGCTTGGACCGGAAGTACTTCAGGCCGTCGTTGGAGAAGTCGTCGCTGCTGACCGCGCCGACAACCTCACGGGCCAGCGGGCCCCAGAGGCCGATGCAGCAGGTGCCGCCGGTGGTGTCGCGCACCTGGACCCAGTCGCCGGCGCTGCCGCTCGCTGTCTGGTGCCGGGCGGCGCGTTCGAAGTAGGCAGTGTCGATGTTGCCATTGGCGCCGAGCTGGAAAGTGTCCTCGGTGAGGCGGGCGACGGTGATATCGCTGCGGACGCCGCCCTTCTCGTCCAGCAGGAGCGTGTAGGTGACGGCTCCGGGCTTCTTGTTCATTTCCGCGGTGGTCAGTTCCTGCAGCAGCTTCAGGGCGCCGGGTCCGGAGATTTCGAGGCGCTTGAGCGGGGTCATGTCGTACATGGCGACGGCGGTGCGCGTCTTCCATGCCTCGGCCGCGGCGATGGGCGAGCTGAACATGCCGGACCAGGAGTCGCGGGCCGGCGGCTGCCAGTCGGCGGGCATCTCCTTGAGCAGCTCGGCGTTGGCTTCGAACCAGTAGGGGCGTTCCCAGCCGGCGCCTTCCAGGAAGTAGCCGCCCAGCTGCTTGTGGCGGGCGTGGAAGGGGCTGACGCGCAGGTTGCGCGGGGAGAGCTTGGGCTGCAGCGGGTGCAGGACGTCGTAGATCTCCACGAAGTTCTGCTGCGAGGTTTCGCTGACGTACTCGGGGGTCAGCTGGACTTCCTCGAAGCGGTGGATGTCGCAGTCGCCCAAGTCGATGGAGGACTTGCCGTCCACCAGGAGCTCGGCCACGGCGCGGGCGATGCCTGCCGAGTGGGTTACCCAGACGGCCTCGGCCACGAAGAAGCCGTCCAGTTCCCTGGACTCGCCAACGAGGGAGCCGCCGTCGGGGGTGAAGGAGAAGATGCCGTTGAAGCCGTCCTCTATTTCGCTTTCGCGCAGGGCCGGCAGGATCTGCTTGGTGGCTTCCCATGCCGGGAGGAAGTCCTCGAGGGTGAAGTCCAGCCGGGACGGCATGTTGTGCTCGCTGATCTCATTCGGCTTGAAGCTGCCGAGTTCGTCCAGGTCCACGGGCATGGGCTTGTGGGCGTAGGAGCCGATGCCGTACCGGTCGCCGTGCTCGCGGTAGTAGAGGTCCTGGTCCTGGTGCCGGAGGATGGGCAGCTGCGCGCCGTGGGGCAGTTCGTTCTTGCCCTGCTGGGCCGGAACCGGGGTGGTCTTGACGTACTGGTGGGCCAGCGGCAGCAGCGGCACGGACATACCGATCAGCTCGCCCACCTTTGCGCCCCAGAACCCGGCGCAGGAGACCACGATGTCTGCCGGGATTACGCCGTCGGGGGTCTGGACGCCGGTGACCCGGCGGCCGGACTGCTCGATGCCGGTGACTTCGGTGTTGCCGATGTACTTCACGCCGGCGGCCTCGGTGCGCTTGATCAGGAGCTGTACGGCGCGGGCGGCCAAAGCGAGGCCGTCACTGGGAACGTGAAGGCCGCCGAGGATGTCTTCGTCGTTGATGAGAGGGTAGAGCTCCTTGCACTCGGCCGGGGAGAGGATGGAGCCATCGATTCCCCATGCCTGCGCGTAGCCGAGCTTGCGCTTCAGGTCCGCGAGGCGGGTTTCGGTGGTGGCGACTTCCAGGCCGCCGACCTGGTTGAAGCAGCTTGTCCCGTCCTCCGTCAGGGACAGCAGCTTTTCCACGGTGTACTTGGCGAACAGGGCCATGGACTTGGAGGGGTTGGTCTGGAAGACCAGGCCGGGGGCGTGCGAGGTGGAGCCGCCGGTCATGTTGAGGGGTCCCTGGTCCAGGACTGTGATGTTGTTCCAGCCGCGCGTGACGAGTTCATCCGCGAGGTTGGTGCCGACGATGCCGGCTCCGATAATGACAATGCGTGGTGACGATTCCAAGGAGTCTCTCCTGCTGCTTTACGGGTTATGTCTGCGGACGAGTGGTGCCTACCGGAACACCACGGTGCTGGTCTGGTCCAGCAGCACGCGGTGCTGGCAGTGCCAGCGGACGGCGCGGGAGAGGGCCAACGCCTCGGCGTCCTGGCCCACGGTGGACAGCTGCGCCGGGCCATAGGTGTGGTCCACACGGATGACTTCCTGCTCGATGATCGGACCCTCGTCCAGGTCGGCGGTGACGTAGTGGGCGGTGGCACCCACCAGCTTCACGCCGCGGTCGTAGGCCTGGTGGTAGGGGCGCGCACCCTTGAACCCGGGGAGGAAGGAGTGGTGGATGTTGATGGCCCGGCCCTCCAGCGCCCGGCAGAGGTCGTCGGAAAGCACCTGCATGTAACGGGCCAGGACCACGAGGTCGGCCTCGTACTCATCCACCAGTTCCAGCAGCCGGCGCTCCGCGTCGGCCTTGGTGTCCGGGGTGACGGGGACGTAGATGAAGGGGAGCCCTGCGGCTTCCGCCATTGCACGGTGGGTTTCATGGTTGGAAACGACTGCCACCAGTTCGCCGCCAAGGCTGCCGCCCCGCCAGCGGAAGATGAGGTCGTTGAGGCAGTGGCCGAATTTGGACACCATGACCAGGACGCGCTTGGCGGTCTGGTCGTGGAAGCTGAACTTCATGTCAAACCGGCTGGCGATGCCCGCAAACTCTTCCTCGAGCATGGCGGGCGTGTAGTTGGGGGAGCCGGAGAACGCGGTGCGCAGGTGGAGCGTCTCGCGCAGGCTGTCGTCGAACTGCTGGTGCTCGTCGATGTTGAAGCCTCGCTCGAACAGGAACGTGGTTACTGCCTGCACAATTCCTGCTTGCTCCTTGCAGGACAGGGTCAGCACGAACTTCTGCGCCTGCTCTTCCTTGAGCGCCGGCAGAGTGGCGGTTGCTGATGCTGCTTCCATGAGGGTCATACCCTCCTCCTTCTAGATATATTCCAATGCAACGGACTGATATATTAGATTGGCTGCCAGCGTATACTGGGTCACAGGCGAGGTCAATAGTTTTTTTCTTGTTGGGAAGAAAGGGCTCGGCATGGCATTCGAAGCTTTGGCGGTGACGGACGACTTGGGGAGGAAATCCCTGGCCGACGTTGCTTATGAGAGCATCCGCGACTGGTTGCTGACCCTTGAGATCAAACCCGGCGAGCTGCTGAACGACGAGCTCCTGGCCAAGAACCTAGGGGTGGGCCGCACTCCGGTGCGCGAGGCCCTGAAGCGGCTGGAACTGGATCGGCTGGTGAAGACCTATCCCCGGCGGGGCACCTTCGCTACGCGGGTGGACGTAACCGACCTTTCCTACATCTCGGAGATCCGTGCCCAACTTGAGCCCCTCGCGGCGGCGCGTGCCGCGCGGGTGGCTTCCCCTGCCGTCCGGGACGAGCTGCGCGCCACGCTCGAAAAGGTTGAGGCGTTCGATGTGTCCTCGGCGACCGTGACGGAGACGCTGCAGCTGGATGCCCGGGTGCACCAGGGCATCTATGCCGCCGCCGCCAACCCGCACCTCGAAGACATCCTGATCCGCTACGACAACTTGGCAACGCGCATCTGGTGCATGGTGATCGACCGGCTGCCGGACCTGTCCCGCCACGTGCATGAACACCTCGATCTGCTCCGCGCCGTTATCGACGGGGATGAGGAGCGGGCCGCGGAGCTTGCCCGAGTCCACGTGAGCGGATTCGAAAGTGCGGTCCGGGAGACGCTTTTCAAGGCCTAGGGCCACCCGCGCCGGCGCCGCTGTTGACATTGGATTGTGACCTGGACCATACTCGGAAACCAGATTGATATATCAATCAAATATCAGGGATGGAATCGAGCGGCGAAGGTGCCGGTGATCGGAGTGAGCAGTGAACTTCCAGGCAACCCTTGAACCCCCAGGTGATGTCAACGACCTCGGACAAGATGGCCAGGGCGGCGGCACATTGAAAAAGGCCCTCGGCCTCCGTGCCGACTGGGCGCGCCTGCCCGGCCGCAGCGTCGAAGTGTGGCTGCACGGGGAGTACGTGGCTTGCGGGGTGGTGGACCAGGCTGCGGAGGACGGCTCGGTGCTCTGGATAGCGGCGGAGGGCATCAGTACCCGGCGTATCTTCGACAAGTCCTCCGGCTACCAGATCTGGGTTTAGCTCTCCCCTGCGCCGGCGTTGCTGCAGGTCCTAAGGCGGTCCGTCGGCTCCGGCATCGTTTTCTGTTAACGCCTGTGGTAGCCCATGTTGGCGCTGACTTTGAGCCCCGCTTCCTTGAGGGTTTCGAGCAGTCCCGGGATCTTCTCGGGGGCGAACCGGAAAGCCGGGCCGGAGATGCTGAGGGCGCCGATCACGATGCCCTGGTGGTTGTAGACGGGAACGGCCACGGCATTCAGGCCGATTTCGAACTCCTCCCGCACCACCGCGTAGCCCTTCGCCGCAACCTCAAGCAGTTGGGCGTCCAGCTCCTTGCGGGAAGTGATGGTGCGCGCGGTGCGGGCAGTCAGGCCTGTCTCCTTCAGGATCCGGTCCCGGTCGTCCGCCTCCAGCGCCGCCAGCAGCACCTTTCCGCTGGACGTGGCATGCAGCGGCGTCAGGCTTCCCACCCAGTCATAGGTGGCCAGGGTGGAGGGGCCCATGGCCTGGTCCACGTTCACCGCGTAGTTTGAGCGCAGGACGGCAAGGTTGACCGTTTCCTTGAATTCCTCGGCAAGGCTTTCCAGGACAGGACGTGCCTCGTGGACCAGGCTTAGCCGGCCGGGAATGGAACTGGCCAGCCTCAGGATGCCAAAACCGAGCTGGTACTTGCCGCGCTCGCTGTTTTGGTGGACCATCTCGCGGGTGACCAGCGAACCCATCAGCCGGGACACCGTGGATTTGTGGATGCCCATCTCTTCGGCAATCTCGCTTACGCCGGCATGGCCCTCCCGGGCCAGGATCTCCAGGACGGTCAGCGCACGCTCCACGGACTGGACCCCGCCGGACTGGCCGCCTTCGGCGTCGGTATCGGATTCGGGTTCATTTTTAGGAGCCATACTTCCTGATCCTATGCCGGGAATTGTGACGGCCGTGACATCAGGCGGTGCCGGTCGATGCCCTGGAGGCCCCGAAGCGGTCGGTTAGCTCCCCCGGTAGGTGGAGTACGCGAACGGGCTGAGGAGCAGGGGGACGTGGTAATGCTCGGGGCCGGTGACCTCGAAAACCAGGTCCACTTCCGGGAAGAACGTCTGCGTCTGCAGGTCCGCGTAGTACTTGCCCGTGGCGAAGTTCAGCTTGTAGTGCCCGGGTTCCAGCTGCTCCGGCCCCAGGTCCTTCGCGCGGCCGTCCGCGTCGGTGCTGGACGCTGCCAGCTCGCGCCAGGTGCCGCCGTCGTTCTTTGAAAGGACGACGGCGACACCCGCCGCCGGGCGCCCCGCGCCGGTGTCAAGGATGTGGGTGGTGACGTGGGAAACGCTCATTCGCTGATCAGTCCTTCGAGCCGCAGTACGGCGATTTCGCGCAGCTGCTGCGCCACAATGGTGTCTTCTTCTTCGGGGGAGTTGGTGAGCCGCTGGTTCAGCGCCGCCAGGATTTCCGGTGCGGTACGTCCGGCGGCCCGGATCAGGAAGACGCGGCCGAACTTCTCCTCGTACTCCCGGTTCCCGCGGGCCAGGGCCTCTGCGGCCCCGGCATCTGCAGGGTCGACGCCGGCCTGCTCGGAACGGGACATCGACGCTTCGGTGCTGGCGGCCGTCGGGCGCTCTCCGATTCGGGGATGGTGCGCCATGGCGGCTTCGACCTCGGCGGGGGTGAAGGGGTTGGCGGCCCGGGCGGCGAACTCAAGGAGCTCGTCCCGGCCGGCGAAGGGGCGTGCCCCGGCCACAGCCTCCACCCAGCGGCTGATGTCGATGCACGGCCGGAGCGTGGCCTGGGCCGCGGTGGGATCCGCGCTGTTGAATTCGGCAAGCTTCATGCTGGTCGTAATCCTTGGTGTCATGCTGGCATCCATGGTGACGGCTATGCGGATGCCGGACTGCCCGGCGCCTGCAGCGAGCAAGCTTCCGCATCATGGAACTGTTATTTCAGCATACGTAATATTCAAGATCAGCTGCGGTGCCCTGTCAAGCGGTGACGGTGACGACTCAGTCTTCCGACGACGTCCTGGAAAGCACCCACGTGTTGGTTCCGTCCTGGCGCTCAAACGTCACCGTGGTCACCAGCGCCTCGATCAGGGCCAGGCCGCGTCCGGACTCGGCGTCGTCCCCGGGAATGGAGGCCTCCATGGGGCCGAACGGCGGCTTGGCGTAATAGGCGCTGACCCGCGCCTGCAGCAGGGCAGGCTGCACCGTGGTCTCCACACCCAGCTCCACCTCGCGGTCCCCGGCCGGCTGCGCATGCTGGACGATGTTGGACGCGGACTCGATGACGGCCGTCGTGAACGTCATCTGGTCCATGTCATTCACGAACGGGACGTCCAGCCAGAGGCTGTCGAGGTCGTTGTGGACCGCCTCGATGGCGTCCTCCGCAGCTGGTCCGCGGAAGCTGCGTGAAGCAAGCACCTCAGTCATTGCTGAACGCCTCCTCGGCCGTGGGGTAGGCGGTGAGGACCTTGTCCATGCTGGTCAGCTTCAGGACCATGTTCACCTGCGGCTGCACGGCGGCGATGCGCAGGTCACCGCCGGCCTGGCGGGCGGCCTTGAGGCAGCCGATCAGCGCGCCCAGGCCGGAGGAGTCCATGAAAGCCGTGTGCTCCAGGTTGACCACGATCCGGTTGGATCCGCCGGCGATGACGTCGGTGACGAACTCGCGCAGCTTGGGCGCGGAGACCATGTTGAGCCGCCCGTCCGCCTTGACCTCCGCGTACGAATCTTTGACCTCGTAACTGAACTCCATCAGGATTCCTCTCTGTTTGCAGGTTCTGCGGCCGGCTCGTACCCCTTGTAGAGCACGGCGCGGACCAGGATGCTCATGACCACCAGGTCAAAGACCACCCAGACAACGTTGACCAAGGTGCCCAACGGCTCGGCCAGTCCGGTGGCCAGGCGGATGATTCCGACGACGGTGGCCACGGCCAGCAGGACGGACACCACGATCTGGGGCCGGATGAGGCTCCAGCTGGGTCCGCCGCTTTGGCGTGCCTTGGGGGTGACTGCAAACCCAAGGGGACGGCCGAACCAGACGTTGCGGGCCGCCGTCGTGCATGCCTTGATCCAGGTGGGGAACAGCGCAAGGCTGTACTGCTGCCCGCGCCAGGTGGGGATGCCCCGGCCGGCCACGGCGAACAGGAGCTGGTTGACCACCATGAACGGGATAAACCGGATGAAGAAGTCCCAGCTCAGGCTGCTGACGGGAAGGATGCCCAGCAGCAGGTAGATGATGGGGGCAGCGAAGTAGATGACCGCCGCGAATCCGCTGAGGTAGGTCCACATGGTGGCGAAGTACATCAGGCGCTGGCCCAGCTTGAGGCCCTTCTGCACCAGGGGGTTCTCCCGCAGGAGCACCTGGATGGTGCCCTGGGCCCAGCGGAGGCGCTGGGTGAGCATGGTCTTCAGGTCCTCCGGGGCCAGCCCGTAGGCCAGGATCTCGTGGTGGTAGACGCTCTCCCAGCCCATGGCGTGCATGCGCATGGCGGTGGCCATGTCCTCGGTGACGGAAATGGTGGCCAGCGGCATGACCGGCTGGGCCTCGTTGCTGCGCTCCACGGTCAGCGCGTCAAGGACGGCCTGGACGGACTCCAGGGCGCCCAGCGGGGACCAATCACGGGCGGACATGCGCTGGACGGCGTCGTCCGCCACCACCGGGACGCCGGACTCGCCCACGTGGGCCAGTTCCATGGCGGCAATTTCCTCGAGGTCAGCCTGCAGGGCTGCGACGTCGGCCTGGACCAGGGTCTGGACGGCGGCGTCCACCCGGCGGCGGACCCGGTAGGTCACCTCGCTAAGGGGCCGGCCGGCGTCCACTTCCTCCTGGGCTTCGCGGGTGGCAGCCTCCACCTCGTCCAGGACCTCCGCCACCAGGGGCGACTCCATGTCCGTCGACTTCCGGGCCTGCTTAATGGCTGCCCGGGAGGCGGCCAGTGCACGGCGGATGCTCTTCTCGGTTTCCTTGACGTAGCCCACCAGGCCCAGCTGCATCAGGGCCTCGCGGCGCAGAATGGCGTTGGAGCCGCAGAAGAAGGCGGCGTTCCAGCCGTCTTTGCCCTGCTGGATGGGGCCGTAGAACAGCGGTGCCTGGCTGCCGAGCGGATCGGAGGCGGGGACGTTGCTGAAGTACTGGGGCGTCTGGACCAGGGCAACGCGGCGGTTGTTGAAGTAGCCCAGGGTCTTTTCCAGGATGTCCGGCTCCGGGATCTGGTCCGCGTCCAGGATCAACAGGAACTCGCCGTGGGTCACCATGAGGGCGTTGTTGAGGTTGCCGGCCTTGGCGTGCCGGGGGAGGTCCTTGGTCCAGTCCTCGCTGCGCGTGACGTACCCCAGGCCGTGCTGTTCGCACAGGGCCCTGAGCTCGGGCCGGGCACCGTCGTCCAGGATCCAGGTGCTGTGCGGGTGCCGGATCTTCTGCGCCGCCCGCGCGGTGGTGAGGACCATGTCCAGGTCCTCGTTGTAGGTGGTTATGAAGACGTCCACGGTGGCGTCGGACGGCGGCTCCGGAGCGCCCTTGCGGATCTTCAGCTTCCATACCGTCATGCCGAAGAGCATGACGTCGATCAGGCTGTAGGTTTCGGCCACCACCAGGGGGAGCGCGATCCACCAGGCATCCCAGTTGAGGGACGCCGCCCACCGCCAAGCGATGTAGTTCAGGCCGGTCAGGACGGTGAGGACCACCACCACGCGGGTCCAGAAGCGGGTCATGCTGCCACCTCCAGGGGGAGCCGGCGGACCACAACCACAGTGACGTCGTCTTCGGCGGTTTCCGCCGGTGCGAGCGCCATGATGGAGTTGCTGGCCTCATTGGCCGACCCTGCAGACTGCGTTGCCAACTGCACGGCGTCCGTGAAGTCCTCCACCGAGTCAAACACGTCCAGCACGCCGTCGCTGACCACCACCAAGGAATCGCCCGGCGCAAGCTCCAGCTCTGCCTGCGGCCACTGCGTTCCGGGCCAGGCACCCACCGGAGGTCCTCCCGTGGGGAGCCTGTCCGCGGGACCTGCCGGCTGGACGTGCAGCGCAAGTCCGTGACCGGCGTCGACATAGCTGACCTTGCCGGACGCTGCATCAAGCCGGGCGTGGAACAAGGTGACGAAGGAGTTGGAGGAGTCCAGGTCGCTGGCGATCGCCTTGCTGGCGGAAGCGAACCCTGCGTCCAGGTCCTGCCGCAGGCCGGTGGAGCGCATCACTGCGCGGACCGTGGCCGCGATCAGCGCCGCGCCCATTCCCTTGCCCATGGCATCGGCGAACGTCAGGTGGAGCCCGTCCGGCGTCTGGTACCAGTCATAAAAGTCCCCGCCCACGCTGCGGGACGGGCGGAAAAGGCCGGCAACGTCGTAGCCGTCCACCCGGATATCCTCCTTGGGCAGCAGGCTTTGCTGCACCTCCGTGGCGCGCTCCAGCTCGCTGCGTGCGGCGGAGGCCGCTGCCGGGGACGGCCGGCGGCGGAACAGGGCGTTGATCCGTGACTGCAGTTCCCGGGGGCTGAACGGCTTGCTGATGTATTCGTCGGCGCCATTGTCCAGGCCGGTGAGCTTATCCAGTTCGTCCGCGCGGGCAGTGAGCATCACGATGAACGCGTCCGAGAATTCGCGCAGGAGCTTGCACACCTCCAGCCCGTCGAGGTCCGGCAGGTTGAGGTCCAGCGTCACCAGGTCCGGTTTTGTGCGGCGGACTTCCTCCACTCCGGGCAGCCCGGCGCCGGCCTGGGTGACGTCGAAGCCCTGCTTGACCAGGACGCGGACCAAGAGTCCGCGGATGTCCGGATCATCTTCGATGACCACCGCACGGCGGGATTCGGAGGGAGAGACCATAGCTCTACTTCTACCGTATTAAGGCGCATGGGGCATGTCTTATGCTTCACAGTTTCCGGTGACTTGCCTGACAGCGGCGTCATCGCCGCATCCCCGCCCTTGTTGCCGGTGGGGCACTCAGCAGATCTTGCGGGAATCTTGGCATCTGCTTGCCGGGACGTTGAGGTCCAGCGGTCACACTCGAAGGGACCAGCAGCTTCCACAACAGCGCACGACGACGAACCGCACGGAGGCTGTACGGCTTGCGGAAGGCGGGGAAGCCAAATGGAACAGATGAAGAGGAAGGGAGCGGACAAAGCCAAAGCATTGCTTCGCCTCTACTTCCACTCACGCAAAGTACGGGCTGCTGCCAGGGATCTGGAGCACGCGCTCGCCGAATCCCGGGAAGTATCCAGCTGGCCGGGGGACCGGCTGCAGGTGGGGGAGGACATGTCCAGGCAGGTGGAAAGGCTTACCCACCGGCTCAAGCTGGAGACCGAGACGCACCACAGGCTTGAGGCCCTTTTAAAGACTGCGGGTGGAGGGCATTCCTTCGCAGCCCTGTAGGTGCCACACTTAGCAGCAATCGATTGGCTGGGGGATAGTCAGGAGATTGCTGTGAGTTTGTTGCTGGGCTGGTCGTACCTGATGGCGGGACTCATGACCATGGACGCGATGCTGCTTGCGTTGTGGGCCATGGAAGTTGATTGGGGCAAGTACTGGCGGCGGAAATAGGTCCGGGCACCTTTGAAGCCCGCGCCTACGCCAACTCCACCCGCATCAGGACCCGGGGGAACCCGTTGAGCACCGAGGTGGTGTCCGCGGCTTTGGTGAAGCCGGCGTCCTCGAACAGCTTGCGGGTGCCCACGTAGGCCATGGTGAGGTCCACTTTGCTGCCGGCGTTGTCCACCGGATAGCCCTCGACTACGGGCGCCCCGTAGGCCCGTGCCATCTCGACGGCGCCGGCCAGGAGATGGTGCGAGATTCCCTTCCCGCGGTGGCCGGGGCGTACCCGGAGGCACCAGACCGACCAGGCGTCCCGGGCATCGACGTGCGGGATTTTTCGGTTGCGGGCGAAACTGGTGTCCGCCCGCGGGTGGACGGCTGCCCACCCAACCGGCTCGCGGCCGTCGTACGCCAAAACTCCGGGCGGTGGGTCCTGGGCAACCACCTGCCTGACCAGTTCTCCGCGCTCTTCGCCCCGCAGGGCAACGTTCTCTTTGGAAGGGATCCGGTAGCTCAGGCACCAGCAGACCGTGGCATCAGGCCGTTTGGGCCCCACCAGTGCCTTTACGTCCTCGAAGTTCGTCGCCGGGCGCACCTCAATCGCCATGCGGCCATCCTAGTCTTCCGGCATCCTGCCGATGCTCCATGCCGCCACCCTGCGGACATCCACCCTGGTTGCCTGGAGCGGCACCCTGACACCTCCGGAAAGCAGGACGGGTCCCAGGAAATGGATGTACCGTGGCTGGTCTGCCGTACTGGCTGCATCCGCCCCGGCTTCCCAGGAATCGAGGATCCCGGCGATGGCCCAGCTGCCGATCCGTACCTGGTCATTCTGCCGCTGGGTCCACGCATGCTCCGACACCACCGATCCCGAAATGACGGCACCGTCAACCACCACGGTGAGTTCCAAGGTGGCGTCGGGGCCTGTTCCAAAGACCGAGTCCAGCAGCAGACGGAGGCGTGCATCCGTCCCGTCTTCCGGCGGTTCCTTCTCCGTCACATTGTCCATGCCGGTCCTTTCCTCAATGGGTTGGGAGTTGAACGCCTGACCAGCCTAGTTTCCACCCTGTTGGCTCCTGTTGCCCCTCACTACACTGGGACGCATGACCCAGCAGGAACCGGGCAATGCCGCTGCGGATACCGATGCCGTCGGCACCTCACCGCGAACCCCGGCCCAGCGTTCCCGCACCTTTGCCGGAATCCTGGTCAACACCGCCCTGGCGAACATCACCACCAGCTACCTGTGGTTCGCCCTGACTTTCTGGCTCTACCTGGAGACGCGCAACGTGATCGCCACCGGCGTGGTGGGCGGTGCGTACATGCTGCTGATTGCGCTGTCCAGCATCAGCTTCGGCACTTTAGTGGACCGTTACCGCAAGCTGGCAGTGATGCGATTCGCCGCCGGATTCACCCTGGTGATGTTCGTGCTGTCCGGGGTGATGTTCCTGCTGACGCCTGCGGCATCGTTGCTGGATCTGGGGCAGCCGTGGTTCTGGGTGTTCACCCTGATCATCCTGATTGGCGCCGTGGTGGAAAACCTGCGGAACATCGCCTTGTCCACCACCGTCACC
Source organism: Arthrobacter sedimenti (assembly GCF_042652025.1). Lineage (NCBI taxonomy): Bacteria > Bacillati > Actinomycetota > Actinomycetes > Micrococcales > Micrococcaceae > Arthrobacter > Arthrobacter sedimenti. Next base: position 190,636 of record NZ_JBHSDQ010000004.1, on the reverse strand, counting down.
ATCCTCATCGAACCGGAACGCCGCGCCAACGCCAACGGCCTGGTGGGAATGGTGCAGGGGCTGATGTTCATCGTCACCTCCCTGCTCTCCGGACTGTCCGTCGGACTGCTGGGCATGGGCTGGACCATCGCCGTGGCGCTGGTGCTCACGGCGCTGGCCGCGGCGCACCTGTTGACCCTGCGGATGCCCGAGGAGGTGCGGGCAGCGGCGACGGACGCCCACGGTGGGTTCGACCTGCGCGGCTCTTTCGCGGCGGTGCTGGCCATTTCGGGGCTGTTCGCGCTGATCGTGTTTTCCACGTTCAACAATTTCATCGGCGGTGTCTATATGGCCCTGATGGACCCGTACGGGCTGGAGATGTTTTCGGTGGAGATGTGGGGCGCCGTTTTTGCTGTTGGTTCCACGGGATTCATCATCGGCGGTGCGCTGATCGGCAGGTTCGGGCTCGGGGACAACCCGTTGCGCACCCTGCTGGCGGCGGTGGCGGTCATGGGTGTGCTCGGTGCGGTCTTCACGCTGCGGGAGTGGGCGTGGCTCTACATCCTGGGTATCTGGCTGTACCTGCTGCTGGTCCCGTTCGTGGAGGCGGCCGAGCAGACCGTCATCCAGCGGGTGGTGCCGCTGGAACGGCAGGGCCGCGTCTTTGGCTTCGCCATGGCATTCGAATCCGCTGCGGCACCGGTGACAGCGTTCGTCATCGCACCCATTGCCCAGTTTTGGATCATCCCTTACGCACGGTCGGCGGACGGCGCCACCGCCCTGGCGCCGCTGCTGGGTGAGGGCACCTCCCGCGGGATCGCCCTGGTGTTCCTGGTGGCCGGCATCATCATGATCGCGGCAGCGCTGCTGGCATTCTTCACCCCGGTCTACCGCCGGGTGTCGGCCTCGTACGCGCAGGTTGCGGCACAGACCGCAGGTTAAATGCCGGACGCCCCAGCACTGTGTGCCGGGGCGTCCGGAAAAAGCTGCAGGAAGTGACGGCGGGCTTAGACTCCCAGGGCTTCCTTGAGGCGGGCGACGTGGCCGTCGGCCTGGACCTGGTACTGGGCCAGGGTGACGTTGCCTGCGGGGTCCACCACAACCGTGGAGCGGACAATCCCTTCGTGGATTTCGCCGTTGACCAGCTTTTCGCCCCAGGCGCCGTAGGCCAGGGCAATCGTGTGGTCGGGGTCGGAGAGCAGCGGGAAGGTCAGGGAGAAGTCGCCGCTGAAGCCGGCCAGGGCTTCCTGGGCGTCGGGGGAGATGCCGACAACTTCGTAGCCCTTGCCCTGGAGGGAGGCAAGGCTGTCGCGGAAGTCGCAGGCTTCGGTGGTGCAACCGGGGGTTGCGGCCTTGGGGTAGAAGTACACGATGACGTTCTTGCCACGGTAATCGGCCAAGGAGGTTTCCCGGCCCTGGGCGTCCCGGAGGGTGAAATCAGGAGCCGGGGTGCCGGGCTGAAGCTTGGTGGTCAGGGTGGGGCTCATGGCGTTCCTTTGTAAGACTCGGTCAGTGATGGCCAAACATCAAGTGAAGCGGGTTGCCGCTTACTGATACAAACCAGCGCGTCATATGCAGTATTCCGCAGGACCCCGAACCGCCGCGTGGGGGCCGGGAACAAACTGGTATCCGCCGCCGCGTACGGTAGCTACGGCATGGCGGGCGTTGCCCAGTTTTTTGCGGATCCTGCCCACGTACACGTCGATGGAGCGGGCGGTGGCGCCGGGGAAATCCAGCGATTCCAGGAACTCCTGCAGCTCCTCGCGGCCCACCGTGCGGGACAGGTGGGTCACCAGGTACCGGAGCACCTTGTACTCGACGCCGGTCAGCGCCACCGGGCGGCCGTCCAGCAGGACGGTGTCGGCGGCAAGGTCCACGGCGACGCGGCTGACGGGGCCGGCCGACGGCGGCAGGCGGGTGCCGCCGTCGGCATCAGTTGCGTCGGGGTTCTCCGCCGCGGAGGAAGCGCGGGAGGAGTCATCTTTTGCTTCCTCCGCGGCGGACGTGGGGGCTCCGGCGGCAGGCCAATGGACTTCCGCCTCCGGAGCAGTTTCGAGGGCCCTTGCAAGGACCATTTGGGCGGCGTGCTGCAGGAGTTCCGGGGTGGTTCCTTCGGCAGGAACCACCCACACGGCCAGCCCGTGGGCCGTGGCCCGCCTGGCTGGAGGCCGGTGCGGAACCTGGTATGGGGCCGCCGTCCGTGGATGATGGGCTTCCACTGCCATGGCGCGCCCTTATACGCCGCCGCGGCGGATCAGCTTGCCCGTAGGGGTCTGGCCGTCCACTACGGCGCCGCGGAGGTAGGTCTTGCGCACCACGCCTGACAGCGCTTTGCCGTCGTAGGGGGTGATGGGGTTCTTGTGCTTGAGCTTGGAGACGTCCACCACGAAGGCCTCGTCCGGCGCGAAGATGGAGAAGTCGGCGTCGTAGCCCAGCGCCAGCTGTCCCTTGTTGGTGAGCCGGGCCAGGTTGGCGGGCTTCTCTGCCATCCAGGACACCACCTGTTCCAGCGGGATGCCGCGGTGGCGGGCTTCGGTCCAGATCAGGGACAGGCCCAGCTGCAGTGACGAGACGCCGCCCCAGGCCACGGCGAAGTCGCCGTTTTCCAAGTCCTTGAGATCCAAGGTGGAGGGGGAGTGGTCCGAAACGATGCAGTCGATGGTGCCGTCCTGCAGGCCCTGCCACAGCAGCTCGCGGTTGGACGCTTCGCGGATGGGCGGGCAGCACTTGTAGGCGGTGGCACCGTCCGGGATTTCCTCCGCCATCAGCGTGAGGTAGTGCGGGCAGGTTTCCACGGTGAGCTTCACGCCGTCACGCTTGGCGGAGGCAATCATGGGCAGGGCGTCCGACGACGACAGGTGCAGGATGTGCGCACGCGCACCGGTCCAGCGGGCCCGTTCGATGACCTCGGCGATAGCCTTGTTCTCGGCGCCGCGGGGGCGGGAGGCCAGGAAGGTTTCGTAGTGGTCCCCGCCCGGGTGGGGTGCGCGGTCGATGGCGTGGGAGTCCTCGGCGTGGACGATCATGAGCGAGTCGAAGGCCTTCAGCTCGGCCATGTCCTCTTCCATCTCATCCGCGTCCAGGTGCGGGAACTCGTCCACGCCGGAGTGCAGCAGGAAGCACTTGAATCCGAACACGCCTTCGTCGTGCAGGGGACGCAGGTCTGCCTTGTTGCCCGGGATGGCGCCGCCCCAGAAGCCGACGTCGATGAAGGCCTGGTCCTCGGCTACCTCGCGCTTGAGCTTGAGGTTCTCCACCGTGGTGGTGGGCGGGACGGAGTTCAGCGGCATGTCGATGATGGTGGTCACGCCGCCGGCCGCGGCTGCGCGGGTGGCGGAGGCGAAGCCCTCCCACTCAGTGCGGCCGGGTTCGTTGACGTGGACGTGGGTGTCCACCAGGCCGGGGAGCAGGGTTTCATCGTCGGCCAGATCGATGACTTCGGCGCCGGCCAGGCCGTTGCCCAGCGGTTCGATGGCCACGATCCTGCCGTTGCGGACACCTACCTCGCGCGGCGCGATGCCGGCGGTGGTCAGGATGCGCTGGCCCCGGATGACGAGGTCAAAACGTTCTTCAGACACGGAGGTCCTCCTTGGTACTTGCGGCGGCGGGCCTGTTGGCCGCCAGCCCCGCACTGATTTGGGTGCCCAGCTGCTCCAGCAGCGGCCCGGCCTCTGCTATGCACCTGTTTACATCGGTTTCGAGCGCCGTCAAAGCGTAGACGTCCTCGAATCCGGCGGCCGCCGCCTGTCCCTGGTCCAGGGTGGTCCGGCCGCAGACGGCGATAACCGGAACGCCCTGCGCCGCGGCCGCGCGGGCAACACCCATGGGGGTTTTGCCCAGCAGGCTTTGTTCGTCCAGGCTGCCTTCTCCGGTGATCACCAGGTCGGCGCCGCTCAGGCGGTCCGCCAGTCCGGTGAATTCGAGGACGACGTCGATGCCCGGCCGCCGCGTTGCGGCCAGTGCGGCGATGGCGGCGTAGCCCACGCCGCCGGCTGCCCCGGCTCCGGGAGCCTCGGCAGCCTTGACGGCGCGGAATCCGATTTCCCTGGCCAGGACTTCGACAAACCTGGCCAGGGCGGCGTCGAGCATGCCGACGTCTTGGGGTGTGGCGCCCTTCTGTGGACCGAACACCGCCGCGGCGCCCTGGGCGCCCAGCAGCGGGTTGTCCACATCGGATGCCAGCACAAACCGGGTGTCCACCAGGCGGGGTTCGAAATCGGTGAAGTCGATGCTGTGCAGGTTTGCCAGCGCAGCCCCGCCCGGTGGGAGTTCGTTGTTCCTGTTGTCCAGGAACCTGGCGCCGAGCCCCTGCAGGAGCCCCGCACCGCCGTCGGTATTGGCACTGCCGCCCACGCCGAGCACGATCCTCCGGCAGCCGGCGTCGAGCGCTGCGCGGATGAGCTGGCCGGTGCCCAGGCTGCTGGCCGTGGTGGCCTCGGCCGGGGTGGGCCGTCCGCCCTTCTGGACACTTGGCACCAGGGCGAGCCCGGAGGCGGCGGCCATTTCGATGACGGCCTCGTGCCCGCGGACTGCGAAGTCCGCTTCCACCGGCTGCCCGATGGGGCCGCTCACCGTTGCCGTGCGGCGGGTGAAACCGGAGCCGACGGCGGCATCGAGGGTGCCCTCGCCGCCGTCGGCCACCGGAATCCGGACGACGTCAAGATTGCCGCCCGCGCCGCGCTGCAGGCCCTTTTCCAGGTGGCTGCACACCTCCGGGGCGGACAGCGATCCCTTGAACTTGTCCGGGGCGATAACCACGCGCATGGTTATGCCTGCAGGGCCAGGATGGCGGTGGGGGCGTCGGCAACGGTTTCGGCCAGTTCCTCGAACTCGTTCACGGCGTTGATTTCCACGCCCATGGAGATGTTGGTGACCTTTTCCAGGATCACTTCCACCACCACGGGAACCTGGAACTCACCCATCAGCGCCTTGGCCTTGTCGAACGCGGCGGCCAGGTCGCTGGGGTCCTCGACGCGCACGGCCTTGCAGCCCAGGCCCTCGGCCACCTTCAGGTGGTCAACGCCGTAGCCGCGGGTGTCCTCCGACAGGTGCGCGCTGTTGATGTTCTCGAACGCCAGGGACACGTTCTGTTCCATGTTGAAGCCGCGCTGGGACTGGCGGATCAGGCCCAGGTAGGAGTTGTTCACCACCACGTGGATGTAGGGCAGGTTGAACTGCGCGCCCACGGCCAGTTCCTCAATCATGAACTGGAAGTCGTAGTCGCCGGAGAGGGCCACCACGGTCTGGCCCGGATTGGAACGGGCGACGCCGAGCGCGGCCGGAGCGGTCCAGCCCAGGGGACCTGCCTGGCCGGCGTTGATCCACTTGCGGGGGCCGAACACGTGCAGCATCTGTGCGCCGGCGATCTGGGACAGTCCGATGGTGGACACGTAGGTGGTGTCGCGGCCGAAGGACTTGTTCATCTCCTCGTACACGCGCTGCGGCTTGATGGGGATGTTCTCGAAGTGCGTCTTGCGGTGCAGGGAGGCCTTGCGGTCCGCGCACTCGGCAACCCAGGCCCTGTAGTCCGGCAGGGACCCTGCCGCCTTGCGCTCCTTGGCGAGCTCCACCAGCCCTGCCAGCGCCGCACCGGCGTCGGACGCGATGCCCAGGTCCGGCGAGAACACGCGGCCGATCTGCGTGGGCTCGATGTCGATGTGCACGAACTTGCGGCCGGCCGTGTAGGTCTCCAGGCCGCCGGTGTGGCGGTTGGCCCAGCGGTTGCCGATGCCGATCACGAAGTCGCTCTGCAGGTAGTTCTCGTTGCCGTAGCGGTGCGAGGTCTGCAGGCCCACCATGCCGGCCATCAGCTGGTGGTCGTCCGGGATGGTGCCCCAGCCCATCAGGGTGGGGATGACCGGAACGTTGAGGGTCTCGGCCAGCTCCACCAGTTGCGCGGAGGCGCCTGCGTTGATGATGCCGCCGCCGGCCACGATCAGCGGGTGCTTGGCGGCGAGCAGCATGTCCAGGGCCTTCTCCAGCTGCTTGCGCGAAGCCTTGGGCTTCTCGACGGGGAGTGGCTCGTAGGTGTCGATGTCGAATTCGATTTCTGCCATCTGCACGTCGATGGGCAGGTCCAGCAGCACGGGGCCGGGGCGGCCGGAGCGCATCAGCTGGAAGGCCTTCTGGAAGGCGCCGGGAACCTGGCCGGGCTCCAGGATGGTCATGGCCATCTTGGTGACGGGCTTGGCGATGGACTCGATGTCCACGGCCTGGAAGTCTTCCTTGTGCAGCTTGGCCACGGGGGCCTGGCCGGTGATGCAGAGCATGGGGATGGAATCGGCCCACGCCGCGTAGAGGCCGGTGATCATGTCGGTGCCGGCGGGGCCGGAGGTGCCGATGCAGATGCCGATGTTGCCGTCCTTGGCGCGGGAGAAGCCGTCGGCCATGTGGCTGGCGCCTTCAACGTGGCGGGCCAGGGTGTGGCGGATGCCGCCGTGGGCGCGCATTGCGGAGTAGAAGGGGTTGATGGCAGCGCCTGGCAGGCCGAACGCCTCGATGGCGCCTTCCTTTTCCAGGATGGCCACCGCTGCATCAACGGTACGCATCTTGCTCATGGGGTGCTCCTTGAAAGCTTGAAAGTCTGTTTTTGGGTGTGGTGATGGAACCGCCGTCGTAATTCACGACGGCGGGTTCCCTGCTGTGTGTCTTAGGCGGCTGTGTGCCTGCCCTATTTCCTGCCGCTGAGCTGCAGGACCTGCTTGAAGAGTCCGGAGTGGTCCAGTGCGCCGTCACCCTGGTTGACGGTGGCGGCGACGAGCTGGGCGACGACGGCGCCGAGCGGGATGGCGACGTTTGCTTCGCGGGCGGCGGAGGTAACGATGCCCAGGTCCTTGTGGTGCAGGGCCAGGCGGAAGCCGGGGTCGAAGTTGCGGTCCAGCATCTTCTGGCCCTTCTGTTCCAGGACCTTGGAGCCGGCCAGGCCACCGCCGAGGACCTTGAGGGCGGCGTCGGTGTCCACGCCGTAGGCCTCGAGGAAGGCGACGGCTTCGCCGAGGACCTCGATGTTGACGGCGACGATCAGCTGGTTGGCAGCCTTGACCGTCTGGCCGGAGCCGGAGGGACCAACGTGGACGATGGTCTTGCCGACGGCGTTCAGGACGTCCTGGGCGTCGTCGAAGTCTGCCTTGTCGCCGCCGACCATGATGGACAGGACGGCGTCAATGGCACCCTGTTCGCCGCCGGATACCGGGGCGTCGAGGGGGCGGATGCCGGCTTCGCGGGCTTCTTCCGAGAGGCGGACCGCCACGTCGGGGCGGATGCTGGAGGCATCGATCCACAGGGTCCCCTGCTTGGCGTTGGCGAAGACGCCGTCCTTGCCGCTGACTACGCCCTCAACGTCGGGGGAGTCCGGCACCATGGTGATGACCATGTCGGCATCCTTGACCGCGTCAGCGATACTCGCGGCACCCTTGCCGCCTTCGGAGACCAGCTTGTCGATCTTGTCCTGGCTGCGGTTGAAGCCGGTGACGGTGTGGCCGGCCTTGACCAGGTTGATGGCCATGGGCAGGCCCATGATTCCGAGTCCGATAACTGCAACGTTGCTCATGATGGTTCTCTTTCTGAAGTCTGTATGTGTTCGGCGGGAGGGGTCAGTTGGAAACGCGCTCGCGGATGGCCCAGCTGAAGGCCGTTTCCTGCGGTTCCTTGTACTCGAGGCCGATGTAGCCTTCGTAGCCGAGTTCGCGGCTGCGGGCGATCCATTCGCCGAGGGGGAGGGTGCCGGTGCCGGGTGCGCCGCGGCCGGGGTTGTCGGCGATCTGGATGTGGCCGAAGTCCTTGGCGTGGTTTTCGATGACGGCCTGGACGTCGTCGCCGTTGACTGCCAGGTGGTAGAAGTCGGCGAGGAGCTTGATGTTGTCGACGCCGGATTCCGCCTTGACGCGGGCGATGACCTTGAGTGCGTCGTCGGCGGTGAGGAGCGGGTACTTGGGTGCGCCGCTCACCGGCTCGAGGAGGACGGTGCCGCCGATGCGGGCGACGCCTTCGGCTGCTGCCGCCAGGTTCTTGACGGCCAGTTCGTCCTGCTCTTCGGGGGTGAACTCGTCCTGCCGGTTGCCGTAAAGGGCGTTGAAGGCCTTGCAGCACAGGCGCTCACCGATGCCGGCTACGACGTCGATGTTGTCCTTGAACTCCGAGCAGCGTCCCTTCCAGGAGACCAGGCCGCGGTCGCCGCCGGGCATGTTTCCGGCGTTGAAGTTCAGGCCTGTCAGCTGGACGCCGGCGTCCGTGATGGCGTTCTCGAACTTGGTGATCTCGCTGTCCGCCGGGACGGACGTCTCGAAGGGCCACCAGAACTCAACAGCATCGAAGCCTGCTGCCTTTGCGGCGGCGGGGCGCTCGAGCAGGGGCAGCTCCGTGAGGAGGATGGAGCAGTTCACTGTGTACGTCATCGTAGGTCCTTCCGAGGGAGGGGCTTTGATCTATCTTCCCGCGCTTCCGGCATCCTTACCTTTTCCGCTTTGTGGAATTTAGATTCTGCTTTATGAAAAGTGTAGGTAAGGTGGGGCAGGGTAGTCAAGGGGAGCCGGCGCAAGCTCCGCGGCAACCATCCCGCATTTGTCGCTTCCGGGGGGAGGACGCCAACGCCCAGTTGTTGAAGCAAGGATTCCGGACCATGCCGATAGGATTGGGTCTACGTCCGAAGGCTGGGGCCCGTCTGCGGTCTGCCGGCCCCGCTGAAAGGCCGAAGGAAGACGCGTGCCGGAAGACCTCCCCCAACATCCTCAGCCCTCGCATGGACATCAGCATGAACGCCTTGGCTGGACGCCTGGCGACGACACCTCATTCGCCCTGGCGCATGAAGGTGCCCGGATCGCCCGGGTGGTTATTGTCCATGGGGGATATGCAGACGTGATGTTACTTGTGGACGGGTATATGGCCAGTGAGACTGTTACGTTCAGTTCCGCCTTGGACGTAACTCCTGTAGCCGGAGACTGGGCGGCGGTCCGGGACGGAAAAATCCTGGGTTTGGCCGGGCGCAGGACTGCGGTGGAACGCCCCGATCCGGACGGCAACCGGACGCAAGTACTGGCGGCCAACATCGACGTTGTGCTGATAGTTGTTGCCGCCGTTCCGCGGCCCAGCCTCAGGGCCGTGGAACGCATGCAGGTCATGGCATGGGACTCGGGTGCAACACCGGTATTAGTTGTGACGAAGGCTGACTTATGCGCGGACCCCGAGGAACTACTGGACTATGTGGCGCCGGTCAGCGCTGGAATCGAGGTAGTCCTTAGCAGCATCGCCGATGGGCGCGGGTTGGACCACTTGCGTGGCCTGATACAGCATGGAACCACCACTATGCTCGGTGCTTCAGGGGCCGGGAAGACCTCGCTTCTCAACGCCCTCGACGGAGCTGACGCGGCGGTGGCAGCGGTCCGGCGCGATGGGCAAGGCCGCCACACCACCACCACGAGGCGCCTGTTCTTCATGTGGCCCAGCGGCGTCATGCTGGACATTCCCGGGATCCGGTCTTTGTCGCTGAAGGCTACCCAGGAAGGGATTGCGGATACGTTCGAGGACGTCGCAGGCGTTGCCCGGAACTGCCGGTTCGGGGACTGCACGCACGACGGAATCGCCGGATGCGCAGTTGCGGCTGCAGTCGCTGCCGGGGAGATTCCGGCGCGGCGGTTGGAGAGCTGGCTGGCAGTTCAGCGCGAGCTGTCCTTCCAGGAACGGCGGAACAACCCCGCGGCCATGGCCGAACAGCGGAAGCAGTGGAAACAGGCCACCAAAATGAGCAGGAAGCGTAGGTAGGCGGTTCACCCCGCGGGGACGGGATGAACCTCCTCGGCAGCTGGTTGCCGGGTAAAGACAATCAGCAGGCCCATTAGCGCCACAGTGCCCGCAACGGCGACCACAATGAACGGCGTGGATCCGGAAGCACCGGCAACACCGAAAAGCAACATGCCTGCGGGGACTCCCACGGTGTTGACGATCTGGTCACGCGCGGCAAATGCGTGGACTTCCAGCTCAGCCTCCAGGGACTGGCCCAACGTGTCCCATTGGATCCCGGATGCCGTAGTCAATGCAGCCCCAATGAACCCTGCGGCCCAAAGCAGCGCTGGAACAGGAACAAGCAGGAAGCAGAGCAGCTGGCCTGCGATACCCACGCAGCACAACAGGTGCAGGTACTTCCACGGTATTTCCCGCAGGACTCCGATCAAGGATGACGCAGAACCGACTAAAGACCCGGCGGCCATGAACGCCGCCGTAACGGCCCAGGTTGCCGGTGAGTTCTGCTCAATCACCAGTGTGGGACCGGCGGTTCCCAGAAATCCGATTGTCAAAGCCACGAACAGCCATGTCAGCAGCCCCATGTTGATCCCTGGTGGCAGGCTGGGACTGGACGGCTTGGCCGGGGACGGTACCTCTGAGGAAGTAGCCGGCACGCGGGAACCGGCGGACAGGCGTATGCCGGAGAGGACGGCGATGCCCAGTAGGAATCCGGCCGCGTCGATCAGCAGGATGGCTTCGAACCCCAAGGATAGGAAGATCAGCGAGCCCAAGAGCGGCCCGATGATGGCGAAGGCATCGCCGAGCACGGACAGCCAGGCGTTGACCTGGCCCCGGTGCTCAACCGGGATCAGGCGAGGAATTGCCGTGAACCGTGCTGGCTGGAAAAAGGCCAGGGCAGCACCGTAGATCCCGGATGAGATGGACAGGACGGTGATGGCCCCGCCCGGGCTTTCCCCGGTTCCCGTGATGAGCAGCCAGACCAGCAGGCCGGCCTGCGCGGCGAAGCGTACGAGGTCCGAGGAGATCATAACTCGCAGTGGATTGCGGGCGGGCCGGCTCCTCTGGACGATGAACATCCCGGCAAACCGGCCGGACCACAGCGCGAGCAACACAACAGTAAGTCCCCAGCCAGAGGGCTCGATCCGGTGGCTCTCAAGGGCGAAGGCAATGGGGACGAGGGCTCCGCCCAATCCTGAGACGAAGGTGGCAAAGAAGAGCCGGGGAAATCCGTGGACCCTGAACGGTTCGGCAGTCTGCAGCAACTTTGGCAGCATTACTGCGCCGGGTTGTGGAGAAGACCGTTCTTGAACCCGAAGGTCCAAAGATTCATGATGTCTTCAAGGCCGATGCCGGACCACTCTGCTGCCTGCGTCGGCGTTAGTTCAGGTTGCCTGGCCAGGTGGTGGAGGAGCGCTTCGAATTTTGCCGGGACGGCGAGTTTACCCGCGCCGGACCATACGTGGAGGGCTGCCGAATCTTCCGCTTTGTCAGGGACGTGGCTCACTGCTAGGCGTGCCGGGGTGTCCTCGCTGATGAGAGCGGTATTGATGGAGTAGGGGAGCCCCGATCCGCGGCGGCGGACGATCGATGATTCCGCGCTCTGCTCGGGAAGTTCCTGGAACTTCCGGCCGTCGAATGCTTCAAAGGCGATGGTGAGGTGCATGGAGATTTCACCGAGGCCGTGGACATCGTGCGGGGTTCCCTTGGGGTAAAAAGACACGGTCCCCGGCGAGTACACCGTGGCCTCGGGCGCGTGTACCGTCTCGGCAGAGTGGCGCCACTCCTTACTGCCGAACAATTGGACGATCACGAAGGCATGATCGTCCCGGTGCATGTCAAAAGCGGAGCTGGAGGCCTGGGTGATGTAGCACTGTACCCAGCACTTCGATCCGGTGAGGGCTTCAACCCGGTCCTGGATGGTCTGCGCAAACGGTACGTGGTCGTTCACATGGTCGAAAACCACCGTTGCGCCCCGCTCCAGATAATGGTGCAGGACCCGATCCTTGACGCTTACATGGTCAATCAGTCCATCACCGGTGCGGCTTTCAAGGAATTGGGCCGGATGAAGGTCTTTCCCTGCGTGGATGACGCGCACCGAGAACCGGGACGTGCCGACGTTGCCAAAGGCGTTGAAAAAGACGCCTGCGAGCCGCGAACATGTCTCCGGGGTGAGGGCCTGGCGCAGCGAGGTGTACGTGCCGCCATCGTGGACGAGGCCCAGGTCATCGAGGGCACCGAGGAGCTCATCTTTTTCACAAACTTGTTGGGACAATTGCTGCTCCGATCATAACGAGCTTGGCGGTAAGGGCGCGGATGGCAGGGCTTGAGCCGGGTCCGTAGGAGGCAATAATGCCCCCAATTGTCTGCGACTCGATAATTTTGTGTTCATGGGACGAAATTGCAACGAAATTGCCGTGAAAGTGTATTCCTGTACTGGAATGGCGTATTCCAGATTCCCTTGAAATGCTGATCGGCGGAGGAATTGGTGCGGTCATGATTTCCTCTACCAAAGCTGAATCGTGTTTGGGGGCCCACGCCTTACCGGCGGCCAGTTGGGATATAGGGGATCCAGCCCCTGTCCCGTTCTGCCCCTCGGCGCTGATGCCCAGGAACATGCCCGGTCCGTTGGCGTGGAAGATATGCGGTTGCCGGGACCGGATGACGGCGACCTCTCCAGGTCCGATCCGATTGCGTGTTGATTCACCGGCGTACTTCTTCCAATCGAAGGAGATACCGAAGAAGGACTGTGCCTCGTTCATTCTTTGTCCGTACTGCGCACCTTCAGGCCACGTCAGGACATCCCGTCCGGCTCCGTCGGCATCCAGGATGATGGAGTGCTCAAAGTCGACGTGGGCTCCGAAAGCTGTCCAGCCGGCGCCGGCAGAGATGAAGGCGTAGACGTCGGTAGCCTCAATATCACCGCCGGAAACTGTGGGCGGAAGCATCCGCTGGTCGTCAAGAAGGCACTGGCGGATGCCATCGTTCCACGCAGCAATGTCGTTGAGGGCAAGCACGGAGCCGCCGCCGGCAATCTCCCGCAACTGGTCCTGGGGCCTTCCGCCGTGCTGCCGCCACTTCATGGCGACGTCCGCGCAAGCGCGGTAATCAAGGTTGCCATCCTTGAACACACGGTACCGAGGTTCCGCTTTCCGGGAGGTCAGGGCGCGGTCGATCGCAGCCGTGAGTTCGTTTGTAAGACTCAATATTCCCCAAATAATTCTGTGCAGCCTGGTGGGTTCCGGACGTGGGCCCGGAACCCACCATTCGGTTAGTGGCCTACGTCCTGCCGAGGTGAGACGACGGGCGCTTCTTCGACAACAACCTCAAACAATGAATCAACGTCGCCTACAGTGGTTTCGTTTTCCATATTTCCCCCTTTTTTGGCAAATAACTTACCGGGGGAGACTACCGGCCTACTGGTGTAGTTTGTCAAGTTAATTGTTTTATTCTGTCAATAAACATCACCGAGCATTTGTCAAGTCAACTGGAGGGCCGCCGGAGGTGGGATGGCAGGCCGGGATTGGGGCGCCGGTCCCCGGTCCAATCCGGTTCCCCGGCGATAGACTGGACCAACTATGAACGGTGCCCGACTCCGTCTTCTCGCTTGGCTTCTTGGCCTGGTGACCGCGGCTGCCGCTTGCGCGCCGGCGGTCAGCCTGGATGAGGGCACCCCGGTTCCATCCGTGTCGGCTGCGCCGGCGCAGCCCGCCGTCGCCGAAGCTCTACCCGTCCCGCCGCCGGCAACGGCCACTACTTCGTCAACTGTCCCCGTCCCAGCGCAGGTTCCGGTCCCGGCGCCCGCGCCGGAGGCGTTCGCCCTGAACCTGTATCGCGAGGGGGACTTCGTTCCGCAGTACACCTTCGACTGGTGCGTGGCCGCGAGCATCCAGATGGCGCACAACCTGATTGACGACACCGGGGGCGGAACCTGGGCCGACCGTGCGCAGCAGAGTGAACTGTGGGAGATGGCCCGCGCCCGCTCGTCCGAATCGTTCAACGGTGCCAACCCGTTCGGCTGGGCGCAGGTGCTGACCCTGTCTGGAATGGGACCGTACGGCGTCGTCAGCGTTCCCGACTACCAGGAAGCGCTGCGGACGGCGGCGCGTGCCATCACCGAAACGGGTCGGCCCGTCGGCCTGGTGATGTGGAGCGGCCGGCACGCCTGGGTGATGAGCGGCTTCGAGTCGGTGGGCGACCCCCGCCAGTTTCCGGACTTCCAGGTAACCGGCATTCACGTCCTTGACCCGCTGTACCCCTACGGGAGCGGGCAGTGGGGGCCGTCGCCGGCACCCAATGCACTGCTGACGCCGGAGCAGTTGGCCACGCAGTTCGTGGTCCGCGAGCCGCGGCGGTGGAGCAGCTCCCTGCCTGCCGGTTATCTGTTGGTGCTGCCGCAGGCCGGCTGACCTGCGTGCATGCCTTGCCGGGCATCAGGCAACATCCGTTAGGGCCGATACCCTAGAGCCCAAAAGGTGGGTGGGAATCGGGTGAGCAACAGGACTATCGGCATCAAGGACGTGGCGGTGGCCGCCGGCGTGTCCGTCACCACGGTTTCCCATGTCCTGAACGATGTGCCCTACGCCAGGATCAGTCCGGAAACCCGCAGCAAAGTGCGGTCCGCGGCGGAGCAGCTGGGGTACGGGCCAAACCGTCTGGCCCAGGCCCTGCGTACCCGGCGGACCGGCATGCTGGGCCTGGTCTGCGAGGACATCGCCACCACGCCCCATGCAGGCAGGATCATCCTGGGTGCGGAGGAGGCCGCCAAAGCCAGGGGGTACAGCCTTCTGATCATCAACACGTCAGGTTCAGCCGGCCGTGCGTCCCGCCAGGCAGACTTCGGGGCCCTCCTGGACCGTCGCGTGGATGGCATCCTGTACGCCACCCTGCATCACCGAAAGGTGGAAGTCCCGGCCAGCCTGGGCAGTGTGCCGGCAGTCCTAATCGGCTCCGGGGCTGGGGAATCAAAAGTTCCAGCAGTGGTTCCGGATGAGGAAGGCGGCATGCGCGACGCCGTGAACGCCCTCCTTGACGCAGGCCACACCCGCCTTGGCCTCATCGACAACGCCGACGACGTTCCCTCATCCCGCCAACTGGTCCAGGCCTTCCGGGCGACGCTTGACGAAGCAGGGCTCGACGGCGGCGCGGCACCTGTGGAGTCAGGGGTCCCCAAGGCGCAGGGCGGCTACGAGGCAGCCCTGCGCATCCTCACGCCCAAGCACCCCGCCGACACGCCTACTGCACTGTTTTGCTGCAACGACCGCATGGCGATGGGCGCCTACCGCGCGGCTGCTCACTTGGGACTCTCCATTCCGGGTGACCTTTCCGTCATGGGCTTCGCCGACCAGGAGTTGATTGCGGACAGTCTCCACCCGGCCCTGACCACCGTGGAACTGCCGCACTACAGGATGGCTGCCTGGGCGGCCGGGCTCCTGATGGACGCCCTCGAAGGGAAGATCGACCTTTCCCGGATGGCAGCTGGGCCTTCCGTACTGGGCTGCACCCTGATGGTCCGCGATTCCGTCGCTGCCCCTGCCGGCCCAGCAACCTAGCTCCTCCGGTCCAGGGCCATGAACGCGTTCACGGCAATGCCGCCATCGGTTCCCCTGCCGTCGCAGCGTTAGGTACACGGTTCCTGGGTACCTTCCTTTCATGCTTATCCCCAACGTCGCAGACGGCGTCCACCTGATAACCCACGCCAACGTCAACTGCTACGTTGTCGAGGATGACCACGGCGTGACCCTGGTGGATGCAGGCCTGCCCAGCATGTGGCCCATGCTCACGCAGCTCCTGGAGGAACGGAACTGGCGCCCGCAGGACGTCAAGGCCCTGGTCCTCACCCACGGCCATTTCGACCATGTCGGTTTTGCGCTGCGGGCACACAGGCAATGGGGCATCCCGGTCCTGGTCCATCCGGAGGACGCCCGCCTGGCGGCCCACCCGTACCGCTACAAGCCGCAGCGCAACCGCTTCCTCTACCCCTTCACCCATCCCAAGTCGCTGCCGGCACTTAGCCGGATGGCGGCAGCAGGAGCCTTGACGGTGAAAGGCGTCCCCGACACCAAGCCGTTGGGCACCGGGGTGGCTGACGCTGTCACCGGGCGTCCCGACGTCGTCCATACTCCCGGGCACACCGACGGGCACTGCATCCTGCACTTGCCGGACCGGGGCGTCCTCCTCACCGGCGACGCCCTGGTGACACTCGACCCGTACACCGGCCAGTCCGGACCCCAGATCGTGGCATCCGCCGCCACTAAGGACACAGGCCAAGCGCTGGCCTCGCTGGAGGCCATTGCGGCCACGGGAGCAACCACGCTCTTGCCCGGCCATGGCATGCCCTGGAAAGAGGGTGCGGAAGCAGCGGTCCGTGAGGCACGGCGGATCGGCGCGCACTGACCGGAGGGCTCGAACAGGCATGAACCAAAGGTCCCCGGCGCCCATATGCGCCGGGGACCTTTCGACGGGCCAAAGCCTAGTGCGTCAGGTCCTTGCCCTTGGTCTCGGGGATGGTGAAGACGAACGCCGCGCTGACCACGAGCAGCAGCACTGCGTACACGTTGAACACCTGCGGCGCGCCCAGCGAGGAGCCCAGCCACTGCTGCAGGTACGGTGCGGTGCCGCCGAACACTGCCACGCAGATGGAGTAGGGGACGCCCACGCCCACGGTGCGGATCGACGTCGGGAACAGTTCCGCGTACACGGCGGGGACGATGGCGGCGCTCGCGGCGATGAAAATCAGCATCACGGACATGCTCACGGCCAGCTGCCAGGCGGAGTCCTTCAGCAGCCAGGTCATGGGGAAGTGCAGCACCGCGGAGCCGATGGCGCCGGCCCAGAGGACCTTTTTGCGGCCGATCCGGTCGGACAGCTTGCCCCAGACCGGCAGCGCGGCAATGAACACGATGTTGGCCACAACGCCCGCCCACAGTGCTTCGCCCCGGTCGATCTTCAGTGCGGTGGTGGCGTAGCTGGGTGCCACCACACCCCAGATGTAGTAGATCACCGTCAGGCCCACCGTCAGCCCGATGACCTGCAGCGCCTGCTTACGGTAACGGACAATCTGCGGCCAGATCGCGGCGCGCTTCTCGGTGGCGGCCTCGCCCTGGAAGGCATCGGTTTCGTGCAGCCGGGACCGCATGATCAGGGCGTACAGGCCCATCGCGGCGCCGATCAGGAACGGCACGCGCCAACCCCATGCGTTCATCGCCTCGGTGCTCAGCGCCATGTTGAGCACGGCGCCCAGCAGTGTGCCGAACAGGATGCCCACCGTCCCGGACGTGTAGATCAGGGTGGCCCAGAAGCCCCTGTGCTCCTTGGGCGCCATCTCGGACAGATACGTTTGCGACGACGGCAGCTCACCGCCGTGCGCCAGGCCCTGCACCAGCCGGGCCGCCAGCAGCATCAGCGAGGCGAACGCGCCGACGCTGGCGAACGTGGGGGCGACACCGATCATCAGGCTGCCCAGCGAGGCGAGGCCCACGGCCAGGGTCATGGAGGACTTGCGGCCGATCCGGTCGCCGATCCAGCCAAAGAGGAAGCCGCCAAAGGGCCGGGCCACGAAACCGACGGCGAAGATCGCCAGGGTGGACAGCACTGCCGACGCCGGGTCCTCCTTGCTGAAGAGCTGGCTGGCGATGAAAGGGGTGAATGTGGCGTAGATGGCCCAGTCGTACCACTCGACGGCGTTGCCGATGCCGGTGCCGACGACAGTCTTGGCGGTGGACACGCGGCCCGTCCTGGGCTTGGTTGCTGCAACTGACATGGTCTTCTTCCTGGTCGGTTGGTCTGGAGGGGCAGCGGCGCTGCTGCCGGTTTGTTGGGCGGCGCTGTGCTCTTTTGGAGGCGCCGGGTTCTTTAGGAGGCGTTGGCGAGGGCGGCCAGCCGTGAAATGGCGAGTTCCGCATAGAGTGCGGCCCCGTCAGCCAGCACGCCGTCGTCGAACGTTGCGTACGGTGAGTGGTTGAACGGCGAGGTGTCGTGGTCATCGCCGGGGGCGACGGCGCTGAGCCCCACAAAGGTGCCGGGCACCTCGGCGAGCACGCGGGAGAAGTCCTCCGAGCCGCTCAGCGGGGTGGCCCAGCGGGCGAGGCGCCGCTCGCCGAAGAGTTTGGTGATCACCTTCTCTGCGGTGTGGGTTTCGTCCTCGCTGGTGATGGTGAGGGGGTACTCCTGGAGGTAGTCGACGGCGACCTCCACGCCGTGCGCGGCGGCGATCCCCTTGAGCAGGCGCGGTACCGCGTCCATCATCTTCAGGCGCGAGGCCTCGGAGAACGTCCGGATGGTCGCCTCGATGCGGGCCGATTCCGGGATGACGTTCCGCTTGGTGCCGGCGTGCAGCACGCCCACGGACAGGACCACAGGGTCGAATATGTTGAACTGCCGGGTGACCATTACCTGCAGGGCCGTCACCATCTCCGCGGCAACGGTGACGGGGTCCTTCGCGGAGTGCGGGGCGGAGCCGTGGCCGCCGGCGCCGAGCACTGTGACTTCCAGGCCGTCGGAGGCGCTGAGCATGACGCCGGGCTTGGTGCAGAACATGCCGTGCGGCTCGAGTGAGGAGAAGACATGCATGCCGTAGGCCGCGCTGACCCGGGTGCCCGCGGCATCCAGGACGCCTTCGCGGAGCATGTAGCTGGCGCCGTCGAAGCCTTCCTCGCCCGGCTGGAACATGAGGACGACGTCGCCGCTGAGCTGGTGCCTCTTCTCGGCCAGGAGGGTGGCGGCTCCGGCGAGCATGGAGGTGTGCAGGTCGTGGCCGCAGGCGTGCATTGCCCCATCGGCCCGGGAGGTGAAGTCCACTCCCGTCTTTTCCTGGACGGGCAATCCGTCCATGTCCGCGCGGAGGAGGACGGCAGGACGCTGCCCGTCGTCTGCTTCTGCCTTTTGCTTCCCACCACCCGTGTTTCCGCCGCGCAGGACTGCCGTGACCGACGTCGTCTCCTTGCCCAGCGTGATCTCGTACGGCAGCCCATCCAGCGCCTCAAGGACCTTCTCCTGGGTGCGCGGGAGGTGGAGCCCGATTTCCGGCTGGCGGTGAAGGTCGTGGCGAAGGCGGATCAGGTCTTCCTGCAGGTCTTGGGCGTCGTCTCTCATGGGCACGGGTAACTCCTTGGCAGTCGGCATCAGGGCTTGGGGACTATTCTGAAGTGGCGCAGTTCACATCTCCAGAAACCGCAGGAATTATCCTTCCGCCTGCCATTCCTGGCAGGATTCGTGCAACCAATAGGAGGACGCAGTGGAGCTCAGCGAGGACGATCTCGCCCTGATCCAGGTCCTGCAGGCCATCCCGAGGCTGGGCTGGGCCGATGCCGCAAAGGTCCTTGGCGTGCACGCCACCACCCTGGCCGCCCGCTGGGACCGCCTGACGTCAAACGGGGCAGCCTGGGTGACGGCGCACCTGGCGGGTGACCCGAAGCAGATGCTCCTGGCCTACGTGGCGGTGGACTGCGAGATGAACCTGCGGGACAGCGTCACGGCGGAACTGGCGGCCGTCCCCGAGATCGTCACGGTGGAGGAGGCAGCCAGCAACCGCGATTTGATGCTGACCGTCATCACCCGCTCCCTGGAGGAATTCAGTGCCAAAATCATCACCCGCCTGAAGGCCGTCGAGGGGCTCACCAAGTACCAGGTGGCGCTGTGCACCCGCCTGCACAGCAGCGGGGACGACTGGCGGCTGAACGTCCTGAGCCGTGCCCAGCTTGCCACCCTGCGGACGCTTGCTTCCCCGCCTGCGCCGGAGTCCGTGCAGGCCGCCCAGCTTCCGCAGAGCCACCTCGACCTTCTGCCTTTCCTGGCCCGGGACGGCCGGGCGACGGCAGCGGACATCGCCCGCTCCCTCGGCCGCCATCCGGCCACCGTCCAGCGACAGTTGAACCGGGTGCTGGCCAGCGGCATCCTGTCCTTCCGCTGCGAGATCGCCCAGGCCTACTCATCGTTTCCGGTGACCTGCCAGTGGTTCGTCAATGTCCCGGCCGGCCAGCATGACGCCGCTGCGGCCCAGATCCGCACCATCAGCAATGTCCGGTTGAGCGCCTCCACCACCGGTCCCACCAACTTTGTGATCATTATGTGGCTGCAGACCCTGGCCGATGTGATGTCCGCTGAGCTGGCGTTGCAGCAGAAGGTGCCGGGAATCGACATCGTGGAGAGCGCAGTGATGTTGCGGACGGTGAAGCGGGTGGGCTGGATGCTGAACGAAGACACGACGGCGAGTGGCGCCGTCGTCCATGCCGGAAACCCTGGTGCCGCCGACTGAAACGGCAAGTTCAGAGCCAGGGGCGTTGCCCTGGCTCTGAACTTGTGGCACTAAATCGCCTAAAGCCCGTGATGGTCCACTTCCACTACGGCGCTCTTCTCCCATGGCGTCCAGTCCGACCAATGGCCGCCGTGGTTCTCCACCCGGAACGACACGAGTTGGTAGACCTCTTCACCCTTGCGGTCGTGGTTGCGGACGTCGACATAGAAGTGGAGGGTCCTGGCGTCGTCATGGTGGCTGAACTCCTCCGTGACCTGCCGTTTGGCGAGCAGGTCGTCGTTGTGGCGAGGTCCGCGCTCGTCTTCATAGGCCCGCTGGCGGATCTCGACGGTCTTTGGGCCGTTGCAGTCCACGGTGATTCTGAAATCGACGTCGTTGCCGCGGACATCCTTTGGATCCAAGGGGTTCACGGTGCAGCCGTTGCGGCTTGTTTCCGCGTTGGCCGGCGCGGCCACTGCCAGGGAAACCCCGAGCAGGCCCAGTGACACCAACGGGACCAGGGCCCTCCGCGCCTTGGCTGGTCGGTTTGTTGCAGTGTTGGACATTTCTTGTTGCTCCTCAAAGGGTGTGATTCACCTTTGCGGGCAGCCTTCAGAACCGTCGCGAATAATGAGTATGTTGTGAAACCAGTGTGGCGGCCCCGGGCCTGCCCGTCCCATTTCAAACAGCTCACCCGCAAACGCGGGCGGCTTCGACTCCGGATTCGTCCGTCTGATGTTGATGCGGGTATCCGGTTTTTTAATCTTCCGCCGGCGTCTAGGGGCGGACTAGGGGAACGACTACCCTACTCGCGGGGTTTTGCCGTGGGTAGGGGGAGTGGCACTCCGTTTGTCGGGGCCTTGCCGCACACTGTTCCCATGACATTTGCGAATGTGGGAACTCTTGGTACCAAGCCGGGGCAGCGGGATGCCCTCGTTGCCATACTGCTTCGGCCCAAGCCGGGGATGAAGGAAGCCGGTTGCTTGCTCTATGAAGTGGGCATCAACGACGACGTGCCGGACACAGTGTTCGTTTCCGAACTCTGGGAATCCGCGGAGGCACACCAGGCCTCACTGCAACTCGACAGCACCCGCGCGGCGATCGCTGAGGCCATGCCGCTGCTGTCCGGGGAGATGGGTGGCCATCGGTTCACAGTTCTGGGCTCGCCGCTGCGGTGACTTTCGGTCTCCCCAACAAGCCGCTTTTCCTAAAAGTGCGTTTGGGATAAAACGGGGCGTTCCGTGACGACTGGATGGCACTGATCGGGGTAAGGGACGTCACATGAAACCGTTGCCTGCACTTGAGCTTGTCACCCGCCTCGAGGACGCCGAATGGCTTGACCCGCTGGCCAAGAGCGTCAGGAAAGTCGTCAAAAAGGTCATCAAACCGCAGTGGGCCCGCGACATCATGCACGGCGTTCCCATCGGCCACCCCGTGCACCCCCTTGCCGTCCAGGTCCCGATCGGTGCCTGGGTGTCAGCCGGCGTGCTCGACGCGGTTCCAGGCGCTGAAAAAGCGGCCAGGCTGTTGATCGGAGTAGGCACCGCCAGCGTGCTTCCGTCGGCGCTCGCCGGCTTCACGGACTGGTCGCAGCTGCACCCGCAGCAGCAGCGGGTAGGCCTGGTGCATGCGGCGGCCAACGTAACCGCAACCAGCCTTTACATCGCGTCGCTTGTCCAAAGGGCCAGGGGCAGCGAAGGCAGCGGCAAGGTCCTTGCCTATATTGGACTTGCCGCAGTCGGCACCGGCGGTTTCCTCGGCGGCCACCTGTCTTATCGCCAGGCCGCGGGCGTGAACCACAGCGAGGAAATCCCGCACCGGTTCCCGGCCGGCTGGCATCCGCTGGCACCGTTGGTGGAACTGCCCGAGGGTGGCCTGCACAAGCGCGAGGTGGCCGGTATTCCGCTGCTGGTGCACCGCGAGGGCGACACCGTTAACGTATTGTCTGATGTCTGCAGCCACCTTTCCGGACCGCTTCACGAAGGCAAGATCAAGGACGACGGCGGGGACCCGTGCGTCGTCTGCCCATGGCACCGGAGCACCTTCTCGCTGCGCACCGGAGAGGTGAAGGCCGGGCCGGCAACTTCCCGGCAGCCCCTTTTCGAGACGCGCGTCAGTGGGGAGCTTGTGGAGGTGTGCCTGCCCGGGGCGGACGGTTAGAAAGGCCATTCGGCCCTACTGGGCAAGGTAGGACCGCGGAAAACTGGGTGCATGCGAGGTCCAGTGGTGCAACCGTCCGGCCGGTCCCCGCTGCAGTGCACCGGCATATCCCGTGCGCGTGGATCTTTTGCACGTCTGTGCGCCGCACACCCCCTTTCTTCCAGCGGTGTGATGCCACGGTGATGCGGGTTTCGGAACCGCGGGAGATTGCCTCCGGCGTGGTGCTCATGACTGCCGGCAGCGGGCCTAGGGCAGCAAACCTCTACCTTGTCCGTTCGGGCTCCGGCTGGGTGATGATTGACTGCGGGTGGGCTGGCAGTGCGAGGCCTCTTCTCGATGCGGTGGAGAAGATGCTCGGACCCGGGAATGCGCCGGCTGCCATCTTCCTGACACATATCCATCCGGACCACTCAGGTGCCGCCGGTGTACTGGCGCGCTCTTGGGGCATCCCGGTGTATGTCCATCAGGCCGAACTGCCCATGGCTGCCGGACGCTACATTCCCGAATTTTCCATGCCGATGGACCGCTGGCTGGTGGCCCCGTTCCTGTGGTCATTGCCCACACGTGCCCGTCGACGCCTGGAAGCGGCAAACGACATCACTGACGTCGTGCAAAGTCTTCCGCTCAGCGGGGAAGTCCCCGGTCTGCCAGATTGGGTTGCCGTTCCGGCCCCTGGGCACACACCCGGACACGTCGCCTACTGGCGCTCCAAAGACGGCGTCCTGATGACGGGCGATGCGGTGGTGACGGTGAACTTGAACTCGCTGCGCGGAGTCCTGCTGGGATCGCCGGACCTGTCCGGTCCGCCCTGGTACACCACCTGGAACTGGAAGACCTCCATGGATACCGTTTCGCGACTGGCTGAGTTGGGCCCCCGGGTGCTGGCGCCTGGACATGGGCAGCCCCTTGCGATGGGGGTCGTTCCCCGGCTCCGCGCTGTCGCGACGAAGGAGCAGGCACAACGGCTGGCACTTCGACGCCGCACCGGCGGAGCGCCGAAAGCTGCATAACTCGGAGCACCCCAGGCTGCGGGTTGGGAGCTGCATAAGCCGGAGTATCCAGGGCTGCCGATTGAGAGCTGCATAAGCCGGAGCATCCAGGGCTGCCGATTGAGAGCTGCCGTGGGGGAGCGTCGCGGTGACCTGCTGGGAAGCGCAAGGACGCTGCTATCTACGCAGGGCAGCCTGGCTTGGGCAGGGCAGGGCAGGGCAGGGCAGGACACTGCCATCTACTCAGGTCAGCATCACTTGGGCAGAGCAGCGCTACTTACGCGGGGCGGCATCACCCGGATGGTACGAGCGGCGTTGCGAGGAGTTCGGCCCAGAGGGGATCGTCCGGTGAGAGGTCGTCGGGGTCGATGAGTGAGTCGTCGTCGGGTTCCCATGGTGGGAGGTCTTCCGGGCCGGCGTCTACACACCGGGCATCTGCGCACCCCGCATCGAGGCACTGGCCTTTGGTGGGCATCAGCCATTGCGGCCAGTGTGGTGGTTCGGGGTCTGGGTGTTCGGGTTTGTAGTGGCGGCCGGTGGGTGAGGTCCAGCCGGGTGGGTCATTGTTGGTGGCTGGGTCTGGTGTCCATTGGCTGTGGTGTTTGAGCCGGTGGTGCTTGGGGCAGAGCTGCGCCAGGTTGCTGACATCAGTACTGCCGCCGTGTTGCCAGGCTTGGAGGTGGTCGGTTTCGTTGTCCGGGGTGCGGTTGGTGCAGCCGGGGAAGGTGCATTTGGCGTCGCGCATCCTGATCCAGCGTTTGATGGACTCGGGAAGCCGGTAGTTCCTCCTCCCGATCTCCAGCGGTGCCCCGTCCCTGGGGTCGACCAGGACCCGGTAGAAGGACTCCGCCCCGTCCGCGACGAGTTTGCGTGCCATCGAGGCCGGGATCGGTCCCACCCCGTCCAGTACTGCCGGCTCATCCGTCGCACCCAGCAGGGAGAACACCGGCACCATGACCAGGACATCGGCCCGCGGGGCGGGTACCTTGCCGATCTCCCGGACGGGCCGCGAACCGGCAGCGGTGCCGGTCCCGTCGTCGTTACCGGTTCCTTCATCGTTGCTGACCGGCTCGGTTGCTGCGGCGGTGGTGTTGCGGTTGGTCTCCATGGCGTTGCCGGTGCCGAGGAGCAGGGATGCTGCGATGTCGGGGCGGAGTTGGGTGATGGTGCGTGGTTCGTCGGGGCCTTGGAGTCCGCGGGCGGTGGCGGTGGTGCGGTTCCAGATGGCGCAGGCGGTGTCGCCAGGGAGGTGGAGGGAGATCCAGGCCATGCCGTCGCGGTCGAGGGTGTATTCCATGCGCCGGTCGGCAAAACCTTTGGCGTGGCGTCTTTCGATGGATTCGGGGTGGTGGCGTTCACGCCAGCCACGGACCTTGGCCCGGAACCGGGACGGGACGAGTTCACCCGGGGCTGCCCCGCGGGCGGCGTTGGGTGCGTCGGGGTCGAAGAAGTGCGCCACGAGCCCGGCAGCACCGGCGGGGTCGAGGCCTTCGGTTTCGTCGGCGATGACCTTGGCGTGCTGCCAGGACATGTCACCGGCGGCCAGGGCCTCGAACACGGGCGGGAGGGAGCAAACCTTCCGGGACTGTTCCAGGAACGCACCGGCCGCGGCGGAGCTGATGGTCAGGACCCCGGCGATCTCCTCCACCACGGACATCTCCGCGTAGGTGCGGTCGTGCAGGGACGCGTCCGGCGGTGTCATGGCCTGCTGAAACCCGACGGCCTCGGCTGAGTCCCGTGCCTTCATCGGGGCGAGTTGCGCCTCCAGGCGTGCCGTGACCTCCAGGCGTTCCAGCCGGATCTCGTACCGCCGCTGCAAGACATCAACACCGGAACCAACAGCAGCACCCGAACCAACAGCAGTGCCGGAGGCCAGGAAAGCATCTTCACGGTCCAGGGCATCAAGGGCACCCACAGAGGCATGAATACCCTCTGCACCTGCCCCAACACCGCTGCTGATTCCCATACAAGCATCATCTAACAGGGGTCTGACAATTTGAGGTCGGAGGCAGCAAGGGAGCGGGCAGCTACGTGGCAGGACATGCACTCATCCGGCCTCGTGCACCCACTCACCACGGCGCAGCACCCCAGCCAGCTGCAGATCCTGGCCAAGAATTACGATGTCTGCAGGCATCCCGGGGCGCAGGTCCCCTGCTTTCGTCGAAAGGCCCAGTACGGATGCCGGGACGGCGGACGCGGACGTCACGGCATCCTGGAGGGGAACACCAGCAGCGACGGTAGCCCGGACGACGTCCAATAATGTGGCGGTACCGCCGGCGATGGCACCCGTACCATCCACCCGCGCCACCCCGCCGCTCACGGTTACCGAGAGCGACCCCAAGCGATACTGGCCATCCTCCAAACCCGTAGCGGCCATCGCATCGGTCACCAGTGCAATGTTGTCCGCTCCGACAAGGTCAAAGACAAGCTTCACCGTCTCCGGTGCCAGGTGCACGCCGTCTCCGATCAGCTCCACCACTGCCATGCCGGCCCGTGCCGCGCTGAGGCTGGCCGAGACGGGCCCGGGGGAGCGGTGGTGCAGCGGAGGCATCGCATTGAAAAGGTGCGTCACCGTGGGCCGGATCCTGCCGTGGCTATCAGCCGCAGAGCGCAACCCGGCGGCCGCGCGCTCAAGGAAGGCCGCCGCTGTCATATGTTCCGCAGCGGTGTGGCCCAGGGACGGGACGATGCCGAGTGCACTGAGCTGATCCACCAGGTCGGAGGTGCCCGGGAGTTCTGCCGCCAGCGTCATGGACACGAGGGAGGGTCCTGCCGCCTCCAGTAGTTCGGTTACCAACGCCGGATCGGGATTGATCAGCAGGTCAGGGTCGTGGGCGCCGCACTGTTGCCTCGAGAGGAAAGGGCCTTCCAGATGGGAGCCGGCAACCAAGCCCTGCTCGGCCAGTTCCTTGAGCATCCCGAGGTTACGGATCAGGTCCGGTTGTGTCCCGGTCACCACACTGGCCAGCAGGGTGGTGGTGCCGCGGCTGTGCAGGTATCGGGCCGCTCGGGACGCACCGTCCAGGTCGCCCTCTGAAAAGTCTGAACCGTAGGCGCCGTGGCAGTGCAGGTCCACCAGTCCTGGTACAAAAATTTGGCCGCCAGGCCCCTTTTCCGGAAGAACCCCCGGAAAATCCGGCGCCGGCCCGGCGAAGGTAACCAGGCCGCCGTCGACCGTTACAACCCCGTCCGGTAAGTCCATGGTGGCGGTGACAATCCGTCCGCGGAGGGTCAATTCGCTGTTCACGTTCCACCCGCCTTCCGCCTCGGATTATTCCACAGGGGCCAAACGAGAACCCGGCCAAAGTCGCGCCGCGTTATTTCACACTCCTGATGGGAACATCTACAGTGGAAGTTACTAAGCATGCTGTCTATTTCGGAGGGTGAACCTAATGCGAAAAGTCTCTGCGCTTGGAGTGGTTGCTGCGGCGATGCTGGCGTTGGCCGGCTGCTCGGGAGGAGGCAGCGGTACCGCCAGCCCGTCGGGCACGGCAAGCACGTCGGCTTCGGCGTCGGCCTCTGCCAGCAAGACGGCGGACGCCAAGGTGTATTCGGAAGACCAACTCCGCGACCTCATCTCCGGAATGAAGGACGCGGACGGCAACGAACTCAAGCTGTACTCCAAGGATCAGGTGGCCCAGGGCGGCAACATCGCCAACCTGCTCATGAGCACGGCGACCATTGATCCCAAGGACTGCAAGGACATCGCCACCGCCGGCCTGCTGGACAAGGTGGAGAACGGGGACGTAGCCGTGGCGCTTTCCGAAGGCAACCAGCCGCGTACCCTGTCCGCCCAGTCCGGCAGCGACGGCCCCGACGCCGTCAAGACCCTGACCGACATCAGCGACAAGATGGATCAGTGCGCCAAGTTCTCCGTCTCCGCGCTGGGGCAGAAGTATGACGTTTCCAGCGAGGAACTGCAGGCTGACACGGACGCGGAGAAGACCTTCGCCACCGTCAGTACCCGCAGCGGTGACAACCAGCAGAAGCTGATGCAGGTATCCGCTGCCCAGGGTCGCCTGCTGGTGGTCGCCACCAAGAGCGGCTCCGACCTGGGCGACAAGGACCAGAAGGAACTTGAGGGCCTCATTAACGACGTCCTGAAGAAGGCCGAGAGCGGCGGCGCAACGTCCAGCGCTACCTCCACCTCCAGCAGCTCGTCCGGTTCGGGAAGCATGTCCTCGCCGAGCAGCTCAGCCTCGTCGACAGCCTCGCCGACTTCTTCGTCGACGATGTCCTCCGGTACTGGCGCCTCGTCGTCGGCCTCGCCGACTGCTTCGCGGTAGCAGGCAACTTTCCAGCATAAAACGAATGCGGGCCGGGACCTTGGGGTCCCGGCCCGCATCCTTTGCGTGGGCAGGCGCTATTTGGCTTTGCCGCCAAGCCTGACGCTGGCGCCGGTATCGACCGGAAGTTCGGCAACAACGTCGCGTGTGGGTGCTCCGCTAAACCTGGGTGATGGTTCCTGTCCCTCCGTCAGCCGCTGCAGCTCCTGGCCCTCGAAATCCTCTTCCTTGCCGAGCAGGATCGCAGAGTCGTGGTTGGTGATCTCACCGTTGAAGGCGCGGACCATGACGCTGCGGTCGAACTGGCCTTCCCACTTGGAAACGATGAAGGTAGCCACGCAGTTGCCGAGCAGGTTGACTACCACGCGCATCGAGTCCATGAGCCGGTCGGCTCCGAGGAGGAGCGCGACGCCGGCAACCGGGAAGATCCCGAGTGCTGCGGCGGTAGCCGAGAGGGCGAGGAATGACGAGCCCGGGACCCCTGCCATGCCCTTGGACGTCAGCAGCAGCACTCCGAGTGCCGCCAACTGCTGGCCCAGGTCAAGATGGTGCCCGAAGGCCTGTGCCAGGAACAGCAGCGAGATCGAAAGGTAGATCGCTGCGCCATCGAGGTTGAAGGAGTAGCCAGTGGGGACCACCAGGCCCGTCGTGGCCCTGGAGCAGCCGGCGTTGGTCAGCTTGGTCATGATCCTGGGCATCACCGCTTCTGTTGAGGCAGTGCCCAGGGCCAGGAGGAATTCCTCCCGGGTGTACTTGAGGAACTGCCACAGCGGCACCCGGGCGAAACTCCATGCCACAACGAACAGCAGGCCGATGAAGATAATTGCAGCGCCATAGCAGGCCGCGATCAGGACTGCGTAGGTGCTCAAGGTATCCAAACCGTACTGGCCGATGATGAATGCCATGGCCCCGAACGCGCCGAGCGGTGCGACTTTCATGATCCAAGCCATGATCTTGAAGATCAGTTCCAGGACCGTTTCCATGACGTTGATGACCGGCAGGCACTTCTCGCGGCCGATCACGACGATCGCGGCACCGAAGAAGACAGAGAAGAAGAGGACCTGCAGGAGGCTGTTGCTGGCAAACGCCCCGATGACGCTGGCCGGGATGATATCGAGAATGAAGGAAGCGGCATCCTTGGGGGCCGCGGAGCCGGTTTTTGCGTCCAGGTCTGCTTGGGACAGTGTTGACGGGTCAATGTTCAGGCCGGCACCGGGCTGGACGATATTTCCCACAATCAGTCCAAAGACCAGGGCAAACAGTGTTGCTGCCGTGAAGTAGAGCAGGGCCTTGACCCCCACCCTTCCAACCGCTTTGACGTCGCCGACGGCTGAAATTCCGGTAACGATCACCAGGAAGATCAACGGCGCGATGATCATCTTGATGAGTTTGATGAAGCCATCTCCGAGCGGCCTCAGTTGGGATCCGAGGTCCGGCCAGAAATGCCCGATGAGGACACCTGCCACGACGGCGATCAGAATCTGGAAGAAGAGCGACTTGTGCAGCGGCTTCCTCTTCGCGGGCACCGAACTCGCCTTCAGTGCCTCAGGGGTGGGGATCTTCATTGACCTTTGCCTATCAATTGGGAACAGCCCGTTCGCGGGGCCGTTTCCAAAGTAATCCTCGTCACACTATTCCGCAAGAGGAAAACCTAATTCCGCAATGCGGAACGCTAATGGGGCTTTGTGACCGCTACGCCGGCGAGCCACCTGTCCATCTCCGCCGCAACCTCGACCGCCGTACGCGACGCATCGATTCGCAAAAATGCCGCGTACTCCGGCAGTTCCCGGTACCCCCTGTTGAAGGCCGCGAGGTCATCAAGGGTCTCGGAATCGGTTCCCCGGGCACTGATCCGGCGGTGCGCTTCGGCGTGGTCCAGATCCAGGTGAAGGATGGCGTCCGGCTGCGGCAGGCGGGCCAACAACCAGGGAAGGAACCGTCCCCGGGGCAGCCCTTTCGCGCGCCGCAGTGCCAGCTGGCAGTGAAGGTGGCGGTCCATGACCACCAATCCGTCGAACCGGGTGGCGCGGAGGTGCGAGAGCAGCACGTTGCCCACCCGGAGGACTGTTTCGACGGCGTCAGCCAGCCGCGCGGGCAGCCGCACTCCGAGCCTGCCCGCCGCCAAGGACATGACCCGCCGGCCTGCGTGGTTGCTTACCAGCAGGGCCCGGCCGCCCCGGGCCCGCACCGATGCAACCAGGGACCGTGCCGCCGTCGACTTTCCCGACCCGTCAATGCCCGTCAGCACAATGATCATCCGGCCTCCTTCCGCCGCTCTGTTAACGCTTGAGCCGGACGCAGCGTCCCGGCTGGAGCGCGATTGCAGGCCCAAACCAGGATGTGCGCGCAGTGGGGTGGAAGCGAGGCAGCCTGGGACCAGTGACCGGGCCCGGGAGGAAATTGCGGTCCATGCGAAGCAATCGGAAAGACCCGCCGCCTGCATCCAGACCGTAGGCTGGAGGCTTGGCCGGGATTGCCCGGCTGAACATCAGGATCCAAAACAGGCAGTTCCCAGGTGAAAGGCAGGACCATGACCATTTCCAGCGACGATCCCCAGAACACCGCAGACCTCCGCGGGCCGGGCGACCCGGACGAGGCCAAGGACCAGGCCACGAAGGCACCCACATCCGGCCAGCACCTGGAACAGCCGGGCGCGGGAAACATCCGGGAGGAACAGCAGGCCCATGCCGCCGGAACGGTACCGGCGTCCTATGTGGGTGGTGAAGAAGCAGCGCGGGAACCCGAGCCGGAAGACGCCCTCAAGGATCAGGGAACCTGGGACGACGAAGTCTAGGCATGATCAGCCACGCCGATATCGATCAGGCAGCCCGCCGGACGGCAGGCCTGATCCGCAGGACACCCGTGATGCAGGCAGACCCCGGAGTGTTCAACGGCCAGGTCTGGTTCAAGTGTGAGTTCATGCAGCACACCGGCACCTTCAAGGCCAGGGGCGCCGTTAACCGCATCCTGGCCAGCAAGGAGCGCGGGGAGCTGCGAACCGACGTGGGAATCGTGGTGGCTTCCGGCGGAAACGCCGGACTGGCCAACGCCTATGCCGCGAAACAGCTCGGGGTGCCGGCCACCGTGTTCGTTCCCGAAGCCGCGCCGGCCGTTAAAGTTGCCAAACTCAAGGCCATCGGAGCCGAGGTGGTCCAGGGCGGCGCCGAGTACGCAGCCGCCTACCAGGCCGCCGTGGCCCACGCAGGGGAAACCGGCGCGGTGTACTGCCACGCCTATGACCAGCCGGAAATCGCGGCCGGTGCCGGAACCGTGGGCTCCGAGCTGCTGGAACAGCTGCCGGATGTCGATACGGTCCTGGTGGCCACGGGCGGAGGCGGGCTGATGGCGGGAGTGGCGGCCGCCGTCGAAGGTTCCGCCAAAGTGGTGGCCGTGGAACCGGAAGGTGCGCCCACCCTGCACGCCGCCCTTGCTGCCGGCGAACCGGTGGACGTGGCTATATCCGGCGTTGCCGCGGACTCCCTGGGTGCCCGCCGCGTAGGCGACATCGGCTTCTCCGTCGCGGTCCGCTGCGGCGTCGTCAGCGTCCTGGTAACGGACGCGGACACCATCAAAGCACGTTCCGCACTCTGGAACGACTACCGCATCGTGGTGGAACACGGGGCGGCAGCCGCCTACGCTGCGCTGCTCTCCGGAGCGTACGTGCCGGCGGAAGATGAACGCGTTGCCGTCATTCTGTGCGGCGCCAACACTGACCCTGCAACGCTTTAGGCCACTGCCAAAAGGACCGGCCACCTGGACAGGGGGCCGGTCCTTTCATCCAAGCGTTTAGCCGCCCGCCTGGCCGCAGAACTTGCTGTAGGTTGCCCCGGCTTCCTGGTAGCCGGACTGGAGACCGGCCAGCTTGTCCTTGTCCGGGTTCTCCTTGGCCTGCTCGTCCGTGTACGCCAGGATCGAGGCGAGGGCGGGCTTGAGGTCGTCAGATGCCACCGCGTGGATGGGGCGGATCTGGTTGGCGAGGTTGTTCATGCCCGTCTTGCCGGCGTTGTTGGCGGGATTCGACACAACGGCCTGGATCCGCTCGCAGGTTTCAGCGGTGGTCAGTTGATGGGTGGCGGTGCAGGCCGTGGCGGAAGCAACGAGGCCGGCGGCAAACAGGGCTGTGGCGAATTTCTTCATGGGTCCCTCGGTAGTGGTCAGAGGTTTCGATTGTAAGCAGATTGGGTACCCCCGTGCCTTCGCGGTGCTGGATTCGGCCCGAAATTAGCGCCGCTTAAAACACAACTGGCCGGCAGCGGGAGCTGCCAGCCAGTCTTTGTATGGGAACGAATCAGATGGTCCGCGGCGCCTTGGCCAGGTTGTCCTTCAGCTCCGTGGCGTTCTGCCGTGCCACATAAGCCGGGCGGTCGCGCTCCACGCGCCAGCTCTCGGAGAGCGGGCCAACGTTGACGGTGTCAAAACCGAATTCGTCGTACAGGCGGGTTACCAGTTCGGCCGCGTCAGGGTGGTCACTGGCGGTGGCAAGGGCGCGCCGGTTCTCCGTGCCGGCCGGAGTTCCGTCAGTGGTGATGTCCTTGGCCATGATGTGGTTGAAGCCCTTGGCCACCTTGGACTGGGGGAGGTGTTCCTGCAGCATTCCCGAGGTGGTGGCCTCGCCGTTGTCCAGGGCCGGAATGCGGCCGTCCCGCTCCCAGTAATAGTTGTTCGTATCGATCACAATCTTGCCGGCCAGCGGCTCCACCGGGACGTCCTTGTAGTTCTTCAGCGGCACCGTGACCATCGCAAAGTCGCCGGCTGCTGCCGCTTCCGCTGACGTGGCCGCCCGGGCCTTCGGGCCGAGCTCAGCCACCAGGTCCTGGAGGGTTTCCGGCCCCCGTGAGTTGCTGATGACCACGTCGTAGCCCAGTTCCACGGCCTTCCGTGCAACCTGGCTTCCAATATGTCCTGCACCGATGATTCCGATTGTCGTCATATAGGCGCCAACACCGCCCCCTGCCAAGATATTTCAGCCGGTCCAGGGGAATAAAAGGCCAGGCAGGTGTCTACTTTCCGAGGTAGCGCCCCGGCCGATGGTTCAGCGCGAGAATGAGGTTCAGGAGGGTGGCGCCTGCAGCGGACATCAGCACCATCAACGGCGACACGAGGACGAGAGAAGCCAGGACGATGACCACGTCCAGCACCATCTGCACATAGCCGGCCCGCCATTTCAGCTTCTCCTGCAGCAGCAGGGCCAGGATGTTGAACCCGCCCAGGCTGGACTGGTGCCGGAACAGGATCAGCAGGCCGACGCCGGCGAGCAGGTTTCCACCCAGCACCCCATACGTGGGGTCGATGTGCAGTGACCCCAGGGCCGCCGGATGCAGGCTGGCCATCAGGGACACCAGGGCAATTGCCGCGCCGGTGCGGAGGGCGAAGTTCCAGCCTTTCTTCCACACCGCCAGCACGAAGAACGGCAGGTTGACGGAGAAGAAGATGACGCCAAAGGGCAGCGCCACCGAATAGCTGAGCAGCAGCGCCAGCCCGGCCGTGCCGCCGGTGACGGCGCCGCTCGACTTGAGCAGGAACAGCCCCAGCGATGCGGCGAACGTGCCGGTCAGGATGCCCAGGACATCCTCAACCACGGAGTGGCGGACGGCCGACGGCGGCGCGGAACTTGCCGCCGTCGGCTCTTCCAGGTGCCGGGCCGGGTCAGCGACGGTTGAGTCAGTTGGAAGTTTCGTGGAGGTGCTCATCGGGACACAAACCTCTTGCGGTCGGCCAGGACCGCCAGCACGCGGTCGTTGGTGGCTTTGTCAGCCAACGTGATCCGGACGCCGTCAACGGCATAACCGCGGGCCAGGATGTCGGCGCCGGACAGTGCGTCCAGGAGCTGTTCCCGCAGTTCGTCGGAGGCACGGAGCCAGTAGAAGTTGGCCTGGCTGTCCGGCACGTCCCAGCCGTAGCCGCGGAGGGCCCCGATCACCCGGGTGCGTTCCTGCGCCACTGCCTCGGTCCGCTCCAGGACCTCGTCACCGGCAGCGAGCGAGGCAACCGCGGCGGCCTGCGCCATGCGGTTCACGCCAAACGGAACTGCCGTGCGCCGAAGGCCCTCTGCGATGTCCGGCCGGGCAATGGCGTAGCCGATACGCAGCCCCGCCAGCCCGTACGCCTTGGAGAAGGTGCGCAGGATGCAGAGGTTGGGGTGGCGGCGGTAGAAGTCCAGCGAGTCCACGCCGGGCCCGCGCTGGAACTCGACATACGCCTCGTCCAGCACCACCAGGACCCGCGGGGGCACGGACTGCAGGAACTCTTCCAGCGCCTCCGCGCTGATGGACACTCCGGTGGGGTTGTTCGGCGAGCACAGGATCACCAGCCGGGTGCGCTCGGTGATGGCGGCTGCCATGGCCGGAAGGTCGTGGTGTTCGTTGGCCAGTAGCGGCACCGGCACCGATACGGCTCCGGCCACCGCCACCAGGATGGGGTAGGCCTCGAAGGACCGCCAGGCGTAGACCACCTCGTCCCCGTGCCCGCAGACGGCCGAAATGATCTGCTGCAGCACCCCTGAGCTTCCCGGGCCGGCGGCAATTTCGTCAGGGCTGACGCCGAAGTGCGCGGCGATGGCTTCACGCGCCTCCACCGCGCCCATGCTGGGGTACCGGTGGATCCGGTCCGCCTCCGCCGAAATCGCCTTGATGACGGACGGCAGGGGAGGGAAGTGGCTTTCGTTCGACGCAAGGGCGGCGGTCAGGTCAGACTGCGCGCTCTTGCCGGCCACGTAGGCAGGGAGTTGGGCGACGGCGGCGCGGACCTCGGGCGCCGCGGCTTCGGTAAGGGTGCTGGTCATGGACAGCATGGTGCGGGAAATTGGGACGCCTGCGCAACAGGATTGGATCAGGTAGGACAGATCCAGCAGTTGGAAGGCCTTGGAGTGGCAAAATGCTCAGTATGCACCCTATTGACGCGCTGGACGCAGAGATCCTCCTCACACTGGACCGGGACCCGCAGGCGACGGTCCTGTCCCTCTCAAGGACGCTGGGCGTGGCACGCAATACCGTGCATGCCCGGCTCCGCCGTTTGGCCGGCGACGGCAGCCTGGGCCCTTTCAGCCAACGGGTTCGGACCGAGGCGCTGGGCCTGCCGCTCATCGCCTTCATCTCGATTTCCATCAGCCAGTCCTCCAGCGACCTTGCTGTTGCAGCGCTGCAGACCATCCCGGAAATCATCGAGATGCACGCCACCACCGGGGATGCAGACCTGCTTGCCAAGGTGGCCGCGCGGGACCCGGCCGACCTGCACCGGATCACCAACGCAATGCTGGCAATTGACGGCGTCGTCCGTACCAGCACCGCCATGTCGCTGGTGGAAGTGATGCCCACCCGGACTGTGCCGCTGCTGCAGGCTATGGCGCGGAAGTAGTGGCGCCCTAGTCGAACAGTTCCAGGGCGTCGATGAGGGCGTCCACGAACGCTGTGAGGATCGCGGGTTGGGTGCGGCCGGTCATGGTCTGGATCTGGCCCTGCCGCTGGCGCAGCACCGGATGGTCCAGGTTGACCAGCACCAGGTCCTCGCGGTCCCGCCGGTCCAGGGAAAGCCCGCTGACCAGGGAAACGCCTACCCCTGCCCGCGCGAACTGGATCACCGGGTTGATGTGGTCGCTTTGCAGGCTGATGGAGGGAGTGAGGCCCTCAATCTGCATGGCGAGGTCCAGGAGTTCGCGCTGGCTGGACCCCGGTGCAGTGATGGCCAGTTTGTAGCGGCACAGGTCCTGGAGGGTGGCTCGGGGCTGGCCTGCCAGCGGATGCCCGGGCGCCACCAAGGCGAAGGCGACGGGGGTGGGCATGGAGTGCTCCACAGTGACCCTGGACTGCGGTCCCAGGGAAAACACCGCGGCAATGTCCGCCTCTCCCTCGGCAACCCGCCGTGTGCCCTCCGATGATGAGACGACATCAAGGTGGAACTCCACGTCGTCATGCTGGCGGCTGAAGTTGGCGATGGCTGACGGGACCCAAACGCGGGCAAAACCTTCGGCGCAGGCCACGCGCAGGGTCCGGGTCTTCCGCTGCATGGACACCAACAGTTCTTCCCGGACAGCTGCCCCTTCGGCCTCGGCACGCCGCACATAGGCGAGCAGGAGCCGTCCGGCCTCAGTCAGCTCCACACCACGCGCATGACGGTTGAACAGTGGTGTGCCCAACGACGATTCCAGTTTGTTGATCTGCCGGCTGATGGCCGACGCCGAGACGTGGAGCTTCACGGCCGCCTCGGTGAGGGTGCCCTCCTGCGCGACGGCGTGGAAGTACAGGAGGGCCGGGGTGAGCATGTTCATGAGGGGGTGTTTCCTGCCGGTTTGCATCCAAGTCAAAGCTCGTCGACAAAATGATACTGGTTGTTTGGGCTGGACAGCCCTAATTTTGAACTCACGTTCCAACAGCAACGGGGAGTA
Source organism: Arthrobacter sedimenti (assembly GCF_042652025.1). Lineage (NCBI taxonomy): Bacteria > Bacillati > Actinomycetota > Actinomycetes > Micrococcales > Micrococcaceae > Arthrobacter > Arthrobacter sedimenti. Next base: position 154,873 of record NZ_JBHSDQ010000004.1, on the reverse strand, counting down.
ATGATGCAGCAACGCGAACAACTGACGGCGGCAGCAAGGCAGTACGTGGATTCGGGCCGCTTCCAGGAGGACTTGGAGAGGATCGTCTCCTATCCGTCAGAAAGTTCGACGGCGGAAGGCCGGGTTGCGCTCAAGTCATACCTTGACGAGGTGGTTGAGCCGGCGTTTGTTTCCCTTGGCTGCTCGGTGGAGCGATTCGACTCCTGGCGCAGCGGCAACAATTCCTTCCTCCTGGCCACCCGGCAGGAAAGCCCCGAGCTGCCGACAGTTCTTTGCTACGGCCACGCGGACGTGGTGGACGGACAGGCCGCGGGCTGGACCAGCGGCAGGAACCCCTGGGTGCTGAGCGACGAGGGGGACCGCTGGTATGGCCGGGGTTCCGCCGATAACAAGGGCCAGCACTGGCTCAATATCGTGGCCCTGCGGCTGCTCCTGGAACAGCAGGGGAACCTTGGCTTCAACCTGGTGTTCCTCTTGGAAGGGGCAGAAGAGATTGGGTCCCCTGACCTGGCGGATTTCGCCCGTGAACACCGCGAGGCCCTGCAGGCGGACGTCTTTCTTGGGTCGGACGGGCCGCGCCTGGCCGCAGACAACCCCACGCTGTTCCTGGGTGCCCGCGGCGGCATGACCTTCCACCTGACGGCCGACCTCCGCGGCGGGTCCTACCACTCGGGCAACTGGGGCGGCCTCCTGCGGAACCCGGCCACCACCGTGGCAGCTGCGGTGGCATCCCTGGTGGACGGGCACGGCATGATCAGGCTCCCGGAACTGCTGCCCGCCGGAATCCCGGATTCAGTGGCCGCGGCGCTGGAACTCATCGACGTGGTCCCCCAGCCGGGCGACCCCAAAACCGACGCCACCTGGGGTGACCGGTCCCTCAGTCCGGCCGAGCGGTTGTACGCGTGGAACACCCTGGAGGTCCTGGCCCTCGGTGCCGGCAACCCTGCCAAACCCGTGAACTCAATTCCCGGCTCAGCCAGCGCCAGCCTCCAACTCCGGTTCGTTCCCGGAACGGACATGGCAAACCTTGAGTCCGCAGTCCGGCGCCACCTCGATGCGGCCGGATTCGCCATGGTGGACGTCAGAGTAGGCCAGTCCTTCCCCGCCAGCCGGCTCGACCCAAACAGCCCCTGGGTCGCGTGGGCCCTGTCGTCCCTGGAGGAAACCACTGGGCGCAGCCCAGTGCTGCTGCCCAACATCGGCGGATCGCTGCCGAGTTTCGTCTTCGCCGAAGTCCTTGAACTGCCCACGCTGTGGGTTCCGCATTCCCATCCCGGCTGCCAGCAGCACGCCCCGGATGAGCATCTCCTCAAATCGGTGGCGCGGGAAGGCCTGCAGATTGCGGCCGGACTCTTCTTCGACCTCGCCACCACCCCCACTCCAGCCGGCAACCCCCGCCCCGGGGCCGCCGTTCCCGCCGGCTCCGCTTCCTGAAATCCCTGGAGCCCCCATGACCATCCCGCAGCAAAAGAACCAGCCCGGCGTCGTCCAGGCGGAGGGCACGCAGTCCGCCACCCGCGGGATCGTTGCCGCCACCATCGGGAACGCACTCGAATGGTTTGACATTGCCATCTACGCACTCCTGGCCATCTACATTGGCCGGAACTTCTTCCCAAGCCACGATCCCGGCGTCGAGCTGATCCAGGCCTTTGCCGTGTTTGGCGTCTCCTACCTCATACGCCCGCTCGGCGGCCTGGTGCTGGGTTCATTTGCCGACCGGCACGGCCTGAAAAAGGGCTTGACCGTCACCATCCGGCTGATGGTCCTGGGGACGGCCCTGCTGGCCTTCATGCCCAGCTACGGAACCATCGGCATCCTGGCTCCGATCGGAATCGTCCTGGCCCGCCTGATCCAGGGCTTTTCTGCCGGCGGAGAGTTTGGTGCCGCCACCGCCTACCTGATCGCGCAGAACGGCAAGCGGAAAGGGTTCCTGGGCAGCTTCCAGTTCGCGAGCCAGGGCCTGGGCGGCCTGCTGGCCGCGATCCTGGTGGCCGTTCTCACCACCGTCCTCTCGGATGCCCAGATGACCGAATGGGGATGGCGCATCCCCTTCCTTTTCGGACTGCTGGTGGGCCCCGCCGGCTACCTGATCCGCAAGGAGATGAAGGAGGTTCCCCTTCCGGAAAAGCCGGAGGACGAAAAGCACTCGCCCATCCGGGACGTGTTCGCCACCCAGAAGGTGGGCATGCTGATCGCCGCTGGCGCGCTGGCGGTTTCCACCGCCCTGAACTTCATTCTTCAGTACATGCCCACGTTTGCCATCAAGGAACTCGGCCTGGAACCCGGCATTTCCTTCACCTCGCTGATCATCACAGGCGTCATCCTGACCTTTGGAACACCGGTGGTGGGTCACCTTTCGGACAAGTTTGGCCGGATGGCCATCATGGTGCCCACCGTGGTGGTGCTGCTGGTCGCCGTCGTCCCGCTGTTCCTGTGGGTGATCAGCGCCCGGTCCTTCCTGGTGCTGGCCCTGGTGATGACCGTCCTCGGTCTACTAAAGGCGGCGTATTTCGGTGCCCTGCCGTCTGTCATGTCGGATTGCTTTGATGCCCGGGCCCGTGCGACGGGGCTCTCCTTCAGCTACAACACCGCTGTGGTGGCCTTCGGCGGCTTTACCCCAATGATCGCCTCCTACTTGGTGCAGCAGACGGGACAGGCGGTGGCCCCCGGCTACTACCTTGCCGTCATCGCGATTATCAGCATCGTTGCCCTCGTGGCGGGAGTGAAGTTCCGCGGCATCCGCTGACCCCATTAGATGCCCGCTCACCTCTGGCAGGCTCCCATCGGACGCCCGCTCTCCTTCCACTCAAAAGGAGAGCCGGCGTTTCCGGCTGGGTGTCAAAGGTGACAGAGCGTGATGTCCAGAAACAATCGTAAAAGAACAAATTCTCCCAATCCCTTTCGGTCAAACCCTTGACCTTGTTTGTCACGCGCTGGTAGACCTAAAGGGCAGAAAGCGCTTCCTCGTAGTTCACATCCCTCGAAATCACTCGCGAGGGGTCGGAACGCCGTACGAATGAAACGTTCCAAAACCAGCGGTGTCTAAGCCGCCGCTGCATCAAAGGAGATGTTCTTTTGGCATACCCCTCAATGTGTTCCCCGAAATCCCGGGCAGGCGGGGCGTGGAAGGCGGCGCCGGCGGCAGCGGCCACCCTCGCTGCCGCCGCCCTGGCCTTTACAGGCGTCCCGCTTGCCGCCGCTGACCCTGGTGCGGGAAACCCTGCCGCTCCCGTGGCTCCGGCAAATTCGGGCCTCGCCCGGCAGGTGGAAAACCTGGACCGCGCCCCGGTTGCCGTCCTGACCGATCAGGGCGTTTCGCTGGGCTGGCGAATGCTGGGCCTGGACAAGGACAGCATTGGCTTCCAGGTCATTCGCGACGGCGCCATCATCACCGACGAACCCATCCGGGACACCACCACGTATCTGGACCCGGATGGCACGAAGGACTCCAAGTACGTCATCAAGACCGTGGGCAACGGCAACGGGCAGGACAAACTCAGCGCCGAGTTCAGCCCGCTGGCGCAGAACTACCTGCCCATCAAGCTGGACAAGCCCGCGGACGGCGTCAGCAAGGACGGTAAGCCATATACCTACAGCGCCAACGACTCCAGCGTGGCGGACCTGGACGGTGACGGCGCCTACGAGATCATCCAGCTCTGGAACCCGTCCAACGCGCAGGATAACTCCAAGTCCGGCTATACCGGCAACGTCTACGTGGACGCGTACAAGATGGACGGCACCAAGCTGTGGCGGATCGACCTGGGGCGCAACATCCGCGCGGGTGCCCACTACACCCAGATGCTGGCGTACGACTTTGACGGCGACGGCAAGGCGGAGGTGGCATTCAAGACGGCGGACGGCACCACCGACAACGCGGGCACTGTCATCGGTGACCCCGCGGCCGATTACCGCACCAGCGCCGGCTATGTCCTGTCCGGTCCGGAGTTCCTCACGGTCTTCAACGGTGCCTCCGGCACCATCATGGACACAGTCCCCTACGATCCTCCCCGCGGCAGCGTTGCGGCCTGGGGTGACAACTACGGCAACCGGGTGGACCGCTTCCTTGCCGGTGTGGCCTACCTGGACGGCGAGCACCCGTCCATGATGTTCAGCCGCGGCTACTACACCCGCACGGTGTTGGTCACCTATGACTTGGTGAACGGCAAGCTGGTGAAGCGCTGGAAGTTCGACTCGGACGTGGCGGGGGCCGAGTACAAGGGCCAGGGCAACCACAACCTGTCCGTGGCGGATGTGGACCAGGACGGCAAGGACGAGTTCGTCTTCGGCTCCATGACCATCGACGACGACGGCGCGCCGCTGTACAACACAAAGCTGGGGCATGGCGACGCCATCCACACCGGCGACCTGGATCCCTCGCGCCCCGGGCTGGAGACCTTTGCCGTGCACGAGAGCATGAAGGAAAGCGGCAACCGGGGCGCCACCTTCCGTGACGCCGCCACCGGCGAGGTGCTGTGGAGCATCCCGGCGTTCAAGGACACGGGCCGCGGTGCCACGGGCGACATCGACCCGCGTTTCCCGGGCTCGGAGAGCTGGGCAGTAGGTGGGGACGCGGCCTGGAACTCCACCGTGGGGTACCTGATGTCTGCCAAGGGTGAGCGGATCTCGGACAAGATCCCGGCCGCCAACTTCATGGCGTGGTGGGACGGCGATTTGCTGCGCGAGATCGTTGACCACGATTTCAACGCCGAGGTTGGCTATGGTGTCCCCACCATCTCGAAATGGAACTGGGAAACCGAGTCCAGCGACCGACTGCTGACTGCTACCGGGGCACGTACCAACAACTACACCAAGGGCAACCCGTCCCTGCAGGCGGACCTCCTGGGTGACTGGCGCGAGGAACTGGTGTTCCCGTCGGCGGACAGCACCGAGCTGCGGATCTACACCACCACCTCGCCCACTGAGGTCCGGCTGCGCACCCTGATGCATGATCCGATGTACCGCACGGGCGTGGCCCGCGAAACGGTTGGCTACAACCAGCCGCCGCACCCGAGCTTCTTCATCGGCGAGGGAATGCAGGCTCCGGCCGCGCCGGCTGTCTTCTACGCGGGCAAGACGAAGTAAACCTGCCCGGACGCAAGAGCGCCGCCCGCCTTGGGGGAAGGCAGGCGGCGCTTGCTTGTGGGGGACGGGTCAGTGACCGCCGAGGTTGCCGCCGACGGGCGGCAGGCCGCCTTCGGTGCTGCGGTCACCCTCACGCCGTTCGCCTGCGCTCAGGTTCTCGCCTGCCACCGTGTCATCGGACTCGCCGGTGGTGTCCACCAAACCGTTGGTCTGGTCGAACTGGTGGCCGATCCTGCTGTCGTCCAGGTCGGCGACGGAACCGGTGGAGCCGGCTGCCGCCGTCGTGCCCGCTGCGGGGATCCCGGTGCCCGCGTCCGCCGCGCCGGTGGTGGCGCCGGTGGTCAGGGGCTCTGCAGGAACCACCGGTTCCGCCGGAACCACGGGGGTGGTCTCCGTAACCGTCACGTCAGTGGTCTCGGTCTTGTCCTTGTTGCTGCTGGCCGCCATCGCTGCTGCCGCGCCCGCAGCAGCTGCGATGCCTACGCCGGCCGCAACCTTGCCGGAGACGCCAGCCTTGCCGGAGTCACCACGGGATGCGCCCGCGTGTTCAACACCGGGGGTACCCACAGCGGAACCGGCGTTGACGGATCCGCGCCAGGCGCCGCTGGCGTAGCCCTCATCCTCGATAAATTCCTTGAACTTCTGCAGGTCCGATTCGGCCTGGCGGTCAACGACGTTGAGCTTGTCGCCCACCTTCTCGACGATGCCTTCGGGCTCGTATTCGAGAGTCAGCTGGATGGAGGTCTGGCCGCCTCCCACGTCCTCGAAATCCACCGCGCCGGCGTTCGTGGCGCCTTCGGTGGCGGCCCAGGCAACCCTGCGATCCGGGACCTGCTCAAGGACTTTGGCTTCCCACTGCCGGCGGACGCCGCCGATCTCGGCCACCCACTCGAGCCGGTCGTCGCTGAGTTGCGTAACACTCTTGACGCCGCCCATGAAGTGCGGGAACTCCTCGAACTGGGTCCACTGGTTGTAAGCCGTGCTCACCGGTACGTTCACCAGAATGCGTTTTTCCACCTTCGTGCTCATAACGTCTCCTTCGCTTTGTTACCGGGAACCGATGACGTGGTAAAAATCATCAGCATGCTTACCAACATACCTTTTGGTCGGTTCGGTTTCCAGAGCGGGCGGTGCAAAAGGTGAAACCGGCGGTGCCTGGCCTACCTATGGCGCCACCACGACGCCATACGAGCCTTCGTTGAGGGCATTGGCCGTTGGGGAGGGAGCAACCACGCCGAAGTCGTAGCCCTTGGCGCGGATTGCGTCGATGGTGCCGGCCAGGTAGTCCCATTGGGAGGCGGGGCAGGACAGCACGTCGTTGGCGTCGTGGAGCAGGATGATTGCACCGGGGGCAACTTCATCCAGTACGTACTTCTGGACTGCAGCTGCGCCGGGGCACTCGTAGTCGCCGGGTTCGCCGACCTCCCAGTGCCACTGGATGCCTCCGCTCATACCGATGCTCCTGATGTAGTCCATCGTGTAGGGGGTGCTGTTTCCGAACGGGAAGCGCATCAGCGTGGGCGTTGTGCCGGTCACGGCCTTGATGGCGGCGTTGGTGCTGTCGATTTCCTGCTTCTGGTTGGCCTGGGTGAGTTCCGGGAAATTGGAGTGGTTATACGAGTGGTTACCAATGGTGTGGCCCTCGTCCTTGATCCGGCGGACGAGGTCCGGGTACTGCTGGACATGGGAACCTTGGAGGAAAAACGTGGCCTTGACGCCCTTCGCTTTGAGGGTGTCCAGGACAAAGGCGGTGCGCTGGGGCGACGGCCCGTCATCGAAGGTCAGGCCGATCAGCGGCTTGTCGGCGGCGTTTGCTGCGGGGGCGCCCGCCAGCAAGCCCAGTACCAGGCTCGCGGCTGCCAGAGCCACGACGGCGATCTTGCTCTTCATGGTGCTCTTTTCCCTTCCCAAGGTTGCTTTCAACCTTGTTTAGGTGAGCACCCTATGGCGGGCTTAAAGCGGGTGTAAACAGGTGGCAGGCGTCGACTGGGTAACTTCTGTTTACGCGCCAAAAGGGCGTTATGCAGGCGTTACCTTTCGCTCCACCAGGCCGGGGAAACGGACGACGGCGGCACGCTGCTTTCCAGGGAAGGGAAAGCCAGGTGCCGCCGTCGTTGGTCCCGGCTGGGGACGACGCGTCAGTCCAGGTGGTCGCCCACCAGTGCCAGGTTCTGGATTACCGCAAGCCCAAACTGCGCGGTGTCATTGGTGGAGACCGTGGGCGCTTCATCCACCGGCAGCAATACGTACGGCGGTTCGATCTTCCGCAAGGTGAACGCGGATTCGTGGTTAAGGTGCTCCCCGCCCTCGGCAAAGCTCACCCAGGCCCGGGCTGCCAGGTCACGGTCCTGCAACCTCGACGCCGCATAGGCCGTGAGCCGGCTGTGCGCCTGGGTGAGGTAGATGCCCTCCAGTGGCTGGTCCACAGCTTCCACCTGCTCCTCCTTGGTGGCCAGGAACAGCCGGCAGTACTGCAGCCAGGCGCGCTCGAACTCCGGATCATCCACGAGATCAACCAGTTCGCTGCAGATCTCCACCAACCCGAACACGGCGCTGAGGTGTGACACCGAAATCTGCTCCCGGCCCGTATCGAACCGGCCCTTGTCCAGGTCATACAGTGCTTCGCCGGTGAGGAACCCGTACTTGAGCGCCCCGATGTCCGCCATGGTGCCCAGCAGCCGGTCCCGTGAGCGCGGATTGCAGGTGCGTTCCCAGTCCGTCAGCCAGGTGGCGGCGAGCGATCCCCAGTCCGTGCCGAGCCCGACGCCCAGGGCGCCGCGGTTGGGCCGGTAGGTGGCGGCGTCCGGCCGGACCTTGCGGACCGGGTCCAGGCCCAGGAAGTTCTGGTCGCTGTCCACGAGCTCGGTGAGCAGGTCCCCGGTGCGCTCGTCCGCCGTCAGATAGTAGTAGAAGCGGCGGTATGCGGGGGTGCTGATCCGCAACTGCTTGGCGCTGCAGCCCCAGTGCTGGACATTGTGCCGGGAGCCCAGCCCCTTCCATGGGCCCAGGTGGTACACGTCCACCTCGCCGGTGTGCCGCGTCATGGCCTCCGCGAAACGGAAAATGTCCGCCCGGCCCGAGCGCAGGTAGGAGTACCAGAGCCAGAGATCGGGGGAGAGCTCGGAATTGTCCCAGGCATAGCCGCCCACGTCATAACGCCAGACGTGCCGGTCGAAGTCGTAGGTGTGCATCACGTCGCCGTAGTTCCAGAAGCCGTACCACCGGCGCTGCTCCACCTGCCCGGCGTAGAAGTCGAACAGGAAGTCCAGCCGGTCCTCCAGGCGGGCACGCGCCGGAGTGCTGCGGTCCACAGGGGCCCAGTCGCCGAAAACCCCCACGGAGTGCAGGTATTCCGGAGTGGCCTGGAGCAGGGCCGGGGTGGAGGCGGAGGCAGCATCCGCGGCCAGGCTTTCGGTGGACGGGGTGGCCTCATAGGCGAACATGGTCAACTCGTGGGTACGGGCAATGCCCGTGGGATTGCCGAACCCCGGTTCATAGTCCTCGTACGTGATCTCAAGGCCCTCAAGCTGTTCCTCAAACGTGTCCTGGCCCAGGCCATCGTGGTAGAACCGCAGGTCCATGGGCTGCGCTTCGGGCGAGTAGAGCCAGGCGGTGACCGTTGCCTCGCCGGTGGCGGCGCCGCGGATGTCCAGCTGCCCCGGATGGGACTGCCAGAAGTCCTTGATCCCCACGCCCAGGCCGCCCCGGGTATCGCTGAGGGAACAGAAGCCCGCCGAACGCGTTCCGCCGGAGATCCCCACCCAACCGTGGCCGGCGGCGGTGCGCTTGCGCAGTTCGAAACCGTCCGCGTTGAGCTGGCTGAGGGTGTAGTCGCCCCAGGTGGGGATCAGGTGCAGGCGGCCGGAGACTTCCGGGTTCCAGGCATCCGCCGGGGGAGTGGGGCGGCCGGCGATCTGCGCCTCCCGCACCTCCGCGCCGGGGTCCCGGCGCAGTCCCGTGAGTCCGCGCACCGCCTCGGTGAGGAAGCCGCCGTCTGCGCCCGCAATGCGGATATGCCGGTCGTGCAGGTCGGCCTCCAGCGGCACGGTGAAGCGCACGCCGAGTCCGGCCAGGAAGTCCTGCTCCGCGTCCCCGTCCCAGATAAAGGAGTGCACCATCCGCACGCTGCGGGCATTGGCGTAGAAGTAGAACCGCACCACGAATGGCAGCCACTCCCGCTTCCCGTTGTCCGGCGCGTCCGGGCGGTGGGCGCCTTCCAGCCGAACCACCGCGCGGACGGGGCCGCTTTGTTCCAGGGCGACGGCGGTGACCTCACCCGTGAAGGCCTGCCGGCCCACCGTGCCCTCGCCTTCCGCAACGCCGTCCTGCAGGAGGCTGACCAGTCGTGCGTCGCGGGCAACTTCCCGGCCGTCCCGGGCCAGGCTGCTGAACAGGGTGGAGCCGCTGCGGTTGATCATCATCTCCAGGACGCCGGTGTCCACAACCAGTGCGTCGGCACGTTCGGTGACTCTGACTGAAGCACCGTCCGACGCCGGCTGGCTGGCCGCGGTGGTTGTGTCGCCGTCTGACGTCACCTGGTAGCTGTCCGACGGTGCCTCTGTTGCCGGCAGGGCGATGCCTGCCCACTTCAATGAGGAGTCCGGCCAGGTGGCCAGGGGCCATGCCTGGCTGGGCACCCGGGTGCCGGCGGCATCGGTAACTGTCAGGGACTCCACTCCGGGCACTGTCCCGCGTGGGAACGGCATGCCCCAGGTGGTTCCGCCGATTTCCGTAGGGGCCTGTCCGTCGATCCACCGGATGAGACTGTCCGCCATGTATCCAACTCCGTTGTCCTGAAAGCGTTTTCTGATACGTTTCAAAATAGCCTCGGAGATTCGTACCCGCAAGGGGTGTTCCACGGAGTGGGAGGGTTGAGTGGATCTGAGGGAGGCTCAGCTCTTCGTGGTCTTCCCGTCGTCGTCCGCCCCTTCGGCAGGATCCTGGGGGTGGACGCGCAGGTCGCTGGGGTTGGCATTGGGGTCGCCTTCGGCGGGGGCCTCGCTATGGACCCGGTCGTCGTCGTCCTTGGCTGGGTTCTCAGTCATGGCTGCTCCTGTCACTTGTAGAGCGGGGATAGTTGGGTTGGCGCATCCCTCATTCAGCGCTTCGCTCCCGGACCTGTCAAGGATTACGATGCCGGCTTGCCAGCGGAAGGACGTGCGCGCGGGCGTCCTTCCGGGCGTACGGATGCCCGCCGTCCCAGCGACGGCGGGCATCCGAGCCTCTTGGCGCCTTGGCTGTGTAGCCGTACGTTCAGTCCAGCGGCAGCGTGACCGTGACGCTGCTGCCCCGGCCGGGGCTGGAGGTGATCTCCACCGTTCCGCCCGCTTCCTGAACGGCTACTGACATGAGCCGGAGACCGTAGCCGTGGTGCCGTCCGCTGGTGGCAAGGTTGCTGTCAAAGCCTGTGCCGTCGTCGGACACTGCCAGGCGGATGCCGTGGTCAACCGCCGCAAGCTGGATGGTGAGCGTGTGCGCGGAGGAGTACTTGAACGCGTTGCTCAGTAACTCGCGGGCGGACTGGTACAGGAGGAATGCGGACTCCGCAGGGATCTCGAGGCCCCAGTGCGGAGTGTCCCATTGAACGGCCGTCCCGCGCTGGCGCAGGGGTGCCGTCAGCCGGTCGATGCACCCTGCCACCCCCAGCATGTGGAAGTCCAACGGCTGACGATCTGTCAGCACGCCGCCAACGGTTGTGACTTCGCTGTCCAACGCTGTCTTGCTTCCCATGACTTCCTGCTCCCCAAAAGCTGGTTTTGCCTGTGACTCCAGCGTGGACCCGCAACGTCTAGGGAGGGCAAGGTTTGCCTCAAGATCCCATCAATTTTGCGTGTGGCGGGGACGGGCCGGGCCCCCACCTGCCTGTCCCACCGACACGCGGGGTTGGGGTGAGGTCTCTGGTGTAGCGTTCAGGGAGTTCACCAGCCTGAGGGGGCAGCGCTTGACCATCGTGACCGTCCAAAAACCCGCGGAACCACTGACGCTGTTTTGGAAACTCATCATCACCCTCGCCGCGGTTGTTGGCGTTGGCACCTGCGCGGTCCTGGGGTTCCTCTACGTGAAGTTTTTCGTCCCAGTTCCCGGGACGGTGGAAGTGCTGGAGCGGCAGTTGACCAAGCTGGATGCCGTCCACGCCATCCAGGATGAGGACGGGGACGCGAGGATCGGTGAGTCGCGGCTCCTGGCGGAGTACGAGTCGATGACCTATTACGCTGCACCCGGAATGGTGCCCGGTGTGGTGTGCCTGGTGGGAAAGTACCCGTACGACGAACACAACTATTGGGAAGCGTGCAACAGTATCGGTGACGGCCGGGACATCCTGGTGGAGGTGCCGGACCCCGGCAATAGGACAGTTGTCTTCGTGCCTGACCAGTTCGACCACCGCGAATTGGAACGGGACGGGTGGGTGACGCTGCACCGCAACCTTTTGATCCTGCCCCTGGCCGAAGCACCGCAACCCGCAGAACCGTTGACCAGCAGCGCTGTGCAGCAGGAGACCGGCCAGGGGCAGGCAGTTCCTATGTGACGCAGGAGCCTCCTGCAGGCTCACACATCCGTCAGGACCGGCGTCGTGAGCCTGCCGTCCCGCATGGTGGCCACCACGTCGGTCAGCGGCACGAACTCGGTGTCATGCGTGACCATCACTGTCGCCACCGAAAACTCCGTGGTCACCTGCCGCAGGAGGGCGATGATGGAGGCGCTCCGTTCGTGGTCCAGTGCCGCCGTCGGCTCGTCCACCAGCAGCACTTTGGGGCTGCCCATCAGCGCACGGGCGATGTTCACGCGCTGGCGCTGGCCGCCGGAGAGTTGGTGCGGAAGTTTCCCTGCGCTGGCGGACAGCCCGACGATGTCCAGCAGTTCTGCTGCCCTGGACCCGGCCGCTTTGGCCGACTTTCCGCGCAGGTGGTGGCTGATGGTGAGCTGTTCGACGGCGGTGAGCGAGGGGAGCAGGTTGGGCTGCTGGAAGATGATGCCCACCTTTTCGCGCCGGAGTGTGGTGAGTTCCTTGTCCTTGAGCCCTGCAGTGTCGGTGCCGTCGATGACCACCTGCCCCGTATTGGGGCGGACCAGGGTGGCGGCGGTGGCCAGGAGGCTGGACTTTCCGGACCCCGAAGGGCCCACGAGTGCCACCAGCTGGCCGGCTTCCGCGGTGAGGCTGACCCGGTCCAGGGCGGTGGTGGTGCCGCCGCCGTCGGGGTATTGGAGGGTGACGTTGAGCAAGTTCAGGGGCGCGGGAGTGGACATGGAGAGTTCCTTTCAGGGGAGGGAAGAGGTCAGTTGCCGCCGAGCGCGAGGAGCGCATCGACCTTTGTCACCCGGCGCACGGCCAGCGCTGCGCCGGCCAGACCCAGGGCAACGATCCCGACGACGGGAAGCACCGTGGTGCCCACGTTCAACTGGAATGGGACCGCCTTGGCAGCGAAGAAGCCGGCGGCTACACCTACGGCGCCACCGACGCCGGCTCCCGCCAGCAGGACGATGGCTGCCTGGGCCATCGCATCCCGAAGGATGTAGGAGCTGGGCGCGCCCATGGCTTTGAGGACGGCGATATCCCGGGTCCGCTGGATGGTCCAGACGGTCAGGAAGGCCACGATCACCAGGGCGGAGATCCCGTAAAGGAACGCCTGCATCAGGGTCAATGAGCCGTTCTCGCTCTTGAAGGAGCCCAGGGCCTGAAAGGATCCGGTGCGGGATTCGCTCACCGTGTTTGCCGCGCCGTTCGCCGCTGCCTCGTCCATCGTGGCCCCGTCCGCGTAGGTGACGGCGACGACGGTGGCCAGCTGTCCGGCGTCGGACACGTGCGCAGCCTTGGCCCATGCGGGCAGGGCCGTCCACACCACGCTGGTGTGTGCGTACCACTGGTCCGGCACCACGGCGGCGACGGAAAGCTCCACCCCGCCCAGGGACACCTTGTCCCCCTGGCCGACCGCCAGGGCCTCTGCCACCGAGGACCCCACCGCGGCGGTTCCGGCGGATACGTCCACGGGCGCCAGCGGGCTGCCGGGTGATACCCCGAACAGTGCCACGTTCGCGGTGCCGGAGCCGTCCGCCGTCTGCGCCCTTGTCTGGGTGATGCCCAGCGGCTCGGCGGACTGGACTCCGGGCTGGCTCTCCCAGCTGTCCACCTGCGCGGCGGTGACTGAGCTTTCGGTGTAGGACGCCTTGGGGACGCCGGAGCCGGGGGCGCCAAACGCCACCAGGTCCACCGGCTTGGCAGCTGACGCGCCCAGCTTCCCGATGGCGGAGGTGGACTGCTCGGCCAGGCCGGCCGTTAGCCCGGAAAGCATGACCAGCAGGAGGGTGATCAGGGCTACGACGCCGCCCATCATGGCGAACCGGCCTTTGGCGAAGCGGATATCGCGGATTGCCAGGAACACGTTGTTTCTTCTCTCAGCAGGGGTGGATGGTTTCTGTACCTCCACTCTTCCGGCGGTTTCCCGCGCGGGCATCGCGGGGATGGTTGATCCGGGGGAATGGAAGGGTTGATCCCGGGGTCAACCTTTTGGTTGATCCCCTCCGCGCTGTCCCGGCATAAGCTGATGCAATGCCCTCCACGCCCCTGCCGCCAACTTCGGAGACGGCCCCATCCAGCGGGCTTCTGGGCGCATTGGAAAACGCATCGTCGGCGGCCATCCTCCGCGTGCTGCGGGTCACCCTGCACACCGGATTCGCCCTGCTGCTGGCCGTCGGCCTGGTCCGGATGCTGATGGCCGGAGGCCCGCTCCGCTGGGTGTGGGCGGGCGCCGCCGTCGTCCTCGCTGCCGTCTACCTGACCGGCACCGTCCTGGAGAAGCGGCACGCGGAAGGCCGCATCGCCTTCGACCCCCGCCGCCACGGCCTGCTGTGGTTGGGACTGGTGACGGTCCTGTGGGCGTTCCTGCTCGCCGGAAGTGCCGATTTCGCCTGGCTGGCCTTCCCCATCTTTTTCCTGCACCTGCACCTGCTTCCGCGGCGGCCGGCGCTGCTGACCATCGCTCTGATGACGGTGGCGGTGATCGCCTCCCAGTGGGCAGCCAGCGGTGCCCCCGTACCCCATGCGGCCGCCGTGGTCGGGCCCGTCCTCGGCGCGGTCTTCTCGGTGATCACCGGCCTGGCGTACGCCGCGCTCTACCGTGAGGCCGAAAACCAGCGGCGCGCGGCCGACGAGCTGCGCCGCACGCGGGAGGAGCTGGCGCGGTCCCAGCACGAAGCCGGCGTGCTCGCGGAGCGGGAGCGGCTGGCCCGTGAAATCCACGACACCCTGGCGCAGGGCCTGTCCAGCATTGTGCTGCTGGGGCGGGCGGCGGAGCAGTCGCTCGCGGACGGAGATGCCGCTACTGCGTCCGGCCGGCTGGCGCTGATGCAGCAGACCGCGGCGGACAACCTGGCCGAGGCCCGCAGCTTTGTCCGAGGCCTCTCCTCGCCCCAGCTCGAAGGCACCTCGCTGGTGGAGGCCCTGCGCCGGCTCTGCGACACGACGGAGACCTCAGCCGCGGCTTCAGGCTTGGAGCTGCGCTGCCGGCTGGAGGTGGACGGCGAACCGCAGGAGCTGCCCCAGCCCGTCCGCGTCACCTTGCTGCGCGCGGCCCAGGCGTCCCTGGCGAACGTCCGCGAACATGCCAGGGCCGCCACCGCCGTCGTCAGCGTCGCCTTCCTGGGCACCGAGGTGACCATGGACATTTACGACGACGGCACGGGCTTTGATCCGTCAGCTCCGGAAGGTGCAGCGGGCGCAGCGGACGGCAGCGGATACGGGCTGCGCTCGCTGCACGAGCGGGTCACGGCTTTGAACGGCTCGTTGGCGGTGGAGTCGGCGGCGGGTGAGGGTACGGTGGTGGCCATCCGGCTGCCTGTGGAGGAACAGTGAGTGAAGTGCGTGTCCTGCTGGTGGACGACCATCCGGTGGTCCGCGCCGGGCTCCGCGCCATGCTCACAGGATTCGAAGGCATCTCGATTGCCGCCGAGGCTTCCGATGGCAAGGCCGCGCTGAAGGAACTGGCGCGGCTGACGGCACTGGGCGAGGGGCCTGATGTTGTCCTGATGGACCTGCAGATGGGGGAGGGGATGGACGGCGTCACAGCCACTGCCGAAATCCGGAAGCTCGCCGCGCCGCCGCCGGTGCTTATCCTCACCACCTACGACACGGATGCGGACATCCTCGCGGCGGTAGAGGCCGGGGCGGGCGGCTACATGCTGAAGGACGCCCCGCCGGAGCAGCTGCGGCAGGCCGTCCTGCAGGCCGCTGCGGGCGGCACCGTGCTGGCACCCCGCGCTGCCGCGCTGCTGATGGACCGGATCAGCAATCCGGGCACATCCCTGACCCCGCGCGAGGTGCAGCTGCTGGAACTGCTCGCCACCGGCCTGTCCAACCGGGCCATCGCCAAGCAAGTCTTCATTTCAGAAGCCACCGTAAAAACGCACCTGGTGCACATCTACGGCAAGCTCGGAGTGGACAACCGCACCGCCGCCATCGCCGCCGCCACCCAGCGGCGGATCATCCGGCCGCCGGGTGCCAACGGCTGACTTTTGCGAAAGCGCGAGGGCGTGGCCCGGCACCCTGCCGCGTCCCGCCGTCGCCCATCATCCGGATGGCGCGGAGGGCCCTACCCTGCAGTAGGTTTATGTCACTGCCCTTCAGGTGCCATTGCCCTTCCGGTGTAACTGTTCAAAGGAGAACGAATGTCCCGTCCGGTTCCAGCAGTTGATGCCCTTCTTGCCACATACGGTGCGGCCGACGCCTGCGCCGCGGACCTCCTGTGTGACAGCCACGATCCCAACAAGGTTGCCTTCACGGTGGTCGCGGCCGACCTTTCGGCGGAGGACATCACCTACGGCGAGCTCCGGGAGCGCTCGGAACGGGGAGCCGCGGCCCTGGCGGAGCTTGGCGTCGGTCCCGGTGATGCGGTGGCCACGCTGATGGGAAAGTCGGCGGACCTTGTGGTGATGCTGCTGGCCATTTGGCGGCGCGGGGCAGTCCATGTGCCGCTGTTCACGGCGTTCGCGTGGCCGGCCATCGAACTCCGCCTCACAGCCTCCGGCGCCAAGGCAGTGATCACTGACGCCGACCAGCGGATGAAGATCCAGGAAACCGCGGCCGCCGTGGTGGTGGTCGGTGCGGAAGCATCACAGCCGGACCTGGCGCTAACGCCGCTCCTGGCCAAGCAGGAGCCGGGAATCGCCTCCGAGGCGGTGGGCGGGGACGGCGCGCTGGTGCTGATCTTTACCTCCGGAACCACGGGTGCCCCCAAGGGGGTGCCGGTGCCCGTCCGTGCGTTGGCCGCGTTCCGCCAGTACGTCGAGCTGGGCCTGGACGTCAGTGAAGAGGATGTCTTCTGGAATGCGGCGGACCCCGGCTGGGCCTACGGCCTGTACTACGGCATTCTGGGGCCGATGGCGGCGGGGCGGCGGAACCTCCTGCTGCAGGCGGCGTTCTCGCCGGAGCTCAGCTTCAAAGTGTTGGAGGCATTTTCCGTCACCAATTTCGCGGCGGCTCCCACGGTGTACCGGACCATGCGCGCGAAAACCGACGCCGCAACGGGCCCTTTCGGCCTTCGACGTGCCTCGTCCGCCGGCGAACCGCTCACCCCGGAGGTGATCAGCTGGTCCCGGGAGGTGCTGGGCGTTCCGGTGCGGGACCACTACGGGCAGACCGAACACGGGATGATGATCATCAACGCCTGGCATGACGACGTGCGGACGGAGCTGAGGCCGGGTTCCATGGGACGCCCCCTTCCGGGATGGAGCTGCGCGGTGCTCAAGGACAATGCCGACGAACCGGCTGCGCCGGGTGAGCTGGGCCGGGTGGCGGTCAACGTGGCGGAGAGTCCCATGATGTGGTTCAGGGGGTACCAGGACGCGCCGGAGAAGACCTCCGAACGGTTCAGCCCGGACGGCAGGTGGTACCTGACCGGTGACGCCGGCATGGTGGACGAAGACGGCTTTTACTTCTTCTCCTCCCGGGATGACGACGTGATCATCATGGCCGGCTACCGGATTGGCCCGTTCGATGTGGAGAGCGTCCTGGCCACCCACCCGGCGGTCCTGGAAACTGCCGTGGTGGGCGCTCCGGATGAACTCCGCGGCGAAGTCCTGGAGGCCTACGTGGTCCTGGCGGAGGGGACCACGGGCAGTGATGCCCTGGTGGCCGAGCTCCAAAACATGGTCAAGACGCAGTTCGCCGCACACGCCTATCCGCGCCGCATCCACTTTGTTAAGGACCTGCCCAAGACGCCGTCGGGAAAGCTGCAGCGCTTCATCCTGAGGCAGCAGCGGGCCCCCGAACTGGGGAGCTGACAGGGGCGGAAGGGACGACGGCGGGCAGAAACTTCCAGCCGTTCCGGCGCCTTTTGCTTTGGGTGCTGTTAGCGTGGAGGCCCAGCCACAGAAGGAGGAGCGATGTCCATCAATTCACCTGATTCACTGCCTGAGGATGAGCCGCAGGAGGATTCGCCAGCCGGCAAGGGCAAGGCCGACGGCGGGATCCCGGGCGGGAAGGACGGCGTCGGGATTTCCGATGGCGCCGCGCCGAACACTTTCGAACCCGAAGAGGACCCGGACGCTGCTGCCGATCCCGCCGACTAGGAGCCTGAAAATCACTGCTCAAGGTTGGATCAAGATTGGCCCAAGGCGTCAGTTTTTGGTCTAGGCCCAACCTACTGGCCGGTAATTTGTAATTGCTTCCACGTCAGTTCCCCGGCAGGAAGCATCAGGAGCCCTCGCGCTGGAGCTTGACTCGCGCGGGGGCTCCCCCCAATTAAGGCTCTGGTTTTTAGCGGGCCTGTTCCACCCGATTGAAGTGCTCAACCACTGGAAACGGCTCGTAGAAGCGGTGCAGCAGCGCGCGCCACTGCTGGTATTCGGGAGATTCGCGGAAACCAACAGTGTGGTCCTCAATCGACTCCCACTCCACGAGGAGCAGATAGGTGCTGGGCGTTTCGACCGACCGGGAAAGGGACAGCGAGAGGAAGCCTGGCATGGAAGCGATGATGGGGCGGGCCTGTTCGAATGCGGCCTCGAATTCCTCTTCCCGGCCCGCAATGACAGGGAGCAGCGCATGTTCAGTGATCACGGGAGCCAGTCTTGCAGATATGTGCGTGCGGGATCCGGCTGCACCGTGCTGAAACGTGTTCGCGGGCGCTGCCGCTGGCCGGTACTATCGCCCCGGGACCCACATTGCGGTCTGGAAGGGGACGGTTAGTGACGGGCATTCATACAACAACGGCAGCTCTCATGGATCAGGCTGGGCGGGACGAGTTACTGCGGGACTACGGCCTGGCCACCCGGCTCGACGAGGCCCCGCTGGCCGCAGTCGCAGAATTGTCCGGCGAGCCCCTTGAGAATCTCGTCGAACTCGCCGTCAGGCTCTCCGGCGTCCCCTACGGCGTGATTAACGTTGTGACGTCTAACGAGCAGCGCCAGGTGGCAGCCGTCGGCATCGATCCGGGTGTCTGTTCCCGGGACGACTCCATGTGCTCCAAGGTCTTCCTCTCGGGGGAGGCCACCGTGGTTCCGGACGCCTCCCTGGACCCGCGTTTCGCGGCAAACCCGTTTGTGACCGGCGAGATCGCCGCCGTCAGGTTCTATGCGTCCGTGCCGTTGGAAACGGCATCCGGGTTCGTTATCGGGTCCCTGTGTGTCTTCTCCGATTCGCCTGCGGTGCTGAGCAAGGAACAGCAGGACATGCTGGAGGTCCTGGCCCGCCAGGCCGTGCAACTGCTCGAACTCCAGCGCCGCACCCTGCAGCTGCACACCGCGCTGAATGATGTGCGGGAAAGCAACGCCAAACTGGCGGAGTTCGCCGGCCGCGTCAGCCACGACCTTCGCGGCCCCCTCACCACCATGCTGGGCTACGTGGAAATGGGCGAGGACGACGTGGACACCGACCACCCCGCCGCAGAGTATTTCCAGCTCATCGGTGCCAGCGGCCACAGGATGCTCGCGATGCTTGAAGACGTCCTGAGCTACTCACGGATGGGCGGAAGCATCCAGCGGCAGCCCGCATCCCTCCATACCGTGGCCGTTGAGGTGGCCAATGACCTGGGCCTCCCGTTCGGACCCGACGCTGCCGTGGACAGCGAGGACCTGAAGCTTCACGTGGACCCCGGCCAGCTGCGCACCCTGCTGCAGAACCTGGTGGCCAATGCCGTGAATTATCCAAGCCCGGACCGGGACTTGAAAGTGCGCATCAGCGGCATTTCCAATTATCACGGTGTGACGGTCCTGGTGGCGGACAACGGCAAGGGCATTGCCGTGGAGGACCGGCAGCGTGTGCTGGAGCCTTTGGTCCGGCTGTACCGGGAGGGCGACGGACAAGGGTCCGGCCTGGGACTGGCGATCTGCCGCCGCATTGCCGAGGCGCACGGCGGAGAGTTGACGCTCAAGGAGACGCCGGGCGGCGGAACCACGGCAGTGATCAGCTTCCCGGCTGACTTGTAGGGACTTTAAACGGCTCCGGGCCGGCCGCGGAGTGCGGCCGGCCCGGAGGCTCGTGGTGTTGCTTAGTTCAGGTCGAAGCGGTCCAGCTCCATGACCTTGGACCAGGCGGCCACGAAGTCGTTCACGAACTTCTCCCTGGCGTCCCCGCTCGCGTACACCTCGGCCAGCGCCCGCAGCTGCGAGTTGGAACCGAAGACCGAGTCCACCGAAGTGGCCGTCCACTTGAGTTCGCCGGTGGCAACGTCGGTGATCTCGTAGGCGTTCTCCTCGGACTCGGAAGCCTTCCACTTGGTGCCGGGCGAGAGCAGGTTGACGAAGAAGTCGTTCGTCAGGACCTGCGGCTTGTCCGTCAGCACGCCATGGCTGGAACCGCCCACGTTGGTGCCCAGCGCGCGCATGCCGCCCACCAGCGCCGTCATTTCCGGTGCGGAGAGGTCCAGCATGTACGCCTTGTCCAGCAGCAGGGTTTCCGGCTGGAGCTTCAGGCCGGGGCGCAGGTAGTTGCGGAACCCGTCGGCCTCCGGCTGCAGGTAACCGAAGGATTCGACGTCGGTCTGCTCCTGTGCCGCGTCCGTGCGGCCCGGACGGAACGGCACCGTGACGGGGAACCCGGCGTCGGCCGCTGCCTTTTCCACGGCGGCGGCGCCGCCCAGGACAATCAGGTCCGCAAGCGAAACCTTCGTGCCGCCGGACTGTGCCGCGTTGAACTCCTCCTGCACCCGCTCCAGCACCGGAAGCACGGCATCCAGCTGCTCCGGCTCGTGCGCCTCCCAGCTGCGCTGCGGCTCCAGCCGGATGCGCGCGCCGTTGGCACCGCCGCGGCGGTCGGTCTTGCGGTACGTGGCGGCCGATGCCCAGGCCGTGCCGGCCAGCTGCGGGATGGTCAGGCCGGAATCGAGGAGCTTTGCCTTGAGCTGGGCGATGTCCTGCTCATCGATCAGTTCATGGTCGACGGCGGGAACGGGATCCTGCCACAGCTGCGGTTCCGGAACCCACGGGCCCAGCATGTGCGGGCCAACCGGGCCCATGTCGCGGTGCAGCAGCTTGTACCACGCCTTGGCGAAGGCCAGCGCGAATTCGTCCGGGTTCTCCAGGAAGCGCCGGCCGATCTTCTCGTAGGTGGGGTCGAAGCGCAGCGACAGGTCCGTGGTGAGCATGGTGGGGCGGTGCTTCTTGTTGGAGTCGTGCGCGTCCGGGATGATCTCGGGGGCGTCCTTGGCCACCCACTGGTGGGCGCCGCCGGGGCTCTTGACCAGTTCCCATTCGTACTCGAACAGGATCTCGAGGAAGCGGTTGCTCCACTGCGTGGGCTTGTCCGTCCAGGTGACTTCCAGGCCGGACGTGATGGTGTCGCCGCCCTTGCCGCTGCCGTAGGTGCTGAGCCAGCCAAGGCCCTGCGCCTCGAGGTTGGCACCCTCGGGTTCGGGACCCACGTGTGCGTCTGCAGGGCCGGCGCCGTGGGTCTTGCCGAAGGTGTGGCCGCCGGCGATCAGCGCAAAGGTCTCTTCGTCGTTCATCGCCATGCGCTTGAACGTCTCCCGGATGAACGCTGCAGCAGCCACGGGATCCGGGTTGCCCATGGGGCCTTCCGGGTTGACGTAGATGAGGCCCATCTCGGTGGAACCGACGTTGTCCGCCATGGTGCCTTCACCGGTGTACCGCTCGTCACCGAGCCAGGCGTCCTCGGGGCCCCAGATAATCTGTTCGGGCTCCCATACGTCCTCGCGGCCGAAGGCGAAGCCGAACGTCTTGAAGCCCATGGACTCAAGGGCAACATTGCCCGCGAGGACCAGCAGGTCGGCCCAGGACAGTTTCTGGCCGTACTTCTGCTTGACGGGCCACAGCAGGCGGCGGGCCTTGTCCAGGTTGGCGTTGTCCGGCCAGCTGTTCAGCGGCGCGAACCGCTGGCTGCCGTCGCCTGCGCCGCCGCGGCCGTCGTGGACGCGGTAGGTTCCGGCGGCGTGCCAGCTCATGCGGATCATCAGGCCGCCATAGTGGCCGAAGTCCGCCGGCCACCAGTCCTGGGAAGTGGTGAGGACCTCAGTGATGTCCCGCTTGAGCGCCTCGACGTCGAGCTTCTGGAATTCCTCCCGGTAGCTGAAGGAGGGGCCCAGCGGGTTGCTTGCCTGGCCGTGGGTGTGCAGTACGGAAAGGTCCAGCTGGTTGGGCCACCAGTCCTGGTTCGTCCGCGGCCGGTGACCCTTGGGCTGGGGCGAATCGATTGCCGGGTTTTCACTCTCACTGCCCTGGGCGGTGGCACTGCCATGGGCCACCGGGCACCCGCCCTCAACCTTCTGGTCCAGGCCCTGTGCGCTCCCGGGAGTGGGGACCGGAGGATGGTCTTGGGGTTCGGTCATGTGCTTTTTCCTTCCGTTGGGCCGAGGCCGCGGTTGGACTCGGGCAGCCGGTGCAACCCTCCTATTTGAACATGGACCGCTGACAGCGCAAGTCACGCCTACGCCATGGGTGAAACCTGTGGGCGAATCGTCCTGATCGAACGCAGCTGGCTCCTCGCTTCCGACGCGATTTCCTACGAACGGAATATCTGCCGGACGCCGTGGCTTGTCGCCAGTGGGTCCTCGTTGGCCCATTGTCCCGGCGCGATGCAGCGCGCGGGCCTCCGCCAAAGCGTGAGGCCGTGCTGACGCGCGGACACACCCAGCACCCAAACCAAGAGGAGTACCATGACCATCGAATCAGGAACAGCAGCAGGCAACGGACGGACGGCCCTGGTGGTAGGCGCCACCGGCATCGCGGGGTCCGCCCTGGTGGATACCCTGGTTGGTGCAGGCTGGGGCGTCCTCGCCTTGTCCCGGCGGCCCGGACCGGAGCGTGCCGGCGTCAAGTGGCTTTCCGCGGACCTGACCTCGGCTTCCTCCCTCGCCGCCGCGCTTGCTCCGGAGAACCCCTCGCATGTTTTTTTCACCGCGTGGTCCCGGCGCGCCACGGAGGAGGAGAACATCGCCGTTAATGCGGGCATGTTGCGTGACCTCCTCGCCGCACTGCGGGGAAAGGACGTGGCGCATGTGGCCCTGATGACCGGGCTCAAGCACTATCTGGGACCGTTCGAGGCGTATGCAGCCGGGGAAATGCCGGATACGCCGTTCCATGAGGAGGAGCCCCGCCTTCCGGTGCGGAACTTCTACTATGCCCAGGAAGACGAGCTCTGGGCCGCGGCCGGGGAGCAGGGATTCACCTGGTCGGTACACCGCGCCCACACCGTAATTGGCCATGCGGTGGGTAACGCCATGAACATGGGCCTCACACTCGCGGCGCAGGCCACCCTCTGCCGGGACAGCGGGGAGCCGTTCGTCTTTCCCGGATCCGAAACCCAGTGGAACGGCCTGACGGACATGACGGACGCGGGCCTGCTCGCCGAGCACATGGTCTGGGCCTCCACTACTCCCGTGGCCGCCAACGAAGCCTTCAATATCGTCAACGGTGATGTGTTCCGCTGGCGCTGGATGTGGCCGAAGCTCGCCGCTTACTTCGGTGTGGAGTGGGAGGGGTACCAGGGGAAGCCCCGTCCGCTGGAGCAGTCCATGGCAGGCCGGGAGGAC
Organism: Arthrobacter sedimenti; assembly: GCF_042652025.1. NCBI lineage: Bacteria > Bacillati > Actinomycetota > Actinomycetes > Micrococcales > Micrococcaceae > Arthrobacter > Arthrobacter sedimenti. Next base: position 131,816 of record NZ_JBHSDQ010000004.1, on the reverse strand, counting down.
CAGTGGCGGCGAATTGCCGGGGAAAACAACCTCAGCGAACCGGACCTGGGCCGTGTTGCCAGCTGGTGGCACACCGATGGCGACCTGGGGCGGAACATCGAGGTGGTGACGGACATGGGCAAGAGCAGGGATGCCGGCTTCACGGGATATCGGCGGACGCTCGATGCCTTTACCGCGCTGTTTGACCGCTACCGTGCCGATCGACTGGTTCCCTGATCACGCGGTCACGGCCGGCCAGCAGGCCCATCAGCGCCAGCACCGCCATGGCACCGGCGGTGGCGAACAGTGGAAGCGTCCAGTCAGCGGTGGCGTCGTGGAGTGCGCCGAAAGCCACTGGACCCGCGGCGCCAAGGGCGTAGCCCACGGACTGGGCCATTCCGGACAGTGATGCTGCCTGCGGGTGGTTCACGGTCCGGAGGCTGAACAGCGACAGGGCGATGACAATGAGGCTCCCGCACCCCAAAGCACCCAGGACAACCCACAGCAGGACGAGGTCCGGGGCCAGGGCCAGGCCGAGGAAGGTCACGAACACCAATGCCCCGCTGGCAAAGGAGACCAGCCGCTGGTCCGATCCCCGGTGGAGGACGCCGCCTGTCCCCAGGCTGGCGAACACGCTGATCAGCAGGAAAACGGACAAGTGCACGCCGGCAGTGGTGGCCGGGGTCCCGCGGCTTTGTTCGATGGTGGGCAACCACGCCATGAGGACGTAGAAGGCGATGGACTGCAGCCCCATGAAGGCCGTCACCTGCCAGCCCAGGGCTGAACCCCAGGGTGACCGGTAGGCGGCTTCGGGCTTGGCGGATTGCTGCTTGCTTGCCGTGTGCCGGCGAAGCCAGGGCAGGAGCACCGCCATGGCGAAGAGGGCCAGTCCCGCCCAGACTCCCAGGGCGAGTCGCCACCCTGCCGGGGACGTCTGCGCCACGGGTACGACGACGGCGGCCCCCACTGCTGCGAAGGCGGCCTGGGCAGCGGTGTAGCTTCCGGTGACCTGGCTGACCCGCAACGGAAAGTCCCGTTTCACGAGGGAGGGCACCAAGACGTTGAGAAACGCTATGGCCACGCCGATCAGTATCGTCCCCGCCCAGATCAAGCCGGGCACGGGCAAGGAGCGAAGCACGATGCCCCCGGCGAGGATCAGCAGGGACATCCACAGTGCCCGGTCCAGGCCCAGGCGGGAAGCGAAACCGGGAGCCAATGGCGAGAAGACCGCGAAAGCGATCAGCGGCAGGCCGGTAAGGAACCCGGCTGCGGCGCTGGAGAGTCCCAGGTCGCTGCTGATGTTGACCAGGACCGGCCCCACGCTGACAAAGGACACCCGAAGGTTGACGGCGATGAGCAGGACACCGATGAAGGCCATTCCAAACCTGGCAGTGCGTTGTGGGGCGTTCTTTGTGGCGGCAGGCATCGTTCGTTCTTCCATCCTTCGGTGAGCGGAGCGCTCCCAGCGCCCCACCGGTTCTCTCACATGGACGTACCCACCGGCGCCTCCGAATCTCCCGCAGGACCGTTGCAATACGCCGTGGGAGAACTGCCGTTTTTCCCAGCCATCTGGCAGGATCAACTGCCCTTTCCGGACGTACACTGACCTTCGCACGAGGTTTTGTGGACACTCCGTCAGGTGAGGGCTCTGCGTATGCTCTGGAAGTTGCTTGTCGAATACCTGCGGCCGCACCGGCCGCTGCTGGCCGCCGTCGTGGTTTTCCAGCTGGCGCAGTCCATCGCGTCGCTGTACCTGCCCACGCTGAACGCGGACATCATCGACCAGGGCGTGGCCCGGGGCGATACCGGCTACATCCTGTCCACCGGCGGCGTCATGCTGCTGGTCACGCTGGCGCAGATCGCCTGCACCGTCATTGCCGTGTACTTCGGTGCCAAGGCCGCAATGGGGCTGGGCCGGGACTTGCGCGGCGCCATCTTCGAGCGGGTGGGACAGTTCTCCGAGCAGGAAGTCACCAAATTCGGTGCCCCCAGCCTTATCACCCGCTCCACCAACGACGTGCAGCAGGTGCAGCAGCTGGTCCTGATGTCCGCCACGCTGATGGTTGCGGCGCCCATGCTCAGCATCGGCGGGGTGATCATGGCCATCCGGCAGGACGCCCAACTTTCGTGGCTCATCGCTGTGTGCGTCCCGGTGCTGCTGATCGCCGTCGGGCTTATCGTGACGCGGATGGTGCCGCTGTTCCGGAAGATGCAGGCCCGGATCGACACCGTGAACCGCGTGCTGCGCGAGCAGCTCACCGGCATCCGCGTGGTGCGGGCGTTCGTGCGCGAGGACGTGGAGACGGAACGCTTTGCCGGAGCAAATACCGACGTCACCGACGTGGCACTCCGCGCCGGCCAGCTCATGGCCCTGATGTTCCCCACGGTGATGCTGGTCCTGAACGTCTCCAGCGTGGCGGTGATCTGGTTCGGCGCGTTCCGGATCGAGGATGGGTCCATGCAGGTGGGCACCCTGATCGCGTTCCTCAGCTACCTGATGCAGATCCTGATGTCCGTCATGATGGCCACCTTCATGGCGGTGATGATTCCTCGGGCGTCGGTGTCTGCGGACCGGATCGGCGAGGTGCTGGGCACCAGTTCCAGCGTCCTGCCGCCTGAGCAGCCGGTCACCAGCGCGGTCCGGCGGGGTGAGTTGGAAATGCGCGACGTCGGATTCGCCTACCCGGGTGCCGAGCATCCGGTGCTGTCGGGCATCAATTTCACGGCCCGTGCGGGGGAGACGACGGCGATCATCGGCAGCACCGGTTCGGGCAAGACCACCCTGGTGAACCTGATGCCGCGGCTCTTCGACGTCACTTCCGGGGCGGTGCTGATGGACGGTGTGGACGTCCGGGATCTGGACCCGGACCTGCTGTGGGGGCACATTGGCCTGGTGCCGCAGAAGCCCTACCTGTTCTCCGGAACCGTCCGCAGCAACCTGTTGTACGGCAACCCGGACGCCACCGAGGAGGAGCTGTGGTCCGCGCTGGAGATTGCGCAGGCGCGCGATTTCGTGGAGCGCATGGAAGAGGCGCTCGACGCGCCCATCTCGCAGGGCGGCACCAATGTTTCCGGCGGCCAGCGGCAGCGGCTGGCCATCGCCAGGGCTTTGGTGAAGCGGCCCGAGCTGTACATCTTTGACGATTCGTTTTCCTCCCTGGACACGGGGACGGATGCCCGGCTGCGGCAGGCACTCAAGCGCAATATCGCGGGGGCCACGATGGTGGTCATCGCCCAGCGCGTGTCCAGCATCGTCGATGCGGACCAGATCCTGGTGCTCGACGACGGCAGGATCGTTGCGCACGGGACGCACCATGAGTTGCTGGAGACGTCGGAGACGTACCGCGAGATTGTGTCGTCCCAGCTGGCAGCGGAGGAGACGGTATGAGCCACGGTCCCACCCCCTCACGCGGCACCAAAGCCGGGCCTGCCGCTGGAGCTGGCCAGGCCGACGTCGTACGCATCCCAAGGCCGCGCGGCGGCCCTGGACACGGCGGCCCCTTTGCCGGGATGAACGTCCCGGCGGAGAAGGCGATGAACTTCAGCGGCTCCGCTAAACGCCTGCTGGGCACGCTGCGGCCGGAGCGGTTCTGGCTGATGCTGGTGCTGGCCATGGCTGTGGCGGGCGTGGTGCTGCAGGTGATTGGGCCGCGGCTGCTGGGCGAGGGCACCAACCTGATCTTCTCCGGGGTGGTGTCCAAGCAGCTGCCGCCGGGGATGACGCAGGCGCAGCTGATTGCGATGCTGCGGGCATCGGGGGAGAACCAGAAGGCGGACATGCTCAGCGCCATGACGCTCACGCCGGGCGCAGGGATCGACTTCGCCGCGCTGGCGGGTGTGCTCACGTGGGCGCTGGTGCTGTACGTGCTTGGCTCGGCGTTCATGTGGGGGCAGGCGTATGTGCTGAACGGCGTGGTGCAGCGGACGGTGTTCGGGCTGCGCGAGCAGATTGAGGCGAAGATCAACCGGCTGCCGCTGCGGTATTTCGATTCGATCCAGCGCGGCGAGCTGCTCAGCCGGGTGACCAACGATGTGGACAACATTTCGCAGAGCCTGCAACAGTCGATCAGCCAGGCCGTGACGTCGGTGCTGACGGTGCTGGGCGTGCTGGTGATGATGTTCATCCTGTCGCCCACGCTGGCGCTGATCGCGCTGGTGACCATTCCGTTGACGCTGGGGATCACCACGCTGATCGCCAAACGCTCGCAGAAGCTGTTCGTGCAGCAGTGGACCAACACCGGCGAGCTGAACGGGCAGATCGAGGAGACCTACACCGGGCATGCGCTCGTGAAGGTCTTTGGGCGGCAGCGCGAAGTGGGGGACCGGTTCCGGCAAAAGAACGCAGAGCTGTATGAGGCGAGCTTCGGAGCGCAGTTCATTTCCGGGCTGATCATGCCGGCCATGACGTTTATCGGGAACCTGGTGTACGTGGGCATCGCCGTGGTGGGAGGCTTGCAGGTGGCGTCCGGGGCGATGCAGCTGGGCGATGTGCAGGCGTTCATCCAGTATTCGCGGCAGTTCACCCAGCCGTTGGCGCAGTTGGGGTCCATGGCCAACCTGCTGCAGTCCGGGGTGGCCTCCGCCGAGCGGGTGTTCGAGCTGCTGGATACGGAGGAGCAGTCGGCGGATCCTGCCGGGGCTGCCTTGCAGAGCCCGGATGGGCGTGCGCGGGGGCGGCTGGTGTTCGAGGATGTGTCCTTCTCGTATTCGCCGGACAAGCCTCTGATCAGTGGGCTGTCCCTGGTCGCTGAGCCAGGGCAGACCGTGGCGATTGTTGGGCCAACGGGTGCCGGCAAGACCACCCTGGTGAACCTGATGATGCGGTTCTACGAGCTGGACGGCGGCCGGATCACGCTCGACGGCGTGGACATCACCACCATGACCCGGCACGACCTGCGCTCGCGGATGGGGATGGTGCTGCAGGATACGTGGCTGTTCGGCGGGACCATCCGGGACAACATCGCGTACGGGCGGCCTGCTGCTTCTACTTCCGAGGTGCTGGAGGCCGCGCAGGCGACGTACGTGGACCGGTTCGTGAAGTCGTTGCCCGAGGGGTACGACACCGTGCTGGACGACGAAGGCTCCAACGTCTCCGCCGGCGAGAAGCAGCTGTTGACGATTGCGCGGGCGTTCCTGGCGCAGCCTTCGGTTTTGATTCTTGACGAGGCGACGTCTTCCGTGGATACCCGGACCGAGGTGCTGGTGCAGAAGGCGATGAGCGCGCTGCGGTCCGACCGGACGTCCTTTGTGATTGCGCACCGCCTGTCCACGATCCGTGACGCCGACCTCATCCTGGTGATGGAGGCCGGCCAGATCGTTGAGCAGGGGACGCATGCTTCATTGCTGGCCGCCGGTGGGGCGTACGCCCGACTGTATGAGGCACAGTTCGCGGCGCCGGTGGCGGAGGTCTAGCGTCTTCCTCTTTTATGAGAATTTGCAGGCAAGGCTCCTGTTCGGAGCCCGAAACTGAACCGGCCTAGGCACCGGAATCAAAATGTCGGACCCTAGTGGCAGGCTTTGGTTATGGAAACCAGGGCGGTTCTGGAAAGTGGAAGCAAGGTCGATCTGGCCGCTGCTGTCACATCCCTCGCCTCGCTGGCTGGTGAGCTTGCCGCCGTCCTGGCTGGCTCCACGGCCACCCCGGATCACGCTGGTCGGGTCGAAGCGGATCCGCTTCGCGAAGTTGCTGATTCGTGCTTGGACGGTCTGGGCGTTGTGGCCCGGATTGAAGCCGTCACTGCGGCGACAAAAGTTCACCTGCTGGCGACCTATGCAGACGCAGCAGACGCGCTAGAGGCGCCGGCGGAGAGTGCGTACGAGTCATCAGCGCGTGAGATGAGCCTGGTAGCGGAAGTCGCCTGCGTGCTGACTGTTGGGGAACGGGCTGCAGCGGCTTTGCTGGGTGACGCCCACGCTTTGACCACTTCCTTACCGGCCGCACTCGATGCCTTGCAGGCCGGGGAAATCTCATGGCAGCATGCCCGGATCATCGTTGATGAAACCAGCGGTCTCAAGAACGCCGCTGCCGCTGCACTTGTTGCGCACTTCCTGGACCCGGAAGCCCCAAACGCAGCCAGGGGCGCCGCGGCGGGGGAGTTGGCACCAGCCCGGTTCCGGCGGAAGGTGCGTGCTTGGCGGGAGCGCCATCATCCCGAGTCACTCGAAAGCAGGCATGCGAAGTCGGTTGAAGACCGGCGGATGGAGTACAGCCCGGACCGCGACGGCATGGCATGGGTCTCCCTCTACATGGCTGCGGACAAGGCGTGTGCCATCTGGAACAAGTCGTCTGCCTTGGCCCGCGGACTGCAGGGGCCGGATGAACCCCGGACCCTTACCCAACTCAAGGTCGACGAGGCGGCCCGATTGCTGCTCGGCGAGACCGGCCAGCTCGCCGGAGGCGGACCGTCTATCAAAGCGGACGTGCTGGTTACGGTCCCGGCCTGCTCCCTCCTCGGTGCCACCGACGAACCAGCCGAACTCGATAACTACGGGCCGATCCCGGCGTCGATGGCCCGCAGGCTCGTCGCTGAGGGTGCCGGCTCGTTTTACCGGGTCCTGGTGGACCCCAGCGACGGAACTCCGCTTGAACTTGGCCGCACAAACTATCGGCTCACGGAGCCGCTCAAACGGTGGTTGCGGATGCGGGACGGAAAATGCACCTTCCCCGGCTGCAGCAACCCCAGCCCGGACAATGAGGCGGACCATCTCAAGGCCTGGGAACATGGAGGATCCACCGGAATCAGTAACTTGGGACAGTTGTGCCCCAAACATCATCGACTCAAGCATCGAACCGGCTGGAGCCCGGGTCCGGCAACAAGCAATGAGCCACCCGGTTGGATCTCGCCCACCGGCCGCCGCTACAACGCCGAACAACCGGACCGGGAGCCACCACTCTGGCCACCAGGCTTCCTACCGGAGGGAACAAGCCCACTGGAGTCAATTGTGGACTTCCTTATCGCCTTATAGGACGCCGCCCGTCGGCCCGGTCCCTGCGTTCTGGTGCCTCCGTGCTGTTGCGTTGCCCGGATTGGCGCGCGGTCGGTCCAAGCGGTATCGGCCATGCCCCAGTTCCGTTGTTCCCTCTCGTTCACCACCCAGCAACCAAGGGGCCTCACGCCGTTTCGGCAGGTCAAGCAGTCTTTTCACGCACCCTTCCGCCCGTCGCGCCAACCGGGCAACAAATCCCGAGGTACCAGGAGTACTCCCCGTGTTCGTGAAAAGCACCCTCGCCGCCGTCGCCATCCTCGCCTCCATGGCAGGGGCGGCAGCAGCCCCAGCCGCAGCGCAGGTTGCGGCACCCAAACCCGCGCCCGTCGTCGTCGGCCAGCCGCTTGCCGGGACGCACGCCCACAACGACTACGAGCATGACCCCCCCTGTTCGACGCACTGGAACACGGCTTCACCAGCGTTGAAGCGGACGTCTGGCTCGTAGACGGTGAACTCCGCGTGGCCCATGACCTGGCCGACGCCAAGCAGGGGGTCACACTCGAAAGCCTCTACCTCGGTCCGCTCCAGGACCTGGTCCGCAGCCAGCCCGGCCACAGCGTCTAACCCAAATGGGACGGCAGCCTTCAGCTCCTGATCGACATCAAGAGCGAAGGCGAGGCCACCTACGCCGCCATCGAGCAGGAGCTGACCGACCACCGGGACATCATGAGCCGCTACACCAACGGCAACGTCAAGACCGGCCCGGTCACCGCGGTCATCAGTGGCAACCGCCCGCTGACCACGATGCAGGCGCAAACCCAGCGCTTCAGCTTCTACGACGGCCGCGCCACCGACCTTACGTCCGGACTGCCCGCGGCCCTGATGCCGCTGGTCAGCGACAACTGGACCAAGCTCTTCACCTGGCAGGGCGTCGGCCCCATGCCGGAGGCGGAGCGCACCAAGCTCCGCAACTTCGTCGCCACCGCGCACGCCAACGGCTACCGCGTCCGCTTCTGGGCCACCCCCGACCAGCCCGGCGCGGCACGCGACGCCGTCTGGACCGAACTCGCCGATGCCGGCGTGGACCACATCAACACCGACGACCTCGCCGGCCTGCAGCAGTTCCTCACCGCCCGCGGCGCATAAGCCCCCGTCCAGACCCTCACGAGAAACAGGACCACCACCTTGCCTTCAAAGACAGTCAACATCACGACGGCGGCGCTCACCCTGGCGTTCGGCCTCCTTGCCTCGCAGCCCGCCTTCGCCGAAACAGCACAGGCGGACAGCACCAGCGACGGCAACCAGGCCTTCACCTTCGCCGCCATCGGCGATATCCCCTACGGAGCCAGCGAGATCGCCAAATTCCCCTCCCGGATCCAGGATCTTAATGCGGACAAGGACCTGAAGTTTGTAGCACACGTGGGCGATATAAAGAACGGTTCCTCCGTCTGCTCGGACGAATACTTCTCCTACATCCGCACCCAGTTCGACACCTTCACCCATCCGCTGGTCTACACCCCCGGCGACAACGAGTGGGTCGACTGCCACCGCACCAACAACGGCGCCTACAACCCGCTGGAGCGACTGGACAAGATCCGGGAGGTCTTCTTCAACCAGCCCGGCAAAACGCTTGGTACCACCATGCCGGTGAAGTCGCAGGAGGACCTGGGCCTCCCCGAGGACGTCCGCTTCGACAAGAACCGGGTGGCGTTCTCCGTCCTGAACGTCCAGGGCAGCAACAACTCCCTCCTGCCGTGGACCGGCCTGGGCAAGACCGCACTAACGCCGGAGCAACTGGCCGAAGTGGAGCACCGGACGGACGCCGTGATCGCCCAGATCCACCAGACCTTCACCGACGCGAGGCGCAGCAACGACCGCGCCGTGGTGCTCATGCAGCAGGCCGACATGTTCGATCCGTCGCTCCTGGCCGACGCCACCGCCAACCCGGACACCGTCTCCGGCTTCCGCGGGATCGTGCAGGCCATCGTCCAGGAAACCAACAACTTCGATGCCCCGGTGTACCTGGTCAACGGCGACAGCCACGTCTTCGCTGAAAACCAGCCTCTCGCCGCCAGTTCCCCGTGGCTGGAGATTTACGGCTCACCGGCCGCGGACAACCTGCAGCGCATCACCGTCGACGGCGCCAACAATGCTGTGGACTACGTCCGCTTCACGGTGGCGGGCAACAGCGCCAAGGGCGCAGACGTCCTGAGCTGGGAAAAGGTCCCCTTCAGCCAGTAGGCGCCACCGGAAAGCGGACGACGGCGGCGCCCACCCGCCGTCGTCCGCTTTGGTATTTAAGGCTCTGGACACAGCTGGCCCCCGGATCTATCGTGCAGGGGTGGCGGCTGCCTGGCTGGCAGGAAGGCCAGATCTGCCGGTCCGCCGTTGCGGCCGTCCGTGATGAGGAGGAAGCAGATGGAACACTTTCAAGAGGTTGAAGAGACCGTTGACGTCGCAGTTCCGGTGCGGACCGCGTACAACCAGTGGACCCAGTTCGAATCCTTTCCGCATTTCATGTCCGGAGTGGAATCGGTGATCCAACTGACCGACAGAACCAACCACTGGGTCACCAAGGTGGGTGGCGTCCAGCGGGAGTTCGACACCGAGATCGTTGACCAGGAGCCCGACGACCGCATCGCCTGGCGCAGCACCGACGGCAGGTCGCACGCCGGCATCGTCCGGTTCACGCCGCTGGACGCGGGCCACACCAAGGTCAAAGTCCATCTTGAATGGGCGCCCGAGACCGTCACCGAGAAGGCGGGGGCGGCCCTCAAGATCGACGAGATGCAGGTCAAAGCCGACATGCGGAAGTTCAAGGACTTCATCGAATCGCGCGGCTCGGAAACCGGCGGTTGGCGCGGTGACGTCAAGGACAGCGGGCCCGGCGGGCAGCTATAGAAATTAGGCAATTGCAGCAAGCGGACGACGGCGGGTGCCCACCAGCCGTCGTCAGCTTTCCTGGGTGCCGGGGGTGGGTCGCTGGAGGCGAAGCTCCATAAAGACGCTGTTCGGGTCCAAGACGTAGTCCGCAAAGGGCATGCACTCGGTGAAGCCGTGCCGCGCATACAGGCGGCGGGCGGGAGCAAAGTAGTCCTCAGTTCCGGTTTCCAAAAAGACGCGCTCAAGGTTTCGCTTCCGGGCGTCCTCGAGGATGTGTCCGAGCATGAGCGTGGCCACGCCGCGGCCCCGTGCAGTCGCGGTGGTGCGCATCGACTTGATCTCGCCGTGCCTTTCCGTCCCGGCGGGGGAGGCCAAGAGCTTGAGGGCGCCGCACCCCAGCAGGTTGCCGTCCTCGCGGGCCGTCCAGAACGAGATTGACGGTACGGACAACGCGGAATGGTCCAGGGCGTGCACGCTTCCGGGCGGCGAGGTGGCGTACATGTCGGCCAGGTGTTCACTCAGGAGCAGTTGGACATCGTCACGTGCGGGGTCGTCGCGGTCAATGGAAATCACCGCTCCAAATTTACCCGTTGCGGACCGTGCGGGCGGTGTGCCAAGATTCCCATGATCGTGACACGAGCCGAGGAGGTGGGACCCATGAAAGCTGTATCCGTAATGGGTGCTCCCTCGCAGCCTACGATCCGCGGCTGACCCAGCCGCTACCGGGAGCGCCGAACAGGCAATTCGCGAAAGGCGACTCCCATGAACACAACATCTTCTTACCTCCCGCACGCCACGCCGGCGGGGAATTCCCGCCGCGCACTGGTCCTCGGCGGCGGCGGCTCCACCGGCAACGCCTGGTTGATTGGCGTCCTGGCCGGCCTGGCTGATGCCGGACTGGACGTGACCAATGCCCACATGGTCATCGGAACATCTGCAGGATCCACGGCTGCCGCCCAGATCGCCGGCTCAACTCCCGCGGAACTCTATGCCGCCGTCCTCGATGCTCCCCTTCCGCAGCGGCCCCGTCCCGCAGGAACCCCGGCTCGCGGGGGCCCGGTGCCGAACCATCTAGAGCGGACCGGCAGGATCATCGCCGCCTCCACGGACGCCTCCGACATGCGACGCAGGATGGGTGCGGCCGCACTCGACCTGGCGGCTGACTACGACGGCTCCGAGCGGTGGCGGGCCACTGTCGCCGCGCGCCTGCCCCGGCAGGAATGGCCAGACCACGAGCTGCTGATCACTGCGGTCGATGCCAGTACCGGGGAACCGGCGGTGTTCCACCGCAACAGCGGCATCGATCTGGTGGACGCTGTGGCGGCCAGCTGCTCCAGCGCCTCCGCGTACCGGATCGGGGACAACAGCTATATCGACGGCGGCTACCGGCGCAACGAGAACGCCGATTTGGCCGCCGGGTACGGCCTGGTCCTGGTGCTGTCACCCTTCGGCGGCAGGACCCGCATGCCACTTGAGTGGGGAATGCAGTTGGCAGCGCAGGTTGAGGAACTGCGTGCCGGCGGCAGCAGAGTCGAGGTGATCGGTCCGGACAGCGATGCTGAGCACATGTTCGGACCCAACGCCATGGACCTGTCCCTGCGGCCCGCCGCGGCCCAAGCTGGACATAACCAAGGCAAAGCCCTCGCCGGGAGGCTTACGGAATTCTGGCAGTGAGTGGAAGGGGGGAAAGAAAAAGCCTCTTTTCGTGCGTTCCCTGAACAGTCATCTGCATTTCCGCAAAAGAGAAGAATAAGATGCTGGGCTGGTCGTCGGAAATAAACGGCAAGGCGATGTTCTCTGCCGGGTTGTACTTCGTGAAAAGACGTTGGGTGCCTGAAGTGCCGGATTTGCGGGGGCGCTTGCAGGACTGGATAAAAAAATAAAAGTGGGTATGGTATCGGGTAACGCAAGCAAAGAAAGGCGTGATTCCGATGTCCGGAAAATCCCCCAAAAGCGGCGCCGCTAAAAAGGTCGGCAAGTCAATTCTCGAAAAACGTGCCGAAAAAAGAGCCAAAACTGAAAACAGTGAGCTGAATTTCACCAAACCGCGCAAGAATCAGCGCTGACCATGCCAGCGGGCGGCCGCCGGGTCTCCTAGCCTGGGGCCGCCCGCGCCAACACTGCAGAAACGAAGGGCAGCCATCAATGGCGTGACCCCCAAGGACAACACCATGCTGACCCCATTCAACGCGCTCGTCGTCCCCACGCGCCTCACCCAACCGGTCCACATCAAGCCGATCCACCTCGACGAGACGGCCTTCCAGAAGATCGCATCAGGCGGCATCGGCCTCCTCGCGGGCACCGATTGGCACGTCTACCTGGACAGCCACACTGACAGGACGTTCATGAATCCCCGCGCTGAGGTGCTCATTCGGGAGGCTGGAACCGACCTCGACGGAACGATCCAGGGGACGGCCCTTTTCCTGGGCCTGGACAGGCGGGATAAAGAATGCGACGCTCCCCGCCACCTCATCAGGCTTGCCGAGCAGCTGTTCGACCTGCCGCTCGCCGCCTAGCCGGCCCAGCGCTCAACGGCGCGTGCTGGGCCACACTGCCGGGAGAGCGGACGACGGCGGGTTCCCACCCGCCGTCGTCCGCGTCCTATGCCCGTTAGTCCTCGATGGTGACGCCGCGCCAGAAAGCGATCCGGTCCTGAATGTGCTTGGCGCGCGGCTTCGCCTCGGGGTAGTACCAGGCCGCGGCCTCGTTCAGCTCACCGTCCACGTCCAGCGTGTGGTAGCTGGCCGTGCCCTTCCACGGGCAAAACGTGTTCTTGTCGCTGTCCCGCAAATAGGCGGGATTCACGGCCTCGCGCGGGAAGTAGTGGTTGCCCTCCACCACCACGGTGTCCGACGATTCGGCGATGACTTTCCCGTTCCAGACAGCCCTGACCATGAGTTCCCTTCCGTCGCTGCCGCCCCGTGAAGGATGCGGTTGTACGGATGCCAACGGGTTGGTCGGAGGCATTGTTCCCGGGCGGCGCTAGCGCGGGCTTTTGTCGATCACGCAGAACCGGTTGCCGTCCGGATCCTCCAGGACCACGAAGTCGGGGTCGTCCGGGTACGAATCCCAATCAACCCGCTGCGCACCGATCGATACCAGCCGCTCCACCTCCGCGGACTGGTCGTCCGCATAAAGGTCCAGGTGGATCCTTGGATGGTGCTGGACAGGGGTTTCACTGAGCATCAGGGACAGCTCCGCACCAGGGCCCGACGACGGCACAAGGGTCACCCAGGTTTCGTCGCCTTCTTCCCGGGGGACATAGCCAAGGGCGTCATGCCAGAACTTGGTGGCAGCGGCGACGTCGTTGACGCCGAGGACAATGGTTCCGATGGTCAGCATCCGCCCAGCCTAGACCCGGCCGGTGCGGCCCGGCTAGGGATGGCCGGCAGGGGAAAGGCCCGGTTCCGCGGTGGAACCGGGCCTGCCCCTGCCTGTCGTTACGCTGCCGGTGCCGACGGCACTACGCTGCAGTCCGCCGTCGTTCCTTCCAGCTGGGGTGCCCAGCCGTCCGTACCCTGCAGGTAGTTCCGGACCGTGTAGTTGCCCGCCTCCGGCCCGGGCAACTGCGGGCGGTCAGGGGTCACCTGGGCTCCCGGTCCGCGGTTGTTGTACTCGTGGAACCGAGCCTCCCGCCAGGAGAAGCCGCTCATGTCCGTCCACGGGCTGCCGGAAATATGCGCCCCGAGCCACGAATCCCGTACCAGGACCTGGGCCACTGCCTTCGGGTCGCCGCTTGGATGCCACGGCCTGCCGAGGTGGACGCTGTCCCTGGCGGCGTCGGACACCAACCGGCACTGGTCGAAAAGGTAGCCGTACTTGATGGAGAGATCCTGGCTTCCGGCGGTGACATACCCGTTGTTCGTGGTGGAACCCCGGTCCAGTGACTTGATCTCGCAGGCGCTGAACACGGCGGTGCCGCGGCCGAAGATGAAGTCGACGTCCCCTTCCACATAGCAACGGTCGAAATAGAAGCGGGCCGGGACGCCGGCGCCGGGCGAGTTGACCAACAGGGTGTCCTGGTTGCCCAGCAGCCTCACCTGCGAAAGCACGGACCGGTCGGCAGTGATGTGCAGTGCCACGGCCTGGCGGTCCTTCATGCCCATATTCGCGGCTTCATCGAAATCATTGCTGATGGTCAGGTTCCGGGCCACAAAGTCCGGCCCGTCGATCCGGACCGACGCGCTGCCGGACGTCCCGTAATTCCCGCTGCCGTCCGGCTTGGGCGTGCCCGACGCGTTGTTGAACACGAGCAGAACGTCCTCCGGCCTGCTGCCCTGCCCCACCAACGAGACCCGGGGCTTGTTCGCCGGCACCCGGAGTGCTTCGCGGTAGGTTCCGGGCTGGATCCGGATGACTGTCCGCTGCGTACTGCCGGATGGAATGGAGTCGACGGCCGCCTGGACCGTAGCGAACGCTTTGCCAGGCCCCACGTCCAGGGTTCGCGGCACATCCACCGGGCGCTCGCTGGGCCAGAACATTGCCATCAGGGGGTCTGTGCCGGCGTCAATGTTCAGGAAGTAGCCCGGCGGCGCAATCTCTTTCTGCTGCAATTCGCGTGCCACAAGGCGTGCAACGGAGAGTGCCCCTGCCGCCTGGAAATGGGTATTGTCCTCCGAACCCTGCGGATACTGCGGGTGTTCGCCGGGAGCCAGGAACAGGAACTGCCTCTTGGTCCCCTCCGGACCCAGCTTCTGCCACAGCTCCTTGGAAGAGACCGTCAGGTCCACCAGCGGCGTCCCCGTCGCTGCGGCGAGGTCCCGCACTGCCTGTGGGTACGCGCCGTGCGAATCCTGGGCAGTACCGAAGGAATCGAAGCGCCGCCGTTCCACGGACGTCACCAGGACCGGCTTGCCGCCGCGTGCCCTGGCACCGTCAATGTACCGGCCCAGGTACTCCTTGTAAGTGGAGCCCGGAAGCGTTCCGCGGCTGGGGTCTGAAACTTTCTCATCGTTGTGGCCAAAGGAGATCAGGAGGTAGTCGCCCGGCTGCATGAGAGTGAGCACCCTGTCCAGCAGCCCTGCGTCGGCGAAGCTCTTCGAGGAGGCTCCCGACCACGCGTAATCGAACACCGTGGCCTGAGGCCCCAGGAGGAGGGGGAGTGCCTGGCCCCATCCCGCGCGGGGCCGCTCCGACTGCTGGTACGCCGACGACGTCGAGTCCCCCACCACGAAGATGACCGGTTTGGTGCGGGGTTTGGTGGGGTCGGGGCTGGTTTGGGCAAGCGCGCTCGCCATACTTGTTCCCGACAAGGCCACGGACCCCGCGGTAAGGGCCAGCGTTGCCAGGACGCTGCGCCGGCTGGGCTGGATGGCGGCCATCAGGAGTCGGCCCCCGAGGTAAAGATGGGGCCGGTGGAGTTCTGCAGCAGGGCCGGCACAGCCTGGGCAGGATGGACCTGGGTGCGGAAGGCGGGTGCCCAGGAGGTGTCTGCTGCCAGCTGGTCTGCGGGCGCGGCAGCGGCGTTGTACTCGGCACGAATGTCAGTGATCTTGCCGTTCACAGCATTGCCGATGGTGGTGATCTCGGTTCCCTTATAGCGGCCGATGATGTCCGCGGCGGTGATCCCGTCCGGCAGGGTGAAGGCGTTGGCTTCCGCATACAGATGGGAGCTGAAGCCGGCGCCGAGGCTGTACTCGTAGGGGATGGGGCTGTCCGCCGCTACCTTGTAGTGGTTGTTGTAGACGTCCACCTGGCCAAAGCGGACCCGCGGAGCGCGCTGGCCCACGTTCTCGAAGATGTTGTGGTGGATGGTCACCCGGAGCTTGCCCGGGTCGCCCCGCGTGGCTGAGTCGGTGGAGCCGATCAGCAGCAGTTTGTCGTGGTCGGAGAAGCGGTTGTAGGACATGGTCACCAGGTCCGAACCGTTGGTGACATCCACTGCCCCGTCGTGCACCTGGTAGGGGCGGCCGAAGTAGAGCGGCTGCGAGCTGTCCAGGTTCGGGGCGTCCGTGAACGAGGAGTGGTCGATCCAGACATGTGTGGCTTTGTTGATGACCTGCAGCAGGTCGTATTCACTGTTCCAGTTGCCTTCGGCCCCGTCTGTGGGGTCCCAGGCGGGGAAACAGTCGGCGGAGTCCCGCAGTGTGAGGTTGCGGACGATCACGTTGGTGGCACCGTTGATGCGCATCGCCGCGCCCGTGATGCTGCTGTCCGGAGTGGCTCCTACGATGGTGGTGTTGCTGGGGATGTCCCAGCGGATGGTTTTCGCCTGCTTGGCGGCGGCCAGTCGGCGGGCGGCCTCTTGCGGGCCCGCGGGCTCCTGGTCGCGGCCGTAGGTCGCGGGGTCGAAGTCGGTCAGGTACTGCTCCAGGCTGTACCCGGTGCCCTGTGCGTAGTCCTGGCAGGTCAGGGGCGAACCATCCGCTGCCGTGTTCGCGTTGATGGTTCCGTGGACACGGACGATCTTCGGCTGGGTACCGGCTTCCGCGAAGGCCGCCAGCATTTCGGCCTTGTTGTGCACGTCGTATACATGGGCAGCTGATGCTGTTGAACCGCCGGTGGTTCCTGGTCCCTCGGCCGCCCAGCCATCGCGCGGGGCGAGGATCTGGCGTTCCAGTGGTGTCTGCGCCGTCTGGGCTGCGGGGTCGGCAGCAGGGTTTGGAGCCGCCCCTGCCTGGGTTGGAATGATGAGGGCGCCGGCTACTGCCATTGCTGCGGCTAAAGACAGGTGGGCATGGCGTTTTCGCATGTTCTCTCTTCCGTCATTGGAATGAACTGCGCCCCGGTCCGCGGTCCACTATGACGCCGATCACTGGAGGGCGCTGACAAGGACCCTACCGAGAAAGCGGTTTCTCGGCAATAGAAGTGGCTGATGTTTTTGGAGAGGCGAAAGGGGCGGCCCTCCTCCTTGGTGGGCGGGCTGTGCTCCCAGCTAGACTCGCGGGCATGGGGGAAAACACCGTAGATCATGAACGCCAACCGTCGCGTCGGGGCAAAGTTGCTGCCGCCGTCGTGCCCTTATGCGGACTGGTGGCGGTGCTTGCCGGGGGCCTGATCGCTTACCTGAACCGTGACTTTGTGGGCTGGTTTGCGTACGCACCGCTGAGCAATCAGCCGTTCAGCGTGCCCGGTGCCGCCTTTATCACGCGGGGCACCCAGTTCGGCCTGACCCTGGCAGTGGCGGGGCTGCTGATTCTCGCGTTCTGGGCGGGATACAGGCTGGGCCGGAGGGGATCTACGCGGCCGTAGCGAAGGGTCGAATCTCCGGCAGGGTCTCGAACTCCGGTTTGGCGAACCAGTAGCCCTGGAACAGGCGGATCCCGGCTGCCTTGAGCACCCGGAACTCTTCCTCCGTCTCGATGCCCTCCGCGAGGACCTTGATGCCGAGTTCCCTGGCGATACCCCCAATGCCGGCCACCACTGCCTGCCGGGCCGGGCTGGTGTCGATGCCCCGGATCAGCTTCATATCGATTTTCATCAGGTCCGGCTGGAAGTCCACCAGCAGCCCCAGTCCCGCATGCCCGGCGCCGAAGTCGTCGATGGCCGTGGTGAAGCCGTGCTTGCGGTACTCGGTAATGATGTTGGTCAGATGGCCGGTGTCGGTGACTTCCTCGTTCTCCGTGAACTCGAACATGATGGACGACGTCGGGAAGCCGCAGCGTGTCGCAGCCAGGAGCGTGGCGCGGAGGCAGGCTGCCGGCTCATAGACTGCGTTGGGCATGAAGTTGATGGACAGCATCAGCTCTTCATCCGCCGGGAACAACCGGGATGCCAGTTCGATGGCCTTCACCCTGCAGTCCTGGTCAAAACGGTACCGTTGTTCCGGCAGCACTCTTCCCAGGACCTCGTACGCACCCTCGCCGGACAAGCCCCTGACCAGGGCCTCATAGCCCCAGACGCGGCCCGCCTCGGCGTCGTAAATCGGCTGGAAGGCCATGCTGAAATCGAAGTCCAGCCGGGAAGATGCGGTGCAGCCGTCACAAGCCAAAGTGGGGTCCTCTCTAGGGTTACTCAAGAGTAGGACACCACACCACCTGCTGGGAGAGGTCCCGGACAGGAAGGAGCAGAGGTCAGGGACTGGGTTTGTTGATGGGCTTGTCCAACGCCAGGCTGATGGTCTGGCCCGGCACCAATTCGCCGCTGGGCAGGTCGGTGAAGTCATACCAAGCCCCGGCGGTGCCCGAGCTCGGACGGTTGGCTGAGCGCAGCTGGTCAACACCGAAGCGGAAGGCAACTTGCCGCTCGATGTCGCCCGGCGCGGTGGTATAGGTCAACGGGATGCCGTTGGCGTCGGTGGTGAAGGTTCCCTGGGCACCCTTGATCTTCAACTCGCCCGGAATCAGGCGAACCTTCGTACCGGCAGGAATGGGCTGGTCCCCCGCCAATGATGGGTTGTACAGCAGGATCTGTGCAGTGGTGGACCGGTATTTGTAGCCAAGGCTGTCGAACGAATCGCCTTCCACCGTGGTGTAGTAGACGGTTTGGCCGAACGAGTTCTTGATCTCGGCTCCGGCCCCCGAGCGGCTGTCCACCGGGTTTTTTTGCAGGCGGATGGCCCTTCCGGCCTGGATGAAGAAGACGTTCCCCTTTTCGTAGGCGAACGGAACCTTGTTGGCTTCCGCCAACTGCTCCTCGGTCAGGTTGAACCGGTAGGTGATGCCGGCCAGGCTGTCGTCGGGTTCCACTGTGTAATCCATTGGAATGCCGTTTACTTCGCCCGTGGCAGCGCCCATTGCGCCCCGCGTTGGACCGGCCGGCATCAGCCGGAGCTTCGTGCCCGCAAGGATGACGGCTCCGGGCTGGAGTCCGTTGAACCCGGCCACCTTCGCCTCCGAAAGCTTGTAGGCCCTGGCCACTGCCGCGAGCGTGTCGCCCGCTGCCGTGGTGTAGAAGTCCACGTTGCCAAACGAGTCCCGCACAGTTTCCCCACTCAGCGCGGGCTTCGCGGCCGAAGACGCAGTGGGGGCGGGGGTGGACTGGACGGCTGCCGCCGGCTCTGCCGGGTGATCGGAGTAGGTGCATCCGGCCAGCCCGAGCGACAGAGCAACGAGGAGCGCCGCTGGCCGAGTCAGGGGCACGCCCGTCGTCGTCTTTGATGTACTGCTTCCCGCCATGAGTATGCCCCCAATAAGTCCAGCTGCGCCCGGCCAAGGCCCACAACGGACCAAAGCGAGCCTAGTGGATGAACCGCGGGCGCGCTGCAGGAGCCGTCAAAAAAGTCAGCGGACGACGGCGGGACGCGCCCGCAGTCGTCCGCTTGGGAAGCTGCGAAGCGGCTTAGTCCTCGTAGACCGCGATGAAGCGGCCCACCACGCCGCCCTTGCGCAGCTTGTCGATGGCGCCCGGGATGTCCGCCTGCTTGATGAGGTTCATGGGCGGGTTCAGCTCGCCGGACTTCATGAGGGCGTAGAGGTTTTCGAGGTCCTCCTTGGTGCCGGACTTGGACCCCTTGATGGAGAGCTGGTTGATGATCAGCGGGTAGGTGTTGATGGTCGCTTCGAGGCGTCCCATGCCCACCTGGACCAGCGTGCCGAACTCGGCGAGGGTTTCAAGCGCCGCGGACGTGGTGGTGCCGAAGCCGGCGTAGTCCACGATAAGGTCCAGGTTCTTGTCCTTGAAGGCGGTAATGGATTCGGCCACTCCGACGAGGCCGATCTCGCCGGCGAGCTTTTGCGTCTCGGGGTTCACCTCGGCGCCGTAGACCTCTGCGCCTGACAGCGCTGCGACGCGGGCGCCGATGTAGCCCAGGCCGCCCAGGCCGATCACGCCCACCTTCATGCCCGCCTTGGCCCCGCCCACAGCCATGATGGCGTGGTACGCGGTAAGTCCGGCGTCGGTTGCCATAGCGCCCAGCTCGAAGGAGACCTCGTCCGGCAGCTTCACCAGGTTGTCATCGGTGGCGAGGAGTTTGGGTCCGAAGCCGCCGTCCCATTTGCCGTAACCCAATGCGTCGCCGTCCTTCATGACGGGGGAGAGGCCAACCCGGTCGCCAACCTTCCAGTGCTCCATTCCGGGACCCACTTCCGTGATGACGCCCGCATTCTCGTGGCCCATGGTGCGCGGGAGCTCAGGGAACAGCGGCATCCAGCCGGCGTCGTCGATGGCGGTGACGTCGGAGTGGCACACCCCGGCGGCCTTGACGCTGACCACCACCTGGCCAGGACCTGCACTGGGGTCAGCCACTTCGTTCAGCGTCAGGGGGTTATTGGTACCGGTGAACTGCCATGCCTTCATGGGGCATCTCCTTCGGATCCGTTGGATAAGTTCATGCATTTGCATGCAATTCCACACTACGCCTGTTCCGGCCCAGCGTAGTCCGGCCGTGACGGAGGGAACATGGCTGCTGGTCGTGATCAATGCGTCGGATATTTCCGACGTATACTGGGCTGGTGCTTCCCGATGTCTTCGCCGCCGTGTCCAACCCGGCGCGGCGCGTCATCCTGGACGAACTGCGGCAGGGGTCACGCACCGCCGGTGAACTCACCGGCCTGCTGCACCTCAGCCGTCCGGCCGCGTCCGAGCACCTTGCCGTGCTCCGGGGAGCCGGCCTGGTGCGGGAGGAACGCCAGGGCAGGAACAGGGTGTACTACCTCCAGCCTGCCCGGCTCGCCGAGATCGGCGGCTGGGTAAAGCACTTCGAGCAGTACTGGAACCAGCGGCTGGACGCCCTGGGGGACCTTTTGGACGAGGAGAAACCTAAATGACTGAGAACGCCATCAGGCTGGAACGCCGCTACCCACACCCCGTTGCCGCTGTCTGGGCCGCGCTGACGACGCCGGAACTCCTGGCCCGCTGGTGGGCTCCGGGCAACATCGCGCCCGTGGTGGGCCACCGCTTCAGCATGGACATGGACGCCTGGGGCCAGCAGCAGTGCGAAGTGCTCGCTGTTGACCCCGGCACGTCCATCAGCTTCCACTTCTCCGAAGGCCAGCTGGACACCACCATCACCTGGCGCCTTGAGCCCGTGGACGGCGGCACCATAATCCACTTCGAGCACGCCGGCTTCCAGTTGGACACCCCTATGGGCCGCCACGCCATCGAGGGCATGGGTCATGGCTGGCCCGGCCTCCTGGCCCGCATTGACGGGGTTCTTGCGGGGGTGTCCTGACCTCTCTGCCTGCTGCTACGCTCCACGTAGTTGGCCCGTCGTTGCGCCTTTGGGTTGACCATCAGCTTCGGTTGTGAGCGAAGGAACCACCATGACGGTTGCCCAGATCCAAGTGGACCAGCGCGTGATCGGGATCGATTCCCGGCGCTTCGCATCGGTTGAGAAGGCGCTGGTGGAGCTCATCACCAACAGCGATGACAGCTACGCGCGGCTGGAGAGAGCCGGCGACACCGTCACCGGCACGATCGTAGTCGGCTACCAGCGGCACCACTCAGGGGCGGTGCTGATGGTGACCGACCAGGCGGAGGGCATGTCCTTCGAGCAGGCCGGCCGGATCCTCAGCTACGGCGGCGCCCACAGCCCGCTGGCCCGCGGGGAGGGATCAGGCCGCGGCTACTTCGGGCGCGGGCTCAAACAGGCCATCTTCGGACTGGGCCACGGCTGGATCGAGACCATTCGAAGTGGCCGGTTCACCCGGATCGACATCTTCCGGGGCCGGAATGGCGGCTACCTTTATGACGACGACGGTACGGACCGCCAAGCGTTCGCTGCGGACTACGCCCGGCTGGATCTTCCAGACGGCGCCAACGGCACCCGGGTCACCATCGTTGTCGACAACCCGCACGCCACCATCACCCAGCAGGCAACACTGCTGCAGCTCCTCGCGGACAACATCTACCTGCGGGACGTACTGGACCGGCGCACGGTGGAGTTCGTGCACGGGCACCCTGGTGACGGGGATTACGCCAGCCACAGCGTCCGCTTCATGGAACCGCCGGCTGTCACGTTAGTGGGCCCGGATGAGCCGGGCAGCTTCAGCGTTGACGGTGCGGAGTACGCGTTCACCGTCACGCTTAAGCGGGCGCAGGACGTCGAACTGACACTGAAGGGCGATGAACGGACCGCTGGCCTGGTGGTGGAGTCCGGCATGGCTGTGCTCGACTGCCAGATGTTCGAATACGAGAACCAGGTGGGCACCGAGTATCTTTTCGGGACGGTGCGTTGCCCCGCGCTGACCGAAATGCTTGGCAAAGGTAGGGCCATCATCAGTGACGAGCGTGAAGGCCTGAACCCCAAGGACCCGTTTGTCGCGGCGTTCTCGCGGGCTGTGAGCCGGATGATCGCGGCCCCTGTCCAGGCAGAGAAGGAAAAACTCACTCACCTGGAACGGGCCACTACATCCGGGCGAACCGCCGAGATGATCGAGCACCTGCTTCAGCACATGAGCGAGGCCGCCATCCTGGACCTGGGCCTGGAGACGGCACCTGGTGTCCGGAACGGGGACGGCGCGCAGCCGCCAGAGTCACCATTACCGGCGGCACTGCGGTTCACAACGCCCTTCTATTACCGGCCGCCGGTGCATCCGTTCCACGTTGCCCTGCTGCTGGATCCACACCAGCTGCCCGTTGGCGAAACTTTGGCTTTCGAACTGGACCTTCCGCCCTCGATCCACCTTGACCCGCTGCCTGCACCGGTTCCAGTCGGCACCTTGGCGGAAACCCTTCGGCTCGAATGGACGGCAACGGGGGACAAGGCTGGAGACCACGGGGAAATCACCGCCCGTGCCGGAGACTACTGGGCGCTGTGCGAAGTGGTCATCGCCGAGCACGCCTCACACCGCAGCGCAAACCAACCTCCGCACCAAGCCGTCGCCGCCCCCGGAAGGCCGCCGGGACCGCACCGCCAGGTCCGCCATCCGAGCAGAGACCACGGCGTGGACCTTTTTACGGGCTACGACTTCCGCAGCCTGCACAACAGCACGGACCGTGCCGTGTACAGCGAAGTGGAGCGAAAAGTCATCATCAATACCGCAGCCCCCACCGTCCAGCTTTATGTCGACGGGCGGGGCCGCTTCCGCGACTCCGCCCGTTTGTTGCTCGCAGAACTCTTTCTTGACGTGATTTCGGACGAGCTGGCAAGGCGCAGCGTTGAGCAGCATGGCCATGCCGGGGACCTCGAAGCTTTCAGGAACGCCAAACGCGCAATCATCGGCCGCTACGGCAGCGAAATACACCGCACCTTCCTGAACTGAGGCGGGGCGGGACCGGCGCATCAATGAGTGCGGGGCGTTTACTGCCCGACCGGGAAGGGTAACGATGGGGTATGACTGATACCGGAGACGGCGGCGCCAACGACCCCTTTGACGGCAATGACGAGCTCGTGGCCGGAGCGGATCCCGAAGCAACGCCTGAAACCATTGCCGAGGATGTCCGCCACGACATCCAGCTGGGCCAGGTCCAGGACGACGTAAGTCACGTCCTGGAAGAACGCTTCGAGGAAGCAGGCATCGATGCCCGTCCCGAAGAAGTGGACGACCTGGCTGAGGAAATCGAGCGGGACGCATCGAGTTGAACCACGGCGCCTAAAGCCGGCTCAAGCGGGCGGGCCTGAAACGGCGGGTAACGACCTGGACCAGTGCGCTGGCCGTGTTGGGCGCATGGCTCTGAGGAGTCATACCGGTGGTCCAGGTGGCCCGTCCCGTCACATGCCCGGTCAACTGCAGGCCAACCTGAATTGGGGAGAATTACTGCATGTGCGGCAGATACGTGATGTCCAAGGCCACTGGTGACCTTCTGAGTTACTTTGACGCCCAAGAAGTGGAAGGCACTCCGCCCCCGCCAAGCTGGAACGTGGCCCCAACGGAGCCGGTGCCGATCGTGGCTGAGCGGCTGGACGAAGGCAGCATGGAACGGCACCTGCTGGTGGCCCACTGGGGCCTGGTCCCGTCCTGGGCCAAGGACATCAAGATCGGCAACAAGCTGATCAATGCCCGCAGCGAGAGCATCCTGGAGAAGCCGGCATTCCGCAAGGCAGCTGTGAAAAGACGCGCCATTCTTCCTGCCGACGGCTACTACGAGTGGCAGAAGACGGAAGACGGCAAGAAGATCCCCAACTACCTTTACTCCGAGAAGGAGCCGATGCTCGGCTTTGCCGGCCTGTACGAATGGTGGGCCGATCCTTCAGTGCCGGAGGATGACCCGGGCCGGTGGCTCCTGAGCTGCACTGTCCTGACCACCACCGCCCAGGACGCCTTGGGCCATGTCCACGACAGGTCCCCGGTGATCATCCCCCGCGACCGTTTCGCTGAGTGGCTGGACCCGGACCTGACGGACAAGAACGATATCCAGCACCTGCTGGACTCGCTTCCTGAACCTGTCCTGGTGCCGCGCGTAGTGAGCACCAAGGTGAACAGCGTGCGGAATGACGGGCCGGAACTGATCGAGCCTGCTGAGTGACGACGCTGTCGCGGACCCGGAGCCAGTCAACTGCTGCTTAGGGCCAGTCGGCCCGGGTGAAGCGGATCGGGCTGCGCATGGTGAGCAGGCAGTCGGACGTCCAGTCCGCCACTTTGTGCTGTACATCCAGTGATTCCGGCGCGGCAACCTGCTGCGCGTCGCGGTTTGCGGCGTCCGTAGGACTTTCAACTGTGCTTTTCATTTGTCCCCCTTGGCAAAGCATGTGTGCCAACCCTAGGCAGCGCTGAATGCCATGGGAAGAGGGTTAATCCACCAGCGGGATAAACTGCGCAAATCTTGAGGAAGGATGCAATCTCCCCGGGCAAGGAGCCCCAGCCCGCTCACTTTCCCGCACGTGAGAAAACGGCGTCGAAGAAGGATGCGAAGGCATCGGCCTTGGCCTGTGCCTCGGACTGCGAAGTTGTCTGGCTGCTTGCCTCAATGGACAACGTCCCCCTGCGTGCTCCACTGCGGACAGACCATGCACCCGTTCCGTCGGCCAGCTGAAATGCGACGGCATAGGTTGAGTCGGCGGTGATGGTGCTGGTGAGTGCGGCAACAGAGGACCAGTCCCGGCTGCCGCCACCGAATGTTTTCTCCTGGATGCTGGTGCAGCCTCGAATATGCTCTGCCCGGGAGTCGAACGGATAAGGCGGAGCCAAAGATGATGGCATGTTGATTACGGTGAAGTCGGTGTAGTCCATCTTGCTGGCGCCCTGGATCTGGCCCTGGCCATAGACGGAGCCGGCCAGGGCGGCGGTGTAGGACTCGTCATCAAAGGTGCAGGGGGAATCGGACGAGGGAACTGATGCGCCTGGGGTAAAGCCGGGAGGTGGGCCGATTATCGTCGCCTGCGGCAGGCTCACCGGTTCCCCGCCGGGGCCCGTCATGCCTTTGAGCAGCGCCACCATCTGGTCAGGCGTCATTGAGTTTGGTGCCGGCGGAGGTGCCGACGGGGGGCCTATTGCGGCCTGGTCAATGAGCTCCCTGGCAAGGCCGGCCATGGCGTCCAGCGCGGGCTTGGCGTCGGCCTCCGAGTTGAGGTTTGCGACTGCGAGGTTGAGCGTAATGGACAAGGTGCCCCGAAGGACGCGCAGTCCCACGGAGCCGAAGTCCCCCTGGCCTTTCGGCTTGGAAACCTGCGTGAAAGCGTGCTGCTTTTCCCCTATTGGGGGAGCGGCCAGCAGCCGGATTGCCGACGTGGAGGCGCGCCCGGACTCTGTGTATGTCAGGTCGAACCGGCCGCAGCGGGACACCAGGTCGTCCGTATAGCCGAAGTCGGCCTTGCTGATGGCATCCTTTTCCGCGCTCCTCAGGACCACCGTGATGGTGGTGGTTGGCCCCGACTGACCGCCGGCCGGCGGCATGCCGCCCTCAGCGAAGTTGATGTCCTTGTCTGCCCATCGTTTAAAGGGGTCCTGCGGAACGAAGGCAATGCACTCGCTGGGCGTCGACTCCATCGTCGTTGAGGGAAACGATCCGCTCACCGCGCCGCTGCGCAGGCGGGTGGAATCCTGGGCTGCGGGAAAGGGCAGGTTCCGGCTCTTGCCCACTCCGTTGATGATGGCTGTGAGTTCCGCGTCGGAAAATGCCTTGGACGGCCCCGCCGGCGCTGTTCCTGACGGCGGCGAGGACGTCTCAGGTGCAGGAGCCAGGCTGCCGGAAGGACTGCCGGTTGGCGCGCCGCCGCCGGAGGAGCATCCGGCCAAAACCAGCAGGACGGCCGCCATGCAGCCGAGCCGGCGCCTGCTGCTTCCTCCTGCGGCAGCACCGCCACGCTTCGCGGCTCCACGAGCAGCCATCGCCGGCCTCCTTTGCCTGCACCAACGCTAGGCTCCGGCTCCCCAAGGTAGCTAGGGCCGTAGGACCCGGCCGGGCGCAGGGCCGGCAGGAACCGCAGCGCCGGGAGCCATCAGCGGGACAACCTCCAACCGGGTTCCAGGCCCCGCGATCACCAGGACCTGCTGCCCGGCAGTGGCCTGCAGTGCCGCCACGACCTGCCGGAGGACGTCCCCAGCCGCTGGCGAAAGCTCGGACGACGGCGGAAGCCCGGCGCCGCCGTCGTCCGCCCTCAGCCACGTGGTCACCTTCGCCCCGGTAGCGTCAGCGATGCCGCGCGCCAGGGCCTCCGGGTCCAACGCATCAGGGCGGTAGCCGCTGACCAGGGTGACCCGCTCGATCACCCGCTTGTGTGCAGGGGCCGCCGCGGCAAGAAGGGTGCGGTCACGGCGCCACAGCGCGAAGTGGTAGCCCGCCACGAGCCCGGCAGCCACCAGGAGGCCCAGGGGCGCCCGGATGCGGTCCAGGACGCTGCCGCCGGTGACCTCGCCCAGCAGGTATTCGAAGAGCCGGTAGCCAATCACCAGCAGCGTAATGAGAGCGACCACGGCGCTGACGCCAAAGAACGCCACCAGGTACACGCGCCGGCCGGGCGGAATCTCGTCCGCGCTCCGCGGCTGATGCCGGGGCTTCCACGCCAGCCACCACACCGGTGCACCCACCGCGAGGGAGCTGATGCCGCCCAGGAGCAGGGTCCGGGTTGCCCCGCCCGCCAAGGGCGATACGGCTGCAGCCAGCAGCGCGTTGACCACCACGCCAATGCCCGACGCCGCAGCGGCAAGCGCCACCGCGGACGTCACCAGGAGGCTGGCCCGCCGGGTCCTGGTGGAGCGGTGCACGGACGTGCTGCGGTGGTAGCGCCACACCAGCGCCCCGATGGCGGCAGCGGCGATGGCCGGGGCGAGTGGTTCAAGCAGGTTGTCCATGGGATCGCTGCGGTCGAACGCCAGCCGCAGGAGGACGAACAGGATGACGCCCAGCCCGCCAAGGGCGGTGATACCGGCCAGGAAGATGCCCACGCCAATGATGGCGACGTCCACCAGGCCGGTCTGGAAGCGCCGTCCGCCCTCCCGGAACCAATGCCACCACCACACCAGCGCGCCGCCAGCTGCCCAGACCAGGGACCGGAGTACGTCAAACCACCAGGGCTCAAAGGCGGCGGTTGCCGTGAAGCCGCGGATCGCGACGTCCAGCAGTGCGCTGAGCGCAGCGATCGCGGCACCGGTGCCCAGCAGCAGCCCAAAGACCGAGCCGACGACGGCGCGCACGTCCTCGAGGTGGCGCGATGCCTTGACTGGGTGCTTCCACATCCACCGGTGCCACCACCAGATGGCGCTCCAGACAAGTCCGTTGGCCAGTGGGGACGGCCATTGGCTCTCCTGGGTGCCAATGAAGGACGTGGCAAGATCCAGCAGCGACGTGCTGGCGATGATGAGCGAGACGGCGTACATGCCGGTCAGGTAGAGGCCCCAGCCGGGCGCCCGCCGCTCGGCTTCGTCGTCGAGCCGCCGCCACACAAACCACCACAGCAGCAGTGCCAGCGGGCCGCCGATCAGGGTGAAGGCCAGGGACAGGGCCAGTCCGGTCACGTCCCCGGAAACCAAGGTGGTCGCTGTACGGAAAAGGCGCTCCAGCAGCCCGCTTACACCTGACGCCGTGATGACCACCAGGGCGAACAGCAGGACGTAGAGGATCAGCCGGCGGAGGGTTGCCAGACCGCCCGCCGGGGCGGGGACCGTCGGTGCTGCCGGCGCCGTCATTGCTTCACCGGCGCAACGGTGCAGTCCACCAGTGGGTACGGCGGCTGGTCGATCAGCCATTTCCCGTTCACCCTGAGGAGTGAGAACGCGTCCTCCACTTCATACTCAGAGGGGCCAAAGGGTCCGCCCTGGGACGACCTGACAATCGAAACCCGCACTGTGGCTGAATCGGTGCGTTCCGTCGTCGAAACCAGGACGACGCGGGCCGGTGCCGGCTCGCTGACGTAGGTACCCCGGCACCGGCTCTTTGCATTCTCGGTGAGGTACGAGGCAGCCGTGGCGGCGTCGCCGTCGATCAGTGCTTTGCTGTATCTCTGGACCACACCGGCCGGGCTTGCCTCATCAAGCGCGGCAGGCTCGCCGCGGGTGAAGACCACGGCCAGCGCCACCACCACCAGCACCACCACCACGCCCACCAATGCGAGCAGGACCCTGTCCGGTCTTCGCGCAGTGCGCTCACTGGCGGCAGTCTCGTCCATGGCGACAGTATGGGGCAGCGGGAGCTGTTCCGCTCGTGTCTTTAGGCCCGTTTTTGCCGCGCCGCGGCGGAATCTTCAAGATAATTAGGAAAAAGGGTTGTTTGAGTAAAAATCTTCACTATAGTTGTGTGAGTAAGCTCACCCAGTGAAAGACAACCGATGACCACCGAGAGTAGCACCACCGCACCGCCGGCCACCAGCGAACTGCTGGCGACGGTTGGCAACAAAGTGCGGGCCATGCGCAAGGAAAAGGGCATGACCCTGGCCAAGCTCTCGGACGTCACCGGGCTCAGCCAGGCGATCGTCAGCCAGATCGAACGCGGCATGGCCAACCCGTCCTTCACAACCCTCGCCCAGCTGGCCCATGGACTGGACATTCCCGTGGGAAGGTTCTTCATTGGCCAGGACCAAACCAAGTCACCCGTCGTCCGCAGATCCGCACGGCGGAACCTGAAAAACGTCACCCGCGAATCCGTGGGGGAGGCAGTTCACGAACTGCTCACCCCGGACCGTGACGGCACCATCGAAGCGCAATGGATCATGACGCCCCCAGGGCATGACACCAGCGCAACA
Organism: Arthrobacter sedimenti; assembly: GCF_042652025.1. NCBI lineage: Bacteria > Bacillati > Actinomycetota > Actinomycetes > Micrococcales > Micrococcaceae > Arthrobacter > Arthrobacter sedimenti. The sequence continues at coordinate 103,090 of NZ_JBHSDQ010000004.1, read as the reverse complement.
CCCTTTACCCACAGCGGGGAAGAGTTCTGCTACATCATCTCGGGCCGGAAGGACGTCTACTTGGACGGCGTCTGCTACAGCCTGGAAGAAGGCGACTCGATCACCTACCCGGCAGAAACCCCGCACTGGTACAAGAACAGCTACGAAGAGGTATGCGTAGCCATCTGGGTAAACGCACCACACAAGTGGTAGGCCTGCCGGTCCCCGCCGGCGCCTGCGTTTCCCCCTAACTGTCCGGACCCAATCTGTGGCCCCGGGCAATCCTTGCCACCTTCGCATCCTGCGCCTCCTCCAACAGGCGTCGCTGCGTCATACCCTCCTGCGCCCTCCCCGGCGCCAGCGTAAGGACACTTCCATGCTCGATATCCAAGCGACGGACAACGCCGTACCGTCACCCCGTTCCGCCACTCCATCCCCCCGCAACCGCGACAAATTCACCCCCGAAGTGCGTAAGGGACTCCTGGGCCTCGGCCTGGGAAACGCCCTGGAATGGTACGACTGGATGGTCTTTGGCCTCCTGTCCGCCTTCATCGGCCCGAATTTCTTCCCCAATACCGAACCCCTCTCCGCCACCCTGAACGCGCTGGCCGTGTTCGCCGTCGGATTCGCCTTCCGTCCCCTCGGCGGCATCCTGCTCGGCACTCTGGCCGACCGGATCGGCCGCCGCCGCGTGATGCTGCTGTCCATCATGCTGATGGCCGGCACCACGCTGGTCATCGCCGTCACGCCCAGCTACGCCACCATCGGCGCCTGGTCCGGCATCATCCTGGTGGCCTGCCGCGTCCTGCAGGGCATCTCCACCGGCATCGAAGCCCCGCTGTCCACCTCCCACGCCGTTGAACTGGCTCCGGAAGGCCGCGAAGGCTACGTGGCCGGCATCATGTCCTTCTACGTCAACATCGGCATCCTGCTCGCCTCCCTGGTCAGCTTCGTCTGCAGCCTGGTGATCGGCGGCTCGGCCATGGGGGAGTGGGGCTGGCGCATCCCGTTCATCATTGGCGCACTCTTCGGCTTCGTGGTGCTCTACCTCAGGCGCTCGCTGCCCGAAACACTCAAGGAAGAAGAGCGCGCCGCCAACACCGCCAAGACCGTGTGGTCCGGTGTGGGCAAGCACTGGCTCTCCGTCCTGGCCATCATCTTCGTGGTGGGCGCCGCACAGGCCTACAACTACGCCTGGAACGTGGGCCTGCCCAGCGCCGCCCGCAGTGGCTTCAAGGAAGACCCCACCGCCGTCTTCGCCCTCACCACCATCCTGGGCGTCGTCCTGGTGGTGGGCAGCTGGATCATCGGCAAGCTGGCCGACGGCCGGTCCATGTCCCGCTGGTTCCTGGTGACCCGCGTCCTGGCCATCCCCTCCGTGTTCCTCATGCTCCTCTACGTCCAGCCCGGCATCGGCGGGTTCGCAGCAGTCCTGCTGGGCGGCTCGATCGTCCTGGTCCTGAACATGACCCTCTACAACGTGGTCAGTTCCTCCCTGATGCCCAAGAACATCCGTGGCACCGGTGTGGCCCTGGGCTACGGCATCGGCGTGGCCGTCTTCGGCGGCACGGCCTCCTACCTCCTGGTCTGGCTGCAGTCCCTCGACCTCACCTGGGTCTTCCCGGTCTACGTAGCCGTCCTCTCCATCCTCAGCATCGTTTTCTACCTCGCCGCACGCTGCACCAACGGCATCTTCGTCGGAAAGTAAGGACTTCCCCCATGAACAACACACCCAGCTTCGCCGCGCCCAAAACCGGGTCCCTGGAGCTCTCCACCACCACGGCAGACCTCACCGCGCCGGTGATCTCACGGTCCAATGTCCTGGTGGTTGGTGGTGGCCCCGCAGGCGTGGCCGCCGCCGTCACCGCTGCCCGCTCCGGTGCAAAGGTCACGCTCCTGGAGCGCTACTCCTCCCTGGGCGGCCTGGCCTCCGGCGGCATGGTGCTTGTCCTCGATGACATGATCAACGGCCAGGACATCACCGTCACCGGCATCGTGTCCGAATACGTGGAACGCCTGCAGAAACTGGGCCTGGCCGTCGTCCCGCCGGCGGAGGACCGCCGTACTTCCGAGGAACTCTGGAACAAGTGGGGCCGCTACGGCACCTTCGACTTCCACTCCCACACCAACCCCAAGCCCATCTGCTACGCCGCCGCTTTCGACCCGGACGGGTGGAAGCGAATCTCCAACGACCTGGTCCGCGAGGCCGGCGTGGACCTGCGGCTGCACTCCTGGTTCTCCCGCCCCATCGTGGACAACGGCGTCATCAAGGGCGTCATCTGCGAAACCAAGCTGGGCCCCCAGGCCTTCATGGCGGACGTGGTCATCGACACCACCGGCGACATCGACGTTGCCTCCCGCGCCGGCGCCAGCTACGCCAAGGACAACTACCTCACCACCCTGGTGTTCCGGCTGGGCAACGTGGACACCGCGGCCGCTGAGGCCTTCGAACAGGCCAACCCCAAGGAAGCCCGCGCCATCAACCGCAAGATCAAGCGGCTCCTGGGCGGTGCCTGGGAGCTGTGGTGGCTCAAGACCCCCATCGACGGCGTGGTGTGGTGCAACGCCCCGCACATGACCGGCTTCGACGGCGTGGACCCGGCAGACATGACCGCCGCAGAGTTTGCCGCCCGTGACAAGATCTCCGAGGCCGTGGACTACGTCCGGGCCAACCTGCCCGGCTTCGAAAAGTGCTACATGCTGGACGTCGCCTCCCAGATGGGCGTCCGCCAGACCCGCCTGCTGCAGGGTGAGTACGTCATGACCAAGGAAGACGTCACCTCCCGCCGCCACTTCCAGGACAGCGTGGCCCGCGGCCGGGACTACTACTACCCCTACCGCTCGCTCCTGCCCAAGGAAGTGGATCAGCTCCTGGTGGCCGGCCGCCACTACTCCGCCACCCCCGACGCGCAGAAGATGTCCCGCGAAATCCCGCCCTGCATGGCCATGGGCCAGGCCGTCGGCGTCGCCGCAGCGCTCGCCGTCGAGTCCGGCGTGCTGGTCCGCGACGTGGCGGCAGCCGACATCCAACTGGGTATGCGCCGGCACGGTGCGGACCCCGGCGACGTCCCGTCGTCGAACGCCACCCTGGACACCGAAGCGGCGGTCCTGGCGTGAGCGCGGCAACGGTAGAGCGGGTGGACGAACGCACGACGGCGCCAGGCGGCAGTGCGGCCGGCTCGCCGGTGCCCCTTCCGCTGGAGGGCATCCGGATTGTGGACTTCACCCAGGTGTTCATGGGCCCGTCCTGCACCCAGCTGTTGGGCGACTACGGTGCCGACATCATCAAGGTGGAGCGGCCCGGCGCGGGCGACATTTCCCGCAACTCATTCCCCGACCAGGACGGCCAGGACAACCCGATCTTCCTGTCCATCAACCGCAACAAGCGCAGCGTCTCCGTGGATACCCGCACCGATGAAGGCCGCGAGGTGCTGCACCGGCTGTTGGCCGACGCCGACGTGGTGGTCAGCAACTTCCGCTCCGGCGTGATGGAGCGGATGGGCTTCGGCTACGAGGAGCTCAAGGTTAAGAACCCGGGAATTATCTGGGCCTCCGGCACCGGCTTCGGCCCCGTGGGACCGTACTCGCACAAGGGCGGGCAGGACGCGATCGCGCAGGCCTACTCCGGCGTGATGTGGCGGCGCGAATCGGATGACCAGAAGCCGGCCATCTACCCCACCACGCTCTGCGACTACATCACGGGCATGCACCTAATGCAGGGCATCCTGCTGGCGCTTCGCACCCGGCAGGCGTCTGGTGTGGGGCAAAAGGTGGAGGTGACCATGTACGACTCCATGCTGCACCTGCAGATGCAGGAGGCCTGCATGCAGCTCAACCGCGGCTACGAGGTCAACTGGGGCGCCATGCCGCTGAGCGGCGTCTTCGAAACCACCGACGGTGCCGTGTGCATGGTGGGCGGCTTCACCCCCGACCCGCTGGCACGGATCTCCGACGCCCTGGGCCTGGACGAGGACCTCACGGAACGGCCCGGATTCGCCACCCTTGAGCAGCAGTTCAAGAACAAGCCCGCCCTGCAGGCCATCTTCCGGGAGCATTTCGCCACCAACACCACCGAATACTGGACCGGAAAGCTGGAGGAACAGGGGCTGCTCAATGCTCCTGTCCACACCCTGGAACAGGCGCTCGCCGATGCGCAGACCGAGGCGAACGGGATGATCGTGGAGGCCGAACATCCGGGGGTGGGGACCGTGAAGATGCTGAACGCCCCCATCCGGCTCTCCGCCACCCCGCCCGTTGTCCGCCGCGTCGCACCCCGCCTCGGCGAGCACAACGTGGAGGTCCTGCTGGAAAACGGCTTCGACGCGGACACCATCGCGCGGCTGCAGGAACTGGGGGTGCTGCGGTGAGCGCTTCCGTGGAAGAAAAGGTGGACCAGGTCACCCTGACCATCGATAACCACGTTGCCACGGTGGTTATCGACCGGCAGCACGTCCTGAACGCGGTCGACGGCACCGCGCAGGCCCGGCTCAACGACATCTGGGAACAGCTGGAGCAGGATGCGTCCGTGCGGGCTGTGGTCGTCACCGGGGCAGGGCCCCGCGCGTTCTGCGTGGGCGCGGACATGTCTGCCTCCGCCGTGGACAAGACCGGCCTGGAGTACTGGGCCGGCCTGGACCCCAACGGGTTCGGCGGCCTGAGCCTGCGCACCACCCTGGACATCCCCGTGATCGCCAAGGTCAACGGCTACGCCCTGGGCGGCGGGATGGAAATCGTCCTGGGCGCGGACATCGTGGTGGCGGCGGACAGCGCCAAGTTCGGATTGACGGAGCCCAGGGTTGGGCGGTTGGCGCTCGACGGCGGCATCCACCAGCTGCTGCGCCGCGTCCCCTACACCCAGGCCATGGGCATGCTCCTCACCGGCCGGAAAGCCGACGCGGCCGAGATGCAGGCCATGGGCTTGGTCAACGAAGTGGTGCCGGCCGAGGAGCTCGACGCCGCCGTGCAGCGCTGGGTGGACCAGATCCTCGCCTGCGCCCCCACCTCCGTCCGGGCGGTCAAGCAGATGGCTGCCCGGACTTCGCACCTCACGGCCGCCGAAGCGCGCGGCCTCCGGCTGCCGGCCCTCATGGCGGCCCTGGACAGCGAAGACTCCGCCGAAGGCGTCCGTGCGTTCCAGGAAAAGCGGCCGCCGGTGTGGCCGGGCCGCTGAACACACGTTTCCCACTAAGAGTTCCAACAGAAGAAGGACCACTCATGCCGCAATCCGCCGCGCCTGAAAAGCGTGAATCCCTGCCCCCGGGCGTGTGGGGCGTCGTTGCCACCCCGTTCCAGGGAAGCACCCTGGACGTGGACCTGGATAGCCTCTCGGACCTCGTGGAGCGCTACGAAACCATCGGCGCCACCGGCCTGACCGTCCTGGGCGTGTTCGGCGAAGCAGCCGCACTCACGGCAGAGGAGCGGCGGCAGGTCCTGGAAATCGCCGTCGAATGCACCAACCTGCCTTTGGTGGTGGGCGTGACGGCCCTGGCCACGCGGCCAGCCATCGAGGAAATCCGCGCCGCCCAGGAAGCGGCCGGCCAGCGGCTCGCGGCCGTCATGGTGCAGGCCAACTCGCCGAAACCGGACGTGGTGGCCGCGCACCTGGACGCCATCCACCGTGCCACCGGTGCCAAGGTGGTGCTGCAGGACTACCCCCTGGCCAGCGGCGTCAGCATTTCCACCGACGTGCTGGTCGCTGTGGTCAAGGCAAGCCCCGCCGTCATCGCCATCAAGGCCGAGGCGCCGCCCACCAGCGTGGCCATCGCAACCCTCAGCGCCGCCACGGGCATCTCGGTGTTCGGCGGACTTGGCGGTCAAGGCCTGCTGGATGAACTCCTGGCCGGCGCGGCAGGAGCCATGACCGGCTTCTCCTACCCGGAAGCGCTCATTGCCTGCGTCCGGGCCTGGCAGCGGGAGGGTTATGCAGCCGCCGCAGCCCAGCTGGTGCCCTACCTGCCGCTCATCAACTTCGAACAGCAGGCCAAGGTGGCACTGGCCATCCGCAAGGAATGCCTGCGGGAACGGGGCTGGATCAAGGACTCCGGCGTCCGTGCCCCTGCGGCCGCATTCCCGGAAAACCTGCGGCACGCCATGTCCGCACACCTCCGCGAAGCTGCCACGGCATTGAAACTGACCCGTACCCCCGTTTCGGCCGGGAGCCTCTGATGGATTTGGGTATCGCAGGACGGACAGCCCTGGTGGCGGCCTCCACCGGGGGACTGGGGCTCGCAGTGGCGCGGGCTCTCGCCGCCGAGGGAGCCAAAGTTGCCATCGTGGGCAGGCGCCGGGAACGAGCACAGGAGATCGTGGCGGAGCTGCAGGCCGATTCCGGGGATCTGCAAGGCTTCAGGGCCATCGCCGTCGAAGCCGACCTCACCGCGCCCGGGGGAGTGGAGGCGGCCGTAGCGCAGACCGAAACCGGCCTGGGGCCCATTGACATCCTGGTCCTCAACGGGCCAGGACCCAAGCCCGGCGCGGCCGCCACGCTCGGGTCCGAGGACATTGCCGCGGCGTTCGAAACCTTGGTCAGGCCGCACCAGGCGCTGGTGTCCCTGACCCTTCCCGGCATGCGGGAGCGGCGGTGGGGGAGGATCCTGGCCGTCGGCTCCAGCGGCGTGGCGGCACCCCTGCCCAACCTGGCCATCTCCAACACCGGCCGCGCCGCGCTGGCCGCGTACCTCAAGACGCTGGCTGCCGAAGTGGCGCTGGACGGGGTCACCGTCAACCTGCTCCTGCCGGGCAGGATCGCCACCGACCGGGTCACCGAACTGGACCAGGCCGCCGCCAAACGCCGCGGCACCACCCTTGAGGAGATCCGGCTCGAATCCCGCAAGACCATCCCCGCGCGGCGGTATGGGGAACCCGCCGAATTCGGTGCCGCTGCCGCCTTCCTGTGCAGCGCCCCGGCGTCGTACATCACCGGCGTGGCACTCCGGTGCGACGGCGGCCTCATCCGCAGCCTCTAGCCCCACCCACCATCTTCCAAAGGAACGCCATGACCTCCACAGCACTCGACCCACACACCACTACCCACGCCCACCTGACGGCCCAGCACCTCATCAACGGCCAGTGGCTGGGCGAGGCAGAAACCCGGCGGATGAACCCCGCCCGGCCGGATGAGCTGGTGGCGCTGTCACCCAGCGGGACCGCCGCAGACGTTGACGCCGCCATCGCCGCCGCTGCAGCGGCGCAACCAGGTTGGGCGGCACTGCCCGCGCCCTCCCGCGGCGCCATCCTCCTCGCCGCCGGAAACCTGCTGATCGAACGCCAGGCCGCCATCGCCGAAGACCTGGTCCGCGAGGAAGGCAAAACCCTGGCCGAAGCCAAGGGCGAAGTAAAGCGTGCCTCCGACGTGCTGCGCTTCTTTGGTTCACTCGGCTGGGCCGCCACCGGCGAAGTACTGCCCAGCGGCCTGCCGGACACCACCATCACCACCCGCCGCGAACCACTGGGCATCGTCGGCCTGATCACCCCCTGGAACTTCCCCATCGCCATCCCGGCCTGGAAGACGGCGCCCGCGCTGATCAGCGGCAACGCCGTGGTGATCAAGCCCGCCGAGCTCACCCCACTGTCCGCCACGCATCTGGCGCGCGCCCTGCAGGACGCGGGGCTGCCGGCCGGCGTGTTCAACGTGGTCCACGGCAAGGGCCGCGTGGTGGGCGACGCCCTGGCCCGCGACCCCCGCGTTGCCGGGATGTCCTTCACCGGATCCACCAAGGTGGGCCTCGGCCTGCAGGAAATCCTCAACGGGCGGCGCGCCCGGGTGCAACTGGAGATGGGCGGCAAGAACGGCGTCCTGGTGCTTGACGACGCCGATCCCTGCAAGGCAGCCCAAGTGGTGGCGGCCGGTGCCTTCGGCCTTACCGGCCAGGCCTGCACCGCCACGTCCCGTGTGTACGTCACCCCCGACATCCGGCCCGCATTCCTCGAGGCGCTGTTGGCGGAAGCCGCCAAGTACGCGCCGGGTGACGGCCTGGAGTCCGCGATGGGTGCTGTGGTGAGCCAGCAGCAATTCGAGCAGGACCAGGCAGCGGTGCGTGGCGCCGTCGACCGCGGCGCAACACTCCTGCACGGAAAGTACGACGGCGACTCCTCCGAAGCGCTGTTCTTCCCCGCCGCCGTGCTCACCGACCTGGCCTTCGACGATCAAGCCGTGACTGAGGAGATCTTCGGGCCTGTGGTGGCCGTCCTGGAAGTGCCAGACTATGAGGCGGGCCTGGCCGCCATCAACGACTCCCGCTACGGCCTGACCGCCGGCATCTGCACCGACTCGCTGGCCCTGGCCACCGACTTCTCCGCCCGGGCCCAGGCGGGCGTCATCAAGGTCAACCGGCCCACCGCCGGGCTGGACCTGAACGTCCCTTTCGGCGGCGTCAAGGACTCCTCCACCAACACGTTCCGCGAACAGGGCAGGTCCGCCCTGGAGTTCTTTACCTGGGGCAAAACCGTCTACACGGGTGTGTAGCCTCCATGACGTACGTGATCGCCCAGCCCTGCGTGGATGTGAAGGACAAGGCCTGCATCCAGGAATGCCCGGTGGACTGCATCTACGAGGGCGAACGCTCCCTCTACATCCACCCGTCCGAATGCGTGGACTGCGGTGCGTGTGATCCCGTGTGCCCGGTGGAAGCCATCTACTACTCGGACGACGTGCCGGATGAGTGGGCCGACTACGTATGGGCCAACGTGGAGTTCTTCTCCGAGCTGGGGTCACCGCAGGGGGCGTCAGCCCTGGGGAACCTGCACCGGGACCATCCGGTGATAGCAGGGGAACCCGTTCCTGCCCGGTAGCTACCCCTCACTTCACCCGCCGCAATGGCCGCCAAGCCCTCCCGCTTGGCGGCCATTGCTGCGTTGGGCCCCATGTTTCGCACTTATTACAACGCGGTTGCTTTTAGTGCAACGTACTCCGTTTGGGCTAGCTAGGCACCGAGGCGTCGCGACTCCAGTCAGGACGCCCGCCATTTCGGCCATTAATCATTCAGCAACCTATTGACTGTGTTGCGCGTCACGGCCTATCTTGAAACAACCACGTTGCAAGCAATGCAACTCCAACTTTTATTGGTGGTTTCATGAGTACCGAACAAAACTCACCCTGGGCAGGAGTGGTTGCCGCTGACGCCAACCCTTCGGCCCGGGCTGGCCAGGGCGCGGACAACGCTGTGGCCAGCAAGGATGTCCGACGCCGGGTGGTCACCGCGAGCTTCATCGGCAACTTTGTCGAATGGTTCGATTACGCGGTGTACGGCTACCTGGCCGCAGTCATTTCCTCAGTGTTCTTCCCCGAAGCCGACCGGCAGACCGCGCTGCTGGCTACCTTCGCCGTCTTTGCCATCTCGTTCTTCGTCCGTCCCCTGGGCGGATTCTTCTGGGGCCACATCGGTGACAAGCTCGGCCGGCGCAAGGCCCTGTCCCTGTCCATCGTCATCATGTCCGTCTCCACCTTCTGCATCGCCCTCATCCCGGGCTACGGAACCATCGGGCTGCTGGCCCCGGTGCTGCTGCTGCTGGTCCGCGTAGTCCAGGGCTTCTCGGCCGCAGGTGAGTACGCAGGGGCATCCGCCTTCCTGGTGGAATACGCACCGGCCCACCGCCGCGGCCTCTACGCCGCCGTCGTCCCCGCCAGCACCGCGGCAGGCCTGCTCCTGGGCTCACTGATCGCGGCACTCCTCAGCTCGGTGCTGAGCACGGACCAGCTGCACGAATGGGGCTGGCGGCTGCCATTCCTGCTGGCGGCTCCCATGGGCCTGATCGGCCGCTACATCCGCACCAAGCTGGAGGACACCCCGGCCTTCCGCGCCCTGGCTGACCAGGAAGAGTCCGCTCCCAAGGCGCCCGCGCTGGCCATGTTCCGGACCTATCGCAAGCAGCTCATCATTGCCTGCGGCGCGGTGCTGCTCAACGCCGTCGGCTTTTACGTCATCCTCAGCTACATGCCCACCTACCTCTCCGAAGAACTGGGCTTCGGCCCCACCGAATCCTTTCTGGCCACCACCATCGCCCTGGCCAGCTACATCGGCTTCATCTTCCTGACCGGCATCGCGTCGGACCGCTTCGGCCGCAAGCGCATGCTGATCACTGCCTCCGTGCTGTTCATGCTGCTGACCGTTCCCGCCTTCATGCTGCTGGACACCGGCAACTTCCTGGTGATCGTCCTGGTCCAGATCCTGCTGGGCGGCATGCTCACCCTGAACGACGGAACCCTGCCCAGCTTCCTGGCCGAACTGTTCCCCACCAAGGTCCGCTACAGCGGCTTCGCCGTCAGCTTCAACCTCTCCAACGCGCTCTTCGGTGGCACCGCACCGTTCATGGCCACCCTGCTGATCGGCATGACCCAGAGCAAGCTGGCCCCCGGCTGGTACCTCGTGGCCGCCTCCGCCGTGTCCCTGATGGCCGTGCTGTTCGCGGCCGAAACCTCACGGAAGCCCCTCAAGCACCTCTGACCAAGAGGTCTCCACAAACCATCCTCATTACGCAAACCAACACCGGCTGCACAACCGTGGCCGGCACCCATTAGAAAGGCACACCTTCGTGACTATCACCGCTGACAACGCGTCCTCCATCGCCGAACTCGAGCGCCTCAAGGTCCTGCACATAGGTTCCAAGGGCAAGCTCACGTTCTCCGACGCGGAGTTCGAGCGCCGCCTGGGCGGCCTGCGCAAGATCATGGCCGCCAAGGACCTGGACGCCGTCATCCTCACCAGCTACCACGGCATCAAGTACTACTCCGACTTCCTGTACACCACGTTTGGCCGCAACTACGCCCTCGTCGTCACCGCAGACGACTCGGTCACCGTCACCGCCAACATCGACGCCGGCATGCCGTGGCGCACGTCCTACGGCGAGAACATCGTCTACACCGACTGGCGCCGCGACAACTTCTACTTCGGCCTGCAGGAGGCCCTGCGCCAGCGCGGCGTCAAAGCCAACCGGATCGGCGTCGAGGATGACTTCCTCCCCGGCCTGACCCGCGAGAAGATCGCCGCCGCCTTCCCGGGCGCCCAGCTGCTGGATGTTTCCCAGGACGCCATGCGCCAGCGCATGATCAAGTCCGCCGAGGAAATCGAGGTCATCAAGCACGGCGCCCGCATCGGCGACCTCGGCGGCGAAGCCATCCGCAACGCCATCCGCGAAGGCATCAGCGAGTACGAGGTTGCCCTGATCGGCACCGAAGCCATGGTGCACGAGATCGCCCGCACGTTCCCGCACCGCGAGGTCCGCGACACTTGGGTGTGGTTCCAGTCCGGCATCAACACCGACGGCGCCCACAACTGGGCCACCACCCGCAAGCTGCAGCAGGGCGACATCCTCTCGCTCAACTGCTTCCCCATGACCTCCGGCTACTACACCGCACTGGAGCGCACCCTCTTCCTGGGCCAGCCGGACGAGCGGTCGCTGGAGCTGTGGAACATCAACGTGGAGGTCCACAAGCGCGGCCTGGAACTCATCAAGCCCGGCGCCGTCTGCAAGGACATCGCTGCCGAACTCAATGAGATCTACATCAGCCACGGCCTGCTGGCCAACCGCACCTTCGGCTACGGCCACTCCTTCGGCGTCCTCAGCCACTACTACGGCCGCGAAGCCGGCCTGGAGCTGCGCGAGGACATCGACACCGTCCTGGAACCCGGCATGGTGGTCTCCATGGAGCCCATGATCACAGTGGCGGACGGCCTGCCCGGCGCCGGCGGCTACCGCGAGCACGACATCCTGGTCATCGGCGAGGACAACTCTGTCGAGAACATCACCAAGTTCCCGTTTGGTCCCGAGCACAACATCATCGAGGGATAACCCATTGAAGAGTGAGAGCGGCGCCGTGGACTGAGCAGTTCAGGCCACGGCGCCGCTTTCGGCGTCTGCCGCCAACGATAGGGAAAGATGGTATCCACCATGACTCCTGCAAAGACCCCCGACAGCAACGGCAACGGAAGCGGCACCAACGGCGGGCCGGACGCGAAGGGCGCCTCCGTCGTCGTCAATGCCATCGCCGTCCTGCGCACCTTCACCGCGGATGAGCCGCTGCTGGGTGTCACGGAGATTGCCAACCGGGTGGGCATGCACAAAAGCAGCGTGTCCCGGATCCTGGCCACGTTCGAGCAGGAAAACCTGGTGGAGCGGGACCCGGAGACCAAGCGCTTCCGGCTGGGCCTGGGGCTCATCGCCGTCGCCGGACCGCTGCTGGCGGAAATGGAGGAACGCCGCGTTGCCTACCCGGTCCTGCGGCAATTGACCGAGCAGACCGGCGAGACCAGCGCCCTCATGCTGTGGAACGGGGATGAGGCCATCTGCGTGGAGCAGATCGCAAGCCACCACCAGATCAAGCACACCACGCCGCTGGGCGCCCGCTACCGGGACGCCATGAGCGCCTCCGTCCAGGTCTTCCTGTCCACCCTTCCGGCCGAGCGGGTGCGGGAGCTGCTGAGGAGCGGCACCATCACCTTCCCGGGAATGGACGACGACGGCCTGGCGGCTTACGAAACAAGGCTCCGGGACGTGGAGCAGCGGGGATGGGCGGGAAACTACGGCGAATCGTCCATGGACGAGGTGGGCGTGGCCGCGCCCGTCCGCGACCACCGCGGTGACGTGGTGGCCGCCGTCCTCATTCCCGCGCCCCGGTTCAGGGTGTCCAAGGAGCAGTTCGAGAGCCTGGGCGAGGCCTGCGTTGCGGCGGCCGCCAAGGTGACCACGCGCCTGGGCGGCAGGCCGGCAAACTGACGCCGGCAGGCCTGTACAACTCATAGCCGCCCACGGGAGACTGACGCCATGCGTAAACTGGCCTTTGGCATGAACGTGAGCCTTGATGGCTACATCGCTGCACCCGGCGACGACCTCAGCTGGAGTACGCCGAGTGACGAGCTGTTCCAGTGGTGGTCCGACCGGGTGGGGGCGACGGGCCTGGCGCTGTATGGGCGAAGACTCTGGGAGACGATGAGCTCCCACTGGCCCACCGCCGACCAGCAGCCGGGCGCCACACCGGCGGAGGTCGAGTTTGCCCATCGCTGGCGCGACATGCCGAAGGTGGTCTTCTCCTCGACGATCAGCACGGTGGACTGGAATACCCGTTTGGTCACCGGCGACGCGGTCACCGAGATCAGCCGGCTCAAGGCCGACGACGGCGGGCCAATGGATATCACCGGTGCCACACTCGCCGCGGCGGCCATGCGGGCCGGGCTGATTGACGAGTACGCGATGGTCACCCATCCGGTCCTGGTGGGCGGCGGCACACCGTTCTTCACAGCCTTGGACAAGTGGGTGAACCTGAGCTTGCTGGAAACCCGGACGTTTCCCGACGGTGTGGTCCTCACCAGGTATGAGACCAGGCGCTGAGCCGGGTGCCTGACACCGCATCAGCTCCACCGCAGTGCCCGCTTTCTCGCCTGACCCCGGAAGTCGCTTAGTTCCCGGCGAACTTCTTGAGGCAATCCGGGGCTACAACCCTGTTGGTGCTGGCCGGGTTGTTGACCAAGGCGGCGGCCGGCCGGGTGGGACGTCGCTGAAGGTCTCCTCCGCAGTTGGGACAAGAACCATTCGGAAAGCGTCCGACGCAGTCCGGACACCACGTGCACTCGAACGTGCAGATGTACGCCTCGTCGGATGGAGAAATGTCGCGGTCGCAACACTCGCAGTTCGGGCGGATCTCAAGCATCAGGCAACTCTACAGGGGCCCACCTGACCCGCCGTTCACCCGCAGAAGCCTAAGCGCAGGCAGGCATTGCAGCGCACCCGCCGCAGCTTCCCCAAAACGGCTGGTAGTTTGAAAGACGCCGATCACAGCAGGGGGACTTGTGAAAAGTATGCGCAGCGCAGTCGTCGCGACCGGGATGGCCGTGTCCGTGGCCTTGGCTGGTTGCAGCGGACCATGGGGAAGCCCGCCGGAGTCAGCGCCACCTACTGACGGCGGAACGTTTGAAACCCTTGAGGACTTGAGGGTGGCCTTGGAAGGAGCAGGCTTTCAGTGCCCGGAACTCCAATTGGCCAACCATGCGAAGTACGCATCCACATCAGGGTACTGCGGGGAGATCGGAATGGCCCTGTATCCGAACGATGCCTCCCAGGACGCCCAGTTGGCGATGAGGACGCCCCAGGATCAGACGGCTGTGAACGTCGGCAGGAACTGGACGGTCACAACGGCTGCGCCCGACCAGGTCAAGAAGTGGCTGGGCGGCGCCATCGTTGGTGCTGACGGGTAACACGCTCCCGTCTCCCTTTTGGTGAAACAGGGGATGACGGCCCGTCGCGGACTCGATCATCACGGCAGCCCGGCCATCCTGGCCGCCAGGTGCAGTGCCGCCAGCCGGCCCGTGCCGCGCGGATCACCGCCGCACAGCTCGAAAATCCGCTGCAGCCTGTGGTGCATCGACTGCCGTTCCAGGTGCAGTTCGCGGGCGGACTGGGCCGTATTGCACCCGGAGTCCAGCCACACCTGCAGAGTCTCCAGAAGCTGGGATTGCCGCTGGGCATCATGCTCCAGCACGGCCCGCAGCTGCCGGTTGACGAACGCCTCACGCGCGGAGGTATCGAGGCACGTGAGGGCGAGGCTTTCCACGGCGGTATCCTGGGCGTCAACCACCACCAGGGCGCGGGCCGTAGACCGCCGGCGCGGCGAGGCATTGCGGCGCCGGATCTGCCGCACGTCCAAGGCCCGGCGCGCCTCCGCCAGTGACCAGGCCGCTTCCGCAACACGGGCTACGGGGGGGCCACCGCGATCACGGCATCATGGTCGCCCTCCAGTCCCCGCAGGGATTCCAGAAGCTGCCGCCGCTCACCCGGGGGCTCGGTGCAGGGCAGGCCGATCATCACCACCAGCTCGGCGTCGTCCAGGTACGCGGCGCAGGGGATCCGCCGTGAGCTCAGGAAGTTTTCGACGGCGCCCCGCAGCTCCTGCGGTGCCGCGGCATGGATGGCCGCCACCACAGCCGGGGAATCCGTGGGAAACCCGGCCCCGGGAGCCAGCTGCTCGAGGCGCCACTCCGGAGCTGAATTAAGCACTGCCCGCATCAGTTCCGCACCTGCGAGGGCATGCAGCCCGGGAGGCGTATGCTGCAGCAGCGCCAGGCCCAGGATGTCGACGGCGCGTTCCCCGGCCACCTGCGCCAGCGCCGTATCAGCCGTTGGCGGGACCAATACCTCCAGCCGGCCCATCAGGACGCCGCGTACGGGGATGTCCACGCTGATCACTCTTCCAGCAGCAGCCCCGCTGAAGTCGCCATGCCCGCCCGGCCCGGAGCCGGCGTCGTCCGCTGCTCCTTCCTCCACCGCCCGGGCCCCGCCTCCGGCAGTGACCTCGCCGTTCCACCCCTCCGGCACTGCGCTTCCCATGGTGACGCCCCACGGGGATGTGAGCTTCACGGCGGAACCGGTGATTCCCGCCAGCACAGCCAGGATCTTGTCCAGCGAGGCGCCGTGGGCCAGCTCCGCGGCCATGGCGCGGGTGGCGGCATCGGCCTGCTGCAGGTGACCCACGGACTCGCTGACCAGCATGGAGTTGATGGCCTGCATGACGCCGACGAAGGGCACCACCTTGCGCAGCTCCACCACGGGCAGGCCGAACTCCTCTGCCTTGTGAAGCATGTCGGCCGGAATCTCCGGCAGCGCCCCGCCGGTCTCGATGGCCAGGGCCGCAATGCCGCGCTGTGCCAGCTCGCGCACGTAATCTTCACGCCTGGCGGGCGTGGCCGTGGCCAGCGTGATGCCGCCGCAGAGCAGCAGCTCGCCGCCGCGGAGCAGGGGAGCGATGTCCAGTACTTCGCTCGAGTGCACCCAGCGGACGGGCTGCGCGTCGGCCACCACGCCCAAGGGGTGGACCACGGGGTCGGCGGCGGCGAGGGCGGGATGGGCGAGTATTTCGCCAAGAAACACTGACACGACGTTCCGTAACGTAGTAGGAGATTCTGCTAGACAGATCGTATCTTGTTCCTTGTGATGGGGGCCACATAGCCTTTTGGTACTTATCCACCTCACGGAGGCCCCCATGCAAGAAAAGCTTTCAACAGCCACGCACGGCCAACCTGCCCAGGCAACCGAGGACCACAACGCCGTGGACCACGAAGCCTGGCTGCAGCCCATTCCCGAATCCGCACGCACACGCAAGGTATCCGGCCAGTTCTGGATCTGGGCGGGCGCCAACCTGGCTCCCATCAACTGGGTGCTGGGGGCACTCGGTATCCAGCTGGAGCTCGGGCTCGCGGACACCATCACCGTCCTGGTGCTGGGCAACCTGATCGGCATGCTGCTCTTTGGCTGCTTCGTCCTTTTGGGCCAGCGGACCGGAGCCACCGGCATGGTCCTGGCCCGGGCAGCATTCGGACGGCGCGGCAACTACCTGCCGGCCGCAATCCAGGCCCTGCTGGTCATCGGCTGGTGCGCGGTGAACACCTGGATCATCCTGGACCTGGTCATGGCACTCTTCGGAACCCTGGGCTGGGTTGACCCGGAAGCGCCCAACTACGGCTGGAAGATCGGCGTCGCCACCTTCATCATGGCCCTCCAGGTGGCCATCGCCTGGTTCGGCTACAAGGCCATCGCCGCCTTTGAAAAGTGGACCGTGCCGCCCACCATCCTTATCCTCGCCGTCATGTCCGCCGTGGCCTGGTTCGGAATGGACATCAACTGGGGCTACGCCGGACCGGCCGGCGCCATCCTGGAAGGCTCCGAGCGCATCGCCGCCATGAGCGCCGTCATGACCGCCATCGGAATCGGCTGGGGCATCACCTGGTTCACCTACGCCGCGGACTACTCCCGGTTCGTCAGCACCAGCGTCCCCAAGAAGAAGGTCTACCTGGCCTCAGTCCTGGGCCAGTTCATCCCCGTGGTGTGGCTCGGCGTCCTGGGCGCCAGCCTGGCCACCAACAGCGGCGAGATCGATCCCGGCAAGCTGATTGTCCTGAACTTCGGCGCCATGGCGCTGCCGGTGCTGCTGATGGTGCTCCATGGGCCCATCGCCACCAACATCCTGAACATCTACACCTTCTCGGTGGCCACGCAGGCTCTGGACATCTCCATCAGCCGCCGCAAGCTCAACCTGTTCGTCGGCGTCTTCTCGCTCGCCGCCGTCGTGTTCTTCATCTTCCAGGAGGACTTCGCCGCGGTGCTCGACGCCTGGCTGATCGGCCTGGTCGCCTGGGTGGCAGCCTGGGGCGGGATCATGCTGGTGCACTACTTCTGGCTGGAGAAGCGCTGGCCCGGCGGCACGGAGCGGCTGTTCGACGGCGTTGGCACCAAGCGGCTGCCCGTCGTCAACTGGGCGGGGGTCATCTCCCTCGTGGCCGGGATCTTCGCGACGTGGCTGTTCATGTACGGCCTGATCCCCGTCATGCAGGGCCCCATCGCTGTCGCGTTGGGCGGCTGGGACCTGTCCTGGCTGGCCGGCGGCCTGACGAGCGCCGGGGTGTACGCCATCCTGGGCCCGCGGCAGCACATCCGCTACCTCGCCCTGGAACCGCGCACCACAGCTGAAGTAAAGAGCCCGACGGCGGACAGCACGCCCGCCCTTCCCGCCCTCTAATTCCTTCTCTTCGCACACCCTGGCGGGCGCCCTGCGCCCGCCAGAAAGGATTTTCCCGTGAAACAGCCCGCCATCGCGGATCCCCTGCACCCCATCATCTGGCCCAACGGCGCCAAGGCCGCCGCGTCCTTCACGTTCGATGTGGACGCGGAGTCCTGCACCATCGCCCACGACCCCACCAGCACCCGGCGCATGTCGCTGATGACGCACCAGTCCTACGGCCCCAAGATCGCGGTGCCGCGGCTGCTGAAAATCCTCGAGCGACAGGACATCAAAGCCACTTTCTTCATCCCCGGCTTCACCGCCGAGTCCTACCCGGACGTGGTGCGGCGGATCGTGGACGGCGGCCACGAAGTGGCGCACCACGGCTACCTGCACGAACCCATGCAGGGCATCGACGCCGCCACCGAGGCCAGCTACATCGACCGCGGCCTGGAGGCGCTGGCCAAGGTGGCCGGCATCCGGCCAGTGGGCTACCGCGCCCCGTGGTGGGAGTTGAACTGGCACTCTCCGGGCCTGCTGGCGGACCGTGGCTTCCTCTACGATTCCAGCCTGCTCGACGGCGATGCGCCCTACCGGTTCGCAGTCGCCGCCGACGATCCCCGCGACATCGTGGAGATTCCCGTGGACTGGACCCTGGACGACTGGGAGCAGTACGCCTTCTACCCGGGAGTCACCGGCAGCGGCGTGATCGAGAGCCCGGCCAAGGTTTTGGAGATGTGGACGCTTGAGGCCGAGGCACACCACTCCCAGGGCAGCTGCTTCGTCCTCACCAACCATCCGTTCATTTCCGGCCGGCCGTCCAAAGCGGTGGCGCTGGAGCAGCTGATTGAGCGGGTGAAGGCCATGGACGGCATGTGGGTCACCACAATGGAACAGATCGCCCTGCACACCAAGGCCACGGTGAACGAGGTCCACACCCACGCGCGGATTGAGGTGCCGGTATTCCCGGGCGCAGGTGCACAGTTTGAGCCGGCCGTGGTGCGGCAGGGGGTGCTGGCCTAGAGTGGCCGAAGGGGCTGGCGCCGCCGGCCGGGAGGAGTTCTCGCATGGACGTCAAGGACAGCGATATGGAGCAGGAACTTGCCTGGCAGGTCCCGCTCTACGAGCAGATCCACCGGAACCCGGAACTTGGCCTCGCCGAGCACGCAACATCCGCCGCGGCAGCGGACTTGCTTGCCCGCTGGGGCTTTGACGTCCGGCACTTTGGCCGCACCGGCGTCGTTGGCGTTCTTGCCAACGGCGCCGGTTCCTGCGTCCTGGCCCGGGCGGACATGGACGCCCTCCCCGTCACCGAGGCCACCGGCGCAACCTATGCCTCCGCCAACCCGGGGGTGATGCACGCCTGCGGCCACGACATGCATGTGGTGGCCCTGCTTGGTGCGGCAAAGTACCTGGCCGAGCACCGGGAAGCCTGGCAGGGCACCTACATTGCCCTGCTCCAGCCGGCGGAGGAGACGGCGGCGGGCTCGCAGGCAATGCTCGACGACGGCTTGGCCGCCGGAATCCCGCGGCCGGACATTGCGCTGGCCCAGCACGTCATGCCCACCCAGGCGGGAACCATCGGCACCACGCCGGGGCCGGTGCTGTCGGCGGGTGATTCCATCCGGATCACCGTCCACGGCCGCGGTGCCCACGGGTCCATGCCGCATAAGTCGGTTGACCCCGTGGTGCTGGCAGCCTCTATCGTCCTGCGCCTGCAGACAGTGGTGTCCCGGGAAACCACACCGGGGGAGTTCGCCGTCCTGACCGTCGGCTCGGTGAATGCCGGGGCCACGGCCAACATCATCCCGGACCGCGCCGAACTGCTGCTCAACCTCCGCACCTACAGCCTGGAGGTGCGGGCCGGCATGATTGCCGCCATCGAGCGGATTGTCCGCGGCGAGTGTGCGGCGGCCGGCTCGCCACAGGAACCGGAGTTCGAGTACTACGACCAGTACCCGCTGACCAGCAACAATCCGGAAGCCAACGCCCGGGTCACGGAGGCGTTCACCAGGACCTTCGGCGCGGATGCCGTCTACCGCACCGCACCGCAGACGGCCTCCGAGGATTTCAGCCGGATCCCCGACGCCTTCGGTATCCCCTACGTGTACTGGATCGTGGGGTCCGTGCCGCCGGACATCTACCGCCGGGCTGTGGAAGCGGGCAGGGTGGACACGGACATTCCGGCCAACCACTCGCCGTTCTTCCTGCCGGCGGTGGATCCCACCCTTCGCATCGCCACCCAGGCGCAGGCCACAGCGGCGCTGGCTTACTTGGGCGCCGACGCCGGCTGACTGGTTGCCGCCAGCAGCGACTGCATCTGCGCCGCGGCGTCGCTTCCGGGCGCCGGCGTGTAGACCACGATGTGCAGGTCCGGCCGGTCGGACGGGGACACCTGGTGGTGCTCAAGCTGCAGCACTCCGACGGCGGGGTGGTGGAAGAGGCGCTCGCGGGACTCGAAGCCCAGGATGTCGTAGAGGTCCCAGCCCTGCCGGAAATCCGGGCTTGCTTCCTTGAGCCGGTCCACCTGGTACTGGATGTCAGGGTCGCCCAGCCGCTGCCCTGTTTCGGCCCGGAACTCGGCCAGGAACCGCTTGCTGGTGGTCTCCCAGTCCGGCAGCAGGTTCCGGACGTAGGGGTCGGTGAACACCAGCCACAGCAGGTTCCGGTCCGCTGGCGCCACAGTATCGATGTTGGGGTAGAGGGCCGCATACGCCCTGTTCCAGCCCGCCACGCGCCAATCCGGGAACAAGGCAAAGGACGGATTGGGATCCAGAGCATCCATCAGCCGTTGGATGTGGGGCGGGGCGGTATCGGCGGCGGGGCTGGCTGGGGCGGCGGAAGCGTAGCCGCCAAGGGACAGGACGTAGCCGAGGCCGGTACTTGAAAGGTGCAGGGCACGGCTGACTGCTTCCAGCACCTGGCGGGACGGGCTGATATCCCTGCCCTGCTCCAGCCAGGTGTACCAGGTGACACTGACGCCGGACAGGAAGGCCACCTCTTCGCGGCGCAACCCCCGCTCGCGGCTGCGGCCAATTGGCGGCAGGCCGTAGTCCGCCCGCAGCGCCTGGTCCCGGCGGGCCCTCAGGAAGAGGCCAAGTTCTTTGCGCCGCCCGGGATCACTCACCGGTAAATACTATTACTCTGGTACTCCCACTACTAGTAGCAGCGCTGTCTTCCGTCCGCGTCGCCCAAGCAAGAGGATGGTAAGCATGCCCGCACTTCGCTCAAAAACAGTCACCCACGGCCGCAACATGGCCGGAGCCCGCGCACTTTTACGCGCCTCCGGCGTCGCCAACTCGGATATCGGCAAGCCGATCATCGCCGTGGCCAACAGCTTCACCGAATTCGTTCCCGGCCACACCCACCTCGCTCCGGTGGGCCGGATCGTCTCGGACGCGATCCTCGCCGCCGGCGCCGTGCCGCGCGAGTTCAACACCATCGCCGTGGACGACGGCATCGCCATGGGCCACTCCGGCATGCTCTACTCGCTGCCGTCCCGCGACCTGATCGCCGACTCCGTGGAGTACATGGTCAACGCCCACTGCGCCGACGCCCTGGTGTGCATTTCGAACTGCGACAAGATCACCCCCGGCATGCTGATGGCCGCGCTGCGCCTGAACATCCCCGTGGTCTTCGTCTCCGGCGGCCCCATGGAAGCCGGCCGCGTCACCCTCACCGACGGTTCCGTCCGCTCCCTGGACCTGGTGAACGCGATCGCCGACGCCGTGGACGAGTCCATCTCCGACGCCGACATCAACCTCATCGAAGAGAACGCCTGCCCCACCTGCGGTTCCTGCTCCGGCATGTTCACCGCCAACTCGATGAACTGCCTGACCGAGGCCATCGGCCTGTCCCTGCCGGGCAACGGCTCCGTGCTGGCCACCCACACCGCCCGCAAGGCGCTGTACGAGAAAGCCGGCGCCACCGTCGTCGAGCTCGTCAAGCGCTATTACGAGGGCGGCGACGACTCGGTGCTGCCCCGCTCCATCGCCACCGCCAAGGCGTTCGATAACGCCATGGCGCTGGACATCTCCATGGGCGGGTCCACCAACACCATCCTGCACCTGCTGGCCGCGGCCCAGGAGGCCGGTGTGGACTACGGCCTGGCCGAGATGGACGCCAAGTCCCGCCAAGTGCCCTGCCTGGCCAAGGTGGCACCCAACGTGGCCAAGGACAAGACCTACTACATGGAGGATGTGCACCGTGCCGGCGGCATCCCCGCCCTGCTGGGCGAGCTGAACCGCGGCGGCCTCCTGCACAAGGACGTCCACTCCGTGCACTCCAACGACCTGGACGGCTGGCTGGACGACTGGGACATCCGCGGCGGCAAGGCCACCGAGGAAGCACAGGCCCTGTGGCACGCTGCCCCCGGCGGCGTCCGCTCCTCCACCGCGTTCTCGCAGTCGAACGAATGGACCTCCCTGGACACCGACGCCGAGGGTGGCTGCATCCGCTCCGTGGAGCACGCGTACTCCAAGGACGGCGGCCTGGCCGTGCTCCGCGGCAACGTGGCTGTCGACGGCGCCGTGGTGAAGACCGCCGGCGTGGACGAGTCCATCTGGACGTTCTCCGGACCGGCAGTGGTGTGCGAGTCCCAGGACGAGGCCGTGGAGAAGATCCTGAACAAGTCCATCAAGGAAGGCGACGTGGTGGTGATCCGCTACGAAGGCCCCAAGGGTGGTCCGGGCATGCAGGAAATGCTGTACCCGACGTCGTTCCTCAAGGGCCGCGGCCTGGGCAAGAAGTGCGCCCTCATCACGGACGGCCGCTTCTCCGGCGGCACCTCCGGCCTGTCCATCGGACACATCTCTCCCGAGGCTGCCTCCGGCGGCGCCATCGCACTGGTGGAGGACGGCGACATCATCAGCATCAACATCAGCGAACGCTCGCTGCAGCTGGAGGTCTCGGATGAACTCCTGGCGGAGCGCCGCGAAAAGTTGCTGATCAACGGCGGCTACAAGCCCAAGGACCGGGACCGGCAGGTGTCCGCCGCGCTGCGCGCGTACGCCGCGATGGCCACCTCCGCGGACAAGGGCGCCGTCCGGGACGTGTCCCTGCTGGAGCGCTAGCGCACGCGCCGGGCGGGGGGAGGGGCAGGTCCTCTGGCCCTCCCCCCGCCCGGGCATACAGCGCCACACTTAAGGGGTCAACGTCAGGCCCAAGGAGGGTGTGGTGCGCAGGTTTCCGGCAGCCCTTGTCCTGGTCACCTTTGCCCTCGCCGGGTGTGCGCCGCAGCAGGGAACCCCGCAGCCGGCCCCTTCAGCTTCCGGCCCTGCCAGTACCTCCACGGCGGCGACGGGCGCACCTGCCGCGCCAACGCCGTCGAACGTTCCCTCCACGCAAGCTCCGACGGTGCCCGGCAACGCCGAGGAAAAATGGACAACGTTTACGACGGCGGATGGCGCCATGGCGTTCGACCTGCCGGCCGCCTGGAGCGTCAAGGATCCGGCGGGGGAATTGGCCGAAGGCGGCGGGGCTTACGCGGAGGTTCGCAACCAGGCCGGCAAGGTGATGGCGACGCTGCGCACCAACATGGCCATCGGATCGTCCTGCACGCAGAAGTACCCCTACGAAGTCCTGGACACGGCGGACCTGCCTGCCCTGGCACAGGACGGTGTGGTGCCGCAGTTCGCCTTCGAGACCCGCGGGAATGCCGGCACGCCGGTGCCTCCGGGCGTCCAGGCGGCAGGATACGGCATCACCTCCGGCCCCATGCCCAGCGGCCCTGACGCCTGCCCCATCCTGCATTTCTTCCACTGGCCGCCGAACAGTGCCATGTTCGGCGCGTTTTACGATCCGGCCAACAACGCAACCCCCGGCGACCCGTCGTTGCCCTATCCCGAACTGGCGAAAAAGTACAGGGAAACCGCTGAGTACGCAGACATCAGGAGGATGATCACCTCGCTGCGGCCTGTTGCCAAGTGAACCGGATACCCGCACTGGCCAGCCACGACAACGGGCCGAAGGGCCCATCCGGTGTCATACCGCTCCGGTACCCTTTTCACATGGCGGGCGGAGCGGTTGACTATGGAGCGGAAGTCATCCTGCTCGCCGGGGCCGGCCGCGCCATCCTGCTGCAGCTTGCCAACCCGTCGGTAGGGCGGGGGGTCGCGGAGAACAGCACCTTCGCCCAACGCCCGCTGGACAGGCTCAACAGCACGCTGACCTACGTCTACGGGACTGTGTACGGCAATGAAGAGCAGGCCAATGAGGTCCGCCGCCGGGTCAACCGGGCCCATGCGCCGGTCCGCCGGGCTGGGGATGGATCTTCCGCCGGTTACAGCGCCTTCGACCCCAAACTGCAGTTATGGGTGGCGGCCACGCTGTACGACACCGCCAGGACCGTCATCGAAAAGATTTATGGACCGCTCGACGGCGACACCGCCGACGCCGTGTACCAGCACTACGCCAGGCTCGGCACCGCCTTGCAGCTGCCGCCGGACATGTGGCCAAAAGACCGCGCGGCGTTCGCCCGCTACTGGCAGGAACAGCTCACGTGCCTGTCCGCAGGGGACGGCGCATTGAGTGTTGCCAAGGACCTGCTGCACCCGGCCAACGTCCCGTGGTGGTACCACGCCATCATGCCCACGGCCAGGTTCCTGACGGCCGGCTTCCTTCCGGCCCCCTTGCGGCAGGACTTCGGCCTCCAGTGGAGCGGCCGGCATGAGCGGCGCTTTCACCGGACCATGCGTGTCCTGGCCTTTGCCTATCCCAAACTGCCGGCACGGCTCCGGCACTCCTACCGGGATTACTGCCTCAATAAGCTCGACCGGGACCTGCGGGGAAACCGCCCGGCAAGCCAACGTCAGGGGATTAGTGCGTAATTCAACTCCAGTGGAGCAGCGGATCGACGAACGCGCCCGCCGCTTCCTGGCTACCGCCCCCGCGGGCGGTGCCAAGGCGAAGCTCACCGAGTTCGTGGTCTTTGGCCTCAAGCAAGGGTGGGCCTGCATTTTCGGCGCCACCCTCCTGGCCGTGCTGATGACCGCCAGGCTCTGGTACCAGGATGATGCTGGGCTGGCGCGCAACGACTTCCTGACCGTCGCCGCCGTCGTAATCCAGGTCCTGATGGTGGTTTTCAGGCTGGAAACCCTTCGCGAACTGCGGGTCATCGTCCTGTTCCACCTGGTGGGGACCGTCATGGAGCTGTTCAAAACGGACATGGGTTCCTGGTCCTACGAGGCCGAAGGCGTCCTGCGCATTGGTGCCGTGCCGCTCTTCAGCGGGTTCATGTACGCCGCTGTTGGCTCCTACATGGTGCGCGTCTACCGGCTCTTCGACCTGAAATTCGCGGCCTACCCCCGCCGCTGGATCACCGCAATCCTCGCCGCAGCGATTTACGCCAACTTCTTCACCCACCACTACATTTGGGACCTGCGCTGGGTGCTGCTTGCCGCCGTCGTGGTGGTCTTTGGCCGGTGCGTGATGCACTTCCGTGTATTCCGCCGGGAATTCCGCATGCCGCTGGTGGTCTCGTTCCTGCTGGTGGCGCTGTTCATCTGGCTCGCGGAGAACATCGCCACGTGGTCCGGAGCCTGGCAGTACCCCAGCCAGCTGGACGGCTGGCATCCCGTGGGCCTGGAGAAACTGGTGGCCTGGTTCCTGCTGATGATCATCTCCGTGGTGCTGGTGGCGTGGGTCTACAAGCCGCAGCCGCCGGAAACAGGCACCACATCACGCCCGGAGGTTTCGCCGGCCGCGGTGCCATAAAGGGGTTCTGCCAAAACCGGTTTCAGCAGGGCCCTCGCTAGGGTTCCGTACTCCCTGTTTCATGGAGGCATGGCCCCCGAAACAACTGTCACCAGGACGCGTGCGCCCCAAGATCCGGCCGGGCAGCACCCGGCCCACTGGGGCGGCGTTTATGCGATGTCGCTGTGCGTGTTCGCCCTGATCGCCTCCGAGTTCATGCCCGTCAGCCTGCTGACGCCGATGGCCGCTGAGCTGCAGGTCTCGGAAGGGATGGTGGGCCAGGGCATCGCCATCTCCGGCCTGATTGCCGTGCTGACCAGCCTGTCGGTGTCCACACTGGCTGGCAGCCTGGACCGCAAGACCCTGCTGCTGGGGCTGACCGGGGTCATGGCGGTCTCCGGTGCAATGGTTGCGTTGGCTCCGGGGTACCTGCTGTTCATGATCGGCCGGGCCCTCATCGGGGTAGTGATTGGCGGATTCTGGTCCATGTCCGCAGCGACCGCCATGCGGTTGGTCCCGCCCCACGAGGTGCCGCGTGCCCTCGCGATCTTCAATGGCGGCAACGCCTTGGCCACCGTCCTGGCCGCGCCCCTGGGCAGCTACCTTGGGTCGGTCATCGGCTGGCGTGGAGCGTTCTTTTGCCTGGTCCCCGTGGCGCTGCTGGCACTCGCCTGGCAGTGGATCAGCCTTCCATCCATGCCGGGCAGGACACGTCCTGCGGGAACCGGGGGCATCTTCGCGGTTTTCCGGGAGCTCAAGTGCAAACCCGTCGCCTGGGGGATGGCCGCCTGCGGGTCCTTCTTCATGGGGCAGTTCGTCCTGTTCACCTACGTCCGCCCGTTTCTGGAGACGGTGACCCGCGTGGATGCGGCCACGGTATCCCTGGTTCTCCTGGTGATTGGTGCCGCGGGATTTGCGGGCACCCTGCTAATCGGCCGTTTTTTGGGGAAGCGGCTGTACCGGACGCTGGTTGCCATCCCGGTGCTCATGGCGATCATCGCCGCCGCCCTCGTTCCTACCGGTGACTGGCTCGCCGCCGTCGTGGTTCTCCTGGGACTTTGGGGCCTGATGTCCACCTCCGCGCCGGTGGGGTGGTGGAGCTGGATCGCCAAGGCCATGCCGCACAACGCCGAGGCCGGTGGCGGATTGATGGTGGCCGTCATCCAGACCTCGATCGCCCTCGGTTCAACTCTGGGCGGAGTCCTGTTCGATTCCGCCGGCTACCGCGGCACCTTCCTCGCCAGCGCAGGGATCCTTGCGGCGGCGTCCGTCCTGGCGTTCCTGACGTCCCGCGTTACAGACCGAACTGCCGGAACATCCAACACACTGTCCAGCAACCCCGACTAACAGGAGGAGAACATGAAGTACACCAAAAGCGGCGGCCAGACCGGCGCCGGACCGGCGGAATGGTTCACCGGAACCGTTCAGATCGACGGCATCCGGAACCCTGACGAGCAGTCGGCCATCGGCTGTGCGCATGTGCGGTTCGCCCCCGGTGCCCGCACCGCCTGGCACCACCATCCCAAGGGCCAGACCCTCTACGTGACCGACGGGGTTGGGCTCGTGGCCCGGCGCGGCGGCGAAGTCCAGGAGATCCGTCCCGGCGATGTGGTCTACATCGAGCCGGGCGAGGAGCACTGGCACGGGGCCACCCCGGAGCGGTTCATGGCACACGTCGCCATGCAGGAGGCCGATGCGGATGGGCAGGTGGTCACGTGGCTCCACCACGTTACCGACGAGGAATACGGCGCCTGACCCCTCTGCAGATGAAAGTGGGCGGACGACGGCGGGAGGTCCCGCCGTCGTCCGCCCACCTTTGCTGCGCGGTAGGTCAGTCCTCGTAGGTGTTCGCGATGTAAACATCGCACGGGGCGTTGTGCGCCACGCTGTTGGCCACGCTGCCCAGGAGCCGGCCAATGCCGCGCATCCTCCGGTTGCCCACTACGATCAGGCGCGCGTCCAGGCGGATGGCCTCCTTGATGAGGGAATCGGCCGGCTTGCCGCGGGAGGCGAAGTGCGTGATTTCCACCCCCGGATGCGATGCGGCCAGGGACTTGGCCACCATCTCCGAGCTGTCGGCGTTGGAGATCCGGACCTTGTCCGATCCCACGCCAAAGGTCTCCGCGTTTTCAATTTCAAAACCTGTCACCACGTGCAGTGACGCTCCCAGCGATTCGGCCAGGCCAAGGGCTACTTCCGCAGCCTTCCGTGCTGACGGGCTGGCATCCACACCTACAACAACTACATTGGCCATTCACTCGCTCCTTCGTATCGTCCTGCTAAACGTCCATCTGTCAGTCTAGGGACTACCCGCGTGGAGCCCGCCTAATCGTAGACTCTGAAAGCGGGTCCCGACGGGACGGACGGGAAAGCACGATGGTTATGGGGGGAACATGGGTAAGGTGGCCAACCAAGCTGGGCAGGACCTGACGGGCCTGCCGCCGGTCTACGTCGACGTTCCGGACAAATCCGGCATGCCGGGCCCTGGCACCCAAAAGCTCCTGAATGTCGGGCTCACCGAAGAAGAGGCATTTGTTGCCGCGGAACCGGCCCCTGCCATGTTCGGCACAAAGGCGGAGAAGCGACGAAGCGACATATTGGGCGTCACCTGGATCCTGCTGTGCATCATGGGCGGAGCCCTGTTTGGGGTGTACGGGGATGCAGTCGGGGACGGCGACACCGGGCAAGCGGCCTGGGCAATGACGGTGCTGGCAATCCTCGTTCCGTGCACGCTGGTGCTCAGCTTCTATCCCCACTGGAAGAGCCGGCAGCGCAGGAAGGATTACGGGAAGCGCCACCAAACCTGGGTGGCCCGATTCATCGACAAGTGGCCCCTGCGGGAGCGGCTACTGGACGTGGACGCCATCCCAGACGTCTGGCAGCGGGTCAGCAGCAAATCCATGGCGGACACCTTGGAGGCGGACCGGGCGGCGATCCTGGCGCAGGCATCACCAGGAGACTCTGCAAGGCTGCTGGCGGAGGCCCTGGCTGCGGTGGCAACTTGGGCGGTGGCGTCGTGGTCGGATCCCGCGCTGTATCGCGCTGCCCAGCAGGCTGTTGACCGCTTCGGCGAGCTGGCAGGATGGCGGCCGGCGGACGCTAAGCCGCTCGATCCGCCGTCGAACCTTTCCTAGCCTTCGCGCCTGTGCAGCAGTGGGTCACGCCGAAGCCTCATGTCTGTAGGCTGGCGGAATGACCGCACCCCAGATCTACGTCAGCTTTCCAGGAACGGCGCGTGAGGCACTCGGATTCTATGCGTCCGTTTTCGGTGGTGAGCTTACCCTCCACACAAATGCGGAGTTCGGCCGGGCGGATGGTGCCCCGGATGCGATAGCGCACGGCGAACTCAGCGGCGTTGTTGCCTTGGCGGGGTCGGACACGCCTCCGGGCGGGACGAGCGTCCGGTTTGAAGGCCTAATGCTCTCCTTGCTCGGTACTGCCGAGCCTGCAATTCTCCACGACTGGTTCAACAAACTCAGCCTTGGCGGCCGGGTGGTTGACCCTCTTGCGGCCAAGCCTTGGGGCGCCTCTGATGGCCAGGTCATCGACCGCTACGGGCTCCACTGGCTCATTGGCTATGAGCCCGGCGCCGACGCGTAGTGCCAGCCCAAGGGCTGCGGGGCCGCCGAGCTCCTAGCTGCCCACCTGCGCCTGCGCCGTTTCGACGATATTTTCAGTGACCGCCCACGACGCCAGGAGCTTCAGGGCCTCAGCGGACGGGCTGCCCGGGGTCGCGGGATAGACGGTAAGGGTATGTCCGGGGTCCTCTTCCAGCCCCAGGACCTGGTAGTTCAGCTCAAGAAGGCCCACCACAGGGTGCTGGAAGAACTTGGTCCCGGCGTAGTGGCGGCGGACGTTGTGGGCGGCCCACAGGGTGCGGAACTCGTCGCTGCGCATGGACAGCTCCCCAATCAGTTCGGCGATGCCCTTGTCATGCGGGTTGCGGCCGGCCTCGCGGCGGAGGATGGCCACGTTGGTGTTAGCCGCCCGGTCCCAGTCCGTGTAGAAATTGTGGGCGCGCGGATCCAGGAAGATGAACCGGGAGTGGTTGGCCGGCCGGGACGGATTGCGGTACATGTCCGAGTAGAGGGCGTAGCCCAGGGTGTTGGCGGCCACGATGTCCAGCCGGTTGTTGCCGATGAAGGCCGGCGCGTCCGTGATGGCGTCCAGGAGGTACTGCAGCTCCGGCCGAACCTTTGACGGGGACGCAGCACCCCCGCTCGCCGCCCGCTTGCGGCCCGATGTGTTGGCCGCGCGGGCCAGGTCGTAGAGGTGGTCGTGCTCGGCGCGGTCCAGTTCCAGGGCGCCGGCAATGGCATCCAGGACGCTGTCCGAAACACCGCTGAGGTTTCCCCGTTCCAGGCGCGTGTAGTAGTCCACGCTGACACCGGCCAGCCGCGCCACCTCCTCGCGCCGCAGCCCCGGCACCCGCCGCCGGCCACCGTACGGTTCGATGCCTGCCTGCTCCGGGGTGATGCGCCCACGGCGGGAGGACAGAAACTGCCGGACCTCGGCTCGGTTATCCATAAGGAAAACGTTACGACGACCGGCGCAACGCTAAGGAGGTACTGCCAGAACCAGTTTCAGCAGGACCCTCGCTAACGGTTCACGGGCCGGGTTTGATGGGATTGTCCGCTTTCAGCCTTTCACTCTTTGGAGGACCCAGCATGCGCGCAACCATCATGCACGCCCCCGGCGACGTCCGGGTCGAGGACCGGGACAAGCCCGCCATCCAGCAGCCCACTGATGCCGTCATCAAGGTTGTTGCGGCCTGCGTCTGCGGGTCGGACCTGTGGCCCTACCGCGGCGCCGACGTCCTCCACGAGCCCAGGGCCATGGGCCACGAGTACGTGGGAATCGTCGATGATGTGGGCGCGGACGTGAAGAACATGCAGCCGGGCCAATTCGTTGTGGGGTCCTTCTTTGCCTCGGACAACACCTGCGGGATCTGCCGCTCCGGCTACCAGACCGGCTGCGTGCACCGGGAGGGCGTGGGCGGCGCCCAGGCCGAGTACCTGCGCGTCCCGCTGGCAGACGGCACCCTGGTCGCCACCCCGGAGATGCCCGACGCCGGCAAGGTTCCGTCGCTGCTGGCCGCCTCCGATGTCCTGGGTACAGGATGGTTCGCTGCCAAGGCGGCCGAGGTGGGGCCCGGCAAGACAGTGGCGGTAGTGGGCGACGGCGCCGTAGGGCTTTTGGGAATCCTGGCGGCAAAGCAGATGGGCGCCGAGCGGATCATTGCCATGTCCCGGCACGCTGACCGGCAGGCGCTTGCCCGGGAGTTCGGGGCCACTGACGTGGTGGAAGAGCGCGGCGATGCGGGGGTGCAGAAGATCAAGGAGCTCACCGAAGGGCTCGGGGCGCACTCCGTAATCGAAGCTGTGGGCACGCAGGAATCAATGATGCAGGCCATCCAGGCCACCCGCGCCGGCGGCCACGTCGGTTTCGTGGGCGTATCGCATGACGTGGCGCTGCCCGGCCGCGAGCTGTTCTCCTCGCTCGTGCACCTGCACGGCGGTCCCGCTCCGGTCCGGGAGTACCTGCCCGAGCTGATCAACCTCATCCTGGCCGGCGACATCAATCCCGGAAAGGTGTTCGACCTCGAACTCCCGCTCGACCAGGCCCCCGACGCCTACAAGGCCATGGACGAACGGCGGGCCATCAAGGTGCTCCTCCGCCCATAACCAGGTTCCGCCCAGGAACATCGCCAAAGGTAGGACTCAGAAGACCAGGCACAACAGGGCCACCCTGGCCCACCCATTTCCGGGGTTTGCTCCGAACAACCCCGGTAGCATTTAGAAGTCCCCCAACAGATCACAGGAGAACCATGACTACCGT
Source organism: Arthrobacter sedimenti (assembly GCF_042652025.1). Taxonomy (NCBI): domain Bacteria; kingdom Bacillati; phylum Actinomycetota; class Actinomycetes; order Micrococcales; family Micrococcaceae; genus Arthrobacter; species Arthrobacter sedimenti. Next base: position 72,099 of record NZ_JBHSDQ010000004.1, on the reverse strand, counting down.
CAAGGCTTATGCATCCCCGTCCGCCACGGAGGACCTGGTGGCTACCACCATCGAACGCCGCGAAGTGGGCCCCCACGATGTCCTGATCGACATCAAGTTCGCCGGCATCTGCCACTCGGACATCCACACGGTCCGCGGCGACTGGGGCCCCCAGCAGTACCCCCTGGTTCCCGGCCACGAAATCGCCGGCATCGTCACCGAGGTTGGCTCCGAGGTGACCAAGCACAAAGTAGGCGACCGCGTTGGTGTTGGCTGCATGGTCAACTCCTGCAAGGAGTGCGTCAACTGCCAGAAGGGCGAGGAGCAGTACTGTCTCAAGGGCAACGTCGGAACCTACGGCGCTGTTGACCGTGATGGCACTATCACCCAGGGCGGTTACTCCACGCACGTGGTGGTCACCGAGGACTTCGTGGTGAACATCCCCGAGGGCATCGAGCTCGACGTCGCCGCACCGCTGCTGTGCGCCGGCATCACCACCTACTCCCCGCTGCGGCACTGGGGTGCCGGCCCCGGCAAGAACGTCGCCGTCGTCGGCCTCGGCGGCCTGGGCCACATGGCCGTCAAGCAGGCGCACGCCATGGGCGCCGAGGTGACTGTCCTGTCACAGTCGCTGAAGAAGCAGGAGGACGGCCTGAAGCTGGGCGCCGACCACTACTACGCGACCAGCGACGAGAACACCTTCTCCGATCTCGCCGGCTCCTTCGACCTGATCATCAACACGGTCAGCGCCTCGATCGACATCAGCGCCTACCTGGGCCTGCTTAAGCTCGACGGCGCCCTGGTCAACGTCGGTGCCCCCGCCGAACCGCTCCCTGTCAACGCCTTCGCGCTGATCGGCGGCCGCCGCTCCTTCGCCGGCTCCATGATCGGCGGCATCCGCGAGACCCAGGAGATGCTCAACTTCTGCGCCGAGCACCACCTGGGCGCCGAGATCGAGGTCATCCCGGCAGAGAAGATCAACGAAGCCTACGAGCGCGTCCTTGCCTCGGACGTCCGGTACCGGTTCGTGATCGATACCGCCACCCTCTAAAGCACCACCGCGTTCGGCGGGCCGGCTCCCAAAAGGGGCCGGCCCGCCGTCGTTAGTTAAGGCGTCAACGCAGCTTCGCTCCGCGCCCGGCGCACCCAGCGTGACCCCGCACCCTCCGCCCCTGCAGCATCGCCGGGGTTCATGGGCCCGGCCCGCGGAGACCCAGCGTCACCTCCAGTGGCCGTGGGAGAACCGCTCGTTCGATGCGGCCCTGACCAGCCTTTCCCACCTGTGGGGAGGGGCCGGGCCCCGCAACGTCACGGTGCGAGGCTTTTCAGGATTGACGCTGCCGGGCCCTCTACCGCGTATCGGTAATTCATGCCGGCCCATAGGTTCAGCCAGTCCGGTTCCCCTGCCGCCGCGGCCGCGGCGCGCAGGGGAGTGGTGAGGTGGTGGATTTCGGGATAGCCGTAGGGGGCGTCGCCGTCGTGGCGGCGCATGAATTCGTTGTGCAGGCCCCTGGCGTTGCGGCCCGAGAAGACCCGGGTGACGGCCGTGGTGGTGAAACGGTGCGACGACGACAACGCGGCCCGGTGCGTGGCCTTGGTTCCGGCTTCGTCCGCGCAGAGGAACGCGGTGCCGGCCTGGACCGCCGCGGCACCCACGGCGAGCGCGGCGCGGGTGTGCTCCGCAGTGGCGATGCCGCCCGCGGCGATGAGCGGCACCTCAAGGTCGGACAGGTCGCCCAGGATCCCGTGCAGGGGTACCAGCGGAGGGGGTGCATCGGCCTTGAAGGTGCTGCGGTGGCCGCCGGCTTCCGGGCCCTGCACGCACAGGGCGTCGGCGCCTGCCGCCAGCGCCCGGAGCGCCTCTTCACGGCCCGTGACCGTGGCGATGACGTACATCCCGCGCTGCCGGAGTTCCTCCACCACGCTGGATTCAGGGAAATCGAAGGTGAACGAGACAACGGCCGGTGCGAGCTCCAGCAGTGCTTCGAGTTTTTGGTCCCAGTCGTCATCGTCGTGCTTCGGCTCTCCCAGGCTGACACCAAACCGTTCAGCGTCAGCGGCCAGTGAATCGGCGTACTGCTGCAGTGCTTCGGGGCTGATGATTGAGGGCTGGGGGACAAAGAGGTTGACGCCGAAAGGGTTCGTTGTGAGCGACCTGGCGGTTTCGATCTCTGCGCGCATGGCTGCGGCGCTCTTGTAGCCCGCCCCAAGGAAGCCGAGCCCGCCCGCGGAACTCACCGCAGCCGCCAACTGCGCTGTGGAGGGTCCGCCGGCCATCGGAGCCTGGACCACGGGCAGCGCCAGTGACTTAAGACTGAATCTTTTGCCGTGGTGCTGCGTGTCCATCTGCCCTCCCGGTCGTCTGCGCGTACCTGACGAATGCTACGCCGGTACGCGCCGCCGTCCGACCCGGCAGGGGGCAGTTGCCAGGGTCAGCGCGGGCCGGCTTCGACCAGGAGCTTGAGGTTCTCAAGCGTCTGCTCGCGTGCCCGCTCCTGCATGCGCTCGATGATGAGTTCATCGGCGAACTTCCCCACGGCGCTTCCCGGGACGTTGTAGTCAAACTCCGCGGTCACCACCGTGGTGTTGTCTCCATCCGGGCTGTAGTCCCACGTCTGCCATCCCTTGAGGGGGCCGTCGAGCTCCAGCCGCAGCCGCTGGCCGCCGTTGGGGGTCTGCTCCCTGCCGGTCACACGGGTGGTCACGTGGAAGGGGACACCCGCCATGAGGTACTTGTGCTCGACGACGGTTCCCACACCGCCGTCGCCCTCGATCTTCTCTGGCTCGCCCAGGTTGACCCACCACGACGCCCAGTGCCTGGGGTCTGACGCTACCTCCACGACGCGGTCCACCGGAGCGTTGATCGCTGTGCTCACCTTTATATGGCCCATGGGAAACTCCTCGTACTCGCGGCCGGAAAGTTGGTGATGACCAGACGCTATCGGCACCGTGCCGGGCCAAACAGGGGCAAAGGGCCTGACAGGTATGGCGGCTAAACGCCTGCGCCGCCCCGGGCGGGTGCGATCCGCACCACCGTCACTTTGACCGCGGCTTCGGCGGGGGAGAGGCTGCTGTGCACCGCCGCGGCCACGGCCCGCACCACGTCGGGCGTCCGGGCGTCGGGGCTGACGCCGATGCGGACATTGACCTCCGGGCGGCCGCCTACGTCCCGGACTTCGACCAGCTGCCCGTCGCCGGCGGCGTCCTCGCAGGGCTGCACCAGGGACGCCACCCGGCCCGGAAGCCGCTGCCAAAGGTTCCGGGCAGGAAAGACCTCGGTGACGCCGTCGACCGCCAGGATGGCTGCTTGCAAGAGGCTGGTCACATTTCCTCCCGGGGAGCTTCGATGACGTCGGTGATGGTGATGTCGATGGCGGCCACATTCAACTCAGTGTGGCGCGCCAGCGCTTCCGCCAGGTCCTCGCGGAGGGACGCGGCGCTAGGCATGAGCGGGTGGCCGAACAGGACAGCGAGGTCCAGCCGCACGCTCACCGGCTCTCCGGGTACGGTGACGTCCCCATCCAGCCGCACCTTTCCGGCCACGGCTCCGGGCAGGTTGTCCGTCACGGAGCGCACCAGGGCAAGGACCGACCCCTCGGTTTGCGACAGCGTATCCGCTGGATCGTCCGCGCGCAGCGGGATGCTTCGGCCCGGGCGCAGCTCCAGCGCCAGATGGGCCAGGATCTCCTTCATCCAGTCATCGTTACCGCTGCCGGCAGCCGCAAGGTCACTGGCAAACAATTCTTCGCCGGCAGCGGAGAGCCGGCGAAGCGAATCGAGGCCGCTGCGGCATTCCGGGCAGGACTCGAGGTGGGGCGGATCGGGGAACTCACCGGTGTCCAAGTAGAGGCTCAGTTCCTCGAGCGTGTGGCCGCACTCGAACGTCTCGTGGGGCATGCTCATCGCCAATCTTCCATTTCGCGGACCAGTGTAATCCGGGCCCGGGCAAGCCGCCCCCGGACACTGGCTGGGCTGATGTTCAGGGTCCGGGCAATCTCTTCATAGCTTTGGCCGTTGATTTCCTTCAGGATCCAGCAGCGACGCTGCTCTTCCGGCAAGGTCGACAAGGCAGCCTTCAAGGATCGGATGCCTGCGCCGGCCATTACCGCTGTTTCCGGCCCGGCTCCCGGGGAAACAGTGTCCGCCGGCCGGTCATCCTCCGGTCCGGTAAGGGTGGCGTGGTTCCGGCGCCTGCGCAGGAGGTCAATGCTCCGGCTGCCGGTCAACCGCAGGAGCCAGGCCTTCACGGCGGCAGGTTCCCGGAGGGTGTCCAGCTGCTGCCACGCCTGGACCAGCACCTCCTGCACAACGTCGTCCGCGTCGGCGTAGGAGCCGGTCAGCCGGCGGGCTGAGGCGCGCAGGTGTGGGCCGTAGCGGCGGGCAAGTGTTTCGAACGCCGCCGTATCGCCGTCGGCCGCCCTGCCTGCCAGGATGGCATCGGGGACCACGTCCAGCTGGTCCCGCATCAAGGGTGCTCCTGTCACCGGTTTCTGCTTTCACTATCGGCGCTAGCGCCTGAGGGGCGGCAGGCGGGCCTGCGCGCCGGGAAGGCAGCGCAGGCCTGCCGCTGGGAGAGGAAGCGGCTACTCTTTGCTGAAGCCCTCTTTGACCTTGGCCGCAGCATCCTTGAGGTTGCTGCCGATGCCCTTGGCGGCATCCTTGACCTTTTCGCCCGCCTCCTGCAGCTTGGCCTGGGCCTGGTCGCGTTGGCCTTCGCGTTCCAGTTCCCCGTTGCCGGTCAACTTCCCGGCGCCCTCCTTGGCCGCGCCAAGGTGGTTGGTGGCCGCGTTGTTGAGCTTGTCGTCGAGTCCCATGGTCAATTCCTTTCAATCGGTTCGTGTTTCCTAGCCCGGGCGGTGTGCGCGGGCCAGTTTTGTCCTGGGTCCACTTCCTATTCGGACCAGGACGGTGCTGCGATGACCCAGCAGCGCGTCAATCCCGCAGACCAGTCCTTCGGCCAGGTCTGCCACCTCCCGCGGGGAGGCGCCCTTCCGTGCCTGCAGCGTGAGCCGGAGTTTGGGGGATGTGTTCCGTTTGTTGCGGCGGTTTCCCCGTCCTCGCCACGCCGTCAGGGAGCTCCCGACGACGGCCCGGTTGCCTTCCAGCGCTTCCTCGACTGCCGCTGCGAGGTAGGAGACGTCCACTGCCGTGTCCCCGAGTTCCGGATCCTGTGCCAGGGCTGCTGTGCCGGTCCGCCCGCCGCCCTGCCGGGTCAGCCACACGACGCTGGCCACCGCGCCGAGGAGCGGCAGCGCCGGCACGGCGAGTGCCCACCAGCTGCCCAGAGGGTCCGGCGCAGGGGCCGTGGCCAACAGGTGCCGCCACCTTTCCAGCAGGCCTGAGGTGACGGTGGTCCACTGCTCCGCAAGGGCCGGGACCAGGGCCGCACCCGCCGCCAGTACTCCCGCCGGCAGCAGCGCCAGCCCAGTGATAGCCAGGATGATCCTGTTCAATGCCCTGTTGGTGTTGTTCACCGTCCCACCGCTCCTTTCGTGGCAATCCGCACGTGCGGCGCCAGGGCCTTGCGCAGGCGGAGGGCAGCGACTTCGTCCGTTGCCGCTGCGGTGAGGGCCTCCGGGTCGACCGTGATGCCCGACGTCGGACGGACGCTTACCAGCGCACGGTTCCGGGTCACGGCGGTGGCCACCTGCTCCGGGGCCAGGTTGGCGGCCAGGCGCACCCTGCGTGAGATGGCGGCGGCGATTGCTTCGTCGTCCACCACCAGGGCACTGCCGTCGCTGTGCATGGCACGCCGGCCGCGTCTCCCGCCCGTGACCGCGGCGAGCAGCAGCACGGCACCCACGAGGGCAACAGCTGCCCCGCCTGCCACCATGCCTGCAGGCGTGACCGCTTCCGGCACTCGGGCGATGAGCGATGCGGTCATCCCGGGGGATGCCAGCAGTGCGGGCTGCCCCAGCAGGGAGAGGATGCTTTCAGTCCCGAGCCACAGGCATGCGGCCAACACCAGCACCGCTGTGAGGGCGGACAGTCCGGCGCGCGATGAATGCGTTTCCCGGCGGATGATCCGCCTGTTGGTCCTGGCCTGGTTCACGGCTTCCTCCTGTCCTGTTTGGCGTCCACACGGGGTTCAGGGGTGGACCGTCCTGCTCCGGCAATGCGGATGCTGATGCGGCCACAGTCCAGGCCGGTGATCTGCTGACCCAGGGACGAAATCTTCAGCCGGGCGATGCTTGCCCGTTCGATCGCTGACTGCCGCCCCCGCCCCGCGGTCCCGAGCAGCGGTGGCGGCGGCAGCCTGACCGAGAGGTCCACTCCCAGCTTTGCGGCGTCGTCCGCCAGGGTGGCGGACACGTCGCCGCGCCTGACGCCGAAGGCGCCCGCGGCCACCGCTTCGATGGTGTGCCGCAGTGCTGCCGGTGCGATGCGGGTGTGGCCCTGCCTGGCCGGCCGTGGCCCGGTCACGATGACGAGCGGCGGCCGCGCAGGGCGTCCAGCACGGCGCCGAGGTCCAGCCTGCCTTCCGCGGCCCTGCCCAGGACGGCTCCGATTCCCATGAAGAGCGCCGTGAGCAGGAACCCCCAGAAGCCGAAGGCCAGGGCGGCCAGAGCCAGGACGGCTCCGGCTGCGGTGCCGGCTGCCAGGGGGCTCATGCAACCCTCGGTTCGCGGGCGGCGTCATCCGAGTCGTCTTCGTCGGACGGGACGTGGATGTCCGTGATGGTGATGTTGACCTCGGTGACCTCCATTCCCACCAGGTCCTCCACTGCCGAGTAGACGGCGTCCCGGGCGTTGTCCGCCACCTGCTGCAGGGGGTGCGGGTACTCCACGACGAGGGTCACGTCCACGGCAACCTGGGTCTGGCCCACCTCGACGCTGACGCCCTGGGTGAGGTCTTTCTGGCCCACCTTTTCGCGAAGGGTTCCCAGGGCCCGGGCTGCGCCGCCGCCCAGGGCGTGCACCCCTTCGATCTCCTGGATGGCGATGCCGGCGATCTTGGCCACCACGCCGTCCGCCACGGTGGTACGTCCACGGCCGTCTTGGCCGTTGCCGGAGGAAAGTTCGTGGGTGGGGGCGGCAACCGCCGTCTTCTGCTGGTCCGTTGCGGGGGTTTGGGTCTGCGTGGTCATTTCCGTCGCTCCTTTTCGTTCTGGAACAGCGTTCCAGGGCGCCTCGTGCGCCCTCACAGGTAAGGACGCAGGCAGGAAGGGAAACGTCACGCAGAAAGTTATGTGATCGTTGTCACTTTTGTTTCGGGGCAGCAGAAAGGGCGCGGACGACGTCGGGTGGGTCCCGCCGTCGTCCGCGCCCTTTGCTTGGGGCTGCTTAAAGCGCCAGTGCCGGCTCGTCCCCGCGCACGCTCAGCGTGAAGGTGTTCGGCCCGCTGCAGTGGACTGCAATGCGGCAGGTGGTGGTGTTGTGGCGGGAGGAGAGGTCGGAGACCGCGGAATCGAGGGTCTCGTGGAGCGACGCGCGGTCCCAGATCTTCAGCGTCACGGATTCGGCAGTGTTAAACGTCATTGTTCAGTACTTTCCTGTATCTAGCCGGTTGTCTGCCGGCGGTGGCCTGTCCGCGCTCGGAGGGTCGGTGGCCTGCGCTCACCGGTGGGCCTCGTTGCGTCACCAGGATGTCAAGGGCGGATGGTTTCCGGCCCTGCGCATCCATAGTGCCCATGCCGATTGAGAGGCCACAACCAAATGCGGCGTTTATTGCAAGTGAATCTCATCACGTGTGAGCGGCGACACGGCTGCTATTCCTCGAAATGGGTGGAGATCCCTGCTTCCCCTGAGATGGACATGATGACCGCTGCGGCCACCTCCCGGAGCTTGGCGTTCCTGGCGCTCGAGGTCCGCGTCAGGATGGTGAAGGCGGTGTCCCGGTCGCAGCGGTTCTGGGCCATGATTGCCCCGATGGCCATGTCGATCACAGTCCGCGACTGCATGGCAGCGGACAGGTCATTCCGGGCGTCGCTGAGCTGGGAAATCCGCAGGATCAGCCGCAGGGAGCTTGCCGCTTGTCCGGCGAACAGCTCCGCAGCGGCTATGTCCTCGCTGCTGAACCCGTTGCTGCAGCCCGAGTAGAGATTCAGCACTGCTTCGGCGTCCCCCGCAAGGTCCAGCGGGACCGCAAGGATTGATGACACACCATGCTCCATGGCCGTCCGCACGTAGGGCCGCCAGCGGGTCTCGGCGGCGAGGTCAGGCACAAGGAGGGTGGTCTTGCGGCGGAGCGCAGTGAGGCACGGACCCTGGCCAAATCCGTTCTGCAGCTCGTCAAGTGCTTTGGCGGCGGCGTCGCTCGCTGCCACCGCCTCGGGCTTCCGGTGCCGGAGGACCGTGACACCGCTGTGAATCGTGTTGCCTGGGACGGAGAGCCGCGAAGCCGCCAGGATGGCCAGGTCCGCAAGGAAGGCCTGGATGTCCCGGCTTTCCAGCACCAACTCCTGGAGTGACGGATCGGTGGTGGCCGGGGCCGTGCCGTCAAGCTTCCGGGGAGAGCCTTCGTTGCCGGTCATTCGTCTTCATCCGGGGTCAACTCCGTCATGGCAGTGGAAATCAGCCCCACCTGGGCGGCCGGCAGGTGCAGGGCCTCGTTGAGGTAGGCGTCCAGCGACATTTCGTCGGCATCGCCGCCGAGGCCGAAGTAGTAGGTCCACAGTTTGATCAGCGGGACCCCGCCCTGATGGAAACGCTGGGCTACTGCCCGCCGCTGCTCGTCGGCTTCCAGCAGGTGGTCCGGGCCCCCTGTCCAGTCGGCGTTCACGAGTGCGCTCCGGTTGCGGGCGCGGCAACTGCCGCTGCCCCCGGCGAGGACCCGGGCAGCGGTGCGCCGGCGCGGATGAAGGCATCTTCAGGCGGAAGGCTCGGGTGCCCTTTGCGGGCTGCTGGTGGATGGTAGGTGGCCATAAGGCCTCGATCCTGGTTACGCCTGAAAGTTTAGGTCCCGGCTAGCGGCCGCCGCTCTTGGCGCGGGACGGCCCGTATATTCAACCCCCGGACCGTGTCCCCCATCCCGAAATCTCCTACCTTGGACACTACGCCCCTTGGCGGGTTTCTGATACAGGAACTTATTTGCTTCAGGTTCGCCGGGCAGGAGCAGCCCCCAGCCGCGTGAACTCACGTAAGCTTGGCGAATGTCGAGTTCATCTGACCATGGATCTGTGCAGGAACTTCAGAGCATCCTGGTGGGCTCGGAGAATGGGGTTGAGTTCCTTTCCGGCCTGTCCAGCCTTGCCGCCGCCGCGGTGTCTGAAGCTGCCGGGGACACGATTGAGTGCGCAGTCACGCTAAAAGTAAAACGCAGGCCTGCAACGGCTGCCGGCAGCAGTGCACGGGCGATTGAGCTGGACCATATCGAGCAGGAGTTGGGTGACGGCCCCTGCATCCGGGCGCTCAGGGAGATGGCCCCCGTAATCATCGACGACGTCGACAGGGACCCGCGGTGGCAGGCACTGAACCGCCGGCTCGCTGAGCATAACGTGCGCAGTACGTTGGGTGTGCCGCTGGAGATCACGGGCGACGCCAGTGCTGCCCTGAACTTCTTTGCCACGAAGCCCGGCGTGTTCACCGCTGACGTTTATGACAAGGCCGTGGGTTTCGCCGCTGCCGCCCACAACACCCTGAATCTTTCCGTTCGCATCAACAACGCGCAGAGCAGGGCCGACGACCTCGAAGCGGCAATGCAAAGCCGCACCGCCATCAACTTGGCCTGCGGGGTGATCATGGCGCAGAACCGGTGTTCCCAGGAAGAAGCGATGGAAATCCTCACCAAGGTCTCCAGCAACCGCAACCGGAAGCTCCGGGATGTGGCCGGCGAGCTGATTGAGCAGTTGTCGGGCAGCAGTGCCAGGACCCACTTCGACGGATAGCCCGGATGGTCCGGGAAACCATCCCGCGGCTAACTCAGTCGCCTGTCCTGACGGAGACCTCCGTGGCGCCCCCGGTGCCGCGGATGTCCCAGCAGTTCCCGGTGCCCATGACCTTGTAGCCCTCGTCGCCCGCTGATTCCACCACCACTGCCGTGTCCTCGTCGATGGCCACTGCCCACTCCGCCAGCCCGGCAGCCACGGCACCAACGGCCCGGCTCAGCGTGCCGGCCTGGGCGGCGTGCACATCCACTGTGAACGGGACCAGCCCCAGGCCCTTACGGAGAGCCACGGAATCCAGGCCTTCGGAGCATTCTTCCCCGCAGACCTCCACCCCGTTGATCTGGTAGCCGCCGATCAGGGCCAGGGCAGGCGCCACCATGGCCCCGGCGGAGAATCCCAGGTAGGGAACGCCCCCAGTGACGAGTTTGGAAATGGCGGTGGCCGCGGGGTGGAGGCCTTCCCAGTAACCGGGCGTCAGCCCGCCGCCCACCACCACGCCGTCGACTCCGTCAAAAGCGGCGGGATCCGCAGGCTTGCCCGGCACCAGCGGAACAATCACTATCCCGCACTCCATCCGCGACTGCAGGGGTTCTGTGTAGGCGGCCGCCACATCCTGCAGGTTGACCCCTGCGCCAAACACGGCCATGGCAATGCGGGAAGCCTGGTCCTGCCCGGCGCGCTGCCGGACTTCATCCGCGAACGCGTCAAAGACGCCCGGAAAGGCCTCCGGATCCGGGCCGGCACCGGCAAGGAAGATGCTCATGTGCCCCAAGATACCGGCACGGCTCTCCGTCCTTCGGGCACCGCCGCGATTTGTGCACGAATCCCGTTGACGCCACGCCCGCGCGGGACTATCGTACAACCAAATGGTTGTAGATCAGCTCAGTGAGACCGAAGTGGACCGCCTCTTCCAGGCGTTCGCGGATTCCACCCGGCGGGACATTGTCCGCCGGGTCACCGTGGGCGAGTACTCCGTCTCCGGCTTGGCGGCCCTCTACGCCATGAGTTTTGCCGCCGTACAAAAGCATGTGGCGGTGTTGGAGCGCGCATCTTTGGTAACCAAGGAAAAGCGCGGAAGGGAGCAGATCGTGCACGGCAATCATGAAGGACTGCAAAAGGCCCGGCGGCTGCTCGACGAATATGAACAGGTCTGGCGGCAGCGCGCCGCCACGATGGCAGACATTCTCGCTGAAGGTTAGGACGGCATTGCCATGACAGTCATCAGTACGGAAAAGAATCCGGAGGCCCTGAGCCTCACCGTTGTTGCCGAGTTCGACGCCGGAGTCGAACGCGTCTGGCAGCTCTGGGAAGACCCGCGCCAGCTTGAGCGGTGGTGGGGACCGCCCACCTATCCCGCCACGTTCCATCACCACGACTTCGTGCCTGGCGGCAAGGCCAAGTACTACATGACAAGTCCCGAAGGGGAAAAGTTCCACGGTTGGTGGGAATTCACTGCCATCGAGGCGCCGCGGCAGCTGGAATTCAACGACGGCTTCGCGGACAGCGACGGTAACCCGACAGGGGAGTTCGGCGTCAGCCACGCCACGGTGACCCTGGAACCTCTGGCTGAGCGGACGCGCATGACCATCCTGTCCAGGTTCGAGTCCGAGGAACAGCTGGATCAGATGATGCAGATGGGCATGGAGGAGGGCCTCAAGGAAGCCGTCGGCCAGATCGATGGCATCCTCGCCGAGCACGCCAACGCCTGATTTCACCGCGCTGCCAACCGGTGCCGTGGCGCCCGGTGAGCGGACGACGGCGGGCACGTCCCGCCGTCGTCCGCTCACCCCGGGCGTTGAACGTGCAAGCTGCCCGCTGAATACTGGAAGGGGATTGAGCGAGGGAAGGCGGTGGGGGCGATGAGCGGCGGTGCAGGGGATTTCCGGAAGCGGCTGGAGCGGGCGGCCGAGGTGCGTTCATACCGCGGCGCCGGTATCAGTGCCGAGGAGGAAGCCGCGCTGGATGCCCTTGACGCCCAGGAGCGGGAGAAGCGCAGGAAGGTCAGCGACGCGGCCCGCGCGGAGTACCTGGTCCGGGACGCCATGGCGCAGGGCAAGTTCGACAACCTCAAGTACGCGGGCAAGCCGATTCCCGGCCTGGTTGAAAGCTATGACCCAGACTGGTGGGTCAAGGGGCTCATCCAGCGCGAGAACATCAGTGGCCTGGGCCCGGCCGCCATCCTGCTCCGCACCGAGGACGCCGAGCTCGACGCAAAGCTGGACGTCCAGTACACGGAGCAGCAGGTGCGGGACGTCCTGGAGGATTTCAACCGGCGGGTGATCGATGCCCGCCGCCAGCTGCAGGGTGGGCCGCCGGTGATTACCAAGACCCGCGACGTTGAGGAGGAAGTGCAGCGCTGGCGGGGGCGGCGTGCCGCGCGCGTCCAGGAGGCTTCTGCCGAGCCGGAGCCCGAGCGCTCCTGGTGGAAGCGGCTCTGGAAGGGAACCGGCTAGGAATTCGGGTTCACGCCCTCATAAAGCTCGCACAAGGCGTTGTAGTACTTGTCTGTCTGCCCACGGTGGCTCAGCCCGATCCTGGTGCACACCCGCTGCGACGCTGCATTCGCCGGGTTCGTGACCGCAACAACCCGTGGCAGGCCGCGTGCGAAGGCGTGGTGGAGGACCACCTGGGCGGCCTCCGTGGCGTAGCCGTTTCCCCAGTGGTCCGGGTGGAAATGCCATCCGATCTCCGTGTCGCCTGAGGGCTGCAGCGGCAATTCACTTCCCGACGCCGGGATGGACTTCAGGAGCAGCGTTCCGGCGAGTCGGGGCCTGGCTGTTCTTTGTTGGGCTGGCTCCGGTTGGGCGGACTCGGGCTGGGCCTTGAGTTGGACAGCCCAGATCCCGTGGATGGGGTGGTCAATTGTTTGCCACTTGGTTATGAGTTCCCCGGCCTCGGCAATGCCGGCCATGACGCGGGGGTGGTTGCCGATGTAGCGCTGCACCTCCCAGCGCGAGTAGAGGTCAAATACGAACTCGGCGTCATCCGGCTGCCAGGGACGCAAAATAAGCCGCTCAGTCTCGAAGATCGTCACGACACACATCGTGCCAGAGGACTCGGAATATCGGCGGAGCCTGCGTTTTCCACATAGGTTTTTTGGGTGGGTGTCGATGTCACACCCTGGTGGAAGACTTTGGTTATGGAAGCAGTTGTGGGGGCGGCGGGAGTGCTGGAGGTAGAGCGTCCAGCGCCCTTTGTTGCTGATTTGCCGGACTCATCGCCCCCGTTGTCTGCAGTATCTTCTGCTGTTGATGCGCGGCATGTCCCACCTGCCGTCCCTTCCGTTTCGCCGGCCGCCCCTTCCGTTGGTGATGTCCTGAGCCTGTTGGCCCGTGTTCCGCTGGCTGCCGATCCGGCAGGGATGATTGATCAGCTGCGCGGCTTAGAGGACCTGAAAGCATTCGCCGGTGCCAGGCAGGCCAGCACCGCTGTGGCGTTTGATCTTCAGCAGCGCCATGAGCAGGCCGCCGCCGGGGTCCCGGTCGATCAGCAGGGTGCCGGGGTGGCGGCGCAGATCGCGCTGGCCAGGCGGGAGTCACCGGCGAAGGGCTCCCGGCTGCTGGGTATGGCCAAGACCCTCACAGGGATGCCGCGCACCTATTCTGCGTTCCGGAGCGGGTTTTTAAATGAGTGGCGGGCAACGCTGGTGGTAAAGGAAACTATTTGCCTCTCCCCGGAGGACCGGGCCGGGGTGGATGAGGAACTCGCTGCCGTCCGGGCCGCCGCGTACCGGCGGGATCCGGCCTCGGTCGCGAAGCGCGCTGCACACGCGGTCACGGAACGCAGCGTGAGCTTGCGCCCGGCCCCGGACACCATGACGTACCTGACCGCGCTGCTCCCGGTCGCTAAGGGGGTTGCCGCCTACGCGGCACTGAGCAAGGAAGCCGACACGCTACCTTCCACCGGCGATGACCGGTCACGGGGCCAGGCCATGGCCGACACTCTCGTCGAGAGGATTACCGGCACCCCCGGTGGGATCACCGGCGTGGAGGTCCAGCTCGTCATGACCGACCGCACCCTCCTCCAGGCCGACTCCGAACCCGCACGGCTGTCGGGGTACGGCATCATCCCGGCAGCTTGGGCAAGGGAACTCGCCCTCGCTGGTCCATCTACGCGAATGCCGGTAACAGGCACTGGCACCAGCAGCCGTGGTTCTGCTGCCGCTGCCGACACTGCCACGGATGCCAGGGCCACCGCTGATGAGGCTGGTGACGCCGCCCCGGTCGCTTCCGGCCGCGGCGGCCTGGATCTTTGGGTCCGACGGCTTTACACCGCCCCCGGCAGCGGGGAGTTGGTGGCGATGGACGCGAAAGCACGCTTGTTCCCGACGGGTTTGAAGCGCTTCCTTCAGGTCCGGGACGACACGTGCCGGACCCCGTACTGCGACGCTCCGATCAGGCACCACGACCACATTACGGCCTGGCACAGCGGCGGACCTACCACTGCCGGAAACGGCCAGGGCCTCTGCGAAGCCTGCAACCACACCAAAGAAACACCCGGCTGGAGGGCCAAACCCGTCTCCGGCCCACGCCACACCGCGGCCACCACCACCCCAGCCGGACACACCTACCACTCCACTGCACCACCACTCCCCGGGACACCGACCAGGGAATTAGGTGCCCCTCCGGGCACGACCGCCGTCGTGCCTTCCAGATCAGTTGCAGCTGACTGTGCCGCGGTTCCAAAGCGGCGACGTGTGCCTCGTCGGCAGTGAGAAACGGCGGCAATGAGTGGCGCGTCCCAGCCTATGGTTTGTAATTGGGGTTGGGCCCGATCATCGAAGCGGGAGGCGGTGCGAATGGGCCTGCCGGGTAGAGCGGCGCCACCTTGAGCATGTAGTTGGCCCACTGCGGGCCGGCAATCATGTACCCGTCCAGGCGGGGGTAGAAGGTGCCGTTGATGGTCACGTTCTGGCCTGCCCGTTTTTGGCCTTCCAGCGCGTCACCGAAGAAGGACGCGGTCACCAGGCCCGTGGTGTACCCCACCACCCAGGTGGAGCCATTGTTGTTGGACGTACCGGTCTTGGCAGACGTGGGAACCTTGTCCTGCACTTTCGGATTGATCCAGACGCCTGAACCCTTTTTCAGGACATCCTGCAGTACCGAGTTGACCCCGCGGGCCACATCCGGCTTGACGGCGTCGTGGCAGTCCGGGGCCTGGGCGGGAAGCTTCGCCCCGGATGCATCCTTGATCTCAACCAGCGCGATGGGAGCGCAGAACCGGCCGTCGGTGGCGAAGGTGGCAAAGGCGTTTGCAAGCGTGAGGGGAGCGACGCCCGTGCTGCCCAGCAGGTTGCCCAGCAGGTGCATGTTGACGGGCGAGCTGTCCAGGCCGCTGTGCAGGCCCACGGCATCCACCATCTTTTGGATGCCGCAGAAATCCAGCTGGGATGCGGAGGCGAAGGTGGCGGTGTTGATGGAGTTGTAGAGGCCGTAGTTGACGGGCATGGGCCGGTAGAAACCGTCTTCGGCATTCTGCAGGTCATCGGCAGCGCCAAGGGCAGGATTCGCCTGGGCCGTGCTGTAGGCCCCAAGCACCTTTCCGCAGCTGTCCCTCCAAGGGAACCCCAGCGGATAGACCCGGCGTGAAGCGTCCACTTCGGCGGTGAGCGTCTTGCCCTCGTTCAGCCACTCGGCAAACGTGAAGGGCTTCATGGTTGATCCCGGCTGGAACCCTCCGGCACCGTTAAGGTCGTTCCCCTGCGCGTCCCTGGCATCCACGTTGAAGTTCAGGTTGGTATCGAACTTTCCGGGCTGCGGAAGGAAAACCGTGTTTTGGGCCATCGCCAGGATCTTGCCGCTGCCGGGTTGGATGCTGAGCAGCGATGCCGCCCAATGGTCCGGGTTTGCCCCTGCCGTTCCGTCCACCTGTGCCTGGGCAGCGGCCTGGAGCCGGCTGTCCAGGGTGGTGACGATGGTCAGGCCGCCGCGGTAGAGCAGCCGTTCGCGTTCAGCCTCAGTGGGGCCGTAGGCGGGATTGTTCAGGATCAGGTGGGAGATGTAGTCGCAGAAGTACGGGGCCATGGTCGCATTGGCGCAGCCCTGCTGTTGAGGGCTGATCTTCAGTTGAACGGGCGTGGCTACAGCTTCGTCATGCTGTGCCTGGGTGATCTTGCCCAGCCGCAGCATCTCGCCCAGGACCTGGTTCCGCCGCACGATGGACTTGTCCGGGTTGGTGACCGGGTTGTACAGGGTGGGGCTGTTGACCACGCCGGCCAGCAGGGCCGCCTGGGGGAGCGTGAGGTCCTTCGCGGTGGTGCTGAAGAGGTGGCGTGCTGCGGCTTCGATGCCGTACGCGTTGTTGCTGAAAAACACGATGTTGAGGTAGCCCTCAAGGATCTGGTCCTTGCTGTATTTCTTTTCCAGGGTGATGGCGAGCTTCATTTCCCGCAGCTTGTCGCCGAGGTTCTTTTGCCCGTTCAACACCACCGCGTCCGGCCGGTCCTGGGCGAGTTGCGCCTCGTTCAGGACGTTTGTCACGTACTGCTGGGTAATGGTGGACGCGCCCTGCTCGCCGCCCTTGGTCAGGTTGGACACCAGCGCCCGCAGTATCCCCTGCGGATCCACGCCGGCGTGCTCATAGAAGCGGCTGTCCTCGATGGCGATGATGCCGTCCTTGATGAAAGGCGACATCTGGTCCAGCGGCACCTGCACCCGGTTTTCCGCATAGAACGTGGCGATTGGCTGCCCATCCGCGGTCAGGACTTTCGTGGCCTGCGACGGCGGCTGCACCGTGAGTTCCGACGGCAGCTTTTCGAAGAAATCAATGGAGGAACTGACCCCCATCCCCGCCGCGGCGACGGCGGGAACCACCAGGCTCGCCACGAGGACGCCGCACATGATGCTGGCTGCCAGAAACCCCAGGATCCATCCCAAGGCCGCGTTGAAACCGTGCCTGCGCTTCCGCTTCTTCGCCATTTCCTCAGCCCTCGTGCTCGGAGGTGGGACCAGAATACGCTCACGCCAAGGACGGAAACAGGGGCGAAAGGGTCAGGATTTGGTCACATCCATCCATTGACGGGCGATAGTTACCGATATATCTTTTAAATATCGCTGAAGATAAAGCGACTCTCTATCAATGGAAGGACGATGCCACCATGAACGGCATGTTTGATGACAAAAAACCCGGCCCGGAGTTCGGCCGGGGACGCTTCGAGCGGGGGAGGGGTCACAAAGGTCCGCACGGGCACAGGGGTCCCGGCTTTGGCCCGGGATTCGGTCCCGGTTTCGGGCCAGGCTTTGGCCCGGGTTTTGGTCCCGGCTTCGGGCGGGGCGGCCGGCGGGCCAACCGCGGCGATGTCCGCGCAGCCATCCTCTCGCTGCTGGCCGAGGCCCCTTCGAATGGTTACGGACTGATCAAGACCATCGCCGCAAAGACCGGCGGGATGTGGCGCCCCAGCCCCGGATCCATCTATCCCACCCTGCAGCAGCTGGTGGACGAAGGCCTGATCGAGGCCCTCAGTGAAGGCCGCGGGACCGAGTTTGCCCTGACCGACGCGGGCAAGGCCTACGTGGCGGAGCATGCGGAGGAAATGGAGAACGCGTGGAACGCCGAGCCGGACAGTGCGGACCGGGACTTCCACCAGAGCATTGGCAAGCTCATGGGTGCCATCCACCAGTTCCGCAGCGGAGTGTCGGAAGAACAGCGGGCTGCCGCCATCGAGAAGATGGATGAAACGCGGCGCGCGCTCTACAAGATCCTTGCCGACTAGCTGCTACGCGAAGGAATCTTCCTTTGCGCGCCGATCCGCGGGGACAACAGCAGGAGCGGCTGCGTGGTGGCCCAGCATGTGGCCCAGGCTGCTGAAGCCGGAGCCCATCTCCCCGAAGGCGTATGCGGTCTCGGCGTGCTCGGACAGGTCCACGCCGGCGGTTTCGGCCTCTTGGCTGACGCGGAAGCCCACGCTCTTGTTGATGATTCCGGCAATAACCGCCGTCCCGATGCCGGACAGGAGCAGGGTGATGACGACGGCGGCTGTTTGGGCGATGAGCTGCTGGGCACCGCCGCCGTAGAAGAGTCCCCCGCCCTTGCCGTCTACGGGCAGGGCGATGAAGCCGAGCGACAGGGTACCGATGAGGCCGGCGCCGAGGTGGACGCCCACCACGTCAAGGGAGTCGTCAAGGCCGAAGCGGTATTTGAGGTCCACGAACACGCAGCACGCGGCTCCCGCCACCAGGCCCAGGCCGATTGCTGCCACCGGGCTGATGTTGGCGCAGGACGGGGTGATGGCCACCAGGCCGGCCACAACGCCGGAGGCGGCGCCCAGCGACGTCGGGTGCCCGTGGCGGATCTTTTCGGTGACCAGCCAGCTCAGCATGGCTGCAGAAGGGGCTACCAGGGTGTTGATCCAGATGAGGCCGGCCTGTTCGACGCTGGTTGCCGCACCGCCGTTGAAACCGAACCAGCCAAACCAGAGAATTGCCGCGCCCAGCATGATGAAGGGGATGTTGTGGGGGCGGTGGTTGGGGTCCTTGGCGAAGCCGTGGCGCTGGCCCACAATGACGGCGAGCACCAGGGCTGCCGTGCCTGAGCTGATTTCGACGACGGCGCCGCCGGCGAAGTCGATAACCTGGCCGAAGATCCGGGTGACGGCCCCGCCGGCACTCATCAGTCCGCCGCCCCAGATCATGTAGGCAAGCGGGCAGTAGATCACCGTGATCCATACCGGCACAAACAACGCCCAGGCGCTGAACTTGGCGCGGTCGGCAATGGCACCGCTGATCAGGGCCACGGTGATGATGGCGAAGGTGGCGCTGTAGCCGGCCTTGAGCAGGTCAGGGGAACCCATCAGGTTCTGTAGTCCGAAGCTGGTGAAGGGATTGCCGAACAGCCCAAGGAAGCCGTTGCCGGTGGTCATCGAGTAACCCCAGAGGACCCACACCACGCCGACAATCCCTGCCGAGATGAAGCTCATCATGATCATGTTGAGGGCCGCCTTGGCGCGGGTCATGCCGCCGTAGAAGAGGCCAAGCCCGGGGGTCATCAGCAGTACCATTGCGGCCGAAATCATCAGCCAGACGTGTTGGGCAGTGATTTCCACCGGTGGGTCCCTTCGCAACGTGATCTTGGTGCGGGACCTGGTTGGCCCCGGAGCATTTCCCCCGGGATCCATTTTTGGCGCAGCGTGTTTCAGCCAATGCCCTCTAAAGTTGCGCCCACGTTACACAAATCGCGCGGGCGTGAAGTTCACGTGTCGGCCATGTTTCCGGAATGTAAACGGCCCCTCCACCGCGGGTGGGCGCAAAAGGCGGGTACCCCTCCAGTTCCCCGTAACGGCGGGCCAAACGGCCCGCCGACCGGTGAGAACCGCCGTCGTCCGCTTTTGTGGCCTCTGTTTCGGGGCCATGAACAGCGCCTCACCAATGTCAGAAGGTACGGGCGTTGGCCAGGACCGGCAGCGCGGCGCGGACGTCGTCCACTGTTGAGGGATCGATATCGACGACGGCGAGTTCCGGCTTGCCGCCCAGAGCCACCACCGGCTTACCCAAGGGGGTGACGACGGCGCTGTGTCCGATTCCGGTGGGTGCCGTTCCTGCCGGGCCCGCGCCGATGGCTTCGGGGTCGCCCTGGCCACAGGCAACCACGAAGGTGGTGCTGTCCAGCGCGCGGGCGCGCACCAGGAGGTCCCACTGTTCCGCCTTGCCGGGACCCGCGCCCCAGGACGCGCACACGATGTTCACCTGCGCTCCCGCATTGGCGTTGGCCGTGAACAAGCCCGGAAAGCGGACGTCATAGCACGTGGCCAGACCGAAGACTGTCCCGTCCAACTCGAAGGTCACAGGCGCTTCCCCCGCATCCACTGTCTTTGACTCCGTGAAGCCGAAGGCGTCGAAAAGGTGGACCTTGTCATAGGAGGCCTCCACCCGGGGGCCGGTGACCAGCAGCGTATTGCGGACCCGGCCGTCCCGGCCCGGAGTGAACATGCCTGCCACGACCGTAATCTCCAGCTCCCGCGCCATCCTGCGGACCTCGCTGGCCCACGGGCCGTCGACGGGTTCGGCGATGTCCTTCAGGGAGTGGCCGAAGGCGCGCATGGTTGCCTCCGGGAAGACCACCAACTGCGCGCCGGCGTTCTTTGCCTGGGCAGCGTAGTCCCACACCAGTTCAAGGTTGGCGGCGGTGTCGGCGCCGCTGATGATTTGGGCAACTGCGATGCGCATTACTGCCGGTAGCCCTCAACCTCGCTGATGGGGCGGGCTTCGGCGTCGTCCGGGTTCTCTCCTGAGTCCTTCTTGGCGCGGCGCTGGCGCAGCAGGTCCCAGCACTGGTCCAGGCTCTCTTCCACGTACTTCAGCCGCGCGGGGTCCGGCTGGCCACCTTCTGAACCCTCCCGCAGCGAGTGCTCCTCCTCCACCAGGGCCTGGATGTGCGTCAAAATATCCTGATCATTCATGGTTTCCCCTTACTCCGGTCCGGTCCCCTTCAGCGTACGTATCAGCTGCTGAAGCCACCAGTCCCCGCGCTGTACCATCAATTTCATGCCCACTGCGCTTGATATGGCAGGTCCCATCCTGGAGGTCCTCACCTGGTTGTGCCTGCCCGCCGGGCTGGGACTGCTCTTCTACACCGGGTTCCTTCGCCGTTTCGTGCACCCCTGGGATGTGGCCGAGGCTGTGGTGTACTCCGATTCCACCGGGGTGGGGTTCCGCTGGTTCGACCGGAAGCACCAGGTGCACAACGCCCCCATGTCCCCGTACGACATCAGGGACATGGCAGTGGGGGACACCCTGCCCATCTACTACCACCCCAAGCGCCCGACGCAGTGGCAGACCGCCAGGCCTGAGGAAGCTGGCAGGACGGCTTCGGTCCTGGGCCGCTGCCTGACCGCCATTGGCTCGGTGGCGTTGCTGGCCGGCTTCGTCCTGCCGATGTTCTAAGGCTGTTGGCTGACCCGCGCCGCTAGCTGACGAAGACCACCAGGATGCCGAGGACGCCCAGGAGTACCCCGGCCAGAGAGGTCCACAGTACGGCGGGCAGGTCCGCCTCGATGCTCTCGCCTGCCAAACCGTGGGACCTCTTCAGGTAGCGGCGGCGCTGGGTGAGGTAGATGGCAAGGGCAGCGCCGCCGGACACCACCGGCAGCATCAGGATGGGCGCCCCGTAGGTGGGAAGCCAGCGCAGGAAGAATGCGCTCGCCGTCACCAGCGCCAACATGGTCCGGCCCCACGCGAGGGCGGTCCGCTCGGGCTGCAGGCCGGGATCACCGTGGGGGCTGGGTGCGCGGGAGGCCACAGGATCAGCGCCAGAGAATAAAGACCAGTACGACGGCGGCCGCCAGCGCGCCTGCCCCGGCCAGCAACGGCACGAAAAGGGGCAGGGGGAGGGGGGCCTTGCTGCGCATGCTGCGCTCCACGCGAAGCCACCGGACCGCGGCGCCGCCGCTGAGCATCATGCCCAGCAGCAGCAACAGTACCGCCAGGCCCTTCCGGACCGGCTCGATGAAAAGACCCGAAGTGAATGCCTCGAGGGCGATGCCGCCCGCCAGCAGTGCCAAGGATGTGCGGATCCAGGCCAGGAAGGTGCGCTCGTTCGCAAGGGTGAAGCGCGGGTCCGGTTCCTCGCCACCCGGCAGCAGCCGTTCGGCGATTTTTCCGCGCGACGGCGTAGTTTCCCGCCTGCGCGGCTGCTCGCTGTTGATCACCGGGTCAGTTTAGCCGTGCGTGAATAGTGCGTACGGACACCCGATTTGGAAACTAAGCATGCTTGCTATTAGTTTGGTTTCAGCCTCTCCGTTTGGCCCCCCAATCAAGCGGAGAGGCTTCCACTTTCAGGCGGCGTGCCGGAGCGCAGCTTTGCCTGCCAAATGCTCGCCAATCGGCAGGGCGGCTGTGGCGGCGGGCGACGGTGCGTTCAGCACGTGGATCATCCGTTCCGTCTCAGCCAGCAGGAAGTCATGGAGGAGCGTACCGTCACGGCGCACGGCCTGGGCCCTGATGCCGGCCTCGTAGGGCAGCAGGTCCGCCTTGGCCAGGCCGGGTGCGTATTTACGGCACTCCTGCAGGTAGCTTCCCTTGAACAGCGAGTTCCTGGCTTCGCGCACCGCGGTGGCGGCGTTGGACCAGGCCACGTGCCAGAGTCCTGGGAAGCGCACATAGCGGGCCACGTCCTTCATGTCCACGGAAAACTTGGGATACCCCTCGCGGGCCAGGCCCAGCACCGCGTTGGGTCCCACCGTGATGCTGCCGTCGATGGTTGGGGTGAGGTGCACGCCCAGGAAGGGCAGCTCCGGGTCCGGTACGGGGTAGATGAGGTGGCGGACGTAGTCCGATTTGGCTGCGGGCAGCTCAAAGTACTCGCCGCGGAAGGGGATGATCTGGACGTCGATGGCCATTCCGGCCAGTTCCGCCAGCCGGTCCGACTGCAGGCCGGCGCAGGCCACCAGCCGGCGGCAGGAATAACGTTCCTGGCCGGTGCCCACCTCCACGCGGTCCGGATGTTCCACGATGGAGCTCACCTTGGCTCCCGTGACAACGCGTCCGCCGGCCTCCGTGACGAGTTCCGCCAGCCTGCGCGCCACCTCCCGGTAGTCCACGATGCCGGTGCTGGGAATGAACAGGGCGCCCAGCCCTGAAATGTTGGGCTCGCGCCGGCTGAGTTCTGCCTGGTCGATGCGTTCGCAGTCAAGTTCGTGGACGGCAGCCCGTTCCTCCAGGCCGTCCAGCCGGGCCAGCTCCACCTCTGAGGCAGCCACCAACAGCTTGCCCGGCTCGGCGTACCTGATGCCGTGCTCCCGGCAGAAGTCCTTGGTCTGCTGCGCCCCGGCCTTGCTGAACCGCGCCTTCAGGCTGCCCGGGGCGTAGTAGATGCCCGAATGGATCACGCCGCTGTTGTGGCCGGTCTGGTGGGATGCCAGCGTTTCCGCGGCCTCGAGCAGGACCAGCGAGGCTCCCGGCTGCTTCCGCAGCAGCTGGTAGGCGGTTGCCAGGCCCACAATCCCGCCGCCGATAACGCAGTAGTCTGTCCGCTCCACAGCCCCGCCTTTCGTTGTGGCTAGATCCTAACCACCAGCCTGCCGTTTTGCCCCCGCTGTTTTATCAGCCGTCCCACTGCTTATCCGCCGCTCCGCGGAGCAAACATAATCACCGCTACGCCCAGCAGGCACACCAGGGATCCGGCGATGTCCCACCGGTCCGGGCGGAAGCCGTCAAAGGCCATGCCCCATGCCAGGGAACCCGCCACAAACACTCCGCCATAGGCAGCGAGGATCCTCCCGAAGTGCGCATCCGGCTGGAGGGTGGCCACGAAGCCATAAACGCCAAGCGCAATGACCCCGAGCCCCGCCCACCACCAGTCCTTACCTTCACGGACGGCCTGCCACACCAGCCACGCCCCGCCGATTTCCGCGCCGGCGGCAAGCACGAACAGCACAATCGTTTTGAAAATGTTGATGGTTTCTTCCGGAATGCCCACGCAGCCATCATGCCAGCCGGGAATGCGGCCGCCGCCCGGGCAGTTGGGGGAGGTATGGAGCGTATTGGATTCCTTTCATTTGGCCACTGGGGCCCCGGCCAGGGTTCCCGCACCAGGACAGCGGCGGACGCCCTGCTCCAGGGAATTGACCTGTCGGTTGCCGCTGAGGAACTGGGAGTGGACGGCGCGTTCTTCCGCGTCCACCACTTCGCGCGCCAGCAGGCATCGCCGTTTCCGCTCCTGTCCGCCATCGCCGCCCGCACCAGCCGGATCGAGATCGGTACCGGCGTCATCGATATGCGCTACGAAAATCCGCTGTATATGGCGGAGGAGGCCGCAGCGGCGGACCTGATCAGCGGCGGCAGGCTGCAGTTGGGCATCAGCCGTGGTTCACCCGAGCCCGCGCTGGAAGGCGCCTCAGCTTTTGGCTACCGCCCGGAGCCGGGGGAGGCCGACGCTGACATGGCCCGGCGCCACACCGAAGTCTTCCGCAAGGCCATCACCGGTGCCGGCATGGCACAGGCCGATCCCCGCTACGCCGGCGGCGCCACGGGACTCCTGCCTATCCAGCCGCAGTCCCCGGGACTGGCGGAACGGATCTGGTGGGGTGCCGGCACCAGGAAAACAGCGGTGTGGGCCGCGAAACTGGGCATGAACCTCATGAGCTCCACCCTGCTCACCGAGGACACCGGCGTTCCCTTCCATGAGCTTCAGGCCGAACAAATCCAGCTGTTCAGAGATGCGTGGGCCGCGGCAGGACACCCCCATGCCCCACGTGTTTCGGTCAGCCGGAGCGTCCTGCCAATTGTTGATGAAGAGGACAACTACTACTTCGCAGGCAGCGCCCTCCGCGACGGCCGGGACCAGGTTGGCGTCATTGACGGCACCACCGCCCGGTTTGGCAAGAGCTATGTGGGGCCGCCGGACCACCTGGCGGAGCAGCTCGCTGCCGACACTGCAGTACAGGCGGCGGACACCCTGCTGCTGACCGTCCCCAACCAGCTGGGCGTGGATTTCAACGCCAAGCTGCTGGGCACCATCGTGGAGCACGTTGCCCCGGCCCTGGGATGGAGCCGATAGGACGCTGGGAACTATTTGCGAGACCTAACCGTTACTCTTGAAGTGCGGTGTGGGGGCTTCGCGCCCCAACTACACTGTGACTGCTGAACGGTCATATGACGGAGAGAGAGAAATATGGCTCGCGCCGCCCTAGGCTTTGACGCATGATCCGGCTACGACAGCTGGCCCAGGCGGCTTCAGTACTCACCACCCCCTTGGCGCCCGAGGACATCCTCTCGCTTTTCAACCCGGTCTACTCTGCCCGGCAGCTGCGGGGCGTGGTCACCCGGGTGGTCCAGGAGACCGCCCAGTCCGCCACCATCTTCTTCCGCCCCGGCCGCGGCTGGAAAGCGCATCTTGCAGGGCAGTGGGCGCGCATCGGCGTCGAACTCGACGGTGTCCGCCACTGGCGGTCCTACTCGCTCAGCGCCCCCGCCGGCAAGGACCCGGCCATCACCGTGACCGATGTCGGTGCGGTATCCGGCACCCTGGTGCGCACCACCAAGCCCGGCGATGTCCTGTTCCTGGCCCCGCCGCAGGGTGATTTCGTCCTGCCGGAGCATCCCCGTCCGCTCCTGATGGTCACGGCCGGCAGCGGCATCACCCCGGTGATGTCCATGATCCGTACCCTGGTCCCACGGCGCCCGGATGCCGACGTCGTGCTGGTCCATTCAGCCCGCACGCGGGATGACAGCCTGTTCCGTGAGGAACTGGCTGAGCTTGCCGACCAGTTCCCGAATTTCCGGCTGGCGCACTGGTACACCGGGGAGCAGGGCCGCATGGACTTCTCCAGCACCAAGGAGCTGGACGAGATCTGCCCGGACTGGAAGGAACGGGCAGCCTACGCCTGCGGCCCGGACAGCTTCCTTGATGACGCCGAGGCGTTGTGGAAGCGGGCTGCCCTGACCACACGGGCGCCCGGCACTGACGTCGCCGTGGCGGGAGACGCCGGCAATCTGATGATCGAACGCTTCAACACCACCTTTAACGCCGCTGTGGGGCACGACGGCGGCCTGGTCACCTTCGAAGCCAGCGACCGGGAGGTGGAGGCCGACGGCGACACCCCCATCCTGGACATCGGCGAGGACGCCGGGGTGCTGATGCCCAGCGGTTGCCGTATGGGCATCTGCCACAGTTGCCTCACGCCATTGCTGGCAGGGCAGGTCCGCGACCTCCGTACCGGAGAAATCCACGGCGAACCCGGCCAACTGATCCAAACGTGTGTCTCGGCAGCCGCCGGACCCGTCAACCTCGAACTCTGAGGAGCAGTACCGTATGTCTGTCATCTCACCCACCAAAACCACCGCCGCAGGTGCCAACGCGGGCTCCTCACGCACTCGCCCCGGAAAGCTGGCCGAATCGGGCAGCCCCACCGTCAGGCCGCCGGCAGCCGCGCACCTTTCGGATGAACAGGTGGCGGAACTGGGCCGCGAGCTCGACGCCATCCGGGACGAGATCCTGGCCAAGCGGGGCGCGGAGGACGCCGCCTACATCCGCCGCATGATCAAGATCCAGCGCGGCCTGGAGCTCTCCGGCCGCGCCGCACTGCTGGTGGGCAAGAACAAGGCCGCCTGGGTCACAGGCACAACGCTGCTGAGCCTGGCCAAGATCCTGGAAAACATGGAACTGGGGCACAACATCCTGCACGGCCAGTGGGACTGGATGCGGGACCCGGACATCCACTCCACCACCTGGGAATGGGACTTCGTCACTCCGTCCCGGTCGTGGCAGCACACCCACAATGACCTGCACCACCGCTGGACCAACGTGGTGGGCAAGGACAACGACGTCGGATACAACCTCCTGCGCATGGACGAGCAGCAGCCGTGGAAGCCCATCAACCTGGCCAACCCGCTGTTCAACGCCATCCTGGCACCGGTCTTTGAGTGGGGCATTGCCATCTATGACCTCGAGCTGACCGAGTACAGGGAAGGCACCAAGTCCAAGGAGGCCCTGCTCAAGGACCTTCAGGCGCTGGGCAAGAAGGTCATCACCCAGTTCACCAAGGACTACGCCGCAACCCCCGCCCTGGCCATGCTGACCGGCTCCGCCAAGCAGGCCCTGTTTGGCACCATTGCCGCCAACGCCATCCGCAACGTCTGGGCCCATGCGGTGATCTTCTGCGGCCACTTCCCGGAAGGCACCGACACCTTTACCGAGGAAATGGTTGACGGGGAGACCCGCGGAGACTGGTACGTGCGCCAGATGATCGGTTCGGCGAACATCTCGGGGTCGAAGTTCATGCACCTCATGACCGGAAACCTCTCGCACCAGATCGAGCACCACCTCTTCCCGGACCTGCCTTCCAACCGGTATGCGGAGGTGGCGCCCAGGGTCCGCGAGATCTGCCAGCGCTACGGCCTGAAGTACACCACCGGTCCGCTGGTGAAGCAGGTGGGTTCGTCCTGGGCCAAGGTCTTCAAACTGGCGCTGCCCGGAAAGACCGCCCGCGCCTAGCGGAATCCATTAATACAGAAGTGACCCGGCTGGCCCTGCCAGCCGGGTCACTTCTGTGTTAGTGCCGCTGTTACCGCCGGCTGGCTGGGGCCAGGAGCATATGGTCCAGTTTGGGCAGCGCATGCCGGAGCTGGTGCTCTGCGCGGTGAAGGGTTTCTTCCGCCTCCGACAACGCGGTGTCCGCCAGTTCGACGCGGGCCGACCCCTGCAGCCGGTGGCCGGACCAGCGCAGCTGCAGGTGCTGGACTGAAAGCACGCCCGGCGTCTGCGCCAGCGCGGCCTCCGCACGTGACACCAGTTCCGGCTCGATGCCGTCCATCAGCCGGCGCCCGATGCTGCGGACCGTGCCCCACAGCAGCACCATGATGGCAGCGGAGATGACGAGCCCGACGATCGGGTCCGCCAGCGGAAAGCCGAGCATGACGCCCACGGCGCCGACCACCACGGCCAGCGAGGTGAAGCCGTCCGTCCGGGCGTGCACGCCGTCCGCAACAAGTGCGGCGGAACCGATCCTGTGGCCGACCCGGATCCGGTAAATCGCCACCGCTTCGTTTCCTGCAAAGCCGATCAGGCCTGCCGCCATGACCCAGCCCAGGTTCTGCAGCGGCTGCGGATTGATCAGCCGGTCCACCGACTGCCAGCCGGCCACGACGGCCGAGAGGGCCACCACGGCCACGATGAACAGGCCGGCTAAGTCCTCGGCCCTGCCGTAGCCGTAGGTGTACCGGCGGGTGGCGGCCCTGCGCCCCAGGATGAACGCAATCCACAGGGGCACCGCGGTCAGGGCGTCGGAAAAGTTGTGGATGGTGTCCGCCAGCAGGGCCACCGAACTGCTGAACAGGACCACCACGAACTGCAGAACGGTGGTGGCCAGCAGAAGGAACATGCTGATTTTCAGCGCCCGGATGCCCTCGGTGCTGGCCTCCATCGCATCGTCGATCGAATCGGCGGCATCGTGCGTATGCGGGACGAACAGCTCGATCAGCCAACCCTTGAAGCCGGAGTGGTGATGATGCCCGTGGTCGTGGTCGTGGTCGTGGTCGTGGTCGTGGTCGTGGCTGTGCCCATGGCTGTGGTCGTGGCCGTGATCATGCCCGTGCCCGGCGTGGCCGTCCTCGTGGGGGTGGCTGTGCGTATGCGTCGACTCCTGATGCGGCCCGGTCATGAAGCGCTCCTGTCTGCAGTGTGGGCGGGAACGCGGTGGTGCGCGGGCTCCCCGCCGAGTGCGTGCTCGGCTTGGAAGATGGCGTCGGCCACCAACTGGCGGGCGTGCTCATTCTCCAGCCGGTACAGCACCCGCGTGCCCTCCTGCCGCGTGGACACCATCCTGGCGAGGCGCATCTTGGCCAGGTGCTGGGAGACGGCGGCGGGGGATTTGCCCACCACATCGGCCAGGGCTCCCACCGCCATCTCGCCGTCACGCAGCGCCAGGATGATCCGCACCCTGGTGGCGTCGGCCAGCATGGCGAAGACCTCCACCGCCAGCTCCACATACTGGCTGTCTGTGCCCAACGAGCAAGTATTAGTATCTGCATTCATGCGCATATAGTGTCATAACTTCAGCCCTGGAGCACAATTTGGGCAGTCCCGCTGCGGTCGAATTCAGGCCTGCTCCCGGGCGGCGGCGCACCCTAAAGTAGGAGGTGCACGGCCACGGCGCTCCGCCTGCCGCCCTGATCAGTCTCGAAAGGAATTCGCCCCGATGGCTTTCATCACCGTAGGTACCGAGAACAGCACTGATATCGAGCTCTACTACGAGGACCACGGCTCGGGCCAGCCCGCGGTGCTGATCCATGGCTACCCGCTGGATGGCTCCTCCTGGGAGAAGCAGACCGCGGCTCTCCTGGGTGCGGGCTACCGGGTTATCACGTACGACCGCCGCGGTTTCGGCAAATCCAGCAAGCCCACGGAGGGCTATGACTACGACACCTTCGCTGCGGACCTCAACACCCTGCTCACCACCCTGGACCTGAACGACGTTGTACTGGTGGGCTTCTCCATGGGAACCGGCGAGGTGGGCCGCTACCTGGGCACCTACGGCTCCGTCCGCGTCGCCCGTGCCGCGTTCCTGGGCTCACTGGAGCCGTACCTGCTTAAGACCGACGACAACCCCGACGGCGTCCCGCAGGACGTGTTCGACGGCCTCAAGGAAGCTGTTACTGCTGACCGGTACGCCTTCTTCTCCGAGTTCTTCAAGAACTTCTACAACGCGGACACCTTCCTGGGCACCCCGCGCCTCAGCCAGGAAGCGGTGAACGCCAGCTGGAACCTTGCTGCAAGCGCCGGTGCCACCGCATCGGTCGCCGCCCAGCCCACCTGGCTCACCGACTTCCGCCAGGACATCCCCAAGATCGATGTTCCGGCCCTGATCGTGCACGGCACCGCCGACAACATCCTCCCCATCGATTCCACCGGGCGGCTGTTCGCCAAGGCACTGCCCAGCGCTGAGTACGTGGAGATCGAAGGCGCACCGCACGGCCTGCTGTGGACGCATGCCGCAGAGGTCAACCAGGCGCTGCTCGGCTTCCTTTCCAAGTAGGCGCTGACGGAAGAAGGGCGACGGCGGCTGCCCGCCGCCGTCGCCCTTCTTCCCAACGGCCGTTCCCGGCCAGGGCGTTGTGCCTAGGCGTGGGGTTCGCCTGCCGTTGTCTGTTTCCGGGACGCAGGCTGTTCTAACGGCGGTGTTGATGCCACAAGTTGCCGTGCCAGCTCTTTCAGTTCCCCTGGACGGAACGGCTTGGTGAGATAGCCGGCAGCCCCTGACGCCATGCCGGCCAGCACGTCGTCGTTCTCGGAACGTGCCGTCAGGAACAACAGGGGTGCGGTGGTGAGGGCACGGATGGCGCGGGCCACCACGTGCCCGTCCATATCCGGCAGCCCAAGGTCCAGGGTGACCAGGGCGATGGCGGGATCAGCAGCGGCGGCGATGCCCTCTGCCCCCGTGCCCACGGCTGTCACTTCGAAGCCCGCACGGGACAGGACCACTGTGATCAGTCCCCGGATATCGTCGTCATCCTCCACGACAAGGCAAACACGCTGCTGTTCCATTCAAGGCCCCCCGGCGAAAAGTTGGCACCAGTCTACTGGTGGCGGAACACCTTGCCGCAGACCGCCGTCCTAGCCGTCGTAATGTGTACGCGCAGGCCCCTGGCCCAGGGCATTCACAACGGCAGCGGCCACATCGTGCAGCTTGGTGTTTCGGGTACTCGATGCCGTCTTCAGGATGCCGAACGCGTCCTGCTGGCTGCACCGGTTCTGGGCCATGATGATCCCCACCGCCATATCGATGACCGTGCGGGATTCCAGCGTGGCGCGGAGGTTCGCCGCCGTTTCGCTGTAATGCGCAAAGCGGACTGCGAGGCGGAGCGCCAGCGAGGTCTGGCTGACGAAATCCTCGGCGAACGCCAGCACCCGGCCTTCAAAGCGGTTGGCCCGACGGGAGTACAGCAGCAGCGCAGCCTTGGTTTCCCCTTCAAGCCGGAAAGGAAGCGCCGCGACCGATTGGACGCCCTGGGCAACGACGGCAGAGGAGTATTCCGGCCAGCGGTCATCCCCGGCAAGGTTCGGCGCGTGCACAGTCTCCTGGGCGGTGATTGCGGTGAGGCTGGGCGTTTCTGCAAACCTGTGCTCAAGCCGGCCGAGGGCCTTGGCTTCTTGGCTGCTGCTGGCGATTGTGGCTGTTTTCCGCTGCCGGAGCAGGGTGATGGCACACAGCATTTCATCGCCGGGCTCGGAGAGGTTGCGGGCGGACACCTGCGCCAGCTCCGTAAGGAAGTCCTCAACGTCGGAGCTGTTGAGGACCAGTTCATGCAGGTGTTCGGTAATGGATGTATCGGTTTTTGCTGTTGACTCGCTGGCCACGGTTCCTGGTGCCATTCGTTCAGGTCAAAACGAGCCTGCAACACACAAACGCCCCGCAACTGGGCGGGGAGCCGGTGATGGTCGCTGGATCGACGAACTTTCCAACGGCCTGCTGCTAAACCGATAACCAGAGTATATACATTCGGGGCGGCACGAAGCCCACAACCACTTGGGGCGGTGACGCCGTTTGCCGGCGCTGGAAAAGGGTACCGGTCACAATGAAGCGGGTAACGCCCCGGGGAAGGGCAGGAACATGACCAGGCTCCTCATCATCGGCCCACCAGGCTCCGGCAAAGGGACACAGGCAGAACACTTGGCGCGGCACTTCGGAGTGCCCGCCGTTTCCACCGGTGACATCTTCCGGAGCAACGTCAGCCGGCAGACAGAGCTCGGAAACCAGGCCGCGGACTACCTGGACGGCGGCCACTTCGTGCCGGACCATCTCACCAACGCGCTGGTGCAGGACCGCCTCCTTGAACACGATGTCCGGCACGGCTTCCTGCTGGACGGGTATCCGCGGACAGCGCCGCAGGCAACCGAACTCGACAACATGCTCGCGGCGCAGGGACATGCGCTGGACGCAGTTATCGAACTGCAGGCGCCGGACGCGGAACTGGAGGAGCGGATGCGCCGCCGTGCGCTGGAACAGGGACGAACGGATGACACCATCGACGTCTTCCGGCGCCGGCTGGACCTCTACCGCCGGGAGACGCATGAAGTAGTCTCGGTGTACGCGGGCCGGGGCATCCTGGTGTCCGTCAACGGCAGCGGTGATCCGGGAGCGATTACCGGTCTGGCGATCGCCGCCGTCGAACAGTTCCTGGCAGCCCCGCGTCCCCCGTCCTGACCGAAACACCACACGGAGAAGCACTCGAACAGAAGGAAACACTGATGAGAATTGCCGTTACAGGCGGAAACGGAAAACTGGGGCGGCACGTGGTGCGCAGGCTCACCGACGACGGCCACCAGGTCCTCACCCTGGACCGCGCAGGTGACCGCAGCCCGGACCTGCTGATGGTGGACCTGCGCAATTATGGCCAGGTGGTGGACGCGCTGCTGGGCGTTGATGACCGGCATGACGGGTTCGACGCCGTGGTGCACCTAGGTGCCATTCCTGCCCCCGGCATCCTTCCGGACGCAGCAACGTTTGAAAACAACATGCTCTCCACCTACAACGTCTTCCAGGCGGCACGCCGCGCGGGCATTAAGAAGGTGGTGTACGCCTCCAGCGAGACAGTGCTGGGGCTGCCGTTCGACATCGACCCGCCCTACATCCCGGTGGACGAGGAATACCCGCCCCGGCCGGAGAGCACCTACTCCCTGGTGAAGACCCTGGAGGAGCGGATGGCCGTGGAAATGACGCGGTGGGACCCGGAACTGAGCATCACGGGCCTGCGGTTCTCCAACGTCATGGACGAAGCCGACTATGCGCGGTTCCCCTCCTTCGACGAGGACGCAACCCTGCGGAAGTGGAACCTCTGGGGCTACATCGACGGCAGGGACGGTGCCCAGGCCGTGGCACGGGCACTGGAGAACGCCAAGCCAGGGTTCGAAGCCTTCATCATTGCCAATGCAGATACCGTCATGAGCCGGTCAAGCGCCAGCCTGGCCGCTGAGGTCTTCCCGGACGTCAAGGTCACCAAGGACCTGGGCGAGCACGAAACGATGCTGTCCATCGACAAGGCGCGGCGCCTGCTGGGTTTCGAACCCGAGCACAGCTGGCGGAACCACGTTCCGGCAGCCACCCGCGCCGGCTAAAACCAGCAAAAACGCCGGCCCGCAGGAATCCCCAAGGGTTGGCACAGGATCATCCAAGGAGCCGGAAGCCACACGCTTCCGGCTCCTATCCTTTTGGTACAGCCACCGTCTGTCCGGCTCCCGGGAAGGATTCCCCCGGCTGATACCGGCGCCCAGCCACCACGAGGACCCCAAAATTCGTAATCGATCCTTCCTGCTGCCTGCCCTCACGGCGCTGCTCTCCGCCGTCGCCCTTTCCACCCCGTCCCTTCCGGCCGTCGCCGCCCCTGCCTCCCCGGCCGGTTCCGGCGGAGCCGGCAACGCAACCGGCCGCTACATCGTCCAGTACGCGCCCGGAACCAATGTCGCCGCAGAGGTGTCCGGACTGCACGGCCAGGGACTCGCCGTCGGCCGCACCTTTGAACATGCCATCCGCGGCGCCGTTGTCACCGCCAACCCGGCCCAGGCGGCCGCCCTTGCCAAGTCCGGGAAGGTGCTGTCCGTCGAACCCGATGCCCCCGTCAAGGTCTCCGGGACGGAGCAGCCGGCCCCTTGGGGCCTGGACCGCGCCGACCAGCGGGCGCTGCCGCTCTCCGGTTCCTACTCCTGGACGGCGGCCGGCGCCGGCGTGACCACCTACGTGGTGGACACCGGCATCCTGGCTTCGCACACCGACTTCGGCGGCAGGGTGGCCGCCGGCTGGACCGCCGTGGCGGATGGCAACGGCACCATCGACTGCAACGGTCACGGCACCCACGTGGCCGGAACCGTTGCCGGCTCCACGTATGGAGTGGCCAAAAGCGCCACCCTGGTGCCGGTCAGGGTGCTTGACTGCAGCGGATCCGGCTACAACTCCGACGTCGTGGCCGGCCTGGACTGGATCGCCGCGAACCACGCAGCCGGCACCCCCGCCGTAGCCAACCTTAGCCTGGGCGGAGCCGCCAGCAGCACCGTGGACAATGCCATCCAGGCAGTCATTGACGACGGCGTCACCACCGTGGTTGCCGCCGGAAACTCGG
Organism: Arthrobacter sedimenti; assembly: GCF_042652025.1. NCBI lineage: Bacteria > Bacillati > Actinomycetota > Actinomycetes > Micrococcales > Micrococcaceae > Arthrobacter > Arthrobacter sedimenti. Next base: position 38,751 of record NZ_JBHSDQ010000004.1, on the reverse strand, counting down.
CCGTGGACGCCTGCACCACCTCTCCGGCCCGCGTTCCCGCGGCCGTCACGGTGGCCGCCAGCGACTCCGCCGACAAGCAGGCATCGTTCTCCAACTTCGGATCCTGCGTGGACCTGTATGCTCCCGGCGTCGGCATCACCTCCGACTACTACACCTCCACCACTGCCACGGCATCCATGTCCGGAACCTCCATGGCGGCACCGCACACCGCCGGCGCCGCGGCCGTGCTGCTGTCTCAGAATCCTGCCCTGACGCCGGCCGACGTGGCCGCGGCGCTGGTTTCCAACGCCACGCCCGGAGTAATCGGCGGGGCCACCACCGGGACCCCGAACCGCCTGCTGTTCACCGGTACGGACGCAGCTGCTCCTGCGCATGCTCCCGCCCCTGCACCAACTGTCGCGTCCGTGTCGCCCGCGGGGAAGGCAACGGCGGTGGCAGTGGGCACCAACGTGACGGCCACCTTCAGCACCTCGGTGCAGGGCGTGTCAGCGGGGACCTTCGTGCTGCGGACTGCAGCCGGCGCCAGCATCGCCGCGGCCGTCAGTTACAACGACACCACCAGGACGGCCACCCTTGACCCGGCTGCAAACCTGGCCGCAGACACCACCTACACGGCAACCCTGGTGGGCGGAGCCTCTGCCATCCGCGATGCTGCGGGCACGCCGTTGACCACCATCAGCTGGACGTTCACCACCGGTCCGGCGCCCACTGTCACCAGCTACAGCCCGGGCAGCAATGCCTCCCTGGTCCGCAGGAGCAGCAACGTCAGTGCCACGTTCAGCGAGGCGGTCCAGGGCGTTGGCACGGCCACCTTCACCCTGAAGAACGCTTCCACCGGGGCAGTGGTGGCGGCAACGGTCTACCGCAACGGCACCACCAACCAGTGGATCCTCGATCCCCAGGCAGCGCTGGCCGCCAAGACCCGGTACACCGTAACGCTGACCGGCGGTGCCACCGGCATCCGGGACCTGGCGGGGAACCCGCTCGTTTCCCGCAGTTGGCAGTTCACCACCGGCTCGTTCTAGCCGCCAAGCTGCCGTACGCCGCGGCGCCCGCCCTGGACCACGTCCAAGGCGGGCGCCGCGGCGTACGGCCCCATGATGGAGCGAATGACCCTTCGCCGGGATAATCTTCAGCCTAGGCATTTACCATGGCCGTTATTCGGCATGGCTATAACAGGGCGCAGGGACGGGCAGCACATTGGCACAAAATTCAGCAGGTTCCGCAGTCAAGAAAGATGGCAACGGCAGGTGGCGTACCTTCCATGAGAAGTTCGTGGTGGAGGAGCGGTATATCGACCCTGCCGACCGGCGCCGCCTCTACCGGACGTCGGTGATCCTGGCCGTGGTGGGGCTGGCCCTCTTCATCGCCACACTGGTCAGCGTTGTCCAGGCCGACGGACTTTCCTTCGCCGACCACCCGGTGCACGACTGGCTCCTGACGACACGTTCGGCAGCGGTGACGGCCATCATGATCTTCCTGGCAATATTCTTCGGCCCCATCGCGCTCCCAATCATCATCCTGGTGGTGATCCTCATCTGGGGGTTTGCGGCCAAACACGCCTGGCGCCCCATCCTGCTGGCCGCGGCCATGCTGACCGGGGTGATCATCTCCCAAATCATCCTGCATATCGTCCAGCGCTCGCGGCCGCCCGTGGACCAAATGCTCTTCGGTGCGGACCAGACCTTCTCGTTCCCGTCCGGGCACGTGCTGGGCGCCTGCGACTTCCTGCTGGTGGGTGCCTACCTGATCTTCTCCCGCCGCCGGAACCCGCGGGCGGCGGTCTTCGGATTCATCAGTGCCGGGATCGGGATCGTCCTGGCCATCGCCAGCCGCCTGTACCTGGGCTACCACTGGCCAACGGACACACTTGCGTCCTTCTCACTGTCGCTGCTCATCCTTGGCGGCGTCATCGCCCTGGACACCTGGCGGACGGCCCGGATCCCCGGGGAACCTGTCACCGGAGAGCTGTCAAAGGCCGAGTAATCCCCGCGGGTGGACCTTCCATTCCAGGACCTTTTTACTGCGGCCGCGACCGTGCGCGCTTCAGGGCACGGTGGAGTTTGACGTTCGCTGCCTCCAGCTCCAGGACCTTGGCAACGCCCGCCAGGTTCAGCCCTTCTTCGAGGAGCTCGCCAATCCGCAGCAGCACCGCGATATCGTCGTCGCTGTACTGCCGGGTTCCCCCGGCAGTCCGCGACGGTGTCAGCAGACCCCTCGTTTCGTAGAGCCTGATGTTCTGCTGTCCCGTCCCCGTCAGCTCGGCCGCCACTGAGATGGCGTACAAGGCCTTTGAGCCGGGGGCCCTTGGTCCGCGTCCTGCATCAGGTCCTGCCATTGTTTCTCCCAAAATCGGCCCGTCCGGTGTCTTGCTTCAGTTTGCCACTGGTGCTATAAAAAATCTATATCCACCGCCATAGATTAATCGTCGGTGGGTAACCACAGATCCAACACCTGGAAGCTGAAGGAGTGGGAAATGATGTTGATGCGTACTGACCCGTTCCGTGAGCTGGACCGGCTCACGCAGCAGGTCTTTGGAACCACCGCCCGCCCGGCTGCCATGCCCATGGACGCCTGGCAGGAGGATGGCGAGTTCGTGGTGGCGTTCGATCTTCCCGGCGTGAAGCTGGACAGCCTGGACCTGAACGTTGAACGGAATGTCCTGACCGTCCGGGCGGAGCGCCAGGACCCCACGCAGCCCAACGTTGAGCTGGTGGCCTCGGAGCGTCCCCGTGGTGTGTTCAGCCGCCAACTGATCCTGGGCGACACCTTGGACACGGAGAAGATCAAGGCCAGCTACGACCAGGGCGTCCTGACCCTGCGGATTCCGATGGCTGAGCAGGCCAAGCCGCGCAAGATCGAGATCCAGACCCAGCAGGGCGACATGCACCAAATCGGCACCTAGATCCATGCTTTCCCGCCAGTGCCCCCGCCTTCCCGGCAGGGGCACTGGCGGAGCAGGAGGCCGGGATGACTGACATCCGCGATTACTACACCGTCCTGGGGGTGGCCAGGGATGCCACCCGGCAGGATATCTCGCACGCTTACCGCGCCCTGATGCGCAGCCACCACCCGGACATGGACGGCGGCCACCCGGACGTGGACGCTGGCCACGGGGACATTGACGGCGGCCCTGCCGCTGGGGGCGCGCACAGTGGAGACTCAAAGCAGGGGGATGAACTCCTCCGGATCATGCAGGCGTTCAACGTGCTGCGCGACCCGGAGCGGCGCGCGGCGTATGACAGGAAGCTGGCGGCAACGGCGCCCATCATCATCCCCGTCCGGAAGGTCCACAGCGCCGGGGCACCAGCCGGGCCTGCGATCCGCATCACTCCGGTGCGGTGGGAAAGCGGACCCTGGGCCTGAACCGGGCCCGGACAGCAGCCCACACTAAACAGGCCCACCATTTGAATACATACCCTTTTCAAGGAGGCGGAACACTGCATGAGCGAGTGGCGGCGCTACGATTCACACCTGATCCCCGCGTTCCACGAACGTTTTGAGCAACGGTGGGGCGCAGGCACCGCGCCCTTCCTGGACCCCGAGGCGCATGAACAGCCGCTGCCCCGGGCACAGTGGATCAACCCGGCCACCGGTGCCGCCCTGGCGGTAGTTCCGGTCTGGACCGCCGACGAGCGGCAGCAGCGTTCGTTCGGTGTGTTCTACCTGCCGCCAGGAGGGGACATCTGGGTCCTGCGGCCCGGCTACACCGGCTATTTGGAACCGTCCGATGGCGACTCGGAGCACCTGGTGACCTTGCGCAATGACGCCTTCCGCAAGGCAGTGGCGCACGCCAAGGAGTTCCTTTTCGGTTCGCAGTAGCCGCTGTGCTGCGTGGAGGGTTGCTGCTCGTCAGCCGCCCTTCCCTGTGAGATTCTGGGACATACTCTGACCACTGCGACCCAAAAAGGCTGGACCCAATGCACATCACCGCCAAGGACCTTGCAGCACTCATCCCTCCGGGGTTCACCCTTGGCGTCGCAACCGCAGCATTCCAGATCGAAGGGGCACTGGATGAGGGCGGGCGCGGTCCGGCGGCCTGGGACAGGTTCGCAGCCAAACCGGGTGCGATCGTTGAGAACCACAGCCCGGTGGTGGCGACGGACCACTACCACCGGATGCCCCAGGACGTGGCGCTCCTGAAGCAGTTGGGCGTGGACTCATACCGGTTCTCTTTCTCCTGGCCGCGCATCCAGCCCGGCGGCACCGGCCCTGCCAACAGTGCCGGGCTGGCCTTCTACGACCGGCTCCTGGACGAGCTCCTGGCCAGCGGCATCTCGCCCATGGCCACCATCTACCACTGGGACACACCCCTTGAACTGGAGGAGGCCGGCGGGTGGATGAACCGGGACACTGCCTACCGCCTGGGGGAGTACGCCGCCATCGTGGCCGAAGCATTCGGGGACAGGGTGGCCCGCTGGGTCACCATCAACGAACCTGCAACGGTGAGCGCCAACGGCTACGCATTCGGGCTGCATTCGCCGGGCAAGGAGCTGGCCTTGGGCGCCTTCCCCACCGTCCACCACCAACTGCTGGGCCATGGGCTGGCCGTCCAGGCCCTGCGCGCCGCGAGGGTACCGGGTGAGATCGGGATGACCAACGTGTACTCGCCCATGGTGCCGAACTCGATCAACCCGCTGGACAAAATCAGCGCTGGAATCATGGACCTGGGCCAGAACCGGCTCTACGCGGACCCGGTCCTCACGGGTAAGTACCCGGACCTGATCCGTGCCGCAAAGTTCTTCAGCTCGTTCGAGCATCCCGAGGAAGACATGGAGATCATCTCCCAGCCCCTGGACTTCTACGGGCTCAACTACTACATGCCCACCAAGGTGGCGGCGGGGCCCGGCGGCGGTACCGTGCCGTCAAGCATGGCTGAGGCCATGGGCAGCGACCTCAGCGCTACGGGCAGCGGGACAACGCCGTTCCACGTCGAGACCTGGCCGGAAGCGGACATCACCGCCTACGGCTGGCCGGTCAAGCCGGAGTACATGGCGGTGGCGCTGAAGGAAATGGCGGAGCGGTACCCCAGTTTGCCGCCCGTGATCATCACCGAGGGCGGCGCGAGCTTCGAGGACATCATCGTCCGGGACAAGTCCACCAACACCCGGTTCATTCCGGATGAACGCCGGCTCAAGTACCTTTCCGATCACCTGGAAACCGCGCTGCGGGCCACGGCGCCCGGCGGTGTGGCGGAGTCCATGGACCTGCGCGGCTATTACGTATGGTCCTTCCTGGACAACTTCGAATGGTCCGCCGGCTACAAGCAGCCGTTCGGCCTCCTGCACGTGGACTTCGAAACGCTGGAGCGCACGCCCAAGGCGTCCTACTTCTGGTTCCAGGAGCTCATCGAGGAACGCGACCTCGCTGCGGCGGCGGAACTGGCCATCGCCCAGGCTGTGGTCCCGGATGTTCTGGTGGATGACGGTGTGGAAGGCTCTGAAGCGCCCGACGACGGCGCGGCCTTGGGTGCCAACGCCTAGACCGCAGGTGCAGGCGCCGGCCGTGGCGGCACAGTGCCGGACCGCTACAGTGCCGGATCAGCCCCGGAGCAGGTCCAGCATGGCGAGCTGCCTTGCGATGCCGGCGCCGTCGGGGGAATAGATCCACGGCACCCTCGAGGCGGTGTGGTCCCCGTCTTCCGAGTGCCCGCCGGCGAATACCGACTCGCTGACAGACAGTTGCCGGATGGCGATCGCCGCAACCTTATCCGGGTTCTCAGCCGCGAAGGCGGAATAGATGGTTTCGTCGTGCTGGCCGTTGTCGCCGATCAGGAGCCACCGCATGTCCGGAAACTCCTGCGCCAGCCGCTCCAGATTCCGGTGCTTGTGGTCCTGGCCGCTGCGAAACCAGCGGTCCTGGGTGAGCCCCCAGTCCGTCAGCAGCAGCGCGCCCTTGGGATACATGTTGCGGGTCAGGAACCGTGCCAGCGTGGGGGCGGCGTTCCAGGGCCCGGTGGACAGGTAGATGACCGGTGCTTCGGGGTGCTCGATGGTCAGCCGGTCCAGCAGCACGGCCATGCCCGGGGTGGCCATGCGGGCGCGCTCGCTGAGCACAAAGGTATTCCACAGTGCCAGGAAGGGCCGGGGCAAGGCGGTGACCATCACGGTGTCGTCGATGTCGGAGACGATGCCGAATTCCACACCGGGAGCGATCACCTGGATCAGTGCCTCTGCCGGCTCGGTTCCCTCCGCGCGGAGTACCGCAGTGTGCCAGCCAGGGGAGAGCTGGACATCCACCTCGGTGTCGATCAGCCCGCCCCGGTCCGCCGTGACGTGGGTGACCACGTCCCCGATGGTGATTTCGACGTCGCTGTACTGCAGCGGCACCCCGGTGAAGGCGCGCCAGCCGCGGATGTTCTGGTTGCCGTTTTTCGCTTCGTGCTCCGCCTTGCTTCCCGGCAGCGGCTTCTGCGTCAGCAGCACCCGCCCCAGCACCCGCACCCGGGTGGTAGAACCGTAACCCTGGTAGGCGATGGTCTGCGGCACGAACTTCCACCGTTTGGCGAGCTGGATCCTGACGTCATTGACAGCGTCGGACACCCGGTGTGCCAGCCGGAAGAACTGGCTTCCGGAAAGCGCAACGCGGCCCTTGGTGTTGTCCTCGGGCGGGCGTGCCGTGTCATGGGCGGGGTTCTGCGGAGCCGTGTCCATGGCACCACTCTGCCACAGCGCGGCAACCGCCATCAGCCGTTGCCCAGGATCCCGCGCAGGGTCTGGGCGTTCCGCACTGCGTTCCCGCCGCCGTCGTTGTTGAAGTAGGCGTAAACGTGATGCCCGCACCGTCCCACTCCCGGATCCGGTCCGCCCACCACTGCATGTCCGCGTCCGAGTAGGAGCCGCCGTACAGGTGCTCCTGGTCCGGGCCATGCAACCGGACATAGGTGAACGGCGCGGTGGTCCGCAGGATGCAGGGCAGGTTGGCGCCGCTCATGATGCAGTACGCCGCCTGGTGGCGTTCAAGCAGCTCAAATACCTCCGGGCAGTTCCAGCTGGGGTGCCGGAATTCAAGGGCAACCCTGATCCAGGACGGCAGGACGCTCAGGAAATAGTCCAGCCTCGCGTCGTCCCGCTCCAGCTGGGGCGGGAGCTGGACCAGGAGTACGGCACGTTTGTCCCCGAGTTCATGCCAGCACCTGGTGATGCGCTCCACCCAGACTTCAGGCGAGTACAGCTTGCGGGCGTGGGTCAGTCCGCGGGGGGCCTTGACGGACATGCTGAAACCGGGCGGCAGGCGCCTGTTCCAGCCCGCGAAAGTGGTGTCCCGCGGCCACCGGTAGAAGCTGGCATTCAGTTCAACCGTGCTGAACATGGAGACGTAGCACTGGAGCCGGTCCCGGACGGGCAGCCCGGGCGGGTACAGCACGTTCTCCCAGTGGTCGTAACTCCAGCCGGAGGTGCCAATGTGGATTGCCATTTGCCTCAGGCTACACCCGGACATTTCCCCTTCCGTTGGGGGCTCTGTATGGCAGGGTAATGTCATGGTGCGAATTGAGGATTATGCGGTGGTTGGCGACCTTCACACCGGGGCCCTGGTCAGCAAGGAGGGCTCAATCGACTGGCTTTGCCTGCCACGGTTCGATTCGCCCGCGTGCTTCAACGCCCTGCTGGACACCCCGGACGCCGGCCGCTGGCTGCTGGCACCCGCGGGCGGAGGAACGTGCACCCGCCGGAGCTACCGGGACGGCAGCCTGGTCCTGGACACCGAGTGGGACACCCCGGAAGGAACCGTCCGCGTCACCGACTTCATGCCGCCCCGCGACTCCGTTGCCGACATCGTCAGGATCGTGGAAGGCGTCAGCGGCAGCGTCAGGATGCATGGCGAGCTCATCATGCGGTTTGACTACGGGCACATCATTCCATGGGTCCGCAAGGACAAGCGCGGGCTGCATGCCATCGCGGGACCGGACGCCGTCTACCTGGTCACCCCCGCACCCCTCCACGGTGAAAACATGCACACCGTCAGCGACTTCACCGTGAACGCCGGCGACAAAGTCCCGTTCGTGCTGACCTGGGCACCCAGCCATGTGGGGAGGCCGGTCAGCGTGGATGCCGAGGACGTCCTCGACAGCACCTATGAATTCTGGCGGGGATGGTCCTCGCAATGCACGGTGGAGGGGAAGTACCAGGAAGCCGTGGTTCGCTCCCTGATAACGCTCAAGGCGCTGACCTACGCCCCAACCGGTGGCATCGTTGCTGCCGTCACCACCTCCCTTCCCGAGCAGCCCGGCGGCCAGCGCAACTGGGACTACCGCTACTGCTGGCTGCGGGACGCGGCCATGACCCTGCAGGCCGCGGGGTACACAGCCGAGGCCTCTGCCTGGCGGGACTGGCTGCTCCGTGCGGTTGCCGGCGACCCCGCCGACCTGCAGATCATGTACGGGATCCACGGTGAGCGGCGGCTGCCGGAGATGGAGCTGCCCTGGCTGAAGGGCTACGAGAACTCGGCCCCTGTGCGGATTGGAAATGCGGCGGCCGAGCAGTTTCAGCTGGATGTATGGGGAGAGGTACTGGACTGCCTGGCGCTGACCCGGAACTCGCTGCTGAAGCACACTGACGAGGCCTGGGATGTGCAGATCGCGCTGATGGAACACCTGGAAACCATCTGGGACCAGCCGGACAACGGGCTCTGGGAGATGCGGGGGCCGCGCCGGCACTTTACCCACTCCAAGGTCATGGCCTGGGTCGCGGCAGACCGGATGGTCAAGGGCGTGCGCGAGTCCGGCCTCCCCGGTCCCGTGGAGCGCTGGGAGGCGCTGCGGGACCAGATCCGCGCGGACATCATGGCCAACGGATTTGACGCAGAGCGCAATACGTTCGTCCAGTCCTATGGCCGGCCCGAACTGGATGCCAGCCTGCTGCTGATTCCCAGGGTGGGCTTCCTGCCCAACGACGATCCCAAGGTCATCGGCACCATCGAGGCCATCCAACGGGAACTGACCCAGGACGGGTTCGTGCTGCGGTACAAGCCGGAAGAGAGCGACGACGGCCTGCCGGGCGATGAGGGCGTTTTCCTGGCCTGCTCGTTCTGGATGGTGGAGGCGCTCCTGGGCGCCGGGCGCCATGAGGAATCGCGCGAGCTCTTCGAACGGCTGCTGGAGCTGCGCAACGATGTGGGGCTGTTGAGTGAGGAATGGGCGGTCAAAGCCGGCCGCCAGCTGGGTAACACCCCGCAGGCGTTCAGCCACTTTGCCCTTGTGACTAGCGCTCTTGAGCTCCATCAGGATACGGTTCGGCGCAGTGACACCCCCCTTCCGTCCGCAAGGGCGGATTCGCGCTGAGGCGGCGCGGACCGGGGCTCGAACTTCTCCTTCGCGGGATAGATAAGTATACTTACTAACACCTCATGGAGTGCTCCCAAGCACAGCGCCGTGATTGATGGAGGAGTGAAAGCTATGGCCGGATTTTTTGAGCTCGTTGATGCCCCTGACGGTGGTTACCGGATCAGGATGATGGACGGAAGCGGGAACCTGATGGCCATCTCGGTCACCTTCCCCACGAAAAGGGCAGCGGTGGCAGGCGTCGCCATGGCCCGGGAAATCGCAGGCACGGGCCTTATTCGGGACAAGAGCCTGGACGGCGCCGGGTCCGTCATTCGTGAGCGCGTGCGGCCCGTCAATTCCCCCAAGGAGGAAGCGGCCAGGCGGAAAAAAGCGCCTGAGGTGCGACGGGCAGCGGTGGGCTGATGACCGAGTCCATGACACCCCCTGGCGGCGACCGACTGGGGGTCCTCTTTGACGTTGACGGCACCCTGATCGACTCGTCCTACATCCACACCATCTCCTGGTGGGGCGCTTTCCGCCAATACGGGCACGACGTGCCAATGGCGGCCATCCACCAGCTCGTCGGCATGGGTGGCGCCCGGTTGGTGGACAACCTGCTGCCATCCGACCGCGACCGTGACGAGGACGAGGACATCATGGCCAGCCATGGGGCGCTGTACGCCTCGCATTGGCCCTCGCTCCGCCCCCTGGACGGGGCCAAGGAACTGCTGGGCCAGTGCCACGCCGGCGGGCTGGCCGTTGCGCTGGCCTCCTCGGCCCGGCAGCGGGACCTGCAGGTCATGCGGTCAGTGCTGGACGCGGACGCCTTCATTGACGTGGCAACCAGCGCCAACGATGCGAAGGAAAGCAAGCCGGCGCCGGACATCCTCGAGGCGGCACTCGAGTCGGCGGGCGTGGACGCGGCGCATGCGGTCTATGTCGGGGATGCTGTGTGGGACATGAAGGCAGCCGGAGCCTTGGGCATCCCGGCCATTGGGCTCACCTGCGGGGGCATCCAGGCTGCGCAACTGCGCGAGGCGGGCGCCGTCGAGGTTTACGAAGGTCCGCGCGACCTGTTGGAAAATCTTGGCTCAAGCGCCATCGGCCGTCTGCTTGCACTGCAGCCGAACCCTTAGTTCGCCGCGGCTGCCCAACTCACAGCGGCTGGCCGCCGGGTACTGAGTCCTCGTTGCCGGCAACAGCGGGTTTTGTCCACGACACGACCACCTTGACGGAGCCGTCGCCGTTCCGCTCAATGTCGGTGGCCACCTCCGCTGCGGGCGCGCCCATCTCCTCCACCCGCTTCCGGTACGTGTCAACCAGTTCCACCAGGCTGTCCTCCGTCCATTCGCCCGGACGCATGCGGGTGGAGATTTCGACCGGTTCCGGCTGGTACAGCGACATGGCGTTCCTCTTTCGGGTGCTCTTTCTTGGTGTTCCGGGACTCTTCCTACGCTAGAAGGAGTGGACGCCTGCCACAAGCTTTTAGTCAGCATGCTTACTTTTTTCCCTCAAAACCGATACGGTCGAAGAAAGGGTGCCCGCGGGTGCCCTGCCCCGCCCCGGGAGACCCCCTACGGGCAAAGCAGAGCGAAAGGGAGACTGTGAAAGCACTGACGTGGCAAGGAAAACGGTCGGTAAGCGTAGAAGAAGTACCCGATCCCGTCATCCAGGAACCGACGGATGCGATCGTACGCATCACCTCCACCGCGATCTGCGGATCTGACCTGCACCTCTACGAGGTCCTGGGCCCGTACATGCACAAGGGCGACGTCATTGGCCACGAGCCAATGGGCATCGTGGAAGAAGTGGGCAGCGGCGTCACTAATCTCCGCAAGGGAGACCGCGTGGTGATCCCGTTCAACATCTCCTGCGGCTCCTGTTACATGTGCAAGATGGGGCTGCAATCCCAATGCGAAGTCACGCAGGTCAAGGAAAAGGGATCCGGCGCAGCCCTCTTCGGCTACTCCGAGCTGTACGGGTCCGTTCCCGGCGGCCAGGCCGAGTACCTGCGCGTGCCGCATGCCGATTACGGGCCGGTCAAGGTGGGCAATGAGCTTCCGGATGACCGGTACCTGTTCCTCTCCGACATCCTGCCCACCGCCTGGCAGGCCGTGGAATACGCGGACGTCCCGGCGGGCGGCACCCTGGCCGTGTTCGGCCTCGGGCCGGTGGGCCAGTTCGCCAGCCGCATCGGCGTCCATCGCGGGTTCCGCGTCATCGGTATCGATCCCGTCTCCGAACGGAGGGAGATGGCAGCGCGGCACGGCGTGGAAACGCTGGACCTGAGCAAGACCATCGGCGACGAACTCCGGGAAATGACCGGCGGCCGCGGCCCGGATGCGGTGGTTGACGCCGTCGGAATGGAAGCTCACGGCTCCCCGGTTGCGGGATTCGCCCACCAGGCGCTGGGGCTCCTGCCGGACAAGCTCGCGCAGAAGGCCATGGAGACCGGCGGCGTGGACCGGCTGGCGGCGCTGCACGCCTCCGTCGACGCCGTCCGCCGCGGCGGCACCCTGTCCCTCAGTGGCGTGTACGGCGGCACCGCCAGCCCCATGCCGCTGCTCACCATGTTCGACAAGCAGCTGCAGGTGCGCATGGGCCAGTGCAATGTGCGGAACTGGACGGACGCCATCCTTCCCCTCGTGGAGGACGACGCCGATCCGCTGGGCGTGATGGACCTGGTTACCCACCGTTCGGGGCTGGATGGTGCTCCCGCCCTGTACGAGAAGTTCCAGAAGAAGGAAGACGGCTGCATCAAGGTGGTCCTCAACCCGGGCGCCTAAGCCTTACCAGTAACACATAAACAGCAGGGGCCGTTATGGAAATCCATAACGGCCCCTGCTGCTGCCCGAAGGCGGAAACGGCTAGGTCAGCTTCACCTGGCGGTTCATGTCCTTGTAGAGCAGGTAGCGGAACTCGCCGGGGCCGCCGGCGTAGCAGGCCTGCGGGCAGAAGGCGCGCAGCCACATGAAGTCGCCGGCCTCCACCTCCACCCAGTCGTTGTTCAGCAGGTACATGGCCTTGCCCTCCAGGACGTACAGGCCGTGTTCCATCACGTGGGTTTCCGGGAACGGGATCACGCCGCCCGGCTGGAACGTGACGATGTTGACCTGCATGTCGTGGGCCAGGTCGCTGGAATCCGTGAAGCGGGTGGTCTTCCAGACGTCGTTGGTGTCCGGCATGGACGTGGGCTGAACGTCCTTCTCGTTGGTGACGAAGGACTTGGCCTCGTACCCTTCCAGGCGCTCGTAGGCCTTGCGGATCCAGTGGTAGGACACGACGTCGTCCGAAACGTTCTCCACGCCCCACTCCGAACCGGCGGCCAGGTAGGCGTAGCCGCCTTCCTCCATCTGGTGCAGCTCGCCGTCGAGGGTCAGGTTGAGCTTGCCCTTGGTCACGAAGACGACGCCTTCCACGCCTGCCTCGAATTCGGCCTTCGGTGCGCCGCCGCCCGGAGCGATCTCGACGATCAGCTGGGAGAACGTGGTGGCGAAACCCGAAATGGGCCGGGCGATGATCCAGGAGCGGGTGTTGGAGAAGCCCGGCAGGTTGGACGTGACGATGTCCGTCATCACGCCCTTGGGGATCACCGTGTAAGCCTCGGTGACGATGGCGCGCTCGGTGGTCAGGTGGGTCTGCGGCGGCAGTCCGCCGCTGGGGGAGTAGTACTTGCCCATGAATGGATTCCTTTTGCTTACGAGTTGGAAGTGGTGGCCAGCCGCGGGTGTGCCAGTGCGGTGAGCTGCGGAATTCCGACGCCGGCGAGCGCCTGGACCTCCTCGGCACCCACAGCGCCGCACTGGACGCCGCGGAGCACGAACGCGGCCAGGGCGCGGGCCGTGGCGGGCTCGTCCATGACGCCGCCTTCGGTCCGTTCCACGTAGTTGCGCAGGCGGGCCGCGGCGGCCGGCAGGCCTTCGCGGTAGAAGGCGTACGTGGCGGCGAACCGGCTGGGCAGCTGGGCCGGATGCAGGTCCCAGCCCTGGTAGTAGCCGCGTTCCAGTGACCGCCGCACCAGGCGGCCGTGTAGCTGCCAGGCGTTCTCCACGTTGTCACCCACGGGGATGATATTGGTGGAGCCGTCGGAGAGCCGGATGCCGGTGCCTGCCACGGCCAGCTGCATGACTTCCTTGGCGAAGTCAGCCACCGGGTGCTCCATGGACTGGTACTCCGCGGAGATCTGGAGGGAGGCCGAGTAGTCGTAGGTGCCGTAGTGCAGCCCGCTGATCCGCCCGGGCACGGCATGCGGCAGCTGCGCCACCGGCGAGGTTCCTTCCGGGCCCAGGATCAGCTGCGGGGTTTCCACCTGCACCTCGAACCGGAGGCGGCCAGCGGGCAGGCCGTGGACTTCCTCGAGCCGGGACACCGCATAGTCCATGGCCTTTACCTGCGCCACCGTGGTGACCTTGGGCAGGGTCAGCACCAGGCCTTCCGGCAGCTCGCCCGCCTGGGCGAGGCCGGAGACGAACAGGTCCATCGTCCGCAGCCCGCGGGCCCGGGTGGGAGCCTCGAAGCACTTGAAGCGGATGCCGATGAACGGGGGAGCGGACCCGGAAGCGACTGCCGTGGCCACCGCGGATGCTGCCGCAACGGCTGCGGCGTCCTCGGCGTCGTCGCCCCTGTCCCCGAAGCCGTCCTCAAAGTCCAGGCGCAGGTCCTCGATCGGCTCGTCTGCCAGCTTTGCCGCCACCCGGCCGGCCACTGCCTCGGCGAGGGCCGCTTCCTGGCCCAGGAGCCGGCCCAGCTTTTCGAACCCGCCGTGGGCTTCCGCCGTCGCCGCCGCCTGGGCGCCCCAGTCAGCCGCGAACGACGGCGTGAACCGGTCCGCGGGCACGTACACCGTGTGCACGGGCTGCCGGGAGCCGTCGTCACCCGGGTAGTTCTGTTCGAGCAGCCGGTCCGTGGCGGCAAGCTGCCCGTCAATAGCGGCCAGGTCCCCTGCAGAGAGTGAGGGTTTGGGTGTTGCCATCTCAGCCCACCAGTTCGTACGCGGGCGTGGTCAGGAAGTCCGTGTAATCGTCGGAGAGGCAGATGTCCGCGATCAGCTCGCTGGCCGGCTGGTAGTAACGGCGGAACGCCTCATCGCCAAACTCGGTGCGGAGCCGCTCGGTCTCCTCGCCCAGGACCCGCTCCACCAGTTCCTTGGTCACCGTGTTGCCGGTGTCCGCCAGGATGGACTTGTTGCGGATCTGCTGCCACACCTGGGAACGGGAGATCTCCGCGGTGGCGGCATCCTCCATGAGGTTGTGGATGGCAACGGCGCCGCTTCCGGACAGCCACACCGCGGTGTAGGCGACGGCCACGTAGAGGTTCAGGCGCAGGCCGGCCTCCGTGACCTGGCCGTCCGCGGACTGGACGTCCAAGAGCTGGTCCGCCGTCACGGAAACCTCCGGACGCTGCTTGTCCACCTGGTTGGGCTTGTCGCCGAGGACGGAGTCGAAGACCTCGCGGCAAGTAGGGACCAGGTCCGGGTGGGCTACCCAGGAACCGTCGAAGCCGTCGTTTGCCTCGCGGGTCTTGTCAGCGCGGACCTTTTCGAAGGCGGCCGCGGTGACTTCCGGGTGGCGCCGGTTGGGGATGACCGCTGCCATGCCGCCCATGGCGAATGCCCCGCGCTTGTGGCAGGTCTTCACCAGGAGTTCGGTGTAGGCACGCATGAACGGGGCGGTCATCACCACGGAGGCGCGGTCCGGCAGGACGAACTCCTCGCCGGCGTCGCGGAAGTACTTGATGATGCTGAACAGGTAGTCCCAGCGGCCGGCGTTCAGGCCGGAAGCGTGGTCCCGCAGTTCGTACAGGATCTCGTCCATCTCGAAGGCGGCCGGGATGGTTTCGATCAGCACGGTGGCGCGGATGGTGCCCTGGTTCAGGCCAAGGTAGTCCTGAGCGAACACGAACACGTCGTTCCACAGGCGTGCCTCGAGGTGGCTCTCCATCTTGGGCAGGTAGTAGTACGGGCCCTGTCCGTTGAGCACCAGCTGCTTGGCGATGTGGAAGAAGTGCAGCCCGAAATCCACCAGCGCGCCGACGGCCGGTTCGCCGTTGACCAGCAGGTGCTTTTCCTGCATGTGCCACCCGCGGGGGCGGGCCACCACGACGGCGAGCGGCGCGTCGGTGCGCAGGCGGTACTCCTTGCCTTCCTCGGAGGTGAAGCTCAACGTGCCCTGGGCCGCGTCGCGGAGATTCAGGATGGCGTCGATGACATTGGCCCAGGTGGGCGTGCTGGCGTCCTCGAGGTCCGCCAGCCACACCTTGGCGCCGGAGTTCAGGGCGTTGATGGCCATCTTCGCCGGCGACGCGGGCCCGGTCATCTCCACACGGCGGTCCTGCAAAGCCGCCGGTGCCGGCGCCACCTTCCAGTCGCCGTCGCGCACCTCCTTGGTCTCCGGCAGGAAGTCCAGCTTGCCGGTCTCGGCTACCCGCCGCCGCTTGACGGCGCGGGCCGCCAGGAGCTCGTTGCGGGTGCCGGCGAACCGGTTGTGGAGCTCCTCCACGAAGGCCAGTGCCTTGGGCGTGAGGATCTCCTCAGCGCGGTCGATCGGCCGGGGATCTGTGACGGTGATGGCCATTTCTGGTCCTTTCCTATGGCTGGGAAGTCGTGCGGGTCAGGCGGAGGCGAGTGCCGGCGCTGGTTCCT
The DNA here is from genome assembly GCF_042652025.1 of Arthrobacter sedimenti. Classification (NCBI taxonomy): domain Bacteria; kingdom Bacillati; phylum Actinomycetota; class Actinomycetes; order Micrococcales; family Micrococcaceae; genus Arthrobacter; species Arthrobacter sedimenti. The sequence goes on along the minus strand of NZ_JBHSDQ010000004.1, from coordinate 22,849 downwards.
TGGCAGGGTCGGCCGGTTCGGCATCCGTTGCAACGTTTGAGGCGTGGGCTGCGGCCGCGACGGCGACCGCGACGTCGGCGGTCACGTGGGGGTCGAAAATGCTCGGGATGATGTAGCTCGCATTGAGCTCATTATCATTCACGCGGTTTGCGATTGCCTCGGCGGCAGCCACCAGCATTTCCGGGGTGATGTCGCTCGCGCCGACATCCAGGAGCCCGCGGAAGAGGCCGGGGAAGGCCAGGACGTTGTTGATCTGGTTGGGGAAGTCGCTGCGGCCGGTGGCCACCACGGCGGCGTGCCGGGACGCTACGGCCGGGTCCACCTCGGGGGTGGGGTTGGCCATGGCGAACACGATGGCGTCCTTCGCCATGGAGGCAATGTGCTCTTCGCCCAAAATGTTCGGGGCGGAGACGCCGATGAAGACATCGGCGCCCACCAGGGCCTCGTGCAGGCTGCCCGCGAAGCCCTCCTCATTGGTGTTGTCTGCGATCCAGGTGCGGTGGGAATCGTTGTAGGTCTCGCCCTTGTGGATGGCACCGGAGCGGCCTGCGGCCACGATGTGCCGTGCGCCCTGGGCTTTGAGCAGCTGGATGATGGCGGAGCCGGCGGCACCGACGCCGGATACCACGATCCTGACGTCCGCGATCTTCTTGTCCACCACGCGCAGGGCGTTGACCAGGGCGGCCAGGGTAACGATGGCGGTGCCATGCTGGTCGTCGTGGAAGACCGGGATGTCCAGTTCCTCACGCAGGCGCGCCTCGATCTCGAAGCAGCGGGGAGCAGCGATGTCCTCCAGGTTCACGCCGCCGAAGACGGGTGCCAGGAGCTTGACCGTCCGGATGATTTCCTCGGTGTCCTGGGTGTCCAGGCAGACGGGCCAGGCGTCCACGTTGGCGAACTGCTTGAAGAGGGCGGCCTTGCCCTCCATGACCGGCAGGGCCGCGGCGGGGCCGATGTTGCCCAGGCCCAGCACGGCGGAACCGTCGGTAACCACGGCGACGGTGTTGCGCTTGACCGTCAGGTTGCGGGCTGCGGCAGGATCCTCGGCGATGGCAAGGCAAACGCGGGCGACGCCGGGCGTGTAGGCGCGGGAAAGATCGTCGCGGTTGCGCAGCGGGACCTTGGGGACGACTTCGAGCTTGCCGCCGAGGTGCATCAGGAAGGTGCGGTCCGAGACGTGCTGGACTGTGACGCCGTCGAGGGCGTTGAGGGCGTCCTTGACGCGTGCGGCGTGGTCGTCGTCGGTGGTGTTGCAGGTGACGTCGACAACGAGGGTCTCGTGGTGGGACTCGGTGACGTCGAGGGCGGTGATGGCCGCGCCGGCTGCTCCGACGGCTGCGGCAAGTTCGCTGGTGGCGCTGAAGCTTGAAGGCGCTTCCACGCGCAGGGTGATCGAATTTCCGGGGCTGGGGTTCGCCATTGAATGTCCTCCTGTTTGGGCCTGGTCCGGCTTCTGCTCTAATCCGAATGTTTTCGTATTATGGATATTATTATCTACTTTATGGAAACACAACCCCTCCGAATGCGACTGTCCCATCGCATCGCGGTGGGCAACTGTGTGCTGTATGTTGGGTGTTCTAAGCAACTCTTTTCACGATGCGGATAAGAGTTGTCGGATTCCGAGCCATAGGAGACAACGGAATGGCAGAAAAAGCCTCTGGCGGGGTGCAGTCGGTGGAGCGCGTCTTCGAACTGCTGGAGCTCATCACCGATGCCGGCGGAGACGTCACCCTCAGCGAGCTGTCGTCTTCCACGGACCTCCCGCTGCCCACCATCCACCGCCTGCTCCGCACCCTGGTGTCGCTGGGCTACATCCGGCAGCTCCCCAACCGGCGCTACGCACTGGGCCCCCGCCTCATCCGACTGGGCGAAGGTGCCAACAAGCAGCTGGGCGCCTTGGCCCAGCCCCAGCTGAAGATCCTGGTGGACCGGCTGGGGGAGACCGCCAACATGGCCGTGCTGGATTCGGACATGGTCATTTACGTGTCGCAGGTGCCGTCGCTGCACTCCATGCGCATGTTCACCGAGGTGGGCCGCCGGGCCCACACCCATGCCACCGGCGTGGGCAAGGCCATCCTGGCCCAGCTGGACGACGACACTGTCCGCGGCATCGTGGCCCGCGCCGGGATGCCCACCCCCACGCCCAAGAGCATCGGCGATGTGGAGGAACTCCTGGCCGATCTTAAGCTCATCCGCGAGCGTGGCTACTCCATTGACGAGGAGGAGCAGGAGCTCGGCGTCCGCTGCTTCGCCATGGCAGTGCCCAACGCCCCCACGCCCGCTGCAATCTCGGTGTCCGGGCCGGTATCCCGCGTGGATGAGGACTTCGCGGATAAGGCCGTGCCCATCCTCCGCGAAGCCGCCGCGGCGATCTCCCGCGAGCTCAACCGCACCTGACCTTTTGAGGGGCCCACGCCCGCAGGGTTCCCTGGCCGAGCTTGCGAGGTTAGGGTGCGGGTGGGGTACGACGGCGGCCCGCACCTTTCGCGAAAGGTGCGGGCCGCCGTTTTGCGTTTCCCGAACAGTCAGTGCTCTGACGCCTTCTCGGCTGACTGGACGGGAACTTCCTTGCCGTCGCAGTCGATGAGCTTGCCGTTCTCGAACCGGTCGCCCTCGGCCAGGCAGCGGAGGTCCTCGGCGCGTACCAGGCGCTCGGTACCGGCGACGAACACGGACTGGTTGTCCGAGTTGCCGGCCCGGAGGTGGTTGAACAGCAGGTTCAGCAGGATGGCCATGACCGCGGCCGAGCTGATGCCCGAGTGGAAGATGGTGCCGAACCAGGACGGGAACTGGTCGTAGAAGGTGGGGGCTGCGATCGGGATCATCCCGAAGCCGATGGAGGCGGCCACCACGATCAGGTTCATGTTGTTCTTGTAGTCCACCTTGGACAGCGTCCGGATGCCGCTGGCCGCGACGGTGCCGAAGAGTACGATGCCGGCGCCGCCCAGGACGGGGGTGGGTACTGCGGCCACCACGCGGCCCAGGACGGGCAGCAGGCCCAGGACCACCAGGATCACGCCGCCGGCGCTGACCACGAACCTGCTCTTGACACCCGTGATGGCCACCAGGCCCACGTTCTGCGCGAACGCGCTCTGGGTGAAGGAGTTGAAGAGCGGGGACACGGCGCTGGACAGCATGTCCGCGCGCAGGCCGTTGCCGATCCGCTTGGAGTCAACCTTGGTGCCCACGATCTCGCCCACCGCGATGATGTCCGCGGAGGTTTCGGTGAGGGTCACCAGGATGACGATCAGCATGGAGATGATGGCGGCGACCTCAAAGGTGGGCGGTCCGAAGGCGAACGGGGTGGGGAAGGCGACGATCTCGCCCTGGCCCACCTTGGAGAAATCGGCCATACCGAAAACGACGGCGATCAGCGTGCCCAGGACCATGGCCAGCAGGATGGACAGGCGGGAGATGGCGGCGCTGCCCACCTTGCTCAGGAGCAGGACGATGCCCATGGTGGCTGCTGCCAGTCCGATGTTCGCCACGCTGCCGTAGTTGGGCGCCTTGTTGTTGCCCCCCATGGCCCAGTTGGCGGCCACCGGCATAAGTGTCAGGCCGATGGTGGTGATCACCGTGCCGGTGACGACAGGCGGGAAGAAGCGGATGATCTTCGAGAACAGTGGAGTGATTAGCAGACCGATCAGCGAGGCCGCGATGACGGAACCGAAGACTGCCTGGATGCCGCCGCCGCCGTGGACGATGGCCACCATGGTGGAGACGCCGGCGAAGGAGACGCCCTGGACCAGCGGCAACTGGGAGCCGAAGAAGGGAATGCCGACGGTTTGCAGGATGGTGGCCAGGCCGCCGACGAACAGGCAGGCGGCGATGAGCAGGCCGATGTCCTGCGAGTTCATCCCGGCGGCCGCGCCGATGATCAGGGGCGGGGCGATGATTCCGCCGTACATGGTGAGGACGTGCTGGAAGCCGTAGGCAAACATGCTTCCGATGGGGAGCCGCTGGTCCTCCGGGCGGGCCGGCCGTGCGCCTTTGCCGGCGGCTGCGGGGGCCAGTTTCTTCTTGGTGTTCATGGCAGACTTTCTTGGTTCATGGCAGACGTCATCGTCTGGCTAACTGGTGTCTGGCTAACAGGTGAAGCTATGGGTTTGGGGATGCTGATGGCGGGCCCGGCCATCGAAGTCCGGGCCCGCCGCTTTGTAGCAGCGCTTTAGCAGAAGCCGGCGATGCCCGACCAGGCAGCAGGGGCTGCCGCTGCGTCGTCGCGCTGCACGGTGGCCTCGATCAGGCCGTACGGGCGGTCGGCGGCGAAGAAGACCTCGTTGGGGTTGTCGAGGCCGAACGGCGAGAGGTCCACCAGGAAGTGGTGCTTGTTGGGCATGGAGAACTTGATCTCGTCGATTTCGCTGTGCGCTTCAAGGACCTTGGTGCCCATGTCAAACAGGGTCTGCTGCAGCGCATGGGAGTACTTCTCGGTGAAGCCTTCGAGCAGGAGGCCCTTGACGTCGTCGTAGCTCTTGTTGAAGTCCAGGGTGCTGAAGTCCGTGCCGGTCTTGAAGCGCCAGCGGGCGGAAACGTCCGTGGCCAGGATGCGGTCGGTGGTTTCGGGCAATGTGGTGTAGCGGTCCCGGGGGTAGCCGACAAAGCCGGACTGCGTGGACTTCAGGACGGTCAGATCCTTGAGTCCGGAGATCAGGTGGCTGGTGGCCCCGTCCCGGACCAGGACGGCGGTCCGGACTTCCTGGCCGTTGCGGACGAACGAGTGGTCGTGTTCGCTGCCGTGGGCCTGGATCCGGTTCCAGGCGTAGGACTCAGCTTCCCAGCGACCGCCGTTGACCCAGTCGAAGCTGGAAGTGAAGTGCTCGCCGAGGCGCAGCAGGAACTCTTCCGGGGAGCCGATGCCGTCGCGGGCAAAGGCGTAGATGGTGTTCTTCTGGGTATCCGTGGCCACCACGTGGGCGTTGTCGCCCTCAAGGTGGGCCGCGGCGAAGTCGCCCCGCAGCTGCGAGGTGACGTTCAGGTCCTCAATCTCGTGGCGGTTGCTGTCGCGGGTGATCTTGACGACGCGCACTTCTGCCTTGCCGTACTGGTTCTCGCCGAGGATGATCTTGCTGCTCATGGTCTTTTCCCAACTTCCGGTAAGTGGAACCTAGGTTCCATCACTGAAATTAAGCGCGCGTTTCATGCGCGTTTCCGATGGAGCCGACCCAACAAAAAAGAGCCGGCATCCGTTGATGCCAGCTCATTACGACCCTGCCTGCTGCTCCCAGGTTACGTGACGTGCGCCACGAGTTGCATACCAGCGTACCCCCACAATCCGGTGGTGTACATCACAGATTCAAAAATCACTTTGTGACCGGTCCGGGCGGGCGGGGCCCGGGTGGGACGCCGGAGCGGCTATTGACCGCGCCAGTAATCGGGCCCTACTCTTTTCACATAGCAAAAATAGCTTTCCGTAATATGAAAATTAGGAGGTTCAGATGTACCAGCAGGACAACCATTCCGTGTCGGCAACGCCGTCCACAGGAGCCGGCGCAGAGGAGTTCTACCTCCCGCTCGGAGGTGGAATTGATCCGGATCTGTACGTGCCGGAGGACCGCCTTCACCCCACCGGCCGCTTCTCCCGGTGGATCCAGTCTTTGCCTGTTTTTGGTGGCGGGGCCGCACGCCGGTAGAAGCCGGCACAGTGCACGCGCAATTTCGTCGCCTGCGAGTACCCCGCAGTCATACCGCGTGTCGGTGATATGAAAGGCGAGTAGTTGCTACTCGCGACTGCCGGCGGCGCTTCACCTAGCCTTGCACAATAGACGGCAGTCCATGGCCCTGGTGTTCAGCCCAGGACTTGGCCAGCCTCCGTTATGTGCACGGAAGGACAGCGATGCCACAGGCCACAGCCCGCTTGGTGCAGGTCCTGTGCTGCCTGTTGGTCCTGGCGGGGCTGTCGGGAAGTGCCATCCGGCTGCAGGACCCGGTTGATGCGTCTTCGCCCGGCCAGGACCCGTCCGTGCCGGCTGCTGACCCGCTGGCGGGGAAGGCGCCTTCGGATCCCAAAGACGGCGCACCGCAGCAGGCGGCGGAGCCGGGCGGGACTGCTGCGTCCGCTGCGCAGCCACCTGAAGCTGAAGGGACTGGCAAAGCCGACGATTCCCCTGTCGGGGCGGCCGGCGATGACGCCTCCGCCAAAGGCACGCCTGTAGTGGCCAGTAAGGAAGCGGGACCACTCGGCCCTCCAGGGCCGTGGCAGCTGGTGTTGGACGAGGAGTTCGACACTCTTAATACCAGCCTTTGGACTCCCTACTGGTTCCGTGACTGCCACCCCGGATCGACGAAGAACGGCGTCAAGACCTGTTCGGGCAACGTCAAAGTGGAAAACGGAAACGCGGTCCTCCAGTTGTCCGACTCCCAATCCGGAGCGTTGCTCTCCACTAATCCCAAAGACGGCGTTCCGGGCCATGTGGGCTTTCAGTACACCACCGGATACGTCGAGGCCCGGATCTACTTCCCGGGAACCTGCTCGGGCGGCATCCACAACTGGCCTGCGTGGTGGACCACCGGCCAAAAGTTTCCCTCGACCGGCGAGATCGATATCGCCGAGCCGCTTGAGGGCACCATGACCACGGTCTATCACTCCACTGACAGCGACCCCGCCAAATGGTTCGTAGGCTGCTACGCCGGCGGTTACCACACCTATGGCGTGCACCGGAAGGTTGGCGTAAATGACATCTACTTCGACGGCAAGCTTGAGTTCTCCTACGCCACGAACGACGGGAACGCTCCGCACTACCTGATCCTGAACGTCGGCATTTGGGCGGACAAGAAGACCTTGGGACCGGCCGGAGCATTCAAGGTGGACTGGGTGCGGGCCTGGAAGTGACCGGCGCCCGGCGTCAGGAGCCGGGCCGCCCCGGCCACTGCTTGCCGGCCCAGGGGTCGTAGTCCGCAACGAGTTCCTCCTGAACCGGGCGATCGGTGTCGGGAACGTGCTGCAGGTTCACCCGCACGCGGTACCAAAGCGAGCTGGACCCGCGCATCCCGTCAACCAGGACATCAGCGGGCTGCAGGGATTTGACGACGGCGGCGTGCCGGCTTTTCCATTCATCGAGCGCTGCGAGGGCTTCCGGCTTGGTCTTGGTGCGGGCCACCTCGATCAACGGCATGGAGGACTGCCGGCGGCCGGACCCGTTGCCTGACCGGGGGGCCTTCTCGGCGGGGCCCAGCTCTTTTGCGAGGGCCAGGAGCCCGTCCAGCCTGCCCACTGAATCATCGATGCCGGTGTGCGGATCACCGATCCGGGCGTACCGCTCCAAAACCGTGCGCACCGTGAACTCTTCAGGCCGGGCAGTGCGCATCTCCTCCCACGTGACCGGTGTGGAAACGCGGGCATCGGGCAGCGGCCGGACGGAGTAGGCGGAGGCCACGGTGCGGTCCTTGGCGTTCTGGTTGAAGTCCACGAAGACGCTCTCGCCGCGCTCCTCCTTCCACCACCGTGCGGTAGCCAGGCCGGGAGCCCGGTTCTCCACCTCCCGCGCCAGGGTTTCGGCAGCGAGACGGACGTCCTTGTAGGACCACTCGGGGGCAATGCGGACCAGGATGTGCAGCCCGCGCGAACCGCTCGTCTTCGGCCATCCCACCAGGCCTGCGTCCTCCAGCACCTCCTGCGCCACGTACGCCACGTCCACAATCTGCGACCAGCCCACTCCCGGCATGGGGTCAAGGTCCACCCGCAGCTCGTCCGGGCGCTCAAGGTCCTCCGCGCGCACCGGATGCGGATTCAGGTCCAGGCAGCCGAGGTTGATAACCCAAGCCAGTCCGGCAGCATCCCGGATCACGGCTTCCTCCGCCGAGGTCCCGGACGCGTAATGCAGCGTGGTGGTGTCGATGAAGGGAGGGTGGTTTTCCGGCACGCGCTTCTGGAAGAAGGGCTCCGCGTCGATGCCCTTGGGGAACCGCTTGAGCACCATGGGCCTGCCGCCCGCGCCCCTCAGCGCGCCGTCTGCCACCGCCAGGTAGTACTTGACCAGGTCCAGCTTGGTCAGCCGCGGCCCGGGGAACACCACCTTGTCCGGGCTGGAGATCCGCACTTCGATCCCATCGATCTCCAGAACCTCGGGTGGCGTCTTTGACGGTGTCATGGCGCCACGCTAGCAGCGGGCCGGGCGCATGTCAGCCGTTGACCAGCCTCTTTGCCGCCGCCGAGTGGTCCGCAATGAGGCCGGCCACGTCCAGCCCCGGGACCTGCCCGTCCACCACCCGCCACTGCCCGCCCACCATCACCCGGTCCGCCCGGTCGGCGGCGCACAGGAGGAGGGCGGCGATGGGGTCGTGGCTGCCGGAGAAGCGGAGGTCGTCGAGCCGGAACAGCGCCAGGTCGGCCTGCATGCCGGGTGCCAATTGGCCCAGGCCGGTCCGTCCCAGTACGGCGGCGGATCCGCGGGTTGCCCAGCCCAAAGCCCGCTCCACCGGCACATCGGCGCCGTACCGCAGCCTTTGGAGGTAGAGGGCCTGCCGGGCTTCCAGGATCATGTTGGAGGCATCGTTCGATGCCGAGCCGTCCACTCCCAGCCCCACCGGGACTCCGGCGGCCTCCAGTTCCAGGACGCGGGCAGTTCCGGAGGCAAGCCGCATGTTGGAGGTGGGGCAATGCGCGACGCCGGTCCCCGCCGCACCGAGGCGGGTGATCTCGGCGTCGCTGAAGTGGATTCCGTGCCCCAGCCAGGTGCGGTCCGTCAGCCAGCCCACGCTGTCCAGGTAGTCAACTGTCCGCAGGCCGAAAATCTCCCGGCAGAAGTCCTCCTCGTCGAGGGTTTCGGCCAGGTGCGTATGCAGGCGGACGTCCAGCCGCTCGGCCAGGGCAGCGCTTTCGGCCATGATCTCCTTCGTTACCGAAAACGGCGAACAGGGTGCCAGGGCGATCTGGACCACCGCATCGTCCCCGCGCTCGTGGTACCGGCCCACCAGGCGCTCGCTGTCCGCCAGCACCACCTCCGGGTCCTGCACGGTGGACTGTGGCGGCAGGCCGCCGTCGTCCGTTCCCAGCGTCATGGACCCCCGGGTGAGTGTGGCCCGCATGCCCAGCCGCCGGACCGCCTCAACCTCGATGTCCACGGCATCCTCAAGCCCCGCAGGGAAAAGGTAGTGGTGGTCGGCGGCGGTGGTGCAGCCGGAGAGCAGCAGCTCGGCCAGTGCCACCGTGGCAGCCAGTTCCAGGTCCTTCGGCGTGAGCCGGGCCCATACCGGATACAGGTTCTGCAGCCAGGGGAACAGCGGGGCGTTGGCCACCGGACCCCAGGCGCGCGTGAGGGTTTGGTAAAAGTGGTGGTGCGTGTTGATCAGGCCCGGCAGCAGCGCATGGCTGCCGGCGTCGAAGGTCTCCGTGCAGGGCGCAGACGGCTGCTGCCCCGCGGCCAGGACCTCGGTGATAACGCCGTCAGCAACCACCACCCCGCCCGAGGCGTCAAGGGTATTGGCGGTGAAGGCGGCCAGCGGATTGCGGATCCATAAACGGGAGGCGGATGCAGGGGTGGGGAGCGTCATGGCGGTCCTTGTCTGAGCGGAAGGCGGTGCGGTGCGTCCAGCTCAGTGATGCCCTGTCTGCTGATCCAGGTAGCCGTTCCTGCGGGCAGGACGGGTGCTGCCAGCGTAGGGAAACGATCCCGCCTGCGTCAACGCCGGCATTTATGACTGTGGCGGCGGAAGGGAGGTGAAGAGCCCGAAACATGCATTTCACATAGCGAAATTAAATTTCCAGAAAACTATGGCGTAGCCCACAAACCGGTGCTAATCTCGATTCTGCCAAAGGCGGGCACCCGAACCCGGGAAGCTATCTACCAGGCGCAACTTAACCTTCACAGCACATGCTGAAGCCTGGTAACCGTTCGCACCTGGTTTTACTGGTCCTGCGCGGCGACAGGCTTCCCGGCAAAAGGAAGTCGCATCATGAGTACCACCGTCACGGCCGAACAGTTTTTGGCCCGCTCCATCCGGCTGGCAACAGCCAATGTCCTCAACAGCGGAGGCCCGTTCGGCGCCATGATCGTCACGGCGGGCGGGCAGACGTTCGACGGCGTCAACCGCGTCACCGCGGACAATGATCCCACCGCCCACGCCGAAGTTACCGCCATCCGCACCGCCTGCCGCGAACTGGGCACCTTCGACCTCAGCGGCGCCACCCTCTACACCAGCTGCGAGCCGTGCCCCATGTGCCTGGCCTCCGCACTCTGGGCACGGGTAAGCCGCGTTGTCTACGCCGCAGACCGCCACGACGCCGCCTCCGTCGGCTTCGACGACGCCGTGTTCTACGAGTACTTTGAAAACCAGGACAGGGATTCCCTGATGCCGGTCTCCAAGCTGGAACTGGGCGATCCCCAGGCCCCGGCCCCGCTGGAGCCCTTCAACACCTGGAACACGCTCGAATCCAGGATCGACTACTAGGCCCGGCGGCTCCGATGACCATCCTGGACCATTCCCACGAGGAGCATTCGGCTCCAACCACCAGCACCACCCGGCGGGCGCCGCGCACTTCCACGCAGGCAACCGGAACACCGCGGCCGCCGGCGCCGGAATCCTTCCTGGACCGTTTCTTCCAGATCACCCGGCGCGGCTCAACCCTTGCCCGCGAATTCCGGGGCGGCCTGGTCACCTTCTTCACCATGGCGTACATCGTCATCCTGAACCCCCTCATCCTGGGCGGTTTCAGCGCCGACAACGCCCCCACCGACGTCGCCGGCGGCTGGCTCTCCGCAGCCCAGGTGGGCGCCGTCACCGGCCTGACCGCCGGCGTCATGACCATCCTCTTCGGCCTCATCGCCAACCTGCCGTTCGGGCTCGCCGCGGGACTGGGCATCAACTCCTTCCTGGCCGTTTCGGTGATCCACGAAGTTACCTGGCCGGAGGCCATGGGCCTGGTGGTGATCAACGGCATCCTGATCGTGCTCTTCGGCGTCACCGGCGCGCGGACCGCCATCTTCCGGGCCGTTCCCAAAGAGCTGAAGGCCGCCATCACGGTCGGCATCGGCCTCTTCATCGCTTTCATCGGCTTCGTGGACTCCGGCTTCGTCCGGCCCACCGCGGGCGGTCCGCCCGTCCAGCTGGGCGACGGCGGCTCCATCACCTCCGTGCCCACGCTCGTGTTCGTCGTCGGACTCCTGGCCATGGGCATCCTGGTGGCACGCAAGGTCCAGGGCGGCCTGCTCATCGGTATCGTCGGCACCACCGTGCTGGCCGCGGTCGTGGAAGCCATCATGAAAATCGGCCCCGCCAGCTCCACCAACCCCGGCGGCTGGCACCTGAACACTCCCGTTCTGTCCGGCCAGCTGGTGTCGGCCCCGGACCTGGGCCTGGTGGGCCAGTTCGACCTGTTCGGCTCATTCGCCAGGATCGGCGGACTCGCAGCCACCATGCTGGTCTTCACCCTCGTGTTCACCAACTTCTTCGACGCCATGGGCACCATGACCGGCCTGGCCAAGAGCGCCGGCGTCGCGCACAAGGACGGCACGTTCCCGCGGCTGAAGTCAGCCTTCATCGTGGAAGGCTTCGGCGCCGTGGCGGGCGGGGCCACCTCCGGTTCCTCCAACACGGTCTACATCGACTCGGCGGCCGGCATCGGCGAAGGCGCCCGCACCGGCTTGGCCTCGGTGGTCACCGGCCTGCTGTTCCTTGGCTCGATGTTCCTCACTCCGCTCACCAGCGTGGTGCCGCTCGAGGTCGCCGCAGCCGCCCTGGTGGTGGTGGGCGCCATGATGATGGCGCAGATCCGCGAGATCAAGTTCACCAAGTTCACGGTGGCCCTGCCGGCGTTCCTCACCATCGTGACGATGCCGCTGAGCTACTCGATTGCCAACGGCATCGGGGTGGGCTTCGTGAGCTGGGCCGTCATCGGGGCCGCTTCCGGCAAGGCGAAGAAGATCCATCCGCTCATGTGGGTGGTCAGCGCCGGGTTCCTGGTGTACTTCGCCCGCGGGCCCATCAACGCCCTGCTGGGCGGCTAAGTAGTGCCCTTTCCTTCCGGGGGCCGGGCCAACCCTTGGCCCGGCCCCCGGCGGGACCGACAATGGACACCACCGCTGCGGAAGAAGGAGCGCCGCCATGATTGACCTGATCCCTTCACTTGGCCCGTGGGTGCCGCGGCTTGCGGGCGAGGAGTTCGCCGTGGCCACCATCGTGGGCGCGTCCGGCTCGGTGCCACGGCCGGTGGGGACCTCCATGCTGGTCGCCGCATCCGGTGACGTCCTGGGCAGCCTCTCCGGTGGCTGCGTGGAAGGCGCCGTGGTGGCGCTCGCGCAGGAGGCAATGGACGACGGCGTTCCCCGCCACGAGACCTTCGGTTTCAGTTCCGCCGACGCCTTCGCAGCCGGGCTAACCTGCGGGGGAGAACTGGCCATCCACATTGAGCCTGTGCCCGCGGGGACGGGCGCTGCGCACCCGCTCCGCGCCGCCCTTGCGCGACTCGCCGGCCTCGGCCCGGACCAACCCGTCGCGCTGGTACGGCTGCTGGGGAACGCGGGAGGTGCCGCCGTCGTCCTTCCCGATCCGGCCGCTTTCCGTCTGGCCGCGTCTCCCCAGCTGGCAGTGCTGCTCGACGGGGAGCCTGCGCTTCAGGTTGAGGCGCTTGTGCGCGGCGGCGGAGCCGGCCTGGTCCACCTCCCACAACCGGGGGAGTGCGCTGCGGACCGGAGCGACAGCCAGCCGGCGGGGCCGGCTGTCCTGGTGGAGTCCCGGCTGGCCCCGCCACGGATGCTGGTGTTCGGCGCCAACGACTTCGGCGCGGCACTGGTACCCGCCGCCAAACTGCTGGGCTACCACGTGACCCTCGTGGATGCCCGCCCAGCCTTCGCGTCGCAGCCACGGTTCGCCGCCGCAGACCAGGTGGTCACGGACTGGCCGCACCGCTACCTGGCTGCGGAAGCGGCGGCAGGCCGGACGGACAGCCGCACCGTGGCCGCCGTCCTCACCCATGACCCCAAGTTCGATATCCCCCTGCTGGAAACCGCACTGGCACTGGACCTCGCCTACGTGGGCGCCATGGGATCCCGCCGCAGCCACCTCCAGCGGGTGGACGAGCTCCTCAACGCAGGCGTCCCGCCGGAACGGATTGCCCAGCTGCATTCACCCATCGGCCTTGACCTCGGCGCCGTGACTCCTGCCGAAGTGGCGGTGTCCGTGACCGCGGAACTGATTGCCGCACGGAACAGCGCCGCCACCTGCGGGCCGCTGCGGGACACCTCCGGCGCCATCCACCACCCGGCTGCTCCTGCAGCCGCAGACCTTGATACTCAGGAGATCGCATGGACATGAACACTATCGAGGCGGTGGTCCGCACCACCGACCCCGCACAGTGGCGCGACGGCGATGCCTGGCTTGCCGGTGGCACCGTCCTGTTCTCGTACGGCAGCTACGCCTTTGGCCCCCGGCCGCTCACCCGCCTGCTGGATCTTGGCGAGGCCGGTTGGACGCCCGTCACCGTCACCGACGACGGTATCGAGCTGGCCGCGACCTGCACGATCGCCGAGCTGTACAACCTTCCGGCATCCCCGGCCGCGGCAGGCCGCTCCTGGCCCGGGCTGGACCTGGTCCGCGCGTGCTGCGATTCGTTCGTGGCGTCTTTCAAGATCTGGAACATGTCCACCGTGGGCGGCAACCTCTGCACCTCCCTGCCCGCAGGGCCCATCATCTCGCTGTGCGCCGGGCTGGACGGCACGGCCACCATCCTCGGGCCGGGCGGCACCAGCCGGCGGGTTCCGGTGGCGGACTTCATCACCGGGGATGCGACAAACTGCCTGGCACCTGGCGAGCTGCTCCGCAGCGTCCACCTGCCGGCGTCGGCCCTTGCCTCGCGGGTGGCGTACCGCCGGCTGTCGCTAAGCAACCTGGGCCGGTCCGGGGCGCTGCTCATTGGAAGGCTCGACGGCGGCGCCTCCCTGGTGCTGACCGTCACCGCCGCCACCAAGCGGCCCGTTCAGCTGCGCTTCGACGGAGTGCCGGATGCAGACCGGCTGGCCGCTGCATTGGATGATGCCATTCCGGCAGAGCTCTATCACGATGACATCCATGGCCTGCCTGCCTGGCGCCGCGATATGACCTACCGGCTGGCCGAGGAAATCCGCGCGGAGTTGGCAGTCCCCGAGGGAACGCCGGGACTGGCGGTCTCCGGGGACTTCTGGCCGCCCCGGAGCGCCACCCCGCCCGGATCAACAGCACTTTCGAAAGGGGCCTGAGCATGGCCATCGAGATCAATGGCACCCCCGCAGGCACCGCACCCCGCCCCGGCCAGTGCCTGCGCACTTTCCTGCGGGAGCAGGGCAACACCGGCGTGAAGAAGGGGTGCGATGGGGGCGATTGCGGCGCCTGCACCGTGCACGTGGACGGAACACCGGTCCACAGCTGCATCTACCCGGCCGTCCGGGCGGAGGGGCATGCGATCACCACTATTGAGGGGTTGGCTGCTGCTGGCCCTGGCGGTGACGGGGAATTGCACCCCGTGCAGCAGCAGTTCATGGAGCGGCAGGGTTTCCAGTGCGGCTTCTGCACCGCGGGCATGGTGATGACGGCGGCAACGTTCGATGAGAAGCAGAAAGAGAACCTGCCCAGGAACCTCAAGGGCAACCTTTGCCGGTGCACCGGGTACCGCGCCATTGCCGATGCGGTCTGCGGGGATGCCGGCCATCCGAATCCGGCCGGGCAGGGGTCCGGCATCGCCGGGGAGGGCCAGCCGGATCCGGAGCCGGGCCGCCTGGGCGACGACGTTCCCGCGCCCGCAAGCCGGGCCGTCGTCACCGGCGCCGCCCGCTACACCCTGGACCTCCCGATGGACCAGCAGCAGGCACTGCTGCACCTGAAGATCCTGCGCTCGCCGCACGCCCACGCACGGGTGGTGTCCATCGACAAGGAGGGGGCGCTGCAGGTCCCTGGCGTCGTGGCCGTCTTTACCCATGAGGACGCGCCGGAGCAGTTGTTCTCCACGGCCCAGCACGAGCTCTTCACCGACGACCCCGACGATACGCGCGTGCTCGATGAATTGGTGCGGTTCCGCGGGCAGCGGGTGGCCGCCGTCGTCGCGGAATCCGTGGGCGCCGCGGAAGCCGGGGTCCGTGCGCTGCACGTGGAGTATGACGAGCTTCCCGCCGTCTTCTCGCCCCAGGATGCCCTGCTGCCCGGCGCTCCTTTGGTCCACGGGGACAAGGACGCCTTTGCCTCCCGCATCGCCGGTCCGGACCGCAACGTGGTGGCGGAACTGCACTCGGAGCTGGGAAACGTGGCCGATGGTTTCGCCGCCGCCGACTTCATCCACGAACAGACCTACCAGACCCAGAGGGTGCAGCACGTTGCGCTGGAAACGCACGCGGCCATCGCCTCGGTGGACGCCGAAGGCCGGCTGCAGGTCCGCACCTCCAGCCAGGTCCCGTTCCTGGTCCGGCGGACGCTGTGCCGGGTGTTCGGCCTGGAAGAAGACAAGGTGCACGTGGTGGCCGGGCGTGTGGGCGGTGGCTTCGGCGGCAAGCAGGAAGTCCTCACCGAGGACCTCGTGGCGCTCGCGGCCCTGAAGCTGCAGCGGCCGGTCCAGCTGGAACTCACCCGCACGGAGCAGTTCACCGCCACCACCACCCGGCACCCGTTCACCATCAAGCTGAAGGCGGGCGCCAGCAGGGCCGGCAGGCTGACGGCCCTGGAGCTGGACGTCGTGACCAACACCGGCGCCTACGGCAACCACGGGCCGGGCGTGATGTTCCACGGCTGCGGTGAATCGCTGGCCGTGTACAACTGCGCAAACAAGAAGGTGGACGCGCACTCGGTGTACACGAACACTGTTCCGGCCGGTGCTTTCCGCGGCTACGGACTCAGCCAGATGATCTTCGCCATCGAGTCTGCCATGGACGAACTGGCGGCCGGGATCGGCATGGATCCGCTGGAGTTCCGCCGCCGGAACATGGTCCGGGAGGGGGACCACATGCTGTCCACCCAGCCGGATCCGGAGGAGGACGTCCACTACGGCAGCTACGGCCTGGACCAGTGCCTGGACCTGGTCCGCGATGCCTTGGACCGCGGCAAGGCCCGCTACCAGGATGCGGGTCTGGATGACCTGGGGCCCGACTGGATGGTGGGCGAGGGCGCTGCACTGTCGATGATCGACACCGTGCCGCCGCGCGGGCACTTCGCCCACTCCCACGTCCGGCTCCTGCCGGACGGAACGTACCAGGCCGACGTCGGTACCGCCGAGTTCGGCAACGGCACCACCACGGTGCACGCACAGTTGGCGGCCACAGCCTTGTCCACGGAGGCGGCCAGGGTGGTGGTGCGGCAGTCAGACACGGACCTGGTGGAGCACGATACCGGTGCGTTCGGCTCTGCCGGTACGGTGGTGGCCGGCAAGGCCACGCTGGCCGCGGCGGAAGAGTTGGCCGTCCGGATCCGGGCCTTCGCGGCAGGCATCCGGCAGACGCAGGCTTCCGCGTGCGTTCTTGACGGAGGCAGCGTTGTGATCGATGGAACTCCCGTGGCACTGGCTGACCTGGCGCAGGCTGCTGCGGATGCCGGCGTCGAACTTGCTGCCGAGGGGCGCTGGGGTGGCACCCCACGCTCCGTAGCCTTCAACGTGCACGGCTTCCGGGTGGCGGTGAACCGCGGCACCGGTGAGCTGAAGATCCTGCAAAGCGTGCAGGCGGCGGACGCCGGCGTGGTGGTCAACCCGCGCCAGTGCCGCGGCCAGATCGAGGGCGGGATCGCGCAGGCCCTGGGTGCCACGCTGTACGAGGAGGTGGTAGTGGACGACGCCGGCAAGGTCACCACGGACATCCTGCGGCAGTACCACATTCCTACTTTCGCGGACGTGCCGCGCAGCGAGGTGTACTTTGCGGACACCAACGACAAACTGGGGCCGCTGGGGGCGAAATCGATGAGCGAAAGCCCGTTCAATCCCGTGGCGCCGGCGCTTGCCAATGCCATCCGGAACGCCACCGGAGTGCGGTTCGCGTCTTTGCCCATCGCCCGGGACCGGATCTACATGGGGCTCAAGGAAGCGGGCCTGGTGCCCAAGCTGGAGCGCGTGACTTCCTAGGCTGGCAGGTGGTCATAGTTCCGCTTGCGCGGGCGCAACCCGGGGTCGGAACTGACCCCGGGTTGCATCGTTGCATATAGTCGGGGGATGGAACAGCGGATTTTAGGCAAGACCGGACGGAACGTCTCCATCGTGGGGCTCGGCACCTGGCAGCTCGGCGCGGACTGGGGCAACGTGGATCCGGCGCAGGCGCAGGCCATCCTCGCAGCCTCGGTGGAGGCCGGCGTCACCCTCTTCGACACCGCCGACGTATACGGCGACGGCAAGAGCGAGCAGGCAATCGGGAAGTTCCTGGCGGACAACCCGGGCCTCGGCATCACGGTGGCCACCAAGATGGGCCGGCGGATGGAACAGCGGCCGGAAAACTACACCCTGGCCAACTTCCGCCAGTGGGTTGACCGCTCACGGAAGAACCTGGGCATGGACACCCTGGACCTGGTCCAGCTGCACTGCCCGCCCACCCCGGTGTACAGCAACAACGAAGTTTATGACGCCCTGGATACACTCGTGGCCGAAGGTGCCATCCGCAACTACGGCGTGAGTGTGGAACGCACGGACGAGGCACTCGAAGCCATCCGGCACGAGGGAACGGCCTCGGTCCAGATCATCCTCAACGCCTTCCGCCTCAAGCCGCTGGACGAGGTACTGCCCGCCGCCAAGGCCGCAGGGGTTGGCATCATCGCCCGCGTGCCGCTGGCATCCGGCCTGCTGTCCGGCAAGTACACCAAGGACACCACGTTCGCGGAGAACGACCACCGCAACTACAACCGCCAGGGCGAGGCCTTCGACGTCGGGGAGACCTTCTCCGGCGTGGACTACGAGCAGGGCCTCAAGGCAGTGAAGGAATTCGAGCAGTTGGTGCCTTCCGGTGCCACCACCGCCCAGGCAGCCATCGCGTGGATCGCCGCGCAGGACGGCGTCACCACCGTTATCCCGGGCGCCCGCAATGTGGAGCAGGCCCGCGCCAATGCTGGCGCGGCCACTGTCAGCGTGGGCAAGGAGTTCGACGACGGCGTCCGCTGGATCTATGACCACTACTTCCGCGAGTCCATCCACCCGCGCTGGTAACCCGGTCGCCGCCTGGAAGCTCGCCGGTGACTGACCCAGTCCATGACGTTGTAGAGCGGCTCGCGGCCGTGGAGCTGGGGCCTGGGTGCACCAACTTCTTCAATCATGAAGTTCCGGCGAACGCGCTGCGCCGGCACAACCTTGAGCTCTACCTGCAGGAGATGCTGGACCGGCGGCCCAAGGTGCTGCTGGTGGGGGAGGCGCCGGGCTTCAGGGGCATGCGGATTACCGGGGTGCCCTTCACCAACAGGGTCATTCTCGGAGGGCCCGCCAACAGCTTCGGGCTCTTCGGCCCCGGCAAGGGCTACGTTCTGCCTCCCGAAGCTGCAGGGGTAGCTGCCGAGCCCACCGCCACCGTGCTCTGGCAAGTCCTGGAAGAAGTGGGGTTCCTGCCGCTGCTGTGGAGTGCTTTTCCCTGGCACACCCACAAGCCGGGGCAGCCGTTGTCCAACCGCACGCCCAGGCCGTCCGAAACCAACCTCGGCACGTCTTTCTGGCAGGAACTGGCGGAGCTGTTCGGAGTCACCTCCATCGTGGCGGTGGGAAACGTGGCCCAGCACAGCCTGCAGCGCAGTGGTCTGTCCGCGCCAAAAATCCGGCACCCGGCCCATGGCGGGCGGTCCGGCTTCAAACAGGGGCTGGAACAGCTATTGGAAAGTGGGATGCAGGCCTGAGCTGACGTCTTCACGGCCAGAATGTCGTACCCCCTTGTCATGATTGGTTTATGGGGAAGGCAGCGGTAACCAGGGCTTATGCGGACATCCGGGCTGCCCTTGCTGTGTTGCATGCGGAGGTGGATGGGTGCGGTTCTGAGCCGTTCTCGGTGGCTGATCCGTTGGCGGGGCTGGCTGATGGGTGCCTGGACGTTTTGGCCGGTGCCCGTGAGGTGGAGGCCGGGTTCGCTGGTTTGAAGGCGAAGGCTGCGGTGACGTACGCGGGGAGCGCCTCTGTTGTTGCCGGGCCTGATGTGCCGGTGCAGGCGCAGGAGATGGCGTTCGCGGCGGAGGTCGGGTGTGTGCTGGCTTTGGGGCCGCGGGCTGCGTCATCGTTCCTGGCGACTTCGCACGCCGTTGTTTCCTCGTTGCCGCGGACGTTGGCGGGGCTGCAGACCGGGACTCTGTCGTGGCAGCACGCGGTGGTGATGGCGGATGAGACGGCCGGCCTTGATGCTGCGGGGGCGACGGCGTTGGAAGCCCATTTCCTTGACCCTGACGCCCAGGACCCTGCTCGGGGGTGCCCGGTGGGGGAGATGCCGGCGCACCGGTTTCGGGTCAAGGCCAGGACGTGGCGGGAACGTCACCACGCGGAGAGCATCGAGAAACGCCATGCCAAGGGGCTGGCGGATCGGCGGGTGGAGTTCCGGCCGGACCAGGATGGGATGGCGTGGCTGTCCGCGTGCCTGCCGGCGGCTGAGGCGTTGGCCGGTGGAACCGGCTCACCGCGATCTCGCGTGGCATGCAGGGGCCGGATGAGTCCCGCAGCATGCCGCAGCTGCGGGCCGACAAGTTCGCCAGTGCGGTCCTTGGCAGCGGCAGTATCGTCCACGCCGGTGGTCCCTGTGCCACGCCCTTATCCGACGCAGGCAGTGACGTCGAGGCCGTCCACCGGGGCGGCGCTGGTGCCGTCGACGGTCCAGATGCCGGTGGACGTTACGGTGCCGGGCAGCAGCCCTGGTCTTCGCCGATCCATGCGCAGGTCCTGGTCACGGTCCCGGTGTACTCGTTGATGGGGTTGACGGATGAGCCGGCCGTGCTGGACGGGTACGGGACGATCCCGCCGTCGATGGCGCGGGACCTGGTGGCGAATGGGGCAACATCGTTTTACCGGGTGTTGGTGGATCCCCGGGACGGGGCGCCGCTGGAGATCGGGCGGACGAGTTACCGGGTGACCCACGCGATGCGGGCTTGGTTGCGGATGCGGGACGGTAAGTGCCCGTTCCCGGGCTGCAGCAATAATTCCCTGGATAATGACGCCGACCACATCCTCGCCTGGGCCAACGGCGGCACCACCGGGATCAGCAACCTGGGACAGCCCTGCCCGAAACACCACAAACTCCGCCACACCACCGGGTGGAAACCCACCCCGGCCACCAAAAACGAACCACCCGGCTGGACCTCACCCACCGGCAGGCAGTACCCGAGCGAACACCAGGACTGGGAACCAACGAAATGGCCAGCCCTTCGCAACCGGAACAAGGTACCGGGGGAGGGAGCGCCTGGCGTGCTTTCGGATCTCGTGCGCCTCGGCATATCCCCTGCAGAACATTGGCTGGAGCGGATCCTGCACGCCCCAACCGCCTGACGCGGCCCGGGTCATGTTGCCCTGACCGTGCTCGAGTGCTTGTGGAGGTCGCCTGCTACTGGAGCCCCGGGTGCTGAGGGTGGGAGGGCGCTAGCGTAGAAGACCCAGCTGGTCCGGCGTATCGACGTCTTCACCGGTGGACTGGTCGCTGCAGTCCACCTCATCCACCAAGTCCGGGTGGGAGCGCAGAAAGCCGCGCGCCCCGGCGTCGCCCGTCACCGTTGCGCACACGGCCTCCCGCAGGGAGGCGTCGATGAGCAGGGGGTGCCCGCGGCGGAGTTGTCCCGCTTGCCGGTTGTCTCCGTGGCCGGCGCTGTTGTCTTTGCGGCCGCTATGGTCCGTCAGCGCGCCCTCAGCGAATGCGCGGCGGTACGCGGCGGCGGTGATCCGGCCCGTACGATGCCGGGCCAGCAACCGTGCCACGGTTTCACGGGTCAGGCCGGGTTGGTCCACGAGGGCGATCAAAACGTGGCTTCCGGGATCCGCGGCTCGGTTTCCAAGGAGGAACGAGCTGCCCATGCCCGTCTGCCACTCCGGGTTCTTCACTACCCGGAAGCGGTCGAGGCCGGCAACCGACTGAACTTCAGATGCTCCTGCCCCCAGGACCACCACCACTTCCCGGCAGCCGCCGTCGAGCAGTGTGTTGGCGACCGACTCCACCAGCGGCCGGCCCCGGTAGGGCAGCAGCGCCTTCGGTCCCAGTCCCAGGCGGGTGCCCGCTCCGGCCGCAAGGACGACGCCAATCACCCCGTGGCCAGTCGGGCCTGCGGGCCCGGGCGCGTCCGTGTTCTTCATAGCTGCACCCTAGCCAATGCCAAAGCAGTCGGGGCAGCCTCCCCCCGGAAACTGCCCCGACTGCTGCCGGCTGTGGTTGTCAGGCGTCGCCGCCCGCCCCGCCGGTGGTGCCGGCGTTGACGTCTAGGATCTTGTAGCGGTCCATGGCGTACGACGGCGCACCCTCCTCAACTTCGCCCCTCGCCGCGAGCATCTGCAGTACTTTCACGACGATGGAGTGGGTGTCGTTTTTGAAGTAGCGGCGGGCTGCTGCGCGGGTGTCGGAGAAGCCGAAGCCGTCGGCGCCGAGGGTGGCGTATTCGTTGGGGACGAATTGCCGGATCTGGTCCGGGACGGCCTTCATGTAGTCGGACACGGCGACGATGGGGCCGGTGGCTCCTTCGAGTTGCTGGGTGACGAAGGGGACGCGGGTGGGTTGGCCGGGGTTGAGGAAGGCTTCCTCTTCGGCGGCGAGGCCGTCGCGGCGCAGCTCGTTCCAGGAGGTCACGGACCAGACGTCGGCGGAGACGTTCCAGTCATCGGCCAGCACGCGCTGGGCTTCGAGGGCCCAGGGTACGGAGACGCCGGAGGCGAGGATCTGGGTGCGGGGACCGTCGATCTTTGCCGGGGCGAGCAGGTAGATGCCCTTGATGACGCCTTCGACGTCGAGGTTTTCCGGTTCTGCGGGCTGGATGATGGGTTCGTTGTACACGGTGAGGTAGTACATGACGTTCTTGTCCGTCGAGTTCTCCCCGTACATCCGTTCCAGGCCGGCGCGGACGATGTGTCCGATTTCGTAGCCGTAGGCGGGGTCGTAGGTGAGGACGGCGGGGTTGGTGGAGGCCAGCAGGGGGGAGTGGCCGTCGGCGTGCTGGAGGCCTTCGCCGGTGAGGGTGGTCCGTCCTGCGGTGGCGCCGATGATGAAGCCGCGGGTCATTTGGTCCGCGGCGGCCCAGAAGGCGTCGCCGGTGCGCTGGAAGCCGAACATGGAGTAGAACACGTAGACCGGGACCAGGGGGATGCCGTGGGTGGCGTAGGAGGTCCCGGCGGCGGTGAACGCTGCCACGGCGCCGGCTTCGTTGATCCCGGGGTGGATCAGCTGGCCCGCGGGGGATTCCTTGTACGCCAGGACCAGGTCACGGTCCACCGACAAGTAGTTCTGGCCGGCCGGGCTATAGATCTTGGCAGTCGGGAAAAACGCGTCCATACCGAAGGTGCGGGACTCATCCGGCACGATGGGCACAATCCGGTTCCCGAACTTTTTATCCCGGAGCAAATCCTTGAGCAGGCGCACAAATGACATCGTGGTGGCGGCCATCTGCTTACCCGAGCCGCGCTTGGCGACCTCATAGGACTTCGCATCCGGAAGATCCACGGCCTGATGTCCGCCGCGGCGCTCGGGAACCGATCCGCCCAGTGCCTTCCGCCGTTCAAGGAGATAGGCAATCTCGGGCGCATCGAATCCCGGGTGGTAGTAGGGAGGCCGGTAGGGATCGGCATCGAGCTGTTCATCCGAAATGGGAATGCGCAGGTAGTCCCTGAACTCCTTGAGATCCCCGGTGGTCAGCTTTTTCATCTGGTGGGTGGCGTTGCGGCCTTCGAAGTGGGGGCCGAGGCCGTAGCCCTTGACGGTGTGGGCGAGGATGACGGTGGGTTTGCCCTTGAATTCGGTGGCTGCTTTGTAGGCGGCGTAGACCT